>NZ_JBHLSW010000007.1:0-526893 GCF_042434805.1 Brevundimonas balnearis | reverse complement strand
GAGCAGATTCATCGGTCTCTCCAATGAAGAGACCTTCGCCTAACAGCGAATCCCCGTCAAGCCCATATCTACTTATTCCGAAACAAGATCGCAGTCCTGCTTGGCGGGCGCGCAGAAGAGAAGATCATCTACGATCATGTCTCGACCGGGGCGGCGGACGATCTGGTCAAGGCGACCGACATCGCCCGCGCCATGGTCGCGCGGTACGGGATGGACGAAGACCTCGGGCATGTCAGCTACGACAGCGATCGGCCCGGCTTTCTCGGCACCGGCGACCAGTCGTCCTGGCTGTGACGTGACCCCCGTTTCTCATCCAGCCATAACAAGAGTCCGTAGTTGATCTGAGCTGGGGTTGTTGGGGTTGGCAAGAGGCCGGTCTGCGCAGCCATCAACCAGCGCAGCAGGCCGGCCGATCTTTCCGGCAAGCGCCTCGGCATAGGCCTTCGGCGTCAGCCAGCCGAGCTTGGAGTGCGGCCGGGCTTCGTTGTAGTCGCGCCGCCAGGATTCCAGCACGATGCGGGCGTGTGGCAGCGACCGGAACAGAGTTTCGTTCAGCAGCTCGTCCCGTAGACGGCCGTTGAAGCTCTCGTTGAAGCCGTTCTGCTGGGGCTTGCCCGGCGCGATGTAGTGCCAGCCGACGTTGGCCTCGTCGGCCCATGTCAGGATGGCGTTTGAGGTCAGCTTCGTGCCGTTATCGCTGACGATTGTCTCCGGACGCCCGCGCTGCTGGATGATGGCGTCCAGCTCGCGCGCCACGCGTGCGCCCGACAGCGACGTATCGGCCACCAGCGCCAGGCACTCGCGGGTGCAGTTGTCGATCACCATCAGGATGCGGAAGCGCCTGCCGTCGGTCAGCTGGTCGGAGACGAAGTCCAGCGACCAGCGCTGGTTGGCCCCCAACGGCGTTTCCAGCGGTCGTCGCGTGCCCATGGCCCGCTTGCGACCGCCGCGGCGGCGAACTGACAGCTTCTCCTCGCGGTAGAGCCGCTGGACCCGCTTGCGGTTCACCGCGTGGCCTTCGCGTCGAAGCAGCACGTGCAGGCGTCGATAGCCGAACCGCCGTCGTTCCTGCGCCAATGCCTTCAGTCGATCCCGGAGGACTCCGTCGTCCGGCCGGGCGGCCTGGTAGCGAACGCTCGCACGATCGACGCCCAGCACCCGGCACGCCCGCCGCTCGCTCATCTCGTAGGCAGACCGCAGGTGCGCCGCCGCCTCACGACGCGCAGCGGGCGTCACCACTTTTTTCCCAGAAGGTCCTTCAACGCGACGTTGTCCAGCATCGCGTCCGCCAACATCCGCTTCAGCTTCGCGTTCTCGTCCTCCAGCGCCTTCAGCCGCCTGGCCTCCGACACGTCCATGCCGCCGAACTTGGCCTTCCACTTGTAGAAGGTCGCCGAGCTGACGCCGTGCCGCCGGCAGACCTCCGACGTCGCTACACCGGCCTCCTGCTCCCGCAGGATCCCAATGATCTGCTCTTCCGTGAACCTTGACCGCTTCATTCTGTCCGTCCTTTCAAGGGGCGGACTCTAGCTATTCCTGGAGGAGTTTCAGGGGGTCACGTCAGCTGAACCGCCGCTACCGCGACGCCACTGCTGAGCGGATGGACGCGAAGGTGCGCGACATCGTGGATGGCGTGTTCAAGCGCACCCTCACCCTTCTTGAAACCAATCTGGATATTCTCGAGCAATCGGCGCAGGATCTCCTGCAACGAGAGACACTGGACGAGCCCAATCTTGTGGCAATTGGGTCCAAGGTGAAAAGAACGGAAGCGGCCGCTGCGTGACACTGTCACTGGCGCAGATGATAGGCGAACAACCCTGACTGGATAATGAAAACGGAGAAGACGAATGGCGAACGGAGCTTGCGATATTTGCGGTCGCCCGGCGACGGCGCGCGTGCGCGCCTCGGTGAACGGCAGGGTTCAGAACATGGAGCTTTGCGACCAGCACTACAGCGAAATGGCGCGCCGGTCGGGGAGCAGCGCCTCGCCGCTGGAGTCCTTGTTCGGACGGCGTTCCCTTCTTGACGAATTCTTCGGCGAGAGCGGTTTCGGCAGCCTCTTTGGTGACAGTCCGCTGCGAGGCGGCACGCTCGGCTCTATGGGTGATGGCGATGACGCTGTCGTCGACGCCACTTTCGGCGAGGGCGCGCCGCGGCGTGGATCGCGGCGCGGCGGCGGACGCACCATCGCCGACCGGCTGAGCGAACAGGGCAACAAGCTGCTGCAGGATGCAGCACAGAAGGCCGGGGAATTCGGGCGTAGCGAGGTCGATACCGAACATCTGCTTCTGGCATTGACCTCGTCTGACGTCGTCAAGACGATCCTGGAACAGTTCAAGGTCGATGTGGACGATCTGCGGCGCCAGATCGAGAAGGAAGCGAAGCGTGGAGACGCCAAGACGGAAGGCGAAATCGGCGTAAGTCCTCGCCTGAAGGACGCGCTGAACCGGGCCTTCATGGCCTCGAACGAACTCGGCCATTCCTATGTCGGTCCCGAGCACCTTCTGATCGGCCTTGCCGAGGAAGGTGAAGGCCTGGCCGCGTCGATCCTGCGCAAATACGGATTGACGCCGCAGGCGCTTCGCCAGCAGGTGACCAAGGTCGTGGGCAAGGGAGCCGAGGAAGGCCGCGTGGAGGCGCCTTCCAGCACGCCCGATCTCGACCAGTTCAGCCGTGACCTGACGAAGCTCGCCCGCGAGGGCAAGCTCGATCCCGTCATCGGCCGCGCCCGCGAGATCGAGACGACGATCGAAGTGCTGGCCCGCCGGAAAAAGAACAACCCGGTGCTGATCGGCGAGCCCGGCGTGGGCAAGACCGCCATCGTCGAGGGACTTGCACAACGGATCGTCGCGGGCGAAGTGCCCGAGGCGCTGCGCGACAAGCGGCTGGTCGAGCTCAACATCAACTCGATGGTGGCCGGGTCGAAGTATCGCGGCGAGTTCGAGGAGCGAGTCCAGAAGATCCTCAAGGAGATCACCGAGGAGAAGGACAGCCTGATCCTGTTCATCGACGAGATCCACACCATCGTCGGCGCCGGCCAGGGCGGTGGCGAAGGTGGTCTCGACATCGCCAACACCTTCAAGCCGGCGCTGGCGCGGGGCGAGCTGAACCTGATCGGCGCGACGACGCTCAACGAGTACCAGAAATACATCGAGAAGGACGCGGCGCTCGAGCGACGGTTCCAGCCGGTTTATGTCGAGGAACCCACGGTAGCTCAGGTCATCATGATCCTGCGCGGCCTGCGCGACACGCTGGAGGCGCACCACAAGGTGACGATCACCGACGAGGCCATCGTCGCGGCAGCCGAGCTTTCTGATCGCTACATCACTGGCCGCTTCATGCCCGACAAGGCGATCGACCTGATCGATCAGGCAGCCGCACGGGTGAAGATCAGCGCCACAGCGCGCCCTGTGGACGTCCAGGAGTTGGAGGCCGAAGCCGCGCAGATCAAGCGCGAGCAGGATTATGCCGCAGCCCGCAAGCAATTCGACCGAGCAGCAGAACTGAAGAAGGAGCTGGAGCAGAAGCAGAAGGAGCTGGACGAGCTTCTGGAAATCTGGAAGCGCGACCAGGCTTCGGCGACCGCCGAGGTGCGCGCCGATCACGTCGCGCAGATCGTCTCCAAGATCACCGGCGTTCCGGTCACGGAGCTGACCACCGAGGAGAAGGACAAGCTCCTCAAGCTCGAGGAGAAGCTGCACGAGCGCGTCATCGGCCAGGAAGAAGCGATCCGCGCCGTGGCCGATGCGGTGCGCCTGGCGCGTGCGGGTCTGCGCGAAGGTTCCGGTCCGACTGCGACCTTCCTGTTTCTCGGGCCAACCGGGGTTGGCAAGACGGAACTGGCCAAGACGCTCGCCGAGGTGATCTTCGGCGACCAGGATGCGATGATCCGTATCGACATGTCGGAGTATGGCGAGCGCCACTCGGTTGCCCGGTTGGTTGGCGCACCTCCGGGCTACGTCGGATACGACGAAGGCGGGCAGCTGACGGAGAAGGTGCGCCGTCGGCCCTACTCGGTCGTGCTCCTCGACGAGATCGAAAAGGCGCATCCCGATGTCTACAACATCCTGCTTCAGGTGTTCGACGATGGCCGCCTGACAGATGGCAAGGGCCGCGTGGTGGACTTCACTAACACCATCATCATCGCCACCTCGAACCTCGGTTCGGACATCATCCAGCGCAACCTCACGAAACGCGGCAGCAGGGAGTTCGACGAGGCCAAGCAGAAATCCGAACTGATGGAGGTGTTGCGCGGTCATTTCCGGCCAGAGTTCATCAACCGGATCGACGAGATCATCGTCTTTCATTCGCTGAATCAGTCGGAGATCCGCCAGATCGTCGAGTTGCAGCTCAACCGGGTGAAGCGGACCGCCCTTACCCAGGGCGTCGAACTCGAACTCGATGTGAGCATCCTGGATCACTTCGGCGCGGTCGGCTTCCGTCCCGAATTCGGTGCCCGCGAGCTACGCCGGCTGATCCGGTCGGAGCTGGAGACCGAGTTGGCTCGCGAACTGCTCTCGGGGCGGATCGAGGATGGCGACAAGGTCCGCGTCGCCTGGTCAGCGGACGAACAGAAGGTCGTGTTCGAAAAGATCGCAAGGGACACCGGTGACGACAGCCCGGACGATCCGGCCCAAGCCGGGATCGGCGAGTCCAGCGCAGTTGCCGAAAACAAGGCGGACGCTCCGACGCCCGATGTCCCAGTCGACGCCAATGATAAGGAGCAGTCCAAGGACGATAAGTCTACCGGGTGACGTCGTGAAGGACTGGCCGGCGCGATGACGGTCGCGCCGGCTCATCTCGTTAAAAAGCGACAAGCAAGGTCACACGGCATGGAAGTCATCAGAGCATTTCGCAATCTTGACCGGCACGGCCAACAACGCGCGCCTGAGGTCATCGAGGAAGAGGTGCGGCAACTTGAACCGCATCTTGTACGCTTCCGCGAGGATCTCGTCCGGCTCGAGGTCGTCGCTTCCCAGACAAGGAACAAGACCCGCATCCATGTCAGCCTGCGCCTGCAACTGCCTTCCGGCGTTATCGCAGCGCAGGAAGAGGGATTCGAGATCGAACCTGTCCTGCGCAAGGCCTTTGCCGACCTGCGCCGCCAGGTCGATCGGCATGTGGCGCGCCTCAAGCACGAGCCGGAGTACAAGCGTCCAGCCCGCCGGCGCCGGATCGGTGCCCCGCTGCCGCCCGCGCGGGATGCGGCGGAGGCGGAGCGGCGCCAACTCTTCTTCGACCTGATCAAGGATCATCTCGATACGGTCTACGACGCGGTCCGGCGTGAGTTGACCTATCTCGAGTGTAGCGGGTCTGTGCCGGCTGGCTACCTGAGCGTTGGCGATATCGTCGATGCGACGATCCTCAACGGGCTCAACCGCTTCGAGCGGCGGCCGACCGAATTCTCCGTCCGGGACTGGCTGACGCAGCTGGCCTTCGAGACCGTCGAGGCCGAGGCGCAGGCTGCGCGCCGCGCGGTGCCCGAGGATGCCGCCTCGATCTACGAAGCGCCCCAGGCGCCTGGCGGAGAGCTTACCGAGTCTGATGAGGAGATGTTCGAGTTCTACCAGCCCGACGACGTGTTGAGGCTGGAGGAACTCATCGCCGACGACGGCGGCACGGATCCTGAGACCGAAATGAGTCGTCATGATATCGCCGTGACGCTGCACCGGGCAATCGCCGATCTTCCGTCGGTCGAACGCCGCGTTCTCTATCGGCTCCACCTAGACGACGCCACGCTTGCGGAGACGGCGGACCTCCTCGGCCTTTCCGAAGCAGAGGTCGAAGAAATCGCCGAGAAGGCGGGCGAGACACTGCGCAGCAAGCTTGTCGAAGCGGGGTTGATCAGCGAGGCATCGGGGCGCGCGCCCATCGAACGGGAAATTGCCCTGACGCAGCGCCTGCCCCAGCCAGTCGAGTACCGGCGCCGCGTGGCTGCCGCGCTCGCCGGCGCGGCGACAAACGCAGAAAACTGAGTTGAAACAGGAACAGGAAATGGACCAATGAGAACGGCCTCTGAAAACCCGACCGACCAGATGCAAGACATGCTGTGCAGCCTGTCCCGGAATTGGTGGGCATTCGTGTTGCGCGGCGTGCTCGCATTGATCATCGCGGTGCTGGCCTTCGTCATGCCTGCGGAATCGCTTCTGGCGCTCACGCTGGTCTTCGGCGCGTTCGCCTTTGCCGACGGCGTGTTCGGCCTCGTCGCCGCGATACGTAACATCCGCAAGGGCAAACGCTGGGGCTGGCTGATGTTCAGCGGCCTCCTGGGGATCGCCACCGGCGTCGTCGTGGTTGTCTCGCCCTTTGTCGCGACGCTCGTGCTTGCGACATTCCTCTGGGCCAGCATCGCATTCTGGTCCGTGTTCTCCGGCGTCCTGGAAATCGTGGCGGCGATTCGCCTGCGCAAGGAAATCAAGGGCGAAATCTGGCTCATCCTGAGCGGCCTTCTGTCCGTCACCCTGGGGGTCTTCGTGACCTGGATGCTGCTGACGCGCCCGCTCGAAAGTTTTCTTGCGCTTGGCTGGCTTCTTGGCTTTTACGCCGCCTTCTTCGGAGCAATGATGCTCCTGCTGGGCCTGCGGCTGCGCCGCGCCAATCACACGGAGCACGACAAAGGTCCCGACGTCAACCAAGCCGCTGGCACATGACTCGCGGAATGACGACCGGGCGGCCCATCGGCAACGAGGATGATTTTACTCGATGGGACGAGACAATCTTTGACCGCTGTCTAAAGGCTGGTTTCAATCCTTTCGGCAGCGGTCCGACGCCGGTTTTCCCGCAGCCGAGTGGCGAAGAACAAAGCTGCGAGAAGCCCAATGTTCGGCTGAGGGCAGATTGCAAAGAGGACGATCGCCAATGAACTACAGACTGCGCGATCTTGCCTACCTAGTTGTCGCCACCTCGTTTGGGGTCGGCATCTATTTTATGTTTCGCGCAATGTATATGTCGGAAGAGCCTCTGCCGTTTGCCCAAGAGGTGACGCTGGTCTTTCTGGGCGCCGTCGTCACGATCGCACTTACCGCCGCTCTCCTCAATCGTCAGACAGAACTCGAGCTTCGGAAAGAAGGAAGGGTGATCATCCTTCAGCAGCAATGCGATATATACATGTCGTGCATAGAAAAGGTCGCGGAAATTGTCGAGAACGCAAAGCATGAGGCCGGGCTGATCGATGATCTGAGGGTTCTCAATCATAAGCTTGCGGTGGTAGCCAGCGAAGAGGTTGTGATCCGCTTTGAGGTCGTTCTCGACGCCCTGTTGTCCGGCTTTGCGGACGGCGCGCTTTCCGAAGCTGACGGCGAAAAGGTGATGCAGTCCGTTGCCGATCTGACAACGGCAATGCGATCTGACGTCCTCCAGAACACGGCCTTGACCTCAACGAATGCGGCGAGCGCCATTCGCCGCAACTCGACGCGAATGGAGAAACTTGACGATCTCAATTTTGAAGCGGAGGTCGCAAAGATTAAGAAGGAGAAACGTCATGATGCGCGGCCATAACCGCCCGCCCTTTCCGCCGACGATACCCGGGACCAACATGAGGTCTTGGGACGTTCCGACCGCGATCATTTACCGGCCGGCTCGTTCCGCGATGACGTCGGCGCCGCGGCCCAACTACTGGATACTGGAATTCGAGCCGTCTCGACCCCTGCAGGTCGAGCCGCTGATGGGATATACCTCCAGCAACGATCCCTACCGTTCGATCCGGCTGAAATTTCCCGACCGCGAAAGCGCCGTGGAATTCGCGGAGCGGCAGGACTGGCGCTATTTCGTGCGTGAGGACGTGGCTCACCGGCATGCGCCTGACCGCTGGCGGGGAGAGGAACGGCATCGACTCCACAAGGGAGCCGATGCGCCGGAAGCCTTCCGCATCCCGTCCCGCGTGGATCACGGTCGCTCGGATCACCGCCTCCGGCGCGCGGTCGAGCAGAAAGGCACGGTGGACCTGTCGTCGCAAGAAGAGGCCGAATTCGATCCGGTGCTCGAAGCCTCGCTCGAATCCTTCCCGGCCTCCGATCCCCCGGCCTGGACGGGCGGGACGATCGCCGGGAAAGAACAATGAACGGAATGTCTAGAGCGAGGGAGGATCTGCCGCTTGTTTCCCTACCATGACAGCGTCGCGCGCCGTTACCCGCCCGTCATCGTATGGGCGGTCATCGGCATTGACGTGCCTCTGAGTTTTCATCCAGCGGCGACCAGAGTCCTTGGGTTAGTTACGCCTCGCAGCGTGGGGTGAGCAACAGGCCGAGCCGCGCAGCTTTCAACCTGCGCAGCGGGTCGGCCTGTTGCGGTCAGACTGGCGGCAAAGGCCTCCGGGGTGAGGTAGCCGATCGACGAGTGCGGCCGGCGGGTATTGTAGTCCAGCGCCCAGGCGGCGACCTTCTGGCGGGCGTGATCGAGGCCGAAGAACAGGCTTTCGTTCAACAGTTCGTCGCGCATCCGCCCGTTGAAGGATCCACAAACCCGTTCTGGGTCGGCTTGCCCGGCGCAATGTAGCGCCAGTCGACGCTATGATCCTGCGCCCAGGCCAGGATGGCCGTGGACGTGAACTCCGTGCCGTTGTCGCTGACGATCATGGCGGGAGGTCCGCGCCGAGCGATCAGTGCTGTCAGCTCACGCGCAACGCGGCGTCCCGAGATTGAGGTGTCGGGGATCGCCGCCAGGCACTCGCGGGTGACGTCGTCGACCACGTTGAGAATGCGGAAGCGGCGGCCCGTGGCGAACTGGTCGTGCACAAAGTCCAGCGACCAGCGCGCGTTCGGCCTGGCCTCGACCAGGATCGGCGCCCGCGTGCCGATGGCGCGACGACGGAAGCGGCGCTTGCGCACCGTCAGGCCTTCCTCGCGATAGAGCCGGTAGATCCGGTTCTTGCCCGAAGGCTCGCCCTCACGCCGCAGCAGCACGAACAGCCGCCGATAGCCGAACCGTCGCCGCTCCACAGCCAGCGCGCGCAGCCGCTCCCGCAGCGCCGTGTCCGGCGGGCGGCAGGACCGATAGCGCACCGACTTACGGTCCGCCTTGATGATGGAGCAGGCCCGCCGCTCGCTGACGCCGAACGCCGCCTTCAGATGGGCGACGGCCTCGCGCATCGCCGCGGGCCCTACCACTTTTTTGAGAGCAGATCGTTCGGCGCCGCCTTGTCGAGCATGGCGTCCGCGAGCAGACGTTTCAGCCGGCCGTTCTCGTCTTCCAGGGCGCGCAGGCGCTGGGCGTCCGACACGCTCATCCCGCCGAACTTGGCTTTCCAGGCGTAGATCGTGCCCTCGGACACCCCGTGCTTGCGCGCCAGCTCGCCCGCTTTCGCGCCGGCCTCGTTCTCCCGCAGAATCCCGATGATCTGCTCTTCAGTGAATCTCGCTCGTTTCATTCCGTCCGTCCTTTCAAGGGCCGGACTCTAGCTCCGCGTGGAGGAAATTCTCAGGGGCACGTCAACCGGAAGCTGCATTCAGTAGTGGGATCTTACGTCGCGACTGCAATCTGGATTGAAGGTCTGGCGTCAGGAGTGACATCAGAGTCCGCTGCTGGCGCTGTGCTGACCTGGAGCACGCCGGCGCACTGGTCGTCCGCTATGAGTGGGTAGCGGGCCTCAGTCGGTGATCTGCGCCACGTAAATTTCATAGTAGGCAGGTCCGCCGATCTCGGCCGTCCATCGGTTTCGAACCCAGAACTGTCCACCGCCATCTGAGTAGTATTGGTCGCACAATTCGTAAGGGGCGACTTGGCCGTATCGGCGACAGACGCGGTCGCCCTTGACCTCCCACGTGCCTTCACGCGCGCCGGGCCCCACGTCCTCAACGCGTCCGTCCGCGAAGTAGCGGTGGCTGTGGGGCGTGTGGGTGACGTGCTCAAGCTCGGTCCAGCCGATCTGTCGGCCCAAGAGGAATTCCCGAAGGTTCTGGCCGGTGATCGCCTGTTTAGGACGATGTCCTGACGCCGGCTCGGCCTGATCGGCGGCCTGAGGCGCGGAAATCCCAAAGAGCACCAAGACGGCGATGAGGTTGATCATCTCGCTACTCTTAAGGCAGCAATGGCAAGCGAAGCCAAGTCGCGGAACGTCCGCTCAGGGAGGGGCGCGGTCCTTCAGCGGGCCCCGGACCGAAGGTCAGGTTCTCGCCGCGGCGGCAATGTCCGCATCTGGCGCTAAAGTCACCCGCCAACGCTAGCGCCATGGGCTAACCGCGCGACAGGCCCGCACAATCCAGGGCATTCAACCGGCGAGGGGTCAGGGAACAACAGTCGCCGGTTGTGCGTCCGCAGCTCTTTCGCCTAAGCTAATCTTGGGGGGCCGATGCTGTTTCGTGCGTTGAACGCTGACATCTTCACCTTGTTCGCGGGAGGCAATCGCCGCCTGTACGAGGCTGTTCTGCTCGACGTCTACGACGAGTTCTTTCGCGCGGAGATGTTGTTTCCGGCCCAAGGCGAGGTGGTCAGCGCCATCTATTCAAGTCTCGCGCGGAACGCCGAGCATTGGCGGGACGACGAGGCCGAGGTCGTCCTCGACACCCTTTCCGTTCGAGGATCGCGACGGCTCAGACGACGTCGGTCCGAGACCGCGGATGCGGAGGCGAGCGGGGAGGCGATGGCGCGGGCGCGCCATATTTACAATCGCCTGCTCCAGACCGGATGGCTCGACGAGAACCGCTACGGGCTGAAGGTCACCGTCGACATGCCGGCCGGCGCGTTGCGGCTGGCTGAGTTTCTCTGGAGTCTGACCCAGGGGGTCTCCGAGCAGGTCGGCGGTCTGGTGGTTCAGGTCAAGAACGCGCTGGACGCCGCGCGCGTCAATGCGCGGGACAGTGCGCTGGGCGTCAACAAGGCGGCCAAGGATGCGGCCGCCTTCGGCCGCTACCTTCGCAGCGTGCTTTCGGCCTTGCGAGACGTCGACCGTCAGGTGATGGGCAGCCAAAGCGTCGAAGAGCGGCTCAAGTACTACTTCCACGACTTCGTCGAGCAGGTGTTGCTCCGCGATTACGCCGATATCTCGACGACGTCGCATCCTTATCGATTTCGGCACCACATCTTCGAGACCATTCAGGCGATCGAGGATTCGGCCATGGACATGGACTCCCTCGCCGAAGCCTATTTCGAGGCCCGCCTAGGACAGGATATTCGGGATGCGTCCGCGGTGGTCCAGGACGATCTGCTGACGATCCGAACGGTTTTCGACCGGATCGAGGACGCCTTCCGGCGCATCCAGCAGCATCGGGGCCGCCTGGAAACCCGACTGAGGAACACGGTCCGATACGCCGGTCGCCAGACGGGTGGCTTTTTGCAGAGAAGCGAGCGCGTCGTGATCCTCCTCGATCGCATGCTACAGACGTCGGTCGCCATCGAAGCAAAGGGGCCCATGGAGGCGCAGAGGGAGTTCCTGTCTCCATTCCTGCTCGCCCGCCCGCGAAGCGCTCGCCCGGCGGTCGTGAGCGGCGTCCTCGATCTGCAAAGCCTGACGCCGTTGCAGATGTATCGCCGCGACCTCCAGCGGCGTTACCTCGACCGCCTCAATGTTCGTCCGGCGCAGGTACAGCGTTTCCTTGAACGGCGAGTGCTTCCGTTGACGAGCCAGGCGGCGAGCGATCTCCATATTGGCGATCTCGATGATTTCCTCGCCTTCGAAGCGCTTCGCGTCGCCGTGGCTGGCGCGGACGGCGGCCAGTCCGCAAAACGACTCCTGACCGCCCTGTCTCAGGATTTCGAGTTCGAGACCAGGGAGGGAGACCTCGTGGACAATGAGTGGATCGCCTGCCGAGGCTTCATCGTCCGGCGCAAGACCGACGCCATCACGCTGGAGCGCTCGCATGCTGATTGAATTTCAACAGTTGGAGGAGAAAGACGCTCGGCTGTACGCGCGTGTCACCCAGGTCATCGCCCACCTGCTTCGTCACCAGTTCCTGCATATCGACGACCGCGGCGCAGCCGGGCTGATGGAGACGCTGCGAAGAGCGGCGGCCGTCACCCTGCTCAGGGACTATTTCGATGTCGCCGGCTACCGGCTGGTCGTGCGCGAAAGTGAGGGCTGGGCCGGGCTTTTCCCGGACCTCGACCGGATCACGGCGCCGAGGATGCGCATCGAGGACTCTCTGGTCCTGCTCGTCCTGCGCAGGCTCTGGGAAGAAGAGGTCCAGAACGGCGACATACAGCCTCATGCCAGTGTTCTGCTGACCCTCAACGCGGCCTACGACGCCTATCAGGAAACAGTCTCGCGAGCTCGGCGACCGGCGCTGAAGGTCGGGGAGTTTCGCGATGTCCTGCTGTCGCTCGAACGGCGCGCCATAGTACGGCTCGGTCCGGAAGATGATCAGGCGCAGGACCGCGAACTCACGATACGGGCGCTGGTCAGCGAAGTGGCCGGCGACGATTTCCTCACCTCGCTTGAGCAGCTTCTTCAGAGACCGGATGTCGTCGAGGACGATGCCGATGAGGAGCCTGCCGCTCCCGAGGCCGATCGGGCCGAGGTGGAGGTCTCCGCATGATGACCCTCAGCCGCATCGCCCTGGTTCAGTGGCATCTGCTGGCCCGAGCCGACCTTGATATCGTCGGCAACGGCGCGATTCTGGGTGAGAACCGGTCCGGAAAATCGACCCTGATCGACCTGATCCAGACGGTGATGTCGGGCGGGGCGGCCAGCCTTTACAAATACAATCGTTCCGCCGGCGAGGGCTCCGGACGTTCAGAGCGCACGCTCCAGAGCTACTGCCTTGGACGGTTGGACGAGGGCGTGAGCCTGCGCGATCAGACAATCACCCACATCGCCCTGACGTTCGAAGACGCGGAGGGAGATCGCCCTCCGGTCACTCTCGGCCTCTGCGTGGAAGCGACCTCTCGCGACAACGCCGTAATCCTCGGGCGATATGTCGCCGAGGGCGTTCGCGCGGATTCCGCGCTGTTTGTCGAGGAGGTGGATGGCGTCGCGCGTTCTGCGGAGTGGCCGGTCGTGAAACAGAGGCTGGAGGCGGCCTGCGCAGCGGGCGGCTACGAACTCCGGCGACAGACCAAGGCGCGCGACTTCATCCGAGAGTACATGCGTCTGCTGTTCACAAAGGGACAGCGGTCTGAGCCCGAGCGCTTCGCGCGGGCGTTCGTCCTCGCCCTGTCGTTCCACCACATCCCGTCTGTCGAAGCCTTCGTTCAGACCTATCTGCTGGAAAAGGACGACATCGACATTGGCGAGCTTCGCGCGTCCATCCAGCGCTACCGCCAGATTCAGCAGGACATTCACGACCTGGAGGACAGGCTTGCCGCCCTTCGGGAACTCAAAATGCAGGCGGATTCGTTCGAGGATCTTCTGCGACGGGAACAGATCGCCCGCAGCGTCGAACAGCTTGCCCAGGTAATCGAAGCGGGCGGCGCCCTGTTCGACAATCTGCGAGCGCATCGCGAGGCCGAGGACCAACGCCGGCGGGTCGAGGAGGATCTTGATCGCTGCGAAGCAGAACTCGCGCTCGCGAAGGATCTCGTCGTGTCCCTGACGGCCCAGATTCAGGCGCAGGGTCGCGGTGCGGAGGAGGCCGTGCTGAACAGCGAAATGAAGCTCGCCTTGAAGGAACGGGCCGAGCTCCTTGGCCGGCTTCAGGCGCGCTTTCTCCGCGCCGCCCGCGGAGTGTCCCTCCTCGACCAGAGGGCGCTGCTGCAGCCGCTCCGGCTGGGTCAGCTCACGTCCACGCTCGAAGCGATTCAGAAGCAGAGCGAAGGCCGCAATCCCCCCGACTGGCCGCAGGATCCGGCCGGGATGGAAACGCTGCTGAGCACGGCGGCGATCATCGCGGCTGAGAAAGTCGACGGTGTGCGCGAAGAGCGGAACAGCCGCATCGGAGCAAGGGAGGGCATCCGCGCCGAGCTGAAGGAAGCGAAAGCGCAGCTCGACAAGAGCCAGCAGGGCGCGGCCTTGCTGGACCCGCGAACGGAAGCGCTCATGGCCAAGCTCGCGTCGCTGGGAATGGAGCCCCGCGCCGTATGTGAGGCTGTCAGTCTGACCGACGAAAGCTGGCGCAATGCTGCGGAGGCCCTGCTGGGCCGAGACCGGGAAGCGGTGATCGTTGCACCGGAGCACGCCTCACGTGCGGTCGAGATTCTTCGCGCCGGACGAGAGGCCTTCCGCGGGTGCCGGGTCGTCAACACGCGTAAGCTCCAGGGATCGGCCCGTGAAGCGACGCCGGGGTCTCTCGCCTCGGTGTTCACAAGTGAGGACGGCCTGGCCATGGCATTCGTTGTCCAGCGCGCCGGTTCCGTGCGGCTGGCCGAGACGCAGGAGGAACTGATGGCCGGCCCGCGCGCCATTATGCGGGACGGCGCCTACAACAGCGGCCTGGTCGTCGAGGTGCTTCATCCGCAAGGCCTCAAGATTGGCCGCGCCGCCGCGGGCCTCATGCAGGCTCGCCTCACCGATGAGATCCGAGACCTGACGGCCATCCTGTCCAAACACGATGCGAACGTCGCCTTCATCGATGACGTGGTGCGGCGACTGGAAGACCTCTCCAGCCCGGTAGAGGCGGCCGATCGCCTCGATACCCTCGTCTTCAGCATCGCCGACGCCGAGGAGAAGGCGGAGGACCGAAGACGACGCTTGGCCGATCTGGCGGCGAACGTCGATCCGGAGCTTGAGCAAGCGCTGGCGGTGGCGCGGCGGCGTCAAGAGATGGCGGAAGGGGAAAGGCTCGCCCTGGTCGAGCAACGCGGTTCACTGGGCCAGACCCTCCAGGATCTCCAACGCCGTCTCGAGAGCGGCGAGGCCCAGCCAGGCTCAAGGCTGTGCCTGGCCCTGAGGTGGCGAACTTTCCGCCAGCGGCTTCCGGGCCGCCAGGGGTTCCTTCCGGTGCGACAGGCCTACGCGGCGCTCAGAGCGGGCCGTCGTCCGGAGAAGATCGCCCGCGATCAGGCGGCGGAGGCCGAGACGCTTGTTGCTCAATACCGAGACGTCGAAAGCGCGCTGCGCGTCGACCTCGGTCGCTTCCGCGCGAAGTTCGGGTCCGCATCGGTCCCGGAGCCCCAGGCGCGCATCATCGCGGAAATCATGCCCTGGCTCGAAGAAGGGATCGCTCTTCTCGAGCGGAATCAGCTGATCCAGTATCGCGAACAGGCCGACCGGGCGGCCGAGGAAGTGAGCCATCTCTTCCGGACGTCCTTTGTCCATGAACTGAACGGTCGGTTCAGCGGTCTCAGGAGCGAGATGCTGGCGCTGAACGCAGCCTTGCAATCCCGGCCGCTTCACGGCGAAGTCTACTCGGTCCACTGGGAGATCAAACCCGCCTTCGACGCGCTGTACCGCCTCGCCCGCGACAGCGAGTCCGATGAAGACGTGCTCGCGGCGCTGTTCGGTCGGGGTGAGCCTCGGGACGAGAAGCACGCGCTCGCGCTCAAGGAGGTCGAGCGCCTGATGCAGGACGAAACGCTCGATTTCACGATCTACCAGGACTATCGCAACTACTACGCCTTCGAGCTCCGGATGAAGGACGTGGCCACCGGTCGGCAGACAAGTTTCGACCGGCGGCGCGGTGTGGCGAGCGGCGCTGAACTTCAGGTGCCCTTCTACGTCATCATCGGCGCCGCCCTCGCCAGCATCTATCACGGACGGCGGGTTACGCCCGGCGTCGAACGTGGCATCGGTCTGGCCGTGTTCGATGAGGCGTTCAGCAAGATGGACGGCTCGAACCAACGCATCCTGTTGGACTTCTACCGCGACATCGGTCTGCAGGTGGTTGTGGCCGCGCCGCCGGAAAAGCGTTCGGTCATCTTCGAGAATTTGGACAGCGTCATCGACGTCTACCGCTTCGGCGACGCGGTCACCGCGGAGTCGGCGCGCATCAAGCCGCTCGTTCATGAAACCCTCAGGCGGGCCAATCCGCGTAACAGGACGGATGAGGATCTGATCGCGGAGATGGCGGCCGCGCCCTTGCCTGCTCAATGACGGAGATCCAGGACCCAGTCGCGCTCCTGCACGGGCTGCTGGACCGTCACGAACGCCAGGCCGGCAGCGCGGCGGCGACGGCGCGGATCGACGAGGACCGCTTTCATTCAGTGGCCGACTGGGATGCCTTTCTCGCTGTCCTCGGGACCGTCGAGCGGAAGGGCGGGGTTCGCCTCGTTCGGACCCGCCGAGGCGGCGTAGAGCACATTCGGACGGTTCGGCTCATCGACCCCGAAGTCGTCTATCAGGTGTTGGGACGTAAACCCTCGCGGGAGGGCGCGGCCGCCGCTGTCGCCTCCGTCCCGCAAGAGGCGGATGGAGCCGGATTCGCGTCGGTCATCGCCCGGATCGAAGCGGGGTGGGCGAGGCACAGGACCATTTTTGGGCTGAGGCCTGGCCAAACCGACCGTCTCGACAAGGCGGCGCGCCTGGCGCGGGCGCTCCGACGCCGTTCGCAAACCGACGAGAGCGTCCGCCAGATCGATTACCGCAGCTTCTCCCGGGATGCGGCGGGGGACAGCAAGGCCTTGGCCGATACGCTTGTGGCGGTGGCGGCCCTGCTTCAGGCCGACGACCCCGCGAGGCTGGCCGATCTGATCCCGGAGGATGTGGTCGCACTTTACGGAGTGGAGCGTCTGCCCGCGCCGGTGCTCATCAGCGGAGCTGTCGCCTTGGATGGGGCGGTCCTCCCGCGGGCTGAGTATCTCGGGTTCCCGGGAGCGGTCGCCGAACATCTAAGCCCGGGCGCGCCTCCGGCCTACCTTCTGACCATCGAAAACTACACCTCCTTCATCCGACATTCGCGCGAATGCGCGGCAGACGATGGGGGGCTGGTCATTTACACCGGCGGCTTCCCCTCGCGCGCCGTCCTCGCCGCCCTCCTGCGCCTCGCGCGCCTGAGCCAGTCGACGGTTTATCACTGGGGCGACATCGACCCGGGCGGGCTGCGCATTTTCCGATCGCTCGAGCAGGCCTTGGCTGCGGAGGGCCGCAAGCTGCGACCTCATCTGATGAGCCTTGAGCTCCTTCGCGAACGCGGTCGTCCCGACCCTCAACGAAGGCGGCTCTCCGTCGGCGCCGCCCAGGGAAGCGCTATCGCCCCGCTCTGGGATGCGATGGCGCGAATGGAAACGCCATGGGAGCTTGAGCAGGAGGGAGTGGCGCCGTCACGTCCAGAAGACCCAGGCGCCTAGAACTGGTCGCTCTCAGCGGTGCGATGCACCGGACCGGCGCGCCTTCTCACCCGCTAGTGAAGCCGCACGCCATCCGGGGCGGACGTGACCATGACGAGGCTGTCGACCATGGCGTCGATCTCGGCGTCCAGCCCGGAAATGTCCAGGCCGGCGAACCGCTCGCGGGCGGCCTCCCGCGAGGCCGCTCTCAGGAGTTCGCGGGCCGCCTCGGGATCGAGATCCTCCAGATAGATCAAGCCTCCCTCCGCGAGCAGGCGACCGGCGACCACGCCGGCGCGCCCGGCCAGTTCCTGATAGATCTCCGCTTCTTCATCGGAGAGGTCTTCGGTCAGGGCGGTCCTCCGCGAAGACGAATGGGGGACGGGCCTGGAACTTCTGCGAGGAAGCCCGGTGTTTCGGAGCGGATCGCCGCCGACGCTTGGACGTCCCCCGGCTCCCGATCGGCCCCTATCGTCCCGGAACCCGTCACCCCCAGACTACAGCGCGAATGGGAAGGAGCAACACACCCGTTCATCGCCGACCGGAGAACGCCGCGAACAGGCGCATGCGGTGCAGGGAAGGGCTAAGGGCTCCGCCCTCGCGCAGGCCAGGGTGAAGCGGCTGCGCCGCCGGACCGGCCGGTCTCCCCCGCCTTCCGCGCCGGCGACGAGGGCAGAGCGATCAGAAGGGTCAGGCTTGTGCAGGCCGGGCGATCCCCCTCCGGCCGGTCCGCCCTGGCCCTTGCTACCCCGGTCTCGCCGACGGGCAGGGTTTCAGGCGCGCAGTTCGCGTGCCTGCAACCCTTGCCCAAAGGAGGCAGACATGACTGTTCAATCCACCCAAACCCGCGCGGCGGCTGACGCCGCCGCCACCGCAGCGGATCAGGAGCCGGGACACGGCGCGGAGATCGTGGTTCCGCTGAACCGGTTGAAGGCGTCGCCGAAGAACGCCCGGAAGGTGAAGCACACCGAGGCCGGGATCGAGGCGCTGGCCGCCTCCATCAAGGTCAAGGGGGTGTTGCAGCCGCCCGTGGTCGAGATCGAGCGCGGCGAGGGCGGCGCCGCGACCGGCGCCTACCTCGTCACCATCGGAGAGGGGCGGCGCCAAGCGCTGCGGCTGCTGGTCAAGCGCAAGGCGATCAAGCGGACTCACCCGGTCAAGGTGACGGTCGACACCGAAAACGACGCTCACGAAATCAGTCTGGACGAGAACGTCACCCGCGAGGCCATGCACCCGGCCGATCAGTTCGAGGCCTTCAAGCGGCTCGCGGACGAGCGGGGCTATGGTCCCGAGGAGATCGGCGCCCGGTTCGGGGTGTCCGCGCAGACCGTCCGTCAACGGCTGAGGCTCGGAGCGGCGGCGCCCGAACTCATGACGGCCTATCGCGACGGGACGCTGGCGCTGGACCAGCTGATGGCCTTCTGCGTCAGCGCCGATCAGGAGCGCCAGCGTCAGGTGTTCGGACAGTGCGGACCGCACACGCCGGTCTATGCGATCCGGCGGGCCATGACCGAGGCCAAGGTCCGGGCCGACGACAAGCGGGTCCGCTTCGTCGGCATCGAGGCCTATGAGGCCGAGGGCGGGACGGTCCTGCGCGACCTGTTCACCGAGGACGGCGGCGGCTGGCTGGACGACCTCGTTCTGCTGGACCGGCTGGTCGGCGACAAGCTGGCCGGGCTGGCGGACGACGCCCGTCAGCGCGAGGGCTGGAAGTGGGCCGAGGTCGGGTCGGACTATCAGGACGCCGCCGCCCTGGGCCGGGTCTACCCGGTCGAGGTGGTCCGCTCCGAGGCGGACGCCGCGCGGATCACGGCCCTGTCGGAGGAGTACGACCGGCTCGTCTCCGAGACGGATGCGGCGGACACCCTGCCCCCCGAGGTGGACGCCCGGCTGGAGGAGATCGACAAGGCCCTGCAAGCCTTCGGTCCGGACTTCGACTACCCCGCCGAGGCCAAGGCGCGGGCCGGGGTCATGGTCCTGCTCGGCCACGACGGACTGGCCCGCTTCGAGCGTGGTCTGGTCCGGGCTGAGGACGAGACGCGTCGTCCTGATCCCGAGGCGCCGGAGGGGTGGACCGAAGGCGAAGAGGAGGCCGAGACGCCCCCCGCGCCCGAGCCGGAAGCGGACGAGGGTCTGGCGCCTCTGTCCGAGCGGCTGCTGATCGACCTGACGGCCCATCGGACCATGGGGCTGCGCGACGCTGTTCAGGCCGACGTGAACGTGGCTCTGACGGTCGTGGTCCACGCGCTGGCCTTGCAGGTCTTCTATCCCGCTTGGGGGACGTGGACGCCGCTGCAACTGCGGTTGAGCGTGACCGGTCTGGAGCGGCTGGCGCCCGGCGTCAGCGACGGTCCGGCCGGACGGCGCGTAGCCGACCGGCTGGAGGCGTGGGGCGCCCGGCTCCCGGAGGAGGCCCGCGACCTCTGGGCCGTGCTGTCGCCCATGGCGCCGTCGGACCTGCTGGACCTCATGGCCTGTTGCGCGGGCGTGGGCCTCTATGCCGTGCGTGACCCCCACGACCGCAAACCGGATGCGCTGGCCCATGCCGAGACGCTGGCGACGGCTACGGGTCTCGACATGACCGGAACGTGGTCGGCCACCGCCGCCAGCTATTTCTCGCGGGTGTCCAAGGCGCGGGTGCTGGAAGCGGTGACCGAGGCCACGACGCCGGAAGAAGCCGGGCGGATCGCCGGGTTGAAGAAGGCCGATATGGCCGAGGCCGCCGAGCGGCTGGTCGAGGGGAGGGGCTGGCTACCGCCCGTGCTGCGTACGGCGCCTGCGGTCGATCCGGACGCCCCGGGGCCGCAGGGCGAGGCGACGGAGCCGCCGCCGTCCGATGACGACACCTACCGCTTCGCCGCCGAATAGACGGCGACACGTCGAAAAACTCGCCGCGCGCCCTTTGGGGGCGCGCGGCTTTTTTGCTGTCGGCGTCGGCTAGCCGGCGCCGGTGAAATAGACCATGGCCATGAGGGCCAGCACCACCACCACGGCGAGGCCGAAGCCACTGGCGGAAAGCCGCCACCCCGGGCCTTCGAAGTCGAAGCGATGGTTGTCGGGATCGTTGGTCGTCATTCGAACTCTAGCCTTTCATCAAAGGCCTCGGCTCTGTCGCGTGTTGCGGATGCAGCAGCAGGCAGAGATCCGAGACCGGTTGGGTCTGGGCCGTTCCAACCGGTCTGGCGCCGGGGGCGAACGGATATCTCGCGGAACCCGTTACAAAGGGGGTTCCATTACCTGCCGCGGTAGTCACGCTCAGACGTTCTTATGCGGCGCCACCAGGATGATTTCGAGGTGAGAGCGTCAATCCTGTAACGCGGCGCCGCCGCGCGGGTTGCACGCTGGCGGGTTCCGATTATCCGCGACGGATAGGTCACTGAACGGGGCGAGTCGTGAGCGCGATATCCAACAGCACCAAGTATAAGGCGCAGGTCTACGATCTGGCGCTGAACGCCTTCTTCCGCGCCCGCGATCTCGACGCCGAGAGCCTCGGGATGCCGAAGGCGGACGTCGGCTGGGACATCGCCGAGGCGATGGTCGCCGCCGCCGTCAGCGGCGTGACCTACAAGACCCGCAGCCAGGCGACGCTGATCGACGCCGCGATGCTGCTGCGAGGTCTGGCCGACAAGATCGAACAGGACGGGCTCGCCAGCCTCGATTGGGGCTACAAAGGCGACATGCTTTCGCGCCATGCCTGGCGACCCGACATCCGAACGTCTGAAGGCCTCGACGAGCTCGACAAGCGCACGGCCGCGCTCATCGACGGCCTGATGGGGACGACCCGGTCGCTCACCGTGGCGGACAAGCGGGCCATCGTGTGCTTGTCTTTCGTTCGCATGGCGCTCGATCAGGTCTGCGACCTGATCGATCAGGAGCCGGAGAACGCAGAACCGATCCGCAGCCTGGCGGTCGCGATCGTCGAGAACCGGCTCGAAGAACTGAAGACGACGTCGTCGGCTCAGTAAGGCGGCGGCTCGGCAAGCCGAGGGCGCGGGCTTGAGCAGAAGATTCAATCATGCCTTGCCCGCAGGCAGGTCATCGGGGAGACTCGCCGAGTGAAGAAAACCCTCGATCATCTGCCGCTGCCCAAGCAGTCCGAGCTGCGTCACGTCGTTGATGTGATCCGCGCCTCATTCGAGGAGGCGATCTCGACGCGACGCGCCGAGCGCTTGAAGAATGGCAAGATCCTTAAGGTCATCCTCTATGGCTCGTATGCGCGGGGCGACTGGGTTCACGATCCGGTCGGTCGCTATTTCTCGGACTTCGACCTGTTGGTCATCGTCGACCACGAGGACCTGACCGACGGTGAGTTCTGGTTCGACGCCACCAACCGGACCATGCCGGGCGAGGGCGAAATCCGCACGCCGGTCAGCATCATCGTTCACAGCCTCGACGATGTGAACGAGCAGCTGGATCGGGGTCGCTACTTCTTCGCCGACATCCTGCGCGACGGCGTCGTCCTTTACGACACGCCCGGCGCCAAGCTGCACAAGCCCGCCGACATCAAGGCGAAGGCCGCGCTGGCTGAAGCCGAGGGGTATTTTGCAGAATGGATGTCGAGCGCTGCTAGCTTCTCGAAGGTCGCCGCCTTCTGTGTGGCGAATGACGAGCCAAAGCTCGCTGCCTTTAATCTGCATCAAGCGTCGGAACACCTCTATCACTGCGTCTTGCTGGTGGTGACGCTGTACAGCGGCAAGGCCCACAACATCGCCTTCCTCCGCAAGAAGGCCGAGGCGATCGATGCCCGCCTCGCCGAAGCGTGGCCGCGCGAGTCAAAGTTCGAGCGCCGCTGCTTCGAGCTCCTGCGAGAGGCCTATGTGAAGGCCCGTTACTCGAAGCACTACAAGATCAGTCAAGAGGAGTTGGCCTGGCTGACGTCCCGGGTCGAGGTGCTGCGCGGGCTGGCGAAAACGGTTTGCGAGGAGCGTCTCACCCAGCTCCGTCGAGATGCCGGAGACGAAGACTAGTGATCCAGCCGGCGCGGATCGGATGAACAGGCGGCGATGAGCAGCAAGAAGCAGTTCGAAGCCCTGAAGGCTATCGGCATCCTTCCGGATGAAGGGCGGACCCAATGGCTTTCGGGCGCCGAAGACAGCGTCAAGTTTCTCGGGACGAACGCAGCGAGCGAGTTTGTCGTTCTGTACGCTAGTATGCCCTGTGCGTGGATCGCCAGCGCATTTGCACTCACTGAGCGCCTGTATCCGGTCGATCGCGAGAGTCTGCGGGAAGCGAGCGTTTCTCTCGATGACACCTGGGTCATCCAGAGGAGTTACGGCGGAGGGGAGGGACATCGGGTTTACCTTGATCCGCCTCTGTCCTTCTCCGCCAAGGCGCTGGAAGGCGGCGATCTGCCGGTCTTCCGTCGGACGTTCTACGGAATGGATCGCGTCGAGCCTTTCGAGATCAATCAGAAGCTTCTGCACTGCCTGGGACTGTTCTTCGTCGAGCACCGGAAGGCGTACTGCCGCCTCGACCCAAACGGCGACCTTGAAGACGTGATCAACATCCACTGCGAAGAGGGGACCGACTCTTTCGATCGCAGAGAAATGGTGACGATCCGCATCCAAGATCTGGCTGAGTATCTCGCGCTGAGCAAAATGACGCTTGTTCGCAGGTTTGATTTCACCCGGGTCGATCATCGCACCTTCACGGGATGGGGCGAGCCGCAGCGAGAGACCAAGGGGCAGGACGAACTCTACTACAACCTCGGCCTCGGGGGCGGGAACGGCAGCTGGGCGAACGGCTATCAGCTTTTGCGGACCTCAATCACCGTCGCGGATCTGGAAGAGCGCTTCGCCGCTGAGAGTTCGTCCAAGGCGGAGCGAGAGTACGAGACTTTCATAGCCTACGACTGGAAAAACCGGCGGGTCGTGGAGACCTCGTGTTCACCTGCCGCAACTGGAAACTACTTCACGCAGAATGATCTGCCATTTGAGCTCTCGCCGGCTTTTTTCCGCGCTGAGGTCTTGGCCCGTTATAAGGCTGACCCGGAGAAATATCGGCTCGACGACCGGTCCATCAGCTGTCGAAATGCTTGGACCCTTAAAACTTTCGACATCAACGAAGCCGGTCAGGTTCACACTTATCTGGTCTACCTCGCAGACTTGCCCATCGCGGAGCAACGCTACTGGAAGGCGTTCAATGAGGCCCCGAAAGCGGGCATTTCCAAGCGTGCCTTCGAGACCGACTTCCAAGGTGAATGGTCATCCCAATACGACCCTCTGTATGAGGTGAAGCAATCGGTCGATCTGCTGAACAAGGCCGGAGTGGATTGGTGGTCACCCCGCTCAATGACTCTGTCGGACACGACCCGCTACCCCAATACGGACTCGGAAAAGGAATGGTCCGACGAAATCTTAGCCCTCGACCAGCTTGTCGTTGAGGGTTTCATTGAGCGGGCGCTCAAGGCCCTAATCGAACATGCGGGCGGAGATTCCCCTACTCATCCTGGAGGACTAAACGCACTAGCTGCGGCGTTACGCGCTCGCGGGTTGAGAGAGGATGAGGCGGCGAAGACCGTCCAACCGTTCAAGACGCTTCGCCATCTTCGTTCGAAGGTGAAAGGTCACTCATCGCCGAGGGAAAGGGCTGACTTGGTCCGCGCCGCTCTTGAGAACCACGGTTCGTTTCCGGCTCATTTTCGAGCCCTGACTTCAGAGGTCGACGTAGCCCTCGCAAAAGTGCTGGCCTCAATGGATGTCCCTGGCCGTGCAAGCAGCACATAGCCGTTAGAAGGGGGCGACTAACGTTGGCGAGGACCCTGGCCCATCATCCGGACCGATGCGAAGGGCCTAAGGCCGTAGTGACCCCATGGGCTGGAAGGGGCCGAGCGGGCGTCCGATGTTCAACTTCCGATCCGACGAACGGTCCTTCGAAGGGTTGCACAGGTCCGATACCGGCGGACGCGCTCTTCGAGTTCACCAACCCCGAGCCCGGGCAGAAGCGGAAGATCAGGTGGCGCTTAGCCTGTCCGGCCAGCGGCTCTTCCGGGTGGCCGGCCTGATCAAGGATGGCGCCTTCGCCATGCTGACCACGGAGCCGGGCGAGGGCATGGCTCCTATCACGATCTTCAGATCATGCTCCTCCGTCCCGAGAGGGTGCGGACTGGCGCAGTCTTCATAAGCCGGGGGCCGAACTCTTGCGGGCGTTGCCCGCCGGAAGCCTCGACGTCGAAAGGTCTTCCCGCTTACGGCCTGAGCCTCGGACGTCGGGCGGGGCCTGAGCCGCCGTAGGGTTTCGTCCATGGCTTCCTGGAGCGCGGCGGCCATTGTCTCGCATCCTGCTCGCGCCAACCGGCGCGGCCTCTCGATGAGGCGGATCTGACCGAAACCCGGTCGGCTGGCGCAACCGCTCTCGCGACTTTCATCCCCGGCCTGACGGCCTTCCTCGCGAAACAAGAAAGTCTCTCATCGCGGTCCTCCGCTTCGCTGCGGGGACTCGCTTCGCTCTCCCTGCGCGCCGCCCGGGCCCCGGTCCGTCGATCGCCATCGAGGCCGCGGCAGGCGTGGCCCGAAGCAAAGGAGAGACTGACATGGCCACCATCGGCACCTTCACCGCCCAGGGCGACGGCTACACCGGGTCGATCAAGACCCTCACCCTGAACGTCAAGCAGGCGGTCCTGCGGCCCAACGAGAAGACCGACGACAAGGCCCCGGACTTCCGGATCTTCGCCGGCCAGACCGAGTTCGGCGCCGCCTGGAAGAAGACGAGCCAGCAGAACCGCGAGTACCTCTCGGTCAAGCTCGACGATCCCAGCTTCCCGGCGCCGATCTACGCCTCCCTGGTCGAGGTCGAGGGCGGGCACAGCCTGATCTGGTCCCGCTGATCCAGGAGCTGCGGCGGCGCGGGGACCGCGCCGCCGCTCCTTCTTCCCACAATCCATTTCGAGGAGGCCGCCATGACGCGCCCCACCGATTCCGCACGCCCGGACATCCATACCCGGATCACCCGACAGATCCTCGCCCAGCTCGAAGCCGGGGTCCGCCCGTGGACCCAGCCCTGGAAGGCCTCAACCTCCGTCAGCCGCCCTCTTCGCCATGACGGAACGCCCTACAACGGCATCAATGTCATCCTGCTCTGGGGCGAAGCCGCCAGCCGAGGATTCAGCCGGTCGACCTGGATGACCTTTCGCCAGGCGCTGACGCTCGGCGCCCACGTCCGCAAGGGCGAGCGCGGCGCCACCGTGGTCTACGCCAACCAGGTCGTCCGCGAAGAGACCGACGACACGGGGACGAGCGTGGAGCAGCGCATCCCGTTCCTGAAGGCCTACACCGTCTTCAACGTCGACCAGATCGATGGCCTGCCCGAACGCTACGGCGAGCCGGAGACGATCGAGATCAATCCGGACGAGCGGATCGCCCGCATCGACGCCTTCTTCAGCAACTGCGGGGCGGAGATCCGCCACGGCGGCGGCTGCGCCTATTACGCGCCGGGGCCGGACCATGTGCAGATGCCGCCGTTCGAATGCTTCGAGAACGCCGACGCCTACTACAGCAGCCTTGGCCACGAGATGACGCACTGGACGCGCCATCCCGCCCGCCTCGACCGGGACTTCGGTCGCCAGCGCTTCGGCGATCCCGGCTATGCCCGCGAAGAGCTGGTCGCCGAGATCGGCGCCGCCTTCCTCTGTGCGGATCTTGGTCTGGCGCTCGAACCCCGCGAGGACCACGCGGCCTATATCGCCAGCTGGCTGCAGGTGCTGAAGAACGACACCCGCTTCATCGTCTCGGCGGCCGCGCACGCGCAGAAGGCTATCGACTATCTGCGGTCCTTGCAGTGAAGCGATCCTCGGGCCGGCGGCGACGCCGGCCCGGGGATGGCGAAGAGCGGTCCGCTCAGGCCTCGTCGTCCCGGAGGCGCGCCAGGCGCATTCGCTCCGGCGGATGAAGCTGATCGAACCGGTCGAGCGTCGCGCGCCAGTCATCCATCGCCGGGGACAGCCAACGCGTCATGTCCGCGATCGCCCGATGATGCTTGGGAAGATCCCAGTAGAGAATGGGCTCGTGGTGGGCGATGCGGTTCCGCAGGAGACGCACCTGGGTCAACGGGGTGGCGAACGCCTTGCGCGACAGGAATTTGCCATCGCGGGTCGCGATCCGGTGCAGGGTGCGCTTCCACAGATCGTCCTGCTCGCGCCCGAACATCGAGGTCCAGAAGCTGAAGGTCAGGGCGGCGACGACGCGGCCATCCTCGATCGGCTTGCCCGCTTCCGTCAGTTCGGCGATCGCCGCACGCACCTGTTCAGCTTGACGGTCGGTGACGTGACCGGCCTCGGGCTGGAACCAGCCCGCGCCGGAGGCTTCGGTCATCACCGCGTGAATGCGGTTTCTCAGCGCCACCTCCAGAGCCTGGAGCGGCACATAGAGGGCTTCGGACACCCGGGTGTTCAGCGTATAGAGTTCGACGGCGCGGTGGCGATCGCCCCCGGCCCAGGCCACATAGCGCGCGAACCGTTCGAGGGAGAGCGCCGCCTCCACCCCGTCGGCGTCGGCGACCGCCCTTGCATCAGGGTGGGTCATGGATTATCTCTACCAGCGTACACCCCGGGATCGCCTCTGCTGCAAAGCATGCCCCCGGGGTAAATCAATTTCAGCCCCAGCGATTACGACCGTCGGCGACCCACCGGGGTGGACACGCGCGCACGCCCGGCCTCCCGTTCCTTGCGCGCTTCGGTGAACTCCGGCTCGAGCTTCTTCACCCGTTCGACCAGGCCGTCGAGGTGATAGATGTTGGACGCCCAATCCCCCGCCGCGGTCTTGCGCATTTCCCGGCGCACCAGACCGGCCTGTTCGAGCTGGCGCATGTTGGTCTGGATCGTCTTGGGCTTCACGCCGATCCGACGGCCGAGCTCCGCGCGGGACGGGAAGGGCGCGCGATGGGGGTCGCGGTAGTAGTCCAGCAGCTGAACGAGGATGTTGAACTGCATGGCGGTCAGTCCCAGCCGGGACTGGGCCTGGATCAGGATCGACGGAATGCCGGCGTATCCGTTGGCGACCACCGCCTTGCTCCAGATCTTCTCCTGGGAGGAGGCGGTCTTCGTGCTCGCCTTGGGCGGAAAGGCGAGCACCGTGGATGAGGTAGGCGCGGTCATGAGTGAACTCCTTCGCAGCGAACCTATGGGCCTCGCCGTCGCCGAACAAGAATCCCACTGCGGCAGGGTATGGTCTCTTGAGGACCTACCCGACTAGACCTGATTACGCTCGTTCCCGTGATGCGCTGATTCCCGTTGCGCTGATTCAGCGGCAGCCTGGCGCCCGAGGTGGGGCGGGAACGCGCCACACCGGTGGGTCGTCTAGATACCCTACCCGCGCGGGTCTTTGGGCGAGGATCCCCGAGCCCCCGCCCTGGATGGGGCGCCCTTCAGGGCGGCGGGCGAGCGGCCGGAACCGGCCGCCGAGGGGAGGGCGGGCAGACCCGTAGGCCTACGGGGCGAAGGGGGTGACGGTCTAGGGCAGGATAGGCTTTGCGCCGGCAATGTCTGACAGACCGACACCCCCATGGACCGCCTCACCCTTCGGGTCCCGTCCGATTTGATCCGCCGGTTCGACGCCGCCGCGGCGTCCCGGGGCGGGCGGTCGCGGCTGCTGCGACGTCTGATGGAGGAGGCAGCGCTGGCGGCCTTGCCCGAAGCCGTGGAGACGTCGTCGGCGCGGCTGAGCGGCAAGCTTGGACTTCGGCTGGCGCCCGCCGACCTGGCTGTCCTGGAGGCGGAGGCGGCGCGCGTGGGCATGACCCGGACCCAGTGGACGGTCGCCCTGATCCGGGCGCGGCTGCATCATCGGCCGCAGCTGAGCCGTGGAGACGCCCTGACGCTGATCGAGGTGCAACGCGAGCTCCGGCGTATCGGGGTCAACGTCAACCAGATCGCCCGAGCCCTGAACACGGCGGTGATGGAGGGCGCGGTGCTGGACCTGGAGGTGGCCCAGCTGGCCGCCTTCTCGGAGGAGATCCGCGGGCATCTGGTCGGGGTGCGGGACGCCTTTCAGGGCAATCTCGCCTATTGGTCGGTCGAGACGTGAACGACTTCCGCATCCCATCGGGTTTCGAGGAGGCTCTGCGTCCGCCCGTCCGCACGAGACGGGCGCGTCTCGCCCAGGCGGTTCTTCGCGTCGGCGTGTCCGGAGAGGCCGGCGCGGCCAGAGCCCAGCTCCAGCGTGTGGTGCGGCGAGCGCCCGAGGTGATGGTCAAGATCACCGGCCGGACCCGGGACGGGAGGCATCTCCAGCGCCATCTGGACTACATCACCCGCAACGGGAAACTGTCCCTGGAGGGGCCGGACGGCGAGCGTCTGATCGGCCGCGCGGAGATCCGGACGTTGGCCGAAGACTGGCGCGCCGAGCTGTCGGTGGCGCCGCAGCGGCGGGACGCGCCGGTGTCCCTGTCGATCGTTCTGAGCATGCCGGCCGGCACCGATGCGGGGCGACTACACGATGCGGCGCGCGCCTTCGCCACGGCCCTGTTCGCGCAGCGGCACCCCTATGTGTTCGCCCTGCATACCGATGACCGGCACCCGCATGTTCATCTCACCGTTCGCGCGCTCGGTCGCGACGGCGAGCGGCTCAATCCCCGCAAGGCCGACCTGCAGCTTTGGCGGGAGACCTTCGCCGCCGCCCTTCGGGATCGCGGCGTCGAGGCCGAGGCGACGCCGCGTCGTGCGCGGGGCGTGGTGCGCAAGGCCGAACGCACGCCGGTGCGCAAGTTGCGCGAACGGTTCGAGCGCGGTGAGGGGCCGATGCCGAAGACCCTGGCGGGGGTGCTGGATTCGGCGGCACGGCCACCGCCCGCCGAACCGCCTTGGGAGACGCGCCTGCGCCAGCGGCAAGCGGCCATCCGACGCACGCTGGTGGTCGAGGCCTTGCGGCTGCAGGCGTCGAAGGCGGATGACGACCGTCGGCTTGGGCAGGATCTGGAGCAGTTCATCCGCACCCTGCCGCCCGTCCTGACGCGCCGGGAGATCCTCGCCCGGGCGCTGGCGGTGGATCGAGAGAGGCCAGATCGTCGCCGCGACCTCACGCGCGAGCGGTAGCCGTGGATCCGTTCTTTCGCCTGCGCTTCGCTCGAGCGGGGCTGAAGTCTGTGAGCATCCTCTACGTCCTCTTTCCTGATTCGATAAAACGAGTATTATCGAAGTATGGACGCCAGACTCGCCACTGATTGCTTCTCCGCGCTGGGCCATCCGCGCCGCCTCGAGGTTCTCCGGTTGCTGATCAGGCACGCGCCCGAAGGAGTGAAAGCGGGGGACATCGCGCTCGAGTTCGGACAACCGCCCAGCACCATGTCGTCTCACCTGAGAATCCTGACGGACACGGGCCTTGTCTCGTCCCAACGTAAGGGCCGCGAAATCTACTTCACACCCAACATCGAGCGCTTGCGGGGCCTTGTGCTCTACCTCGTCGCCGACTGCTGCGGCGGCCAGGCCGAACAGTGCGAGCCGCTCCTGGCCGAACTCCTTCCCTGTTGCCCCTGAAGGTCGCCGTGGACATCGTCATCTATCACAACCCCGCTTGCGGGACGTCGCGCAACACGCTCGCGCTAATCCGTCACGCCGGCGTCGAGCCGCACGTCATCGAGTATCTGAAGACGCCGCCGTCGCGGACCATGGTGGCCGGGCTGGCGGCGCGTACCGGCCAACCGTTGCGGGCCTTGTTGCGGGAGAAGGGGACGCCCTACGCTGAACTCGGCCTGGACGACCCGGACCTGACCGACGACCAGCTTCTGGACGCCATCGAGGCGCATCCGATCCTGCTGAACCGGCCCCTCGTGGTGTCGCCGCGCGGGGTCCGGCTGTGCCGTCCCTCGGAGGCGGTGCTGGACCTGCTGCCGGACGAAGGTCTGAAGCCCTTCATCAAGGAGGACGGCGAGGTCGTTATCGACGAGACCGGCCGGAGGGTCCGCTGATGGTTGATACGCCCGTCCGCTACGACGCCGCCCCGCGGCGGCTGTCCTTCCTCGATCGCTGGCTGACGCTTTGGATTTTCGCGGCGATGGCGCTGGGCGTGCTGCTCGGGACGGCCGTACCGGGCCTGCCGGCCTGGCTCGACAGCCTGTCGGTGGGGACGACCAACATCCCGATCGCCATCGGCCTGATCCTGATGATGTACCCGCCGCTGGCCAAGGTGAAGTACGAAGAACTGCCTCGCGTCTTTGCCGACAAGCGGGTGCTCGCCCTGTCGCTGTTCCAGAACTGGGTGCTGGGGCCGGTGCTGATGTTCGCCTTGGCGGTGATCTTCCTGCGCGACCAGCCGGAGTACATGACTGGGGTGATCCTGATCGGCCTGGCGCGCTGTATCGCCATGGTGCTGGTCTGGAACCAGCTGGCGCGCGGCGACAACCAGTATGTCGCCGGGCTCGTGGCCTTCAATTCGGTCTTCCAGATCGTCTTCTTCAGCGCCTATGCGTGGTTCTTCCTGTCGTTCCTGCCGCCGCTGCTGGGATTGGAGGGCAGCGTCGTCGATGTCAGCTTCTGGACCGTCGCCGGCGCCGTCCTGATCTACCTCGGCCTGCCGTTTGTCGGCGGCTTTCTGACCCGCCGGACGCTGGTCGCGCGCAAGGGCGCGGACTGGTATAGCCGCCGCTTCCTGCCCCGCGTGGGGCCGATCACCCTGATCGCGCTGCTGTTCACCATCGTCGCCATGTTCAGCCTGAAAGGCGGGGATGTCGTCGCGTTGCCGCTTGACGCCCTGCGCATCGCCGCTCCGCTGACGATCTACTTCCTCGTGATGTTCGTGATCAGCTTCCTGATGGGCAGGCTGATCGAGGCCGACTATCCGCGCACCACCGCCCTGGCCTTCACCGCCGCTTCCAACAACTTCGAGCTGGCGATCGCCGTGGCCATCGCCGCCTTCGGCCTGGCCTCACCAGTCGCCTTCGCGGCGGTGATCGGCCCGCTGGTCGAGGTGCCGGTGTTGATCCTGCTGGTGTCGGTCGCGCTGTGGATGGGGCAGCGCTGGTTTTCGGCCACCGCGCCGAAGAAGGACGCCTGCTGATGACGCGCCTTCGCGAACTACCGGATGCCGATCGCCTGCCGGCGCTGGACCCCGCCTACCTCTCGCCCAGCCCGGCGCGAGGGCTGGGTCCGGACGACAAACCGCCCCGCATCCTGCTGCTCTACGGCTCACTGCGTCAGCGGTCCTACTCGCGCTTCTGCGTGGAGGAGGCGGCGCGGTTGCTGCGCTTCATGGGCTGCGAGACCCGTATCTTCGACCCCTCCGACCTCCCGTTGCCCGGTTCGCCGGGCGACGATGATCACCCGGCGGTCAAGGAGCTGCGTGAGCACGCCTTCTGGTCTGAGGGGATGGTTTGGTGCAGCCCCGAACGCCACGGGCAGGTGTCCGGCCTGATGAAACTGCAGATCGACCACCTGCCGCTCAGCATCGGCGGCTTGCGCCCGACCCAAGGCCGCACTCTGGCGGTCATGCAGGTGTCGGGCGGCTCGCAGAGCTTCAACGCGGTGAACACTCTACGCCTGTTGGGTCGCTGGATGCGCATGATCACCATCCCCAATCAGTCTAGCGTCGCGAAGGCTTTTCAGGAGTTTGACGAGGCGGGGCGGATGAGGCCGTCCAGCTATTACGACCGGATCGTGGACGTGATGGAGGAACTGGTTCGGTTCACCGTCCTGACCCGCCTGCACGCCGCCGGCCTGGTGGACCGTTACTCCGAACGCAAGGCCGCCGGCGTGACCGTCGATCCCGACGCCGGCCTTTCCGGCATCGCCGTTCGCCTCGGCTGAATGCCCATAATCGAGGCTGCTGGACGGACGCCAGCACCGACCGCGCCGCGCCCCCCGGCAGACCTTTGGGCGCCGCCGTCTGATCCGAGACACCTGCGGACAGCGTCTGAGGTGAATTGATCTGTCCTAGCGCTCCCGACGCCGCTCTGTGCGCCGGTTCCGATCGGCATCGCGGGTGCGAGGCTTCTCCCTCTCCGGCCGTACGCGAGCCCAGGCCCGTTCCATCAGGCGCGCCTGGGCGGCCGGGTCGGCGATGAGGGTGCGGACCACCACGGCCGCCATTTCGAGGCGGCGCTTGACGGTTTCGGGGGAGGGCTCTTTCCCGGGCTCTGTCGCGGTGCGCCGGCCGGCGGCGCGATCGGGGTCCTCGTTCGCCGCCTGACGGTCCCGTTCACTGGGTTTGTAGCCGACCACCTCCAGACCGAGGCTCCGCCCCTGGACCCAGACCTCGCGACGGAAGGCCTCGTCTCCCGACACCTTGATCTGCGACCAGTTCCGGTGCTGCGCGACCCGAAGCATGGACGCGACCGTGTCCGGATAGGCGTGGAGCGACGAGAGGGCGCGACCATGATCCCGGAACACGGGATCTGCGGTCTTGTGGTCGCGATAGTAGCGCTCGGGGCGACCCTGCCGGTCGCGCTCGATCAGATAGCGGTCCAGCAGCTGGGTGGGCACATCCCCCTTGTCGAGCGAACGCCACTCCTCAGAGGCGGCGGGCTGCGGCGCCAGCCGGTTAGCCGGAGCGGTTCTGGACGGCGAACGGGTCATGGTTGACGCTCAAGGCGTGGCGGAGACGCGGTCGGCGCGGCGACGACGCGGTCGAGCCAGGCCTGCACCTCGGCTTCGCCGGCGCCGGGCGGCGGCGGCCTCAGACCCTCCGCGGCGAAGCGGCGCACGATGCTGTCGAAGTTCATGTCGGTGTCCTCGATCGCCCGGGGGCCAGGCGCCGCGATGGGCGGCGAGATCGGCGTCGGGGCGCGGGCGGCTTCCGGCGCCGGACGGAGCCGGCCGGTGAAGCGCTTGTCCCGGTAGTAGACGAGCTTGCGTCCGCGGGTGGGCGACAATCCGGCCTTGAGGACAATCAGCGCCTTGTCCGAGAGCTGCATCAGCTCCTGGGGAAGCATCAGGGCGCGCTTCTGGTCGGAGTCGGTCAGGCTGCGCCGGCCCTGACCGAGGCCGGTCGGGCGGCTGCGGCTGCGCGCCCGATAGGTGTAGTAGCCGAGCCGCTCGCTAAGCTCCTGGGCCACCTTCAGCTCCTTGGGGGCGAAGACGATCTCCAGTCCGCAGTTGGTGAGAATGTCTTCGGTCAGGTCCGGGCCATACAGGGCCCGCAGCTGGGAGGGGCTCTGAATGACGGGCAGCAGGCGCAGGCCATAACCGGCCACCCAGGCGAAGGCGTGCGCCAGCACCGGAGCCCGACCGAGCCGGGCGAACTCGTCCAGCAGCACGAGGGTCGGCCGGTCGGCCGGCGCGGGAAGGGCGCGGCTGTTCAGGTCCACCAGCTGCTGGAACAGCAACCCATAGAGCGGGGCGACCCGATCCATATTCTCGGGCGAAGCAGCCAGATACAGCGACAGACGACCGCTCCGGATCGCTCGCAGATCGAAGTCGCTGCCGCTGGTGGCGGCGTCCACGAGGGGGTTGAGCCACAAACCCATTCGGGTGGTGATCGACTGACGGATCGAGGCGAAGGTGTTTTCACTGGAACTGCAGAAGTCGGTCAGCGCCGTCTCCACCCCCCTGGGCAGGGGATCGCCGTTCTTGCGGCGCTGCTCCAGCAGCTTGGGAAAACGGTCCCGCGGATCGCCCTCGGTCAGCTGGCGATAGATCTCGCCCAGGGTGAACGGCAACTCCGGCGTGGCGGCGACGTAGGCGCCCACGCCGATGAAGCCGGTGCGGGCCGCCTCCGACCAGAAGGGGTCCGCATGGCTATGGGCGGGGAACAGCATGCCCGCGATGCGCTGCAGCTCGTCCAGCACTGCGACCGGGCATGACCGGTCGATGTGGTCGAGCGGATTGAACCGCGCCGTGCGCCCGTCGGACCCCAGCGGGTCGAACAGATGGACGGTCTGGCCGGCCTCCGCGCGAAAACCGGCGGTGGCGCTGAAGTTCTCCCGCTTGATGTCCAGGACCACGACCGAGTGCGGCCAGGCCAGCAGATTGGGAATTACCACCCCGACGCCCTTGCCGGTCCGGGTCGGGGCGTAGAGCATCACATGCTCCGGCCCGTCGCTGATCAGGAGTTCGCCCGCCGCCTCGCCCAGCAGCAGCCCGCTCGTCGCGCGAAGGCCGTGCCTGCGCTGTTCGCCCGCCGTCGACCAACGGGCCGCGCCGTGAAGCGGGCGGCGCCCGCCCAGGGCCGCGGCCGTCGCAAGGATCAACAGAACGAGGCTCATCATGCCGGCGCCGATCGCCAGCCAGCGCCGGACGTCGGGATCATGACGGTAGTAGAGGAACCAGCCCGGCACGCGGGCCGGCTCGATGTCGGCGGAGAAAAGCCCCAGGCCGATCAGCGCGATGGTCAGGGCTCCGACCGCGAACAGGGCGGAGGCGGCGAGGACGGCGACCGCGACCAGACCGGCCCTAGTCGCCGGCGCGGCGCTTGCGAAGCGGGTCATGCCAGACCTCCGTCATCAGGAACCGGCCGTCCGTCTTCTTCATCTGCACCACCACATCGATCATCAGGTGCAGCAGGGTGCGGATGTCGTCGCGCGGCAGATCGCGGCCGCCCTCGGACTCGCGGACCAGCAGGGTCAGTTGCTCGAAGGCCAGGGCGGCGGAATCGGCGTGGACGGTGGTGATCGACCCGGGATGGCCGGAGTTGACGGTGCGCAGGAAGAAGAAGGCCGTTCCGTCGCGCAGTTCCTGCAGCAGAATCCGATCCGGCCGCATCCGCAGCGCGCTTTCCAGCAGCGCCTTCGGGCCGACCCTGGCCAGACCCTGGCCGTCCTTGGAGTAGACCAGGTGAACGACGTTGCGCTGGGGCAGGATCAGTTCGCGCGTGTCCTCGATGGTCAGCAGCCGCTCGTGATCGGGGATGAGCTCGACCAGCCCCTTGGCGAAGGTCGTCTTGCCGGACCCGGTCGCGCCCGAGATCAGGATGTTGCGACGGCTTTCGACCGCCAGCCGGAAGAAGCCGACCCAGTCTCCCGCTTCCCGCAGCTGGATCAGGGCGGCGTCGGTCTCGTCGATCTCCCCGCCGCGCACGGTCTCGGCCGCGTCGAACAGACCGGCGACGCGGAAGTCCTCGAGACTCATGCGCGTCGCGGACGGCTTCCGGATCGTCAGGGAGACGGCGCCGGCGGGGACGACCGGCGGCAGCACGATCTGGCAGCGCGCGTCGCCGGGGAGGACCGTCGAACAGATGGGCCGCTCGGCGTCGACATCCTGTCCCGTGCAGGCGGCGGCCGCCACCGCCAGGGTGCGCAGCCAGCTTTCCGTCAACTCGGGCACCTCATGCCAGCGCCAGCCGTCCGGGTGCTCAACCCCGACCTCCTTGGGCCGGTTGACCACCACCTCGGTGACCGACGCCGGCGCCAGGAAGGGCCGGAGCGGGGCGAGGTAATGGTCGATGACGGAGGTGTCGCGCATCATCGCGGCCGCAGGCGATAGACGTCCGCGAAGTCGAGGTCCTGCGCCACGAAGATCGACACCTCCGACCCATGGGCCTTGCGCAGGGTGGGGCGGATGCCGATCGAGCCCTGGAGGGCGACGGATGCGGCGTCTGACGGAACGCGGCCCGTGGTCTGAAGGGACTGGCCGCCGCCGGCCGCGGCGTAGGCGGCGTCGTCCACGACCGACAGCAGCAGGGCCGCGCCGAATCGGTCCCAGAACCGGGTGTCCACCGCGCCATCGAACCCGGCGCGGCCGAGCGCGTCCGCCGCGGGCGAGGCCAGGGCGACCGCGACGCCCGTGGGCGTGACCGCGCGGGTCCACAGCACGAACAGCCGACCCCGGCCAGGCTCCACCGCCCCGCGGTACTCGCCGAGCACGCGCGTTCCCCGTTCCAGCAGGACGACCGCGCCGTTCTCGGAATAGACATCCCGTGAAATCAGGCAGCTGACATAGCCTGGGGTGGCGCTGTCCATCGCCGTCTGCAGGACGCAGGGCAAGCTCGAGCCGGCGGTAATCAAGAGGTTGCGGTCCGGCAGGCGGCCCGCCCGCGCGGAGACGATCGGGCTCACCCGACGCAGTGCGTCGAGCTCATGACCCGCTTCGTCCGATCGGTCCGCGGCGACGACGGCGGCCCGATCCGGGGCGCGGCCGGGGCGGCTGTAGGCGAGCACGGGCGCGCGCTGGGCGCTTTCGGCGAGCGCGCGCCGCTGCTCCGCCGGCGTCGGCCCGGACGACGAACCGCCGGGCGGAGCCGGTTCGATCGCGGGCGCGGGGTCGCCCTCGTTCACGAGCGTCGGCGCGAAGGGGTCCGTGTCGGCGGTCTCGAGCAGGGGCGGCTCGGGTCGACGCGCCGGTTCGAACGGCGCCAGCTGGCGCGGCGGCGTGTCGTCCGCCTCCCGATCGCGGTTCCGGGTGTCGCCGCGGTCCCAAGTGGCGAACAGGAAGACGCCGCAACCCGCCGCGAGGGCGGCGAGCGTGATCATCCGCCCGTGCCGGCCCCCGAGCCGGCCCGCGACAGGGGAAACACCCCGATCTCGCACGGCCGTGGGCGTTTCCGGCGTCTCTGCGGGCGGGGGCGGGGTGTCGGCGCTCATGGATGGTCTCCGGTCACGGTCCGATCCACCGCCGGTGAGGCCGTCCCGGTGCCGGTGGCGCGCCCGCGTGGATCGAAGGCGTCGTTGAAGATGCAGAGGACCGACCCGCCATGGCGCAGGCGCAGGCCGGCGACCACGCCGTGGATCACCACGAATTCGCCGCGGACGTCATAGGGCACGAGCCGCTCGGATCCGTCGTGGGTGACTTCGAAGATGGCGGGGACCGGCTGGGCGCCGGGGAAGCGCAGCACCGTGAACCGGCCGTTATCGGTGACTTCGCTGGGCTGGAGCGCGGGATCGCCCTGGACGGAATAGGCGAGGTTGCGCCGTCCCTCGAGAGCGCCGGCCTGAAGCTCGAGACCGACGAGGCGTTCCTCCGCCGCCTCGGCCGACGCGGCGAGGGCGGCCGCCGCCCGGGCCTGTTCGTCGTCGGGATACCGGAAGCGGATCTGGTAGGCGGCCTCCCTGGCGGACCGGTCGTGAGCCCGCAGTTCGAAGACGTAATGGCGGGCGACGCCGCCCCTCTCCGTCACGACCAACAGATTGGTGGACTGGTGTCGCTCGCGCGGCTTCAGGAAGAGGACGGACCCCTCCGCGGCGACCTCCCAGGCCACGCTGTCGCCGATGGCGGCATGCCGGATCGTCTCGTCAGGCGAGAAGATGATCTGGGTCGCCGTGCGAAAGGCGCCGGAGACCTGATAGACTTCATGCGGGGCGTAGGTGAACTCCTGGATGCGGGCGCCCCCGTCCGATTGGGCCAGGGCCGGGCCGGCTGTCGCCAGGACGGCGGCGGCGAGAAGGAGCGTCGGGGTATTCATCGGATGACCTCCGGGTCGGCGCGATAGGACGTCACCTGGAAGCCGAGCGGGTTGCGGAGCCGGTCCGCCTCCGACATCGGGGCGCGGGTGTAGGCGAAGGCGATCGTGGCGATCCAGTCGCTCTCGGTGACCTGCTGGGCCTGGCGAACGGTCCGGCGGAACCGGACGTTGGCGACGCTGTCGTTGATGAAGCCGATCGCGCGGATCGACACCACGGCCTCGCCGTCTCGCCCGTAGAGGTTCTGGGGGCTGTCCGGATTGGAGCCGCGGTAGAGTTCGGCCCAGCGACGCTGTTCCGCCGGGGCGGACAGGATGGAGACCTGACGGAAGGCATCCTCGGCGGCCGGATCGAGGTAACCTTCGCGAGCCCGAACGTACTGGCCCAGGAAGTATTTGCTGACCGCCTCGTCGTAGCGAACCGGCCCGTCCTCCGCGGAGAGGCCGCGCACGACGTCCACCGATCCGGTCGTTCGGTCGACGCGGATGACGAACGGTTCGCTGGTCTTCAGCGGGGTCAGGAAGGTCACGGCTGTCGTCGCCGCGATCGCCAGGGCCGCCGCGACGCCGGCCACCGTCCAGGCCAGACCGCGCGACCGCAGGGCGCCGGCGAGACGATCCTGGTCCCACCGCCGCGCCTCTCTGAAATAGCGCTTCAGCTCGTCGGACGGGACGCCGGTCATGCGCAGCCCCCGGCGGAGGGTTCAGACGGGTTCGGCTGCGCCGCGGATGCAGGCGGAGCCGCCGGCGCAGAGGGAACGAGGATCGAGCCGTGGGGGTTGGCGGGACGGCGATCGCGCCCGTCGCACGTCGGCGGCGCATCCGCGCGGCCGGTGGCGCATCCGCCCAGCAGGGCGCTCAGGATCAACAGCAGGCGAAGGCTCATGTCAGGCTCCGTTCGGTCGGATGGTTCCACCGCCTCGGGGCGGCTGACGGCTGGCCTCCTGCGGCCCGCGGGCGCGACCGGACGAACTCGAGCCGAGCGCGGCGGCGTTGGCGAAGTCGGCGAGGCCCGCGCTTGCGCCGCCGGCGATCCCGGCGGCGATCGCCGGCGTCTGCAGGAAGAAGATCGCGCCCAGCAGGCACAGGGCGATGAAGATCAGACCGCCGATCATCGGGTCGGCGCCCTGGATCGAGCCCCACTGGTCGCGCACCAGCGACAGGACCAGCTGGAAGATGACGATGATCAGGGCGAACAGGACGAGGTAGTTCACCGCCTGGCTCAGCCAGCCGAAGAAATAGCGTCGCGTCGCGTCGAACAGGGCGCAGGCGATGAAGATCGGCCCAAGGGTGACGAGAAGCGCCAGCGCCAGCTTGGCGACCAGCACGACCCCGAAGCCGAGGGCGGCGGCCAGGGCTCCGATGATAAAGACACCGGCCGCGACGATGTAGGGAGCCGGGTTGAAGGCGGAGGCGTCCCGGGAAATATCCTCGCCCAGCCAGGCGGCGTAGGCGAAGAACTGGTCGAACGCGGCGCCCACGCTGTGCGTCTCCGAACCGCTGACGGCCCGGGTCAGGGCGTTCGGCAGGTCGGTGAACAGAGGTTCCGTGACGAAGGTGGAATAGGCGGTCGTCGTCGCCAGCGCATAGAGCAGGGCGAGCTTGATGGAGCGGACGGCGAAATCCCTTACCGGCTCGGTGATGGCGCCGCGCAGGATGGCGAAGCCGTACAGGACCACATAGAGGAGCAGGGCGACGCGCAACGGCCCGTCCACCTGGGCGATCACCGACGACAGCCGGTCGCCGAGGAACACATTGAGGCTCTCGTCGATGAAGTCGTAGCTCGGCTCGAAGACGCGGAACGACATGGTCAGGGCTCGCCGAACGTCCGGGCGTAAGCGTCCATCCGGTCGCGCCGGCGGGCTTCCGCCAGGCCTTCCCGCGAGGCTGCGCAGTCGGGGTGACGAGCCCCGGCGTCGCAGTCGGCGACGGCGCGGATAGCCGCGTCAGGGTCGTCGGCGAAGGCCTTGGCGTCGGGGGGCGGCGGCGAGCAGGCCGCGAGAGCGATGATGCCCAGGAGAAGCCCGCGCCTCACTGGAACACGCGCTCGTAGGTCGCCTGCCGCGCTGCCCGGGCGGCCTCGGCGCGCTCGCGGCTTCTCTGCTCCTCCAGCCTGGCCTCGGCCGCCTGGGTGACGGCGAGTCCCTGGAGGCGGAGTTGCTCGTTCTGGATGAGCGCCTGTTCGGCCGCCAGCCGGGCCTCGAGATCCATCACGGCCCGCGCGCTCGGCGCGGTGTCCAGGGCGCGGCGCAGCGTCTCCAGCCCTTCAAGTCGACGGTCCGAGGCTTGGCCCACGGCCTCGCCGATCGCCAGATCCCGGGCCGTTCGGGCTCCGGCCCGCTCCAGGCTGTCGCGATAGTAGGCGTCAGCCTCGGACAATTCGCCCGCGGGCGGGGTGAACAGGCGCGTCTCGCGCCGGATCGCGCCGGCCCGCTCGGCCAGGGCGCCAAGGGCCGACAGATCGCCTTCGGCGGCGGCGCGCAGGGACCGGCTGTCGGGCAGGGGATTGCGAACCTCGGGCAGGCCGAGCGCCTGAGCCAGTCCATTGACGTCGGAGATTTCGTTGAGGCTCTCGAAGAGCGCCCGCTGCTCCGCGATCTGCGCCTGCAGGGCCTGGAGCTGCTGCAGGCTGGTGCGGGCGTCCTCGATCATCTGCCCGAGGGCGCGCGGGTCGTGGACGAGCTGCTGGGCCTGGGCGGTGGGGCCGGCGAGCAGCAAAGCGCCGGCCAGGGCGGCCGACGCCAGATGGCGAAGGGTCATGACGTTCTCCTTTGGGCATCGAAGGGGGCGCGCCAGAGCGCGTAATCGTCGCCGACCTCGGCGCGGATGCGGTCCAGCAAGCCGACGGTCCCGGCGCGACCGGACAGGATCGCCAGGGCGTCGTCCATGCCGTCGAGGTTCAGTTCGACGACGACGCTGTCGTGGCCCTGCTTGACGAGGAAGCGGTGGGACTCCGGCGTAAGCTCCTCGCGCACGAGCCGGAATTCCTCCTGCGTCAGCCCGAAGCCGTCAACATAGTCGCGCGCCTGGCCGTGGGCGTTCGGCAGGAAAATCTGGGTCGCGCACTGCTCGAGGATGGCGTGGGCGATCGGCGAGCGAAGGACATCGGCCGGCGACTGGGTGCCGAACACCATGAAGGCGTTCTGCTTGCGCCAGGTCTTCAGCCCGTCCTGGGCGAGATCGGTGAAGGCGGCGTCGCCCAGCACCTTCCAGAACTCGTCGATATCCAGGACCAGCCGACGGCCATCGACCCGCTCCGTGATGCGGTGGAACAGGTAGAGCATGGCCGGGGTCCGGACCTCGTCGTGATCCAGGACGTGAGTCATGTCGAAACCGGCGAAGCGCGCCTCGAGGCTGAGCGCGTCCTCGTCGTTGTCGAGCACCCAGCCGAGAGGGCCGCCCTTCTGCCAGCGTTCCAGCCGTGCGCCGATCCCGCCGGCGTCCGCCTGACCCAGAAGGCTTCGCAGGGCCGCGATGGAGCGCCGCTCGCGCGGCAAGGCCTCGAGCGCCGAGACGCCTTCGTCGATGACCCGGGCCTGCGCCACCGACAGGGTCTCGTCGGGGCGGGCCACCAGCGCCCGGATCAACCGGACGAGGAAGGCTCGGTTGCCCGGAGACGGCGGGAGCGCCTTGAAGGGGGCGAAGCCCGTCGGCTCGCCGTTGCGAAGCGCGAGATAGGTCCCGCCGCTGGCCCTTACGAAGATTTCCGCGCCACGATCCTTGTCGATGAAGATCTGCTGGGCGCCGAACCGCTCCAGCTGCGCCAGCATGAAGTTCTGGACAACCGTCTTGCCGGAGCCGGACGGGCCGCAAATGAAGGTGTGGCCCACGTCGCCGACGTGGAAGTTGAAGTGGAAGGGCGAACCGGCCGTCGTCCGCAAAAGGGCGACCGCCGGACCCCAGTGGTTGCCGTCCGCCTTGCCGACGGGGTGGGCGTGCAGGGGCGCCAGCGCCGCGAAGTTGCGCGAGGAGATCGCCGCCGGTCGGGTGCGGCGGGAGAAGACCCCCGGAAACTGCGACCAGAACGCCCCCTCCAGCCCCAGATCTTCGCGCGCCACCACCAAGCCGGAATCAGCGAGGATGGCGCGCGCCTTCGACAGATGGTCCGCCAGGGCGGCGGGGGTGTCGCCATGGACCAGGACCGACGCCTGATGTTCGCCCATCACGAACCGGTTGCTGACCAGATCGTCCAGGGCGTCGGACAGGCCGGCGATCTGGGAGCCGGCCTTGTCGCGGGCCGACACCATCTGGTTCTGCTTGCGCTCCATCACCGCACGCGCCGCCGCCTTCGACAGGAAGGCGAAGGACTGCGACATGACGAAGCCGAAGCGGGCGTTGAGCAGCGCGTCCCAAAGGCCCGGGCGGGTCGTCGCCGGGTACTCCTTGATGGCGAGGATTCCGCCGAAACGCTCGCCGGCCGCGCCCCGCAGCTCCACGGTTTCGCGGCCGAAGATCGCCCTGATCGTATAGGCGGCCGCGCCGAGGTGGCCGAAGACGAGCGGCGCGGGCGAACGTCGTCCCGTCAGGATCAGCCCCACGACCTCTAGGGGCTCCGAGAACCAGAGACCGCCGCGCTCGTGCAGCCCCAGGCGGCGCGGGGCGTAGCGATCCAGATACTGGGCCAGATCACGACCGGCCTCCTCGAGCCGGCGGACCTGCGCGGCCATCGCCTCGCCGTCGTCGCGACGCGCCTGCCGCAGGCGTCGCATCATGGCGGCGGCGCGGTCGGCGCCGTCGCGGCCGGGATGCAGCACGAGAGTGACGAACAGCTCGTTGATCCAGAGCCGCCGGCGCGACATCTGAGTGTCGTAGTCGGCGGCCAGGCCGGCCGCGAACGCCGACCGATGGCCTCGGGAAGGCTCCGGGTGAACCTCCCGCCGGACGATATGATGCCAGACCGCCAGCCTCTCGTCGGCCAGGTTTCGCCAGGCCTGGTTCAGCTTGAGATGCCAGTCGTTGAGGTCGCGCGCGTCGGCCGTCTCGAAACTCGCGCCCGCGACCTGGAAGACCATCATGAGCGCGCCGCTGTCGAGGGCGACGACGTGGTCGTTCACATGGCGCGCATAGGGGAGCTGGGACCGGACTTCGGTCTCGCGGCGCAGACGCGACCGGGCGGCGACACCGTCAGCCACGGCGCAGCTCCCGGACGACGTAACGGCGCACGACGGGCAGGGGCGACACGGAGCTGCCGCCCCACAGCGCGCCGTTGCGGCAGCGGCCCTTGGTGTCGACGTAGACGAAGAGGAGGCGGAAGGCGTTATGATCGGCGCGGCAGATTGCCCGGAACACCAGATGAAGAGCCGGTGCGACGAGCAGGTAAAGCAGGCTCCCGCCGATGAGGAACACCACGCCCGAGAGGATGACGTTGACCCCCATCGCCTCCATCGGCACCCCCATCACCATGGCGGGACGGGTGCAGGCGAGGAAGAGGGGATCCTCCGTCAGGCGTTCCTCAGCCATGGGCGCCGCCCTCCGCGAGCCAGACGCCGGCGCAGATGAGAGCGACCCCGCCCGATGCGCCGCCCACGATCTGGGCGAACCGCTTCGGTGAGATCAGACCAAGGCCCTGGGCGAGACAGAGCGCCAGCAAGGCGGCGATCGCGCCGATCAGGAGGGTCGCCGCCGGGGAGGGCATCACGAGCCCCCGGTGATCAGGTTGACGATCTCGGCCGCACCGAAGACCACGACGATCCCGAGCACGACGATGGCCGCCCGACGAAGGTCGAAAAGCCCGAACATCCACAGAATGCCGACCACCACCACCGCGAGCACCGCAAGGAGCCGGGCGGTGTTGCCCGTGAGCATGTCGACCACATTCTGCAGCAGCCCTTCGACGTTGGCGGACGCCAGGGCGGGCTGGGCGGTCAGCGCAGTCGCGGCGAGCGCGATGCACAGGAGCGCGCCCAGATGACGGGCAGGGCGACGAAGGTGCGCAGCTGAAGTCATCGGGATCACCGTGGGGCAGGGATTGAGATGACGAACAGGTCGGCCCGGGCGCGGCCGAAGATGTCCCAGGGCGGCAGCGGCTCGGCTTCAAGCGAAAGCGAGGTCGGCGGCGCGCGCGTGTCCGTGGCGGCGGCTGCGGCCGCTGGACGGGCCAGCCCGAGCGCTATCGCGGCATCCTCGACCCGACCGACGTATCCGTTCCGGAAGCCTCGTTCCGCATCCCCGGTATTGTACCGGGAGAGCGCGATGCGCAGGGCGGCTTGCTGGTCCGAAGCGGCGCTGCTGGTAGGCCGATATCCCGTGCGCAGGACGGTCGCGGCCGCCGCGAGGTTGCGACAGGGGTCGAACGCATCTTCCACCGTCAGGCCAAGCCAGGACAGGTTGCTGCTGTTGATCTGCCCCAGACCGAGGTCGATGTTGGCCCCCCGGGCCAGCAGACCCCTCGCCAATCGCGCGGCCTCGGCGGCGTCGCGGGCGCGGGGCGGACGACGTCCGCCGCGGTTGACGCCGATCGCCAAGGGATCGAAGCGACTCTCGACGTGGGAGATGGCCGCCAACGTCTCGGGAGCGACCGAGGGCGCACAGGCCTGGGACAGGGCGAGAACGGCGACGAGATCGAGCATGCAGGGCTCCTGGCTTGAGGCCGTCACCTCATCCGATCCGTCGCCCGCGAACGACCCGCGACCTTCCCGCCGGAAATTTACGGACGGAAACTGCGGGCCTCGCCGCGGCGCTCGCCTTGGGCCAGCCGGGCAACCGCCTGAATGCGAGTCCGAACACCCAGCGCCTCGCACGCCGAGGTCAGATGCTCGTCAACTGTTCGGGGTGAGACGCCGAGTCGTTCGGCGATCGCCGCCGAGGTCAGGCCTTCGGCGGCGAGTTCGAGACACGCCTGCTGGCGCGGAGTCAGGTCGGTCAGGACGGCGTTTGATGAGGATGGGGAGGGATCAAGGCGCACCCCGCCATTGGCCGCCGACACGGCCGCCGCGTCGATCCCGGAAGGTTGCGGACGGGAATTCGCGGTCGGTCAGGCGTCGCCGGAGCCGTCGTCGCGCGCGGGCGTCACCAATCGGCCTTTCCGCTCCTCGAGCCAGGCTTCGGCTTCAGCGTCCTTGCGGACGGACTGGTCGGCCAGATCCTTCAGCGTCTTGGTGAAGGCGTTGATGATCGTCCGGGCGTCGAGGTCGGCGATCGCGTCTCCCGCTTCTTCGTCGAACTCCTGGAGGACGACCGCGATGATGGTCGCCAGCTTGTTGTCCGCGCACCGCAAGGCGAAGGCCGGAGAGCCGATCGCCAGCGCGGCGAGGATGGCGTGCGCGTCGCTGTTGGTGACCTCGGCGAAGCGGTGGATCCGCTCCAGGTTGATGCGGCCGGCGCCGGACTCGAAGTGCTCGTAGGACCTCAGGGCCATGTTCATGCCGACGGCCACATCAATGGTCCGCATTCGCCTGTGAGACCGGATGAGACGAAGGCTGGCGGAGAGCACCGCGTTGGGTGACGGGGATTGCCGACTGTCCATGCTTCGGTCCACCACCCCGTCTCTGGCTTCAGGAAGGGCTCCCTTCACCCCTGCAGGTTGAAAAATGCCTCAGCCTCGCATCAAATGAAAGCCTAACAGGATCAATAGCATAAAAGCTGCGGTAATGGCGCAATGTTCTTGCGGGTTTGAGTATAGGCGCCGTCGTCTTGCGTGCACGCCCCGAAACCCGAACGTCGGCGATTTACGGGCTGAGACCGCTTCTCCCGGCGAGGGCCCATGAGACAGCGCGACCCTTTCGGTTCAGCGGTGACCAGCCTCCGCGCGGCTCTCGAATACGGGCTCGCGCCCGGACAACATCTTTCGGTCGCCGATATCGCCGCGTCGCTGAAGCTCAGCACCAGTCCGGTTCGGGAAGCGCTGTCCCGGCTCTGCGGGGAGGGGCTCGTCGAAGATCGACGGGGTCTCGGATACTTCAGCCGGGCCGCGCCCGTGGAGGACATTGTCGGTCTGCTGGATCTCGAGGCGGCCCACGTCCGGCTCGCGGCGACCTGCTCAACCGCCGCCCCGGCCCTGTCCGGGGGATCCGACGCAGTCGTGGAGGCCTGGATCGCCGGCTTGCTGGAGCATTGCGAGAATCAGCCGCTGGTCGAGAGCCTGTTGCGGGTTCGCAGTCGCCTCGCGCCATTGCGCCGGCTGAACGGGCCGATTTCACCTTCGGACGATCCGGAGCCGGACTATCTCGAAGCCTATTACGCGCGGTGGCGCGCCGCCGCCGCCGGGCTTGCGGCGCGGGTCAGGCGGCTGGATCCCGACGGCTCGGAATACACCCGCAATATCGTTTGAATCGATTTGGGGAAGGGCGCTGATGGTCCGTCGTCGACCTTTTGTCGACCTTCAGAAAGAGGAGACGACCATGACCGCCAAGACCACCTCGCGCCTCGTTCGCCTGGGCGCCGCTCGCACCCTCACGCGCGCCAACTCGCGCGGGGAATTCGACGAGCTGAACCCCGTGCTGAAGTACACGATTCCGCCGACCGAGTAAGCGGACGGGCCGCTTCGGCGGCCCGGACGTCCGGGCTGGGCCTCGTCCCGGACCCCGCGATCAGAGGCGTTCTTCGTGACAAGGAGATGGGTCGATGAAGATCCAGACTGATGCACCGATCCTGCGACTCGGGTCCGCTCGCCGGCTGACCCGGGCCATCGCGATGGGGCCGTTCACCGAACTGAACCCGGCCCGGCACTGGACGATGCCGCCCGAATGATCCGGACGGGGTCGCCTTCGGGCGGCCCCCGACGGCTCTTCGGCCGATCCACGGAGATGACCGATGCCGATCAACAGAGTGTCTCGACCGTTGCGGTTCGGCGCCGTGCGAACGCTGACGCGAGGCGGGGGCGGAATCCTGCATGAGCGCGATTCGACGCGGCGCCTCGAACAGCCGGCGGCGTGAGATGTCCCGGGCCGACGCAACTTTCGAAGCGGCACAGCCTGACCAGGCGTCGCTGGCCGAGGGAATTCATGCCGTTCGCATCGGCGACGATCTGATCCTCCTCGACCTGACCGCTGACGACTATCTCTGCCTGCCGGAATGCGGCGAGGTCGATGTCGTGGGACGAACCGTGTCGGGACCGATGGACGCGCTGCTCCGGCTCGCCGCGGAAGAGCTGCTGCATCCCACGAAGACCGACGAGGCCCGCGGCGAGGCGCCGGCCCTGCCGTCGGCCCGTCTCCCACCGCCGCCGCACATCCGGCCCACCCTTCGCGACATCCTCACCTTCGCGGCGATCTGGGTCAGGTGCGTGCGACGGCGACCGACCCTGCTTCATCTCAAGCAGCGCCATCATCGCCGGCGCGGGCGTCGGGATCCGGCTGCCCTGGCCGCCAGGGTGGAAGTGTTCCGACAACTCCTTCCCTTCGCGCCCGCGACCGGAGCCTGCCTCCTTCAGGCGGAGATGCTGCTCCGGTTCCTCAACGCCGACGATCTCGACGCCGATTGGGTCTTCGGCGTGCGGACGTTTCCATTCCTCGCCCACTGCTGGCTGCAGTGCGGCGACCAGTGTGTCAGCGAGGCGCCCGAGACCCTGAACGTCTATCGCCCGATCATGGTGATCTGACGTGGCGGCGGACTCGGCCGTCATCCTGGTGGGCGACGATCCCGCCGCTCTTCACGCCGCCATTGCGCCGGTGCGAAAGCGGCTGAGCCGGCGGGGTTGGTCCTGCAAGGTGAACGCTCCCTTCATTGCGGTCTTCGCACCGTCCGGCGGGCGGCTGGACATCACCGGCGGCCTGGATGGTCACGGGGTCCTCGTGGGGGAGATTTTCGACGGCGCCGGAGCCGCGCTCGCGCCCGAGGCGCGCGGCGTCCTCGGCTGTCGCCCTCTGGCCGAGGCGCGCGCCCGGGCGGTGTGTTCAGACTATTGGGGCCGCTATCTCCTCATTCGCCGCTCCGCCGGTGAGGTCGCCATTCTTCGGGACCCGTCTGGTGCGATCGACTGCGTCGTCTGGCGCAGGGGCGGCGTGACCTTCGTCGCGACCGGCGCCGACGATGTCATCGATCCCTGGCTGCCGGAGAGCTCGGGGATCGACTGGGGAGAGGTAGCCGCCCTCATCCGCCGCCCCGGAGAGCACCGTCATCGTCTGCCTCTGACCGACCTGACGCCCGTGGCCGCCGGGGAGTTACGGACGATCGGGACGGCGGGTGGACGCAGTCAGCAAATCTGGAGACCCGCGGACGTTTACAGACGCCGCGATGCGAACGAGCCGCCGGATCTCAAGGCAGCCGTCGTCCTCGCCGTCACGGCGCTCGCCGGGAGCCGGCGATGGGTCGCCGAACTGAGCGGTGGACTCGACTCGGCCATTGTCGCCGCCGCCTTGTCGATCGACCAGCGCGCCAAGGTCGCGGCCTGGGTCAATCATTACGTCGATCACCGCGAGGGGGATGAGCGGGACTACGCGAGAGCGGTTGCGCGGCATCATGGCGTGGTGCTGACCGAGGTGCGCCGCGAGGGGTTGCGGCTCAACGCCCAGCGTCTCGAGGCGGGCGCGGACGCCTTCCGGCCTGCGTCCAACGACATCGACCCCGACTACAACGACGATATCGCCGAACGGATAGAGGCGCTGGAGGCCTGGGGATCGCTGACGGGGCAGGGCGGCGACGCAGTCTTCTTCCAGATGCCGACTCTTCTTGTCGGGCTCGACGAGATCTGGGAGCGCCGGCTCGGAGCCCGAGCCGAAGTCCTGCACAGCATCTCCCGATGGCTGCGCCGCCCGCTGTGGCTCACCGCGCTCGCCCGGGAGTGGCGCGAGGAGGTCCGACACCGTGCCGCCTGGACCCACCCCTGGCTCGAGGATCTCAAGAGCGTTCCGCCGGCCAAGGCGCTCCAGGTGTCGGCCCTCGCCTTCTGTCAGACGTTTCAGGGCCCGGCGGTCCGCAGCCGCCGGGGAGCCTGCGTCAATCCCCTGCTCAGCCAGCCGGTCATGGAGGCGGGCCTTGCCCTGTCCTCGGTCGATCTCACCTGGGGCGGCCGGGATCGGGCGGCGGCCCGCGCCGCCTTCGCCGACGACGTGCCGTCCCTCATCCTCGATCGTCGCTCCAAGGGCGAACTCGGCGCCTATTATGGACAGGCCGTGGTCCATCGGCTCCCGTTCCTTCGCGAGTTCCTGCTCGGAGGTGCGCTCGCCCAGGCGGGGCTGATCGACCCCGCCCTGGACGCTCGTCTGACCCGCGATCACCTCCTGTGGCGGGGCGGCCATTCCGAGTTGCTCAGTCTCGCCCAGACGGAGGCGTGGGTGCGTCGCTGGCGTGATCGCCTGGGCCGTCGGCGGATTTGAGATAGCGGTCAAACCAGCGTCTGACCTGAGCGTAGTAGAGGCGGATGTTGCCCGGACTGCGGAGACCATGCTCCTCGCCGATAAGCAGGGTCAGGGCGACCGGTCGTCCGAGTCGGTGCAGGGCGCCGTAGAGCTGTTCCGACTGGCCGAGCATGAGGTCGTATTCACCGACCACCAGCAGCGTCGGAGCCTGGATCCGATCGGCCTGATCGAAGGGACTGTTGCGACGGTAGCGGTCGGCGGCGCTCCAGTAGGAGGTCCGCATGGCGGCCTGACCGGATTCGAGCCAACGCGCGCTGGCGGCGGCCGCCAAGTCATGTCCGCCTTCCAGCCTGAGCGTCGATCCGACATCTCCGATGACCGTGGCGAAGTTCATTGGGCCGTTGAGGCCCACGACAGCGTCGAAGCGATCGGACTGGGCGGCGCTCATCACCGCGGACCAAGCCCCGAAGCTCCAGCCCCACACGCCGATCCGGTCCGCGTCCACCAGGCCTGCGGCGCCCGCGGCATCGACAACCGCGAGGATACGCTCGGCCAGCCCGTCGGCGGGCTCGCGCATGGCCCAAGATCAGGGATGAGCACGGCGTAGCCCGCAGCGACGACAAGCTGCGGAGCCATGGACAGGCTCGTCGAGCCGCGTTCCATCCACCAAGGCGGCGAGGCATAGGTGTCGCCCTGGTAGGGCACGACGATGACGGGTGGCCTCGAGCCGTTGTCGAGCGGCAGATAGAGCCAGCCGCCCACGCCGCCGACGCCGGTTATCCGTCGCGGAGCGGCCACCGCGATCCGCTCAAGTTCCGGGTTGAGGCGCCAGACGATCTCCCGCCGGCCGTCTCTCTGAAGGCGCAGAACGTCGGGCTCCCCCTCTTGACCGCTCCGATCAAGACTCACGCGTCGGCTCCAGCTGACCGCGGCCCCGGGGGCGGCGACGACGCACTCTGTCTCGGCGGTCGGGTCGGAATGGACCTGACAGAGCCGGCCGTCGGGAGTCGAAGTGATGGCGAAGCGACGCTTCATGGCGCCGCTCTGGGCTCTCAGACCGAAGGGACCTTGCGGGTCGACCGCCGATCCGGCTCTTCCGAGAACCGTCTGACGACCGTCGGGCTCCAGGCGAAGTATGTCGCCTCCGCTGCTGAAGAGGACGCTGGAGCGGCCTTCCGCGACGAGCCGCGCGCCTGCGCCCAACCCCGACAGGGGTTGGGCCTCGGCGCCGGCGATGAACCATCCTTCCGTCGATCCGGAGCGGCCCTTGAACAGCGGCCTGTCAGCGAGCCAGCCGCCCTCCGCGGTCGGCATGCCCTGGAAATCGATCGGGATCGTCGGGGCCAGGCCGGGCGGGGTGACATCCCTGACGACCCCGGCTGGTGTCACGGTCAGGAGCCTCGCCGGATCCGGTGCGATCGTCGCCACCAGCAAGGCGTCCGAGGCCGGCGACCAAGCCAGAAGGCTCGTGGAGATGTCGGCGGCCTCCGGCGGAGCGACGCGGGTCCGATCCGCAAGAGATACGATCTGAAGGCCCCGGGCGCGCCTCACCTCGGCCGCCGCGTCCGCGGCCGGAGGCGGCAAAAGGGGCCCGTCGAGAAGAAGCGCCGCGTACTGTCCGTCTGGGGACATCTCGAAATCCAGAAAGGGCCCATCGGCGATCGCGGATGCGCTGCCGGTCGCGGCGGCGATCCGCCAAAGACGGCGCGGCGCAAGGGTCTCCGGCGCGTGTTCGCCAACGATCACCGCTGCGGCGGATCCGGCCGTCGCGGCGGCCCTGAGCGTCATCAACCGGTTCTGGTCCGTGCGTGGGCCCGCCAGCCGCGTCGGGAGCGTGCCGTCCGGTGTCCCCAGGACGATCAGGGTGTCGTTCCCGACCCATTCGACGGACCTTCCCCAAAGGCCGAGCTCGGGGGCGACATCGCTCCAGATCGCCCGGCCCGACGCGAGCTCGACGATGCCGAGCCGCCATTCATCGTCCCGCAGGCGGAAAACGACCAGCCGCCGGCCGTCGGGCGAGAAAGGTCCTGCCGAGTAGCCTGCATCCTCCGCCATCGGCAGCAGGGGGCGCGGCGGCCCGGACTGGTCGAGATCGAGCCGGAAGAGACGGGCATACCGGTTGGCGCCCTCGGCCTCGACATCGTGGCGCGGCAGGTCGATGCGGCTTCGGCGCTCCTCGAAGACGGCCACGGCGCCTGACGGATCGATCGCCACGCGACCGTAGCTTTCAAGGCCGAGCACGATCTCGACGGTGAGAGGATCGGCTCGAACGACCGACGGACAGGCGAGCGCAAGCGTGCTCGCCATGAGGACCAGGGCTCTGCGCACGACGGTTCACCAGCGCTTGACGAGCTGGAGAGAGATTTGGCGGCCGAGGACGTTGGTGTTGGCGGCATCGTAGCCGATGCCGACCGGGGCGTCATAGAAGGGCGGCTCCTCATTGAGGAGGTTGAGGACGTTCAGGGTGAGCGAAAGGCCCTCCGCCCAGCCGTTCTCCAGATCGACCCGGACCTGCCCGTCGAGCGTGATCCAGTCGTCGATCGCCTTGCCGCTGGTCGTGTCCCGCCCCCCGCTGACATGGTTGAGGGCGCCGCCGACGGTGATCGGACCCTGCATCCACTGGGCGCCGAACCGGCCTCGCCAGCGGGCCGGGAAGTTCGGCGCGCCGAGAAGGTCTTCTCGCGGGGAGGCCTGCGTGATCGTCCGGTCATTGGTGAGCAAATGGCTGACGGTCGCATCGAGCGAGATATCGCCCGATCCCAGGGCGAAGCGGTATCGCGTCGACAGATCAAGCCCCTCCACCTCGACCGCCGAAGCGTTGACGTAGCGGTTGTCGATCACGGCGCCGTAGGCCGTCGCGGGAAAGATGTTGGGGTTGTAGTTGCCCGGATGGGCGAGCAGCGACTGGACGTAGGCCAGATCCTCAGCGTTCGAACCCGGGCTGACATACCGGACGAAGGGCGCGAGCGTCGGGTCGTTGAGGGCGTCGATCAGGTTCTCCGCGACCGGGGTCGCGATCCGGTCCTCGAACGTGGTCCGGAACCAGCCGCCTTCGATCCGCAAGCCTTCGAACGCCCCTGGCGTCCAGACGAACCCGGCTGTCCAGGATTCGGCCGTTTCAGGGAGAAGGTCCGGATTGCCTCCATACTGGACGATGCTGATCACATTGGCGCCCGACCGGTCGAGGAAGACCGGTCCCAGACGGTAGGCGCTGTTCAACTCCCGCAGAGACGGGGCCCGGAATGAGGTGCCGTAGCTGGTGCGCAGCAGCAGGTCCGGCGTCGGCTTGTAAAGCAATCCCACCTTCGGATTGCTGGTTCGGCCGACGCCCTCGTGATCCTCGACCCGGCCGGCGAGCGAGATCTCAAGGCGCTCGACGCCGGGCATCACGTTGTCGGGGCCGACGATCGGGATGCGCAGCTCCGCGAACGCCGCCGCCACATCGCGTTCGAACCGGGTCGGCGCCGCGATCCTCGGCGCATCTCCTGAAATGAAGTTCTCGCCGGAGGTTTCGAACCGCTCGTGCCTGAAATCGACGCCCGCCGCCATGCGAAGGTCTCCGCCCGGCAGGGTGAGCAAGACGCCGTCGGCCTTGAGGTTGATGGAGCCGACCGTGCTGACGTTCTCGGAGCGGATGTATCCGGATCCGATGAATGCGAGCAGGGCGGGGCTATGGGCGGCGGGGTCGCCGTACGGGTTGAAGTAGCCGTCGATCGCGGGGCTGAACGGGGTCGCGGGGCTGTCCGGCGTGGCGCCTATGGCCTCATCGAGCCGTGTGGTCTGGACCCGGTTCGTGGCCAACAGGCCCGTCGTCTCCTCGCCGCCGCTCAGATAGGCGGCCGCGTTCCAGCCGAGAATCGTCCCGCTGACCCCCAACGCGCCGCCTACGCTTCGGGAGAAGCCCTCGTCCTGACCAGGACCCAGATCGTTGATGAAGGAGTAGGCGATCTCCTGGAAGGGCTCGCCCGCGACGGGCGTGAAGAACGGATTGTCGGGCGTGACGAACAGAATGCCGATATCGGCCATGGTGTCCTGTTCGTACTGTCGGTCGGTGTATCGGATATCGCCGTCCAGGCTGAGCCCCCAGGGCAGCTCCTGACGGCCGGCGACGAAGACGCTATGGCGCCGTTGATGGGGAAGGCTCCACTGGCCTTCCATCTGGTTTGTCAGATTGACCTCGCCCGGGCGAAAGTCTCCGGCGGAGAGGTTGAGGCCGCTCTGATCCCGCGGAATCGCGTGGGTCGGTTCATAGGACCCGCTGACCGGGTCGAAGGCCATCAGGTTCCCCGGAGCGCTATAGAAGAAGCGCCGGTCCGAGCCGCCGAAGGGACGAAGATCGGCGTCGGCGGTCGCGCGGCGATCTGCGGCCCGCAACTCGGCACGATCATGAAACTCGTAGGCCGCCACGATCCCCCCTCCGGACCAGTCGAAACCGCCGCTGTGGGACAGCAGCACCTCCTCGGCTCCGCCGTCACTTGTCCCGCCGAGGCGAAGCCGGCTCTCGGCGCCATCGAAGCGGGACTTGAGGATGATGTTGACCACCCCGCCGACGGCGTCCGCGCCGTAGAGGGCGGACGCGCCATCGAGCAGGACGTCCGTTCGCGCGACAGCGCTGGTGGGAATGTTCGAGATGTCGGAGAAGTCGCCAGCGCTGCCCGTTCCCGCGATGCGCCTCCCATTGACGAGGACGAGGGTGGCGTCCGCCCCCAGGCCCCGCAGGTTTACACCCGTCGCGTAGGCGAGGTTGCGGCTCGTGCGGTCGGCGCCGGTGCCGGCCGACCCCTCATAGGCCGCGCCGGTGAAATTCTGCGGCAAGGCGGCGAGCGTTTCGGCGACGGTGCCCCGTCCCTGTCGATCGATGTCGGCCTGGGTGACGACCGTGACGGGCGAGGGGCTGTCGGCGCCGCGCAGATAGGTGCCGGTCACGACGATCTCTTCGAGCTGGGTCGCGTCTGTCTCGCCTGCATCCGCCCGGGCCGTCGGATCGACGAGAACGAAGACCGTGGGGCGGCTCTGGCGATAGGTCAGCCCGGAATCGCGCAGCAGCAGCGTCAGCGCGGCCTCGGGCGTCAGGTCGCCGCTGACGGCCGGCGACCGGCGACCCGCCACGAGGGCGCTCGGATAGAGGATCTGAAGGCCGCTCTGGCGGGCGAAGGCGGGCAGGGTGCGGTCGAGCGGTCCCGCCGCGATATCGAAGCGGCGCGCGACATCGCTCGATTGCGCGATGACCGGCGTCGCGACGCCCAGCATCAATGCGGCAACCGCCGTCGAAGTGAAACCCTGGCCCATGACCATCCCCCATTTTCTACCCGCGGATGTGCGGGCTGGGGAGGAGACGTTGGGTCGCGGAGGTTCCCCTAAGTCGAGGGCGGATTAATTTCAGGCCGGACCGGTGAGAATGATTCGGCCATCGTCGGTCTCCGTCGGCCGAAGGGCGTAGAGGTCGCTCAGCGCGGCGACGAAGCCGTCGACGTCGCCGGTGTTGAACACGCCGCTGATCTGGATCGATGAGATTCGTTCGTCCCGCAGCTCGATCGACACGCGGCTGTAGCGGTTCATCTCCGCCACGGCCTCGCCGATCGGCGTGCTCTCGAACGTCAGCCGCCCCGTGGTCCAGCTGGTGGCGGCCGGCAGGTTCGCGGCCGCGACCGTCGGACGATCCGTCGAGGTCGTGACCTGCTGACCGGGCGCCAGGGTCCACTGACCGTCAGACGCGGCCTCCCGCCGGACATCGACCCGCCCTTCGACGAGAACAACCCGAGCGCCTGCGCCCGATCGTCGGACATCGAAGCGGGTGCCGACCGCCGTCACCCGGGTATTGCCGGCCGCGACAACAAAGGGCCGTCCCGGATCGCCTTCGACATCGAACATGGCCTGGCCGGTTGCGAGAGTGACCGAACGGCGGGAATCGTTGAAGCGCACGGCGACCTCCGACGCCGTGTCCAGCGTGATGCGCGAGCCGTCCTCAAGTTGAAAGGTGCGTTGTTCCCCTACCGCCGTGGCGTAGCGCGTCGGCTGCTGGGACAGCCAGACGAAAGCAGTCGCGCCGAAGGCCAGCGCCAAGGCGCCGGCGGCGCCGATCGGTAGGAGGCGGCCGGTCGTCGAACGCCGTTTGGGGGGGGGGCGCAGACCTGCCGCCTCTCGCGCGAGCGCCGACATCTCCGGGCTTTTGGCCAGGGCGCCGGCCGCGTCCCACATGGCCTCGACACGACTGAAGGCCCGCGCATTCTCGGGGTCGCGGCGCCACTCGCTGAACCCCTTCACGTCCGCGGTCGTGACCGTGCGCTGGTTGAGCCGAGCAAACCACTCAGCCGCTTCCCTCCGCCTGATGTCGACGTCACCCTCGATGGTCATCCGTCTTGCCTACAGATCCAGCCGAGACGCGCAGTACTCGATCGCCCTGGCCATTCGCCATTCCACCGTCTTCACGCTTATCTCGAGCGTCAGGGCGATTTCAGGATAAGTCATACCGCCAAAGCGGTTCAGAACGAAGACGTTGCGGTAGAGCGGCGGCATCGAGCGGATGACCTGAGACAGCAGGACATGATCGAACTGGTGGGCGGCCTCCACTTCCGGAGACGGGGCCCCCTCGGTCTCCCGGTTCTTGCGGGCCTCGCGGCGGCTCTCGTCGCGCAGGAGATTCATGGCGATCCGCAGAAGGAAGGCCTTGGGATGGCGGATGTCCGCAAGGGCGTAGGGCGCCGCGCGTATATAGGTCTCCTGTACGACGTCGGCGGCGGCGTCTGGGCCCACGCGCGCGCGAAGGCGGCGACCCAGCCAGGGGGCGTATTGACGGTACAGGCGGTTCAAACCGTCCCGTCCGTCCGCGCCAAGCTGCTTCGCCTCTGTCACCACACCTCTCCGGCCTCTCCGCGAGAGGTCCGGAATCCCGACGCAGCCGCGCCGCCGGGCGCACGCGCAAGAACGCACGGGTCCGAAGCCGTCGGCAACCGACATCCGCGTCGCGCGCGGGGCCGTCGATGATCAGATGTCGCACAGGGGATTCCAGGCCCCACCGGCGCGAGCGCCGGCGGGCGAACCATGAATCAAAGGCGACCTGGGCGCAAGTCAGGCGGTGTCGGCGGAGGGCGGACGCGCGATCTGCGCAAGTTTATTGCGGGCGGCCCGCAATTCTCTGTCGTTGCCGGGTGCGCTGATTCCCGCCGAACGTGCACGGACAACTGTGAGGATCAGCCATGGACTGCGATTCCCCGTCGGAACCTCGACCAGCCACCCCATTGAGCGCGCGCGAATCCGAATGTCTGCTTTGGGTCAGTCGAGGGAAGAGCTCCGTCGATATCGGTCAAATTGTCGGGCTTTCACCCCGCACGGTCGACAGCTATCTGGAGAAAGCCTGCGCCAAATTGAGGGTGCGCACCCGGATCGAGGCCGTGGCGGTGGCGGTGCGCGCCGGGATCATCGACCCGGATGTCGATTGAAGTTCGGCCGTCGGACGGATGAGGGAAGGGGGCGGGTCTGGAACTTCTGTACGGAAGCCGGGAGTTTCAGTTCTGATCGCCGCCGACGCAAAGCGTCCCCCGGCTCAAGATCAGCGCCTATCCATTCCGGAACCCGCCGACGCGAAGTGTAGAGGCCCCCTTCACGGAGTCCAGCATTCCGGCCTGACGCGCTGCGCGATCCGCCATGAGCAGAGCGGCCAGTCGCATACCTCCCAGGACTCCGGATTTTCCGATTACATCCCGATGGTGTCGGACCTTGACGTTCGGCACCAAGGATCTGACCCAGTGCATCCGGCTCGATCTCGACTGCGTCAGGACGCTGCCAGGGCGTGCTTCGGCGAGCGGCGGGACGTCTTCACCGTTGCGCTCGCAGGGGCGGCGCCCGAGGCGGACAGGTCGGTGAGGATCGGGCAGTCCGGCCGGTCGTCGCCTGCGCAGCACCGCGCAAGGTCGCGCAGGGTGTCGGCCATGGAGGTCATCTCGGCGATCCGCGCGTCGAGGTCGGCGACATGCTTGTCGGCGATCGCCTTCACCTCCCGGCTTGATCGGTCCCGGTCCCGCCAGAGCGAGAGCAGATGGGTGATCTCCTCGACCGAGAAGCCAAGGTTGCGGGCTCGGCGAATGAATCTCAACTCGTTCACGTCACGGTCCGAGAAGTCCCGGTAGTTGCTCTCAGTCCGGTCCGCCGGCCGGATCAGGCCGACAGACTCGTAGTAGCGGATCATCTTGGTCGAAACGCCGGTCGCCTTGGAGGCCTGGCCGATATTCATGCGACAACTCCTTCGAAGCGGGTCTTGAAGCCACGGAGGCGCAGCGCGTTGGTGAGGACGCTGACGCTGGACAGGGCCATGGCGCCGGCGGCCAGCATGGGCGACAGCAACCAGCCGAACACGGGGAAGAGCAGTCCTGCGGCGACCGGGATCAGCACGACATTGTAGCCGAACGCCCAGACCAGGTTCTGGCGGATGTTGCGCATCGTCGCCCGCGAGAGGGCGACGGCGTTCACGGCGCCCCGCAGGTCGCCACCGGTCAGGACCACATCGGCGCTCTCGATCGCGACATCCGTGCCGCCGCCGACGGCGAGCCCGACATCGGCCGCCGCCAGAGCCGGCGCGTCATTGACGCCATCCCCCACGAAGGCGACCCGCCGGCCGCCGGTCTGAAGGGCGCGAACGGCCTCCACCTTGCCGTCCGGCAGAACTTCGGCGCGCACCTCGTCGATGCCCAAACGTCGAGCCACGGCCTCCGCGGTCCGGCGGTTGTCGCCGGTGACCATGGCCACCTTTAACCCGAGGGCGTGAAGGGCGGCGATAGCGGCGGAGGTGGTGGCCTTGATCGGATCGGCGACCGCGATGATGGCGGCGAGACGGCCGTCGATCGCGGCATAAAGGGGGCTCTTGCCTTCTTCACCCAGCCACTGCGCCTGATCGGCGAAGGCGGACAGGTCGAGGCCGAGACCGAGCATAAGGCGGTCAGCGCCGACTTGCACAAACCGGCCGCCGACCCGACCCTCGGCGCCGAAACCGGGACGCGAGGAGAAGGTGTCCGGATCAGGAACGGGAAGGCCTTGCGCCTCGGCGGCCTGAATGATGGCGCGGGCGATGGGGTGCTCCGAGCGCGTCTCCAGCCCGGCGACCAGGCTCAGCACCTCGTCCTCGATGAAGCCCTCGGCCACGGTGAGGTCGGTTAGTTCCGGCCGCCCCTCGGTCAGGGTGCCCGTCTTGTCGAAGGCGACGACCTCGACGCCCTGAAGCGCCTGAAGCGCCTCGCCCTTGCGGAACAGGACGCCGAGTTCGGCGGCGCGGCCGGTCCCGACCATGATCGAGGTCGGGGTGGCCAGTCCCATGGCGCAGGGGCAGGCGATGATGAGCACGGCGACGGCGTTGACCAAGGCGAAGCCCAGCGCCGGCTGCGGTCCGAACACCACCCAGACGCCGAAGGTCACGACAGCGATGGCGATGACAGCGGGAACGAACCAGCCGGTCACCTTGTCGACCAGCGCCTGGATCGGCAGCTTGGCGCCCTGGGCCGCCTCGACCATGCGCACGATCTGCGCCAGCACGGTCTCGGAACCCACCTTCTCGGCCCGGAAACGGAAGGCACCCGTCGTATTGATCGTGCCGCCGACGACCTTGGCGCCCTCGACCTTCTCCACCGGGATCGGCTCGCCGGTGAGCATGGACTCGTCAACGAAGGAGGCGCCGGACAGCACCGAGCCGTCGACCGGAACGCGCTCACCGGGCCGAACCACGATCACGTCGCCTGGCGTGACCTGATCGATCGGCAGCTCGATCTCAGACCCGTCCCGCTCCACGCGCGCCGTCTTGGCTTGGAGCGTCATCAGGCGACGAATGGCCTGGCTGGTCTGCCCTTTGGCGCGGGCCTCGAACCAGCGGCCGACAAGGATCAGCGTGACGATCACGGCGGCGGCTTCGAAATAGACGTTGGCGGTTCCGGCCGGCAGCCACTGAGGGACGAAGGTGGCGACCGTCGAGAAGGCCCAGGCGGCGGTGGCGCCCAGCACGACGAGCGAGTTCATGTCCGGCGTCAGCCGGATCAGGTTGGGCACGCCCTTTCGATAGAAGCGCAGACCCGGGACGAAGAGCACGAAGGTCGCCAGCAGGAAGCTGACGATCCGCCAGGGCGTCATGCCAATCGAGTCCATAAGCCAGGCGTGGGCGCCCGGAACGAAGTGCAGCGCCATCTCGATGACGAACAGCGGCAGGGTCGCGGCGCCCGCGATGGCGACGGCACGACCGAGACTAAGGATTTCCGCCGCCCGCGACGCCTGCTCCCGATCCTCGCTGGTCGTGTCCGGCGCGGACGCCGCCTCGGCGGTGTAGCCCGCCTTGGCCACTGCATCCGTCAAGGCGCGCGCATCAGCGGCGCCCTCCAGCACCCGGACCGTGGCTCTCTCGGTCGCCAGGTTGATGCTGGCGTCCAGAACGCCCGGCGTGGCCTTCAGCGCGCGCTCGACCCGGCCGACGCAACTCGCGCACGTCATGCCGCCGATCTTCAGTTCGATAATGCGTTCGATCGGTTCGTAGCCGGCGGAGCGGATCGCCTGGGTCACGGCCGCCGCAGACCCCACGTCATCCAGTTCCACCCGCGCACGTTCGGCGGCGAGGTTCACCGTGGCGCTTCTGACGCCGGGGGCTGCCCGGATAGCTTTCTCGACCCGCCCCACACAACTGGCGCAGGTCATGCCGAGCACGGGAATATCGAGCGTTCGCAGGGATGTGGCGGTCATCGGGATGTCTCCAGGATGGAAGTCCCTCTCCTGATGAACGTTCCAGTCATGGGAAGGTCAAGGCCCTTTTGGGAACCTCGCGCTACGCCGCCGGTTCGCTAGGCTTCACCATTGGAGAACCACCCATGTCGATAAGACTTAAGACGGGCCTTGCCGGCGTCGCCCTAGCCGCACTGCTGATGGCCTGCACTCCGGCTGAGGACCCCGAGACGAACGATGGCGATACGGCGGCTACGTCGTCCGATCCCGCAATGGCCGCCGGCCCGAGCGGTATGCCGGCCGGCCCTGATACGCCTTACTCTGCGGCTGAGCAGCAGATGCATCTCGCCATGAGCCGGGCGAACGGCGCGGACCCGTCGGAAACGTTCGCCCTCAAGATGATCGAGCACCACCGTGGCGGCATGGCCATATCGGAGGTGCTGATGCAGCAGAACCCCGACCCGGAGCTCCGCCAGATGGCGGAGAAGACCATGACCATGCAGCGGCAGGAGATCGCCGAACTGGAGCAATGGGTGGCCGAGCACCGCTCGGGCGCGGCCGCTCAAGCGCCGGGAACGGGTCAGCCGACTGGCTGATCAAACTCACGTCAGCGAAATCGCACGGGAGTCGAAACTCCCGTGCGAACTCGTCTCGCTGGTGGCTAGGCGGAAGAGCGCAACAGTTCGGAGGGGCCGTTCTTACCGAACCGCTTCTCGAATCTTCGGCTGCATCTCCGGGGTTAGAACGGCCGGGCGCGGAGGAAGGGGGCGCTCGCCGCGCTTCCCATCACGCTCAATCTCAGCGATGAGCAACTTCATTTCCTCGATCTCGCGGACCTGGCTGGCGATGATTTCGTCGGCCAGTTCCCTGACTCGGGGGTCGCTGATCTGCGAGTTGCTGGCGTTGTTGATGGCGATGGAGTGGTGCGGGATCATGGCGCGCATGAAGGTGGTGTCATCCACCAGGGTCTGTGCACGGTTCATATAGAGCATCAGGGCGCCGAGAATTGCGGCCGCCACGACGATGGCCACCTTCGTGCGTCTGCCCTCATACATGCTCCACATGAATCCCAGCATGATCATCGCCATGACGCAGCCCATGATGAGCGACGCCATCAGGCGGTTGAGGCTGAACAGTGCATGGTCGAGGCTGTAGACCAGCTGATACATCAAGAAGAACATCACGACCGTCGAGGTCGCGATCATCGCCGCGAAGCGGCCCCAGCTCATTTTCATCTTCCACGCTCCCGGAATATCGCTGTCGTCCGGCCAACGCGAACAAACGTGGCCTGTTCCAGAAAGCCCCAGCCGACAGGGCCGGGGTAGGTGGCGCCCCCGCCGGCCCAGGTCGGATCAATGCGCATGACGCCTGTGCACCACCGCGTGCCCCTTGCCTCGCGAAATCAGCCAGCGATTGACGGGGAAGGCGACGGCGCCCGCAATCACGAGCGCGGCTCCGAGGCTGCCCCAGAACAGAAACGAGTCCAGATGTGCGTCCATCGCGCCGGGAATGACCAGCATGATGGCGTTGTCGACGATCTCCATGATGGCGATCGAGACAGTGTCCGCCGCCAGAGCCAGCTTCAGAACCGCCCCGAACGCCAGTCCGGCCCGCAGCAACGGGATCATGGTGAAGGCATAGCCGAAGAGGAAGGCGAGCCCCACGGCCAGGCCGATGGTCGACAGGGCGCTCCATCCGAGCGCCGTTCCAATAACCATCCCCAGCACCTCTCCCACGGCGCAGCCTGAAAGGCAGTGCAGCGTAGCGGTAAAGGCGAGACGGTTCAGCGAGGTGCCGTGGGCTTGGACCTGCCCGGCAGGCGTCGTCGAATGGCTGTGGTGTTCATGATACATCATCGTTCTCCTCCGCGCCTCTGCTGCCCCTTCCCATCATGGCAAGGTCAAGTCCGTAGTTGCCCCTTGACCCTCCCACGCTGGGAAACCCCACCTGCCTCATCGTCGATCAATAAAGGAGATGACGATGATCGAGCTAAAGGTTGAACGCATGAGATGCGGCGGCTGCGCCGCGACGGTGAGGGCCGCCGTGGCCGAGGTGGCGCCAAAAGCCCGGATGGAGATCGAGATCGCCACCGGGACGCTGCGGGTGGAAGGCGAGGCCGACGAAGCCCGCGTCCGGGCCGCTATCGAGCGAGCCGGCTACGGCGTCGCATAAGGGTGTCGCGGCCGGTCCTTGGATCGGCCGCGATCCTCCCTCACGAGGGAAGCGCCCGTATCGCGCGTAGTGAAGCACAGGGCCGGAAGCGGCCGAATGTCTGGAGACTGAGTATGCGTAACTTCAATTCCGCGCCCTTCATCGCCGTCGCGGCGGCCGCGGCCTTCATCGCTGGGCCGGCGGCGGCCCACGCCCGTCTCGTCAGCGCGACGCCCGCGCCCAACTCGGCTGTGGCGTCGACCCGAACGCTCACCCTGACCTTTAGCGAGCGCACGGTTCCCGCCTTCTCCGGCTTCGACGTCGTCAATGCGGCGGGGGACAAGGTCGCGATCCGCACTTTGGTCGGCGAGGACGGCAAGACACTGACCGGCACTCTCGCCCGTCCGCTGGCCGCCGGCGCCTATCGCGTCGATTGGCGCATCGCATCGAGCGACGGGCACCGCATGACGGGTTCCTACACCTTCTCGGTGCGTTGACGCCGTGCTCGAAGTCGCGGTCATCGCCCTCCGCTGGCTTCAATACAGCGGCGCTGTCGTCTTGCTCGGCGCGCCGCTGTTCCTGCTCTACAGCTTCAGGCGGGACGACGGTCCGAACCTGACCTGGGCGCGGCAGACGCTGGCCTTCGCCGCGATCGTGGTCGGACTTGGATCGCTTGCTGCCTTGGTGGCCCAGACCGCCGTCATGGCGGGTTCCCTGAGCGAAGCGGTCAAGCCAGCGTCCTTGTCCTTCATGATCACCGGGACCGGACTTGGCATGGCCATGGTGGCGCGGGCCGCGATCGCCCTCCTTGGCCTTGTCGTGGTTGTCGCCTTGACGCCTGGCAGGGCGATCTGGTGGCTGATGGTGGTCCTTGGACTCCTTGTCGCCGCCAGCTTTGCCTGGACCGGCCACGGCGCGGCGACCGAAGGACCGGGCGGCGTCATCCATCTCGTCGCCGACGTCATCCACACGGTCGCAGCAGCCTTGTGGTTGGGAGCCTTGGCCGCCCTGACGATCCTGCTGCTGCGCCGAACCGCGCCGGACGATCTCGCGATTCATAGAGCCCTGCACGGGTTCGCCGGGTTGGGGACCCTCGCCGTTGCTCTGTTAGTGGTGACGGGCTTGGCGAACAGCTGGTTCCTGGTCGGCCCGGAGCGGCTCGAAGGCCTGGGAACCAGCCTCTATGGGCAGTTGCTGATCGCCAAGCTGGTGCTGTTCGTCCTGATGCTGGCGTTGGCGGCGGACAATCGCTACCGCCTCACGCCCTCGCTCGGGCTGAAGCTGCAGGGCGCGGAAGATCCAGTCGCGGCCCTCCAGCGGCTTCGACGCAGCATCGCGGTGGAGGCCGCGCTTGGCGCCGCCATCCTCGGCGTCGTCGCCGTCATGGGAACGCTCCCGCCGCCAGCCGCGCTGTAGCGCCTCTACGCAGGCGCGCCCGACTCCCCTCGCGCTGCCCTCCTCACTTTTATGTTCCGGAACCGCCCGAACGACGACGGGTTGGCTTCGCATCCCCAGCCAAGGAGAGCGCCATGCACGCCCAAGAGATGATAAGCACCCACCCGCACGTCAGGGGTTCGGTCAACACCGCCCTCGCCCGGTGCATCGACGAATGTTATGACTGCGCCCAATCCTGCGTGATCTGCGCTGACGCCTGTCTCGGCGAGGAGATGGTGCAAAGCCTGCTCCAGTGCATTCGACTGAACCAGGACTGTGCTGACATCTGCACTGCGGCTGGCGCCGTCGCCTCTCGCCGGACGGGCTCGAACGAGGGAGTCATTCGGCTGACCTTGCAGGCGTGCGCCGAAGCTTGCCGGCTGTGCGCCGAGGAGTGTGAGCGCCACGCGGACATGCATGAACACTGCCGCATCTGCGCCGAGTCTTGCCGCCGCTGCGAAGAGGCCTGCAACGCCGCCTTCCAGAGCGTTCAGTAGGGCGAGCCAGGCGGCGGCTGGCAGGCCTTCGGTGACGAGCCTTCACGCGTCGTCGTATCCTCGTCTAGCGAGGCGCGCGTGACGACCAGTGGATGTGGTGGATGCGCCAGCCGTGGGCGTGCCGCTTCAGGACCATCGTCTCCGTCGTGAGTCGATCCACGGCGCGGCCGTTGAACTGGCCAGTCGTGCGGCCCTCGCTGGTGATCCACGCGATGTCGCCGTCGGCCCAGCCCGATCTGCGCGCCACCGTCGCCTCCGAGGCGGCGGCGAAGGCGGCGTCCGATCCCAGGTGATGGGACGCATATTCGTCGCGCGACCGCTCCGCGCCGCCTTCTTCGAAGATCATCACATCGGGCGCCAGAAGCGTCAGCGCGCCGACCGTGTCGCCGGCCTTGAGCGCGGCGTGGAAAGCATCGACGGCGGTGGCCGCGTCCGCCGCTTCCGCAGCGACCGAGCCTGCGTCGGAATGGCCGTGGGCGTGGTCCTGGGCGAAAGCGGGTGTCGCCGAGAGCACAGCGAACGACAGGACGAGGGCAAGGGGTGTGCGAGACATGGCAAGCTCCGGATTGTGGATCACCTGAATGGCCTGAGCATCAGGCCGGTCGGTTGTGGCGATTGAACACGCGGGTGGCTCCTGATCGGAGCACCAGCAAAGTGTCGTAAGGTTCCTTTTGCCCCTGGGGCGTCTCCATGCCGGGCGAACCGAGCGGCATGGCCGGCACGGCGATGCCTACCGCCGTCGGTCGCTCGGCCAGCAGACGGACGACGTCAGCAGCCGGCACATGACCCTCGACGAGATAGCCGTCGATCAGCCCAGTATGACAGGAGGCCAAGGCGTCCGGCATTCCTCGACTGCTGCGGACTGACTGGAGGCTCGGAAGAACCGTGATGGTGGTGCTGAAGCCTGCCTCGCGCATGTGCCCGATCCACGCGTCGCAGCAAGCGCAGGTCGGCGTCTTGAAGACCGTCAGGTTCCTCGACGGGCGCGTCTGGGTACAGGCCGTTCCGCTCAAGCCGATGAGGACCCCCCCGCCCAGGAACAGGCGACGGTTCAGGTTCGCAGGGTTCAAAAGGGTTCTCCCTGATCGCTGTGAACGGATCGTTTGGCTTCGATGGGATCGGCGCGCTGCGGCGCCATCCGCCCCCGGAGCCAGCGGCGGCCGGGCTGCTCGACGAGGACATGGATGGCGGCGGCGACGACGAGCGTCAACACCAGCATGGCGATGAGTTCAACTACGCCCATCCGGTAATCTCCGGGCCAACCCGCGACGGCCTGCGCCGCATTGCGCCAGACCATCAGGATGGGGATGTGGACGAGGTAGAGCGCGAACGAGGCTTCGCCGGCGAACAGGGCGACGGGGTGGGACAGGAAGGTCCGAACGTCCGCCTTGGCCAACAACGCGAGCGACAGGATGAAGGGCCCAGCGGCCGCCACGATGATGCGATCGTCGGCCCCGATCTGCATCAAGGCGAGCAGCGCGACCGTGGCGGCGAGAGCACCTATGACCGACACGCGCGCTGAAGGCGTCCAGCGCTGCCCGAGGTAGTAGAGACCGATGCCGTAGAGGAATTCAGGGATGATCCGCAGGATGCCCATGCTGTCTTCGGCCCGAGGCAGCACGCGTCCGAACTGCACGCGATAGATCGCATCCAGCGCGACGAACAGTATCGCGGCGAGCGCGATCAGCACCCATGGTCGGGCCCGCAGTCGTAACGCCAAGGCGGCGTAGGCGGGAAACGCGAGATAGGCGAACCACTCCGCAGACAGTGACCAGGAGGGACCATTCCAGAGCACCAGGGTCTCACGCGGAAACCAGGCCTGAACAAGAAGGAGGGTGCCGGCGAAATCGACCGGATTGAAACGGCCCTGCTCCAGGCCGACGCCGAACAGGGGCGCCGCAAGCACGAGCCCCAGCATGGCCAGAAGGATGAACAGGTGGGCCGGATAAATGCGCGCGAACCGCGCCGCCAGGAACCGCCGATAGTCCAGCGGCCGGTCCCCTTGCAGATAGACGTGCGTCAGGATGAAGCCCGACAGGATGAAAAAGACGTCCACACCCAAGCGGGCGCGGTTCAACAAGCCTGCGCTCTCCGGCGGCAGCGTCCAGTAGAGTTGGTAATGGAACAGCACGACGCCGAGCGCGAGGAAGAACCTGACGCCGGTGAGCGGATCGAGCACGTCGGGAAACGGAGCCCTCGCGGGGCCTGACCAGGCGCTCACATCGCTTCCCCCGGACGACAGGGCCGTTCCCGGTCGTTCTCTGGTATCTACGCGGGCGACGGCTCGCCCCCTCGCGAGGGAAAGATTCAGCGGGCGCGTATGGGAGAGGGGGCGTGACGCAGGTGCGCAATGACTGACGACATAGACAGATTGATCGGCCAGGTCGCGCCGGGCGACATCGCCGGGCTCGCAGGCGTGGAGGAAGAGGTCTGGGCGCGGATCAGAGAACGCGGAGCGCGGGCTCGTATGGGGCAGGTCCGGCTCGCCGCCATCGCCTTCGCCCTGGTGATCGGCATCGCAAACGGAGGTTTGATGCTCGTGGCGCCCCGACCGGGGCCGTCCGAGTTGCGGGTTTTCACCGTGTCGGCCGGGCTCTCGCCCTTCGCCGGTCTGGAGGCTCGCGGATGAGGGCGACGTGGAAGTCCATCGTCATGACCGCGGTTTTGGCGGCCTTGGCCAGCGGCGCGGCGACCTGGGCAAGCGCAACCTGGATCATGCGCGAGCGCCAACCGCCGAGTCTGCACAGCGTCCTTCATGAAAAGCTCGATCTGAGCGCCGAGCAGGATCGCCGGCTCGACGTCATCGAGGCCCGCTTCGCCGCGAGGCGACCAGCGTTAGAGGCGGAAGTCCGCGCCGCCAATCGCGAACTGTCGGCTGCGATCGCAGCCAGCGATGGCGATACGCCCCAGGTCCAGGCCGCAGTCGATCATTTCCACGCCGCCATGGGCGATCTGCAGAAGGCGACCATCGCCCATGTCTTCGAGATGCGATCGGTGTTGACCCCGGCTCAGGCCGAGGTGTTCGACGCCGCGGTGGTCGACGCCCTGCGCGACGACGCCGGCTAAGCGCGGCGCGTGAGGGCCGAAGACAGCATAGAGGCCCGTGCGGCGCGCGGCGATGCAGCCGCGTTCACCGCCCTGATGACCGCGTCGAAGGCCGAGCTCTACCGGTTCGTTCGCCGCTATGTCGGCGACGAGGCCGAGGCTCACGACGTGCTTCAGGAAGCCTACGCCTCCGCCTGGCTGGCTTTGCGGCGGTATGATCCGGCGCGGCCATTCGATGTCTGGCTCCGCTCCATCGCCCTGAACAAATGCCGCGATTGGAGCCGTCGGCGTGCGGTGCGCCGTGTCGTGCGAGGGGTCATGGGACTGGATGCGCCCGAGGCGACCGCGGTTGGCGACGAGGCGCCCCTGCCGGAGACCCGTCTGGACGACCGGCGCAGGGCCGAGGCCCTGCAACGGGCGCTGTCCGACCTGCCGGACGCCCTCAAGGCGCCGCTCCTGCTCGCCACGCTCGAAGGGCGGTCTCATGCCGAGATCGCCTCTATCCTGCGCATCACGCCCAAGGCCGTGGAGACCCGCGTGGCTCGCGCCCGCAGGAAACTGGCGGAGGCGCTGGCCTGGTCACCGAACGCAGACGCTTGACCTTGCCATGATGGGAAGGTGCACAAGGCCACGATCCCGTTGGCTGTGGCGTCCTGACGCAAGGGGCGCGCCGCCGGGATGCGTATTTGAACGAACGGCCGAATAGCCGACCAAGGACTCAATCGCCCATGTCGACCCCAAGTCTCGATCGCCGAACGCTTCTCCGTGGCGCCGCCGCCGGCGGTGGGCTGCTGGGGCTGCAGGGCCTGCTGCCGGCTTGGGCGCAGACCGGCTCGGCCGGCCTGCGGGCGGACATGCCGACGCTGACCGGGCCGAACGTCGATCTGACGGTCGGCCACTCGCCGTTCACCGTCGGAGGTCGGACGGGGCACGCGATTACCATCAACGGCGTCCTGCCGGCGCCGCTGCTTCGCCTGCGGGAGGGCCAGAACGTCCGGCTGTCGGTGGCCAACACCCTGGACGAGGACACTTCGATCCACTGGCACGGCTTGCTGGTGCCATTCCAGATGGACGGCGTGCCCGGCATCAGCTTCCCTGGCATCAAGGCGCGTGAGACCTTCGTCTACGAGTTCCCGATCCGGCAGTCGGGGACCTTCTGGTACCACAGCCACTCCAATCTCCAGGAGGCGATGGGCCACTATGGACCGATCATCATCGATCCGGCGGGCGCCGATCCCGTCGCCTACGATCGAGAGCATGTACTGGTGCTGTCGGACTGGAGTTTCATGCACCCGCACGAAATCCTGGACAAGCTGAAGAAGAGTCCCGGCTATTTCAACCAGCAGCGAACGACCCTCGCAGGCCTGCTCGACGGCAGCGACCGGATGAGCCTGGAGGAGCGCCGCATGTGGGGCCAGATGCGGATGGACCCGCGCGACATCCTCGACGTCAACGGATCGACCTACACGTACCTCATCAACGGCCACGGACCGCAGGAGAACTGGACCGGGCTGTTCCGGCCCGGCGAGCGGGTCCGGCTGCGCGTCATCAACGCCTCGGCCATGTCGATATTTAACGTGCGTATTTCGGGGCTACCGATGACGGTGGTGCAGGCCGACGGGGAGAATGTGCGCCCGGTCGAGACCGACGAGTTCCAAATTTCGGTGGCGGAGACCTACGACGTCATCGTTCGGCCGACCGAGGACCGCGCCTACACCATCGTCTCGGAAGCCATCGACCGTTCCGGCATGGGCCGGGCGACCCTGGCGCCGCGCCTGGGCATGACCGCCGAGGTCCCGCCACTGCGTGAAGTCCCGAACCTGACGATGCGCGACATGGGCATGGGCGGGATGGACCACGGTTCGATGGACGGTATGTCCGGGATGGATCATGGCACGATGACCGGCATGGATCATGGAGCCTCGACGCAAGGCGGGGCTCCGGCGGGAGACATGGCCGGAATGTCCATGGCCGGAATGAACATGCGCGACCCCGAGAACGCTCCGCCGGACATGGCGGTCGGCGTCGGCGTAGACGCCATCGCCATGGACCCGGCCAATCGCCTGGGTGAACGGCCGATCGGGCTGGAGGACGTGCCGCACCGGGTGCTGGTCTACACCGATCTGGTGTCCCTCGCCCCCAACAAGGACCAGCGGGCCCCGTCTCGTACCATGGAAATCCATCTGACGGGCAATATGGAGCGGTTCATGTGGGGCTTCGATGGCCGCAAGTTCAGCGAGCTGGTCGAGCCCATCCGCTTCGAGCGCAACGAGCGAGTGCGGGTGACCCTGGTCAACGACACCATGATGGCCCACCCAATCCACCTGCACGGCCACTTCTTTGAACTGGTCACAGGCGGCCCGGCCGGGCACCAGCCGCTCAAACACACCGTCAACGTCGCGCCCGGCGGCAAGGTGACCTTCGATCTGACCGCCGACGCGCCTGGCGACTGGGCCTTCCACTGCCACATGCTGATGCACATGCACGCCGGGATGTTCAACGTCGTCACTGTGCGGCCCATGGACGGAGCCGCGTCATGAACCGCGTCGCCATCGCCCTCGCGCCGCTGATCCTCGCGGCCAGCCCTTTCAGCGCCCAGGCCCAGGACCCTCATGCAGGCCATGCCATGCCGGCGCCAACACGGCCCGCGGCCGAACCGGCCCCCCGCCCCCAAACGCCGGCCCGGCCGACGGCGCAGGACCCGCACGCGGGCCATGTCATGGCCCCCGCCCAAACCGCGCCGGTGAGCGATCCTCACGCCGGCCATCAGATGCCGGCTCAGCCCGCGACGCTGGATCCGCACGCGGGGCACGACATGTCGACAATGCCGCCTGTCGAGCAGATTGATCCGCACGCGGGCCACGACATGTCGACCATGACCCCCGCCCAAGCCGACCCTCACGCCGGCCACGACATGTCGGCGATGAGCATGGGGCCGCCGGACGTGCCGACCAGCGCCGACAACCCTGGGAGGCCGCCCGAGGACCCGCTTCCAGTCGCGGCCCTCGCCGGTCCGGCCCACGCGGCTGACCTGGTCTTCGGAACCGAGGCCATGGCAGCCGCCCGTCAGATCCTGGTGCGCGAGAACGGCGACGTGCGCACCACGGCTGTCATCATCGACCGCCTCGAAGCTGGGTTCGGCGACGACGAAGAGACCTATCTCTGGGACGTCCAGGGCTGGACCGGCGGAGACATTAATCGCTTCTGGTGGAAGTCGGAAGGCGAGGGCGACTTCGGGGGCGATCTCGAAGAAGCCGAACTCCAGGCGCTCTACAGCCGCGCGGTCACGCCGTTCTGGGACGTTCAGGCGGGCGTACGCCAGGATTTCCGACCCGACGGCGAGGACACGACCCATCTTGTCCTCGGGCTTCAGGGACTGGCCCCTTACTGGTGGGAGGTCGACGCTGCGGCCTTTCTGTCGACCGAGGGCGACCTGACCGCCCGCGTCGAGGCCGAGTACGACCAGCGCATAACCCAGCGCCTGATCCTCCAGCCGCGCCTCGAAATCGACGTCTCCGCCAGCGAGATTCCAGAACTGGAGATCGGCTCCGGCCTGTCCTCGGTCGAGGCAGGCCTGCGGCTGCGCTACGAGTTCCGCAAGGAGTTCGCGCCCTACGTCGGCGTCGAGTGGAGCCGCGCGCTTGGAGACACCGCCGATTACATTGAGGCCCGGGGCGGCGAGCCCGACGACACCCGCTTCGTCGTCGGTCTCAAGGCCTGGTTCTAGATTGAAGGAGACCTTCCCATGATCCGCACTCTCGCCATCACAGCCGCGCTCGCGTTCGCCGGAGCCGCCGCCGCGCAGGATCCGCATGCGGGCCACACCATGCAGGCCCCGGCGGCAGCGCCCCAGTCGGGCGTCACAACGGTCCCCGCTGACGGCGCGATGACCCATGGCTCGCCTGAGCGGTTCAGCGTGACCTTTCCCCATCCGATGATCCTGAAGACGGTGACTTTTACTGCGCAGGGTCAGGCACCGATCGTCGTCGATGTCCCAGCGGCCGCGGCCGAATCGACCGTCGAGGTTGCGTTGCCGCGCCTCGCGCCGGGGACCTATACCGCGGCGTGGACCGCCGAAGGCGCGGACGGCCACGAGATGTCCGGCTCAATTCGCTTCATGGTTCACTAGGAGGACGACGATGAATGTTTCCAAACTGCTGGCGGCGGCCGGGGCGGCGTTCGTGCTGAGCGCTGGCGCGGCGCTCGCGGCCGAAGGCTGCGAATGCTGCAAGGACATGGCGGCCGACGCCGAGATGAAGTGCTGTGACGAGACCCCTTCAGCTCAGGAAGAACCGGCGCCGCCGTCGCAGCCGGCGACCGGTTCGGCTTCGACCTCCGCGCCGGAAACCGTTCCTCATAGCTGACGTCCTGGCCGGAAGCCGGGCGTTTTAGTCCTGATCGCTGCCGCCGTGCGTCCGCCGGCTCAGGACTGCCGCCCTTTCTGTTCCTGAACTCGCGAGGCGGAGTTCCAGGTTTCCCCTCGCGGAAGGTCCAGCGGGGAGGGCGCCCCGGCAGCCTCCTTTCACCGAGCCCTCGTGACGCGTCAGTGGTGCGGACAAGTCGCATCCTGCAGGACCTCGATCACCTTGCAGGCGGACACCTGCCCGCCGGCGCAGTCCGCCGTCATGCGTGACAGTTCGCGTTCAAGCGCCTTCAGCTGTCGAATCTTTTCCGAAACCGCCCTGAGGTGCTGCTCCGCAATCCGGTTCGCTTCCGCGCAGGTGCGGTCCGGCTGGTCCGCCAGATCGAGAAGAGAGCGGATCGCATCCAGATCGAAGCCCAGTTGGCGTGCATGGCGAATGAAGGCGAGCCGGCGAAGGCCAGCGTCATCGTACAGTCTTCGATCGCTGGCGGTCCGTGGCGGCGCGGGCAACAAACCGGCCTGTTCGTAGAAACGGATCGTAGGAATCTTCACGCCCGTCGCGGCGGAGAGCTTGCCGATGGTGAGGAGAGCAGTGGCGGCCATGAGGGGAAAATAGGCGCTTGATCCTCTAGTGACTAGAGCATGTAGGCAGGTTTCATGGAACAGAATGAAGCCTCATGCGGGTCGGCCGTAGGGTGTTGCGGGTCTGCGGTTAAGTTTGACGGTGCGTCGCCTGCCTACCGGCGCGTGCTGGTCAGCGTGATAGCCATCAACCTCGTCGGCTTCGGCGCCGTCCTGATCGGAAGCATCGCCCAGGGATCTGCCGCGCTCGCGGCGAATGCGTTGGACTTCCTCGCGGACAGCGTCACCTACACCGTGAGCCTCTGGGTCATAGGGCGTTCTGTTCAGGTCCGCGCGACTGCGGCGCTCGTGAAGAGCGCGAGCCTTGCAGCGCTTGGTGTCGGCGTGCTCGCGTTCGCGACATGGCGGGCTCTGACGGGCGCAGCGCCAGAGGGAGTTGTCATCACCGGGCTTGGCGCTTTCGGATTCGCGGCCAATCTACTGGCCGCGGCCTTGCTCATTCGCTTCCGGGACGGCGACGCCAACGTGCGATCCGTTTGGCTCTGCACAAGAAACGATCTGATCCACAGCCTTGGCGTGGCTGCGGCAGGCGGGTTGGTCTGGCTGACGGGCTCGCGTTGGCCCGATCTGGTTGCGGGCGCGCTGTTGGCGGGGATCTTCCTGCATTCCGCCTGGTCGATCACACGTCAGGCGCTTGAGGAAGCTCGTGGCGTCAGAAGGCGCGAGCCTGCCGGGAGGCCGGCATGATTGCCGCCCGACACAGCACCGCCCTCTGTGGAAGCGCTCATCGCGCCGACGTTAACGCGCGGGCCCGGTCAAGCTCAGGCGAGCCGCCTCCAACGTGGCGTCGCACAGGCGCATTCATCGGCCGGTCTCCCGCCCTAGCGGGACAAGCAGCCTCTGTAACGTACTGTGTAACACATTGGCTGGGGCCCCGAACGATAGTATGGAGCGCGCGATGACCTGGTCGACGACGACATGGGCGAAGTTGATTGTGGCGATGACACTTGGCTTCGCCGCCTTTTTCCTCGCGCCCGCCGTTGATGCCGCGACGTGCATCCCGGAGCCTCCGGCCGCCCATGCCGTGGCCGAACACGATCCAGGCGAAGGAGACCACAGCAGCAAGATGGGCGGTCACGGCATCTGCGCCCACGGCCACTGTCACCATACCGCCACCGCTCGAGCCCAAGGGGCGGAACCGATCGCGGCCGCCTTCGGCGAAGCGCCGCTGCGAGGCGGCCGACAGGACGATTTCCGGGCTTCGTTCGCGCCCGAAGGTTTGAAGCGACCGCCCAGACTCTGACCGGAGACCTGCGCCCGCGCGGGCGCCTCTTCGTGATCAGAAATCTGGAAATGGAACATGTCTCCCTCGTTTCGCCGGCGACCGCGTCTCGCGGTGGGCTGCGCGCTCGTCGCCCTCACGGCGACCCTGGCCAGTCCCGCTTGGGCTGACCCCGCCCCGACCTATGCCGAGTTGCTCTCCCAGCTCGGCCAAACCCCCGCCGCCCTCGAGGCCGGCGCCAACTACGACGCCGCGGAAGCCCGCGTCCGGCAGGCGGGCGTGCGCCCCAATCCGGTGCTGGGGCTCGATGTCGAGAATGCGTTCGGCTCGGGTCCCTTCTCCGGAATGGACAACGCCGACACGACCCTGGCGCTGAGCCAGGATCTCGAGCTCTGGGGACGCAGGCCGGCGCGGATCGCCGCCGCCCGCGCCGAGGCCGGCGCTGTCGGCGTGGAGCGCGATCTTGCGGTGATCGACGCGGCCGGCCGTCTGGCCCTGGTCTATGCCGAAGCCGAAGCCGCCCAGCGCCGGGCGACCTTGGCGGAGGAGGCCCTCAATCTTACCGTGGCGGACGCCCGCGCGGCCCTGGCCCTGGTCGAGGAAGGACGCGAACCCCTGCTGCGCGGCATCCAGGGCGAGGCAGAAGCCGCCTCGGCTCGGGCGACCTTCGACGAGGCGGTCGCGGAACGCGACGCGGCCTATGCCCGCCTCACCGCCGTGGCGATGATCCCTGTGCCGGTGACGAGCATCGACGTGAGCCTGCTGGACGAGGCGCCGATGACCGGGCGCTCGGTCATCGGCGACGCTCCCACGGTGCGCGTCGCCGAGGCGCAACGTTCGGCCGCCGAGCGCCGGATCGACGTGCAGCGCACCCAGGTCCGGCCGGACATAAATGCGAGCGTGGGCATCCGTCGTTTCGAGGCGGAGGACGCCACGGCCCTGACTTTCGGGATCAGCATGCCTCTGCCCCTGTTCGACCGGAACCGGGGGAACATCGAGGCGGCACAGGCCGAGTTTCGCGCAGCGGACGCGCGTCTGATGTCGGCCCGGCAGGAGGCGCAGGCCGACCGCGCCGCCGCCGTGGCGCGCCTGTCGGCTTCGGCCAGCCGCGTGCGGGCCGCCGACGGCGGCGTCACCGCGGCCGAGGAAGCCTATCGCCTGTCGCGGATCGGCTTCGAGGCCGGGCGCATCTCGCAGGTCGAGCTGCGCGTCACCCGTACCGCCCTCATCAACGCGCGGTCCGCCGCGGTCGACGCCCGTCTCGCGCGCGTGCGCGCCGAGATCGATCTCGCGCGCCTGGATGGCCGCGCCCCGTTCCAAGGAGCCCAGTGATGCGAAAGATCACGTCCAACAAGACCCTGCTGATCGGCGGCGTCGCCGCCCTGGTGATTTTCGGTGGCGGCGGTCTCTGGCTCACCGCCCAGCGGTCGGAGCCGGCCCCCGCCGCATCGCAAGGCGAGGCCGCTCATGCCGAGAGCGAGCCCGGTCCTGAAGGCGAGGCGCCCGAGGGACGGATCGAACTCTCGGCCGCGCAGATACAGGCTGCCGGCATCACGGTGGTAAGTGTCGGCCAGGGAGGCGGTGGAGAGACCCGTCTCGCCGGTCGGGTCGAGCCCATGGTCGATGCCCGGGCCGCGGTCGCTGCGGCGGTGGGCGGCCGGATCGAACGCGTCCTGGTCGCGCCCGGCCAGTCTGTTCGCGTCGGCCAGCCCTTGGTCAGCGTCGTGAGCGGCGAGGCGGCGACCTTCCGGGCGGAAGCCGATGCGGCGGCTGCCGAGGCCGAGGCGGCGCGACAGGCCTATCAGCGCAATCGCAACCTCGCCGACCAAGGCATCGTCGCCCGGCAGGAGGTGGAGGCCTCCCGCGCCCAACTGCTGAGCGCCGAAGCGGCGACCCGCGCCGCCCGCGCACGTTCCAGCGCGGCCGGCTCGCCGAACGCGTCCGGACGATTGAGCGTAACCAGTCCCATCTCGGGGGTCGTGAGTAGCGTGCAGGTCGGACCCGGCGGCTTCGTCGCCCAAGGCGGCGTGGTCGCCGAGGTCAGCAATCCTGCCCGCGTCGAGATGGTGTTCAACGCACCGCCGGCCTTGGCCGCCAATGTTCGGGCGGGGTCCGCCATGCGGGTCACCGGACCGAACGGCGAGTTCGACGCGGTCGTCACCGGGGTCGCCGCCGACGCCGGTACGGGCGACAGCGGCGCGACCCTCATTCGCGCCCGCCCGGTTGGCGCCGGCCTCCCTCCGGCCGGCTCCGCCGTAACCGGCGCGGTCGTGACCGGTCAGGCCACCGGCGGTCTGACCGTCCCGACCGAGGCGGTCCACACCGTCGAAGGGAACACCGTCGTGTTCGTCCAGGTCGAGGGCGGCTTCCAGGCCACCCCCGTCCTGGTGGGACGCCAGGCGGCCGGCCGCACGGAGATCCTGCGGGGCCTGACCGGCAGCGAACGCATCGCCGCCGCCAACGCCTTCCTGCTCAAGGCTGAGGTGGCCAAGGGCGAAGCCGAGCACGGCCACTAGGGAGGCATCGAATGTTCAAAGCCATTATCGAGGCCTCCGTCCGCTTCCGCTGGTTCGTGGTTCTCGCCACGGCCCTGGTCGCGGCCGTGGGTCTGTTCAACCTCACCAAACTGCCGATTGACGCCGTCCCGGACATCACCAACCGGCAGGTTCAGATCACCACCGTCGCCCCGGCGCTCGCGCCGGAGCAGATCGAGCGGCAGGTCACCTATCCGCTGGAGACGGCGATGGCCGGGATTCCCGGCCTGACCTCGACCCGCTCCCTGAGCCGCAACGGCTTCAGTCAGGTCACGGTCATCTTCACCGACCAGACCGACATCTATTTCGCCCGCCAGCAGGTGGCCGAGCGGTTGGCCCAGGCCCGCGAGTCCATGCCCGACGGGGTCGAGCCGGCTCTGGCCCCGATCACGACGGGTCTTGGCGAGGTGCTGATGTGGACGGTTGATTATAGGCCGTTCAACTCCGAGAACCTCGCACGTCCGGGCCAGCCGGGCTGGCAGGCGGGCGGGGACTACCTTACGCCCGAAGGCGAACTCCTCACCACGCCCCAGGCGCGCGCCACCTATCTGCGGACCGTGCAGGACTGGATCATCGCCCCGCAGATGCGGACCGCACCCGGCCTGGCCGGCGTCGACACCGTCGGCGGCTATGTGAAGGAATACGCCGTCCGTCCGGACGCGGCCCGACTGTCGGCCTATGGCCTCGGCATGGGCGACCTGATCCAGGCGCTCGATCGAGCCAACACCCAGGCCGGCGCCGGCTACGTCCAGCGGGCCGGCGAAGCCCTGACCGTCAGGACCGACGCCCTGGCTCTCACGATCGAGGACCTCGCGCAGGCGCCGGTCGTGAACCGCAGCGGCCTGGTCGTCCGGGTCGCCGATGTCGCCACCGTCGAGATCGGACAGGCCCCGCGGCTCGGCGGCGCCAGCCGTGACGGCCACGAGGCCGTCCTCGGCACCGCTCTGATGATCGCCGGCGGCAACAGCCGCACCGTCGCCCAGGCGGCCGGCGACCGACTTGAGGAAGTGCAGAAGACCCTGCCGCCAAGCATCGAGGCGGTGACGGTCCTGGACCGCTCGGCGCTGGTCAACTCCACCATCGCCACGGTGGCGCGCAACCTGACCGAAGGGGCCCTGCTGGTCATCGTCGTCCTGTTCCTGCTGCTCGGCAACATCCGCGCCGCCTCGATCACGGCCCTGATGATCCCGATCAGCTTCCTGTTCGCGGTCATCGGCATGAACCGCTTCGGGATCAGCGGCAACCTGATGAGCCTCGGCGCGCTCGACTTCGGCCTTCTGGTCGACGGCGCGGTCGTTGTGGTCGAAAACACCCTGCTTATGCTCAGCCAGCGCCGCGCCGAACTCGGCCGGATGCTGACACGGCGCGAGAGGCTCGAGGTCGCTGGCGCGGCCGCGCGGCAGATGGTCAAGCCGGCCGCCTACGGCCAGCTGATCATCCTGCTGGTCTTCACCCCCCTGCTGATGCTGGAAGGGGTCGAGGGCAAGACCTTCATCCCGATGGGGGCGACGGTGATGCTCGCCCTGGTCGGCGCCTTCATCTTCTCCTTCACCTTCGTGCCGGCCATGACCGCGCTGCTGGTGCGGGATCCCAATAAGGTCGAGGTCGACGAACACGGTCACGCGCACGAACACGAGACCTTCATCCTACGGAAGGCCCGGCGCTGGATCGAACCCGCGATCCGCGCGGCGGTCGATCGGCCGAAGATCGTGCTGATCGCCGCTCTAGGCGCACTCGTCGTCGGCGGCGTCGCCTTCACCTCCCTAGGGCGGGAGTTCATCCCGACCCTGGACGAGGGCGACATCGCCATGCAGGCGCTGCGGGTCCCTTCGGCCTCCCTCGAGCAGTCCCTCGCCATGCAGATGGCGCTGGAGCGTGCCATCGCGGCCCAGCCCGAGGTCGAGACCATGTTCTCACGCACTGGCACAGCCGAGGCGGCTGTCGACCCGATGCCGCCGAACATCTCCGACAGCGTCATCGTTCTGAAGGACCGGCGTGACTGGCCCGATCCAAACCTCGAGAAGGAACAGCTGATCGCCCGGATCGAGGAGGTCGCCTCCCAGCAGATCGGCAACAATTTCGAGTTCAGCCAGCCAATTGAGCTTCGCTTCAACGAGCTGATCTCTGGCGTGAGGACCGATCTGGCCGTCATGGTCTACGGCGACGACTTCGCCACGATGCAGCGGGTCGCCGACCAAGTCGCGGACGCCCTGCGCCAGACCCCGGGTTCGGCCGACGTCCGTGTCGAACAGGCCTCAGGCCTGCCGACCCTGACGGTCAGCGTCGACCGGTTCGCCGCGGCCAACTACGGCCTGTCGGCCGCCGACGTGTCCGAGACGGTCTCGGCCGCCATCGGCGGCGCGGAAGCGGGCCGGATCTTCGAAGGCGACCGCCGCTTCGATGTGGTGGTCCGCCTTGCCGATGAGGCGCGCAACGATCCGGCCGCCTTGGCAGCCCTGCCCATCGTGTCCTCGACCGGGGTGACCGTGCCCCTGTCCTCGGTCGCCCGCATCCAGAGCGCCGAGGGGCCAAACCAGATCAGCCGCAACGACGGCAGCCGTCGTATGGTCGTTCAGGCCAATGTGCGCGGTCGCGATCTGGGCGGCTTCGTTTCTGACGCCCAGCAGCGGGTCGATCAGGTCCAGCTTCCGACCGGGGTGCGCCTCGACTGGGGCGGCCAGTTCGAAAACCTGAAACGCGCCGAGCAAAGGCTCGGTCTGGTCATTCCCATCGTCTTCATCCTGATCGGCGTTCTGCTGTTCATGGCTCTGGGATCGTTCGCGGAGGCCGGCCTGGTCTTCGCATGTGTGCCGCTTGCTCTTGTTGGCGGGGCCTTGGCGCTGCTGCTGAGAGGGATGCCCTTCTCGGTGTCAGCGGCTGTCGGCTTCATCGCTGTGTCTGGGGTTGCAACACTCAACGGTCTGGTGCTGATGCAGGCCATTCGGGAGCGGCTGACGGCGGGGGCAGTCCCGACCCTCGCTGCTATCGAGGGCGCCTTCAGCCGGCTTCGCGCCGTGCTCACGACCGCCATGGTCGCCATCGTCGGCTTCATCCCGATGGCGATCGCTCACGGCGCCGGAGCCGAGGTGCAGAAGCCGCTGGCCACCGTCGTCATCGGCGGCCTGCTGACGGCGACCGCCCTGACCCTTCTGGTCCTGCCCACCTTCGCGGCCAAGGCCGTGAAGCACCGGAAAGCGGAAGGGATCGAAGAATGAGCGGAGCCCACGAAACGAACCAGCTCCAGCGCCGCACTCTTCTGGTGGTGTTGGCCCTGAACGCTCTGCTGTTCGTGAGCTTGGGAGTCGGCGGCCTTGCCGCCGACTCCAGCGCCTTGCTCGCTAACGCGGTCGACAACGGGTCCGACGCCGCCGTTTACCTGATCAGTTTTATCGCCGTCGGGCGAGCCCTGATCTGGAAGACTCGCGCAGCCCAGGTCTCCGGAGTCATGCTGCTGATCTTCTCGGCTTTGGTCCTGCTCGACGCCCTGCGACGGACGCTCACCGGAACCGAGCCGGTTGGTCCCACGATGATGGTCCTCGCGGTCGTGGCCGCAGTTATCAACTTGGTGTGCTTGCTCCTGATCTGTCGGCAGCAGAGCAACGACGTCAACATGAAGGCGGCCGAGACCTTCAGCCTCAACGACTTCGCCTCCAATGGGGGCATCCTGATCGCCGGAGGACTGGTCATGTGGCTGGATCAGTCTTGGCCCGATCTCCTGGTCGGCGTCCTAGTCGCAGCCTTGGCCGCCAAGGGGGGCCTCGACATTCTTGGCGACGCGCGGGAGGTGCAGCGGGACGCCAACTCGCCGCCCCCGGGGTGAGCCATTCCTGTTCCTGACCGACACCGCCGTCGGCTTGTTGGTGATGCTGACTAGACCACTTCCGCCCGGATCACTGGCTGAACCAGCTCGTCGAAGGGTTTGAACAACCCCCGGGGCGGGCCGCCTGCGAAGGCTAAGGGCTCCGTCCAAACAGGCTGGTGCAAAAGGCAGACCTTGTTGCAAGCGACCCGGATCGTTGTTCAGCGCTTACACACTCTCTTACACAGTGGGGCGACCTGTGATAGAAAGACGAGCGGTATCAGATGGTTGGAACTGGCCTGTGTGACTTAAAATCGCTCGACCTCGGTCATGCGGGTTCGACCCCCGCCGCTCGCACCATCGGCTCACTTCGTGTTTCCGGCCGGGGCCCGCCCTTAACAGGCGCACGGATTCATTGGCACAAGGGGTCAGGGGAAACGCCGGTCGATACGGAAGCCGCATGAAGAGAGTCCGCCAATGAACCGGGCGAGGAGGGCGCGCATCGTCGCCACGCTCGGGCCCGCCAGCCGCGCGCCCGGGACGGTGAAGGCCCTGGCCCAGGCCGGGGTGGACGTGTTCCGGCTGAACTTCAGCCACGGCTCGCACGAGGACCACGCGGCGGCGCTGAAGGCGGTGCGCGGCGCGGAGATGGCGCTCAAGCGTCCGCTGGGCGTGCTGGCGGACCTACAGGGACCCAAGCTGCGCCTGGGCAAGTTCGCCGAGACCTCGATCGCGGTGAAGCCGGGCCACACCATGCGCTTCGACCTGGACCCCACGCCCGGCGACGCCACGCGCGTGCAGATGCCGCATCCGGAGATCTTCAAGGCGCTGAGGACCGGCATGGCGCTGCTGATCGACGACGGGCGGGTGCGCCTGCGCGTCGGCGAACGGGCCGACGATTGGGCCGAGGTGACGGTCGAGAGCGGAACCAAGCTGTCGGACCGCAAGGGCGTGGCCGTGCCGGACGCCGTCATCCCCGTGTCGGCGCTGACGCCCAAGGACCGCGAGGACCTGAACTTCGCGCTGCGCATCGGTGTGGACTGGGTGGCCCTCAGCTTCGTGCAGAAGGCCGAGGACATGGCCGAGCTGAAGTCCATCGTGAAGGGCCGCGCCGCGTGTCTCGCCAAGATCGAGAAGCCCCAGGCGCTGGCGGCGCTGGACAGCATCCTGGACTACTGCGACGGCGTCATGGTCGCGCGCGGCGATCTGGGCGTGGAGATGCACCCCGAAGAGGTGCCGGTGGCCCAGAAGACCATCATCCGCGCCGCCCGCCAGCGCGGCGTGCCGGTGATCGTGGCCACCCAGATGCTCGAATCGATGACGGCTTCGCCGGCGCCGACCCGCGCCGAGGCGTCCGACGTGGCCAACGCCGTCTATGAGGGCGCCGACGCCCTGATGCTGTCGGCGGAGACGGCGTCGGGCGACTATCCGCTTGAAGCCGTCGGCATCATGAACCGGATCATGGAGCGGATCGAAGGCGATCCGCTGTGGCCCAGCCTGATGGACGCCGAGCACGCCGGCATGGAGGGCTATGACGCCGACGCGCTGGTGGCCGCGGCGCGGAAGGCGGGCGAGGCGTCTTCGACCGGCTGCATCGTGGTGTTCACGACCCTGGGCGGCACGGCGCGGCGGATGGCGCGGGAGCGGCCCCTGCATCCGGTGCTGGCGCTGACGCCCAACCCGGACACGGCGCGGCGCCTGGCGCTGGTGTGGGGGCTGGAGCCCCGGCTGGGCCGTCAGCCGGCGTCGCTGGAGGAGGTCACCGACGACGCCGTCGGCGCGGCCATGGAGTATGGCCTCGCCCAGCCTGGGCAGCGCATCCTGATCCTGGCGGGCACGCCCTTCGGGGCGCCGGGCGCGGCCAACCTGCTGCGGCTCGCCCACGCCCCGAGCCAGGCCAAATCCCGGACCCGAAAAGCGGGCTAGCGGCCCGTCACAAGCTTGGCGAACAACAGGGCGGTGGTGTCGACCACGTCGTCCAGAGGCGTGTCGCCGCGCTGCATCAGGCGCAGGCCCGCGGCGACGGAATCGACCATGCTGGCGGCCTCGTAGGACGCGAGGCGGGCGTCCAGCCGAGAATCGTGGCGGCCGTTGACCCGCGCCTCGGCGATGCGCCGCTCGATGGCCAGGTGGACGCGGCGGAGGCGCCGGATGCGCTCGCGGGCGAAGGCGTCATGGCCCTCGTCGGCCAGGGCGTTCTCGATCCTGAGCACAGGCCCGTGCTCCGCCCAGATGTCCACGACCGCCAACACATAGGCGCGCGCCTGTTCGAAGGCGCGCTCGCCGGACCAGTCGGCGTCGAAAAGAGCCGCGAGGCCCTGATAGGGCGCGCCGGCGGCCTCGCACAGCGCCAGCACCGGCTCGTCGACGGTCTTGAAATAGGTGTAGAAGCTGGGCGCGCTGACGCCGGCGGCCCGGGCGACGTCGGCGGGACGCAGGTCCGCCAGCTTGTGGGTCTCGAGCAGGCCGCGCGCCGCCGCCAGCAGGGCTTCGCGGGTGCGGCCGCCGCGCCGCCCGATGCGATGTCCCAGCTTGTTGACCGGCCGCTCGCCCGTGTCGCCCATCGCCGCCTCCACGCCCACAGTGGCGGGGCGAGTGAGCAACTGCAACATGCGTCGTGGAAGCGGAGCCATTGCGGGGCAGAGACGTTGACTCGCCGAACGCTGTCTCTGGAGGATGCCTATGCGTCGCCTGATCGCCCTGTCGCTGATCCCCGCAGTGGTCGCCGCCTGCTCGCGCGAGGACGCCCAGCCGCCCCGGCCGGTCGAGGCCTCTCCGGCCACGTCGACGCCCGCCGCACCGGCGGTCGGCTACGCCTGCGAGAGCGGTCAGACGGTCAGCGTCGCCTACGCGGCCGACGAGACGGCGCGGCTGACCTATCAGGGACGGGTCTATGACCTCAGGCTGGCCCCGTCCGGCAGCGGCGCGCGCTACACCGGCTCGAGCCTGGAGTGGTGGAGCGCCAGCCGCGACGGACAGGAGCGGGCGACGCTGAGTCGGCTGGGCCCGAACGAGCAGGTCGGCGCGGCCATCCTGGAGCGCTGCGCGCGGCCGACCAGCGGGGGCGCGAGTTCGGCCGGCGAGGGCGGCATGGTCGCGGTCACGGCCGTGTGCCGCGCCGAGGATCTGTCGGCGCGCATCGCCGGCGGAGACGCGGGCGCGGGCAATCGCGGCGCGGTGGTGGAGCTGACCAACATCGGCGACGGGCCCTGTTCGCTCAGCGGCCATCCCTCGGTCCAGGCCCAGGACGCCCAGGGCCGCACCCTGACGGCGCTGAGGGTCGAGGAGCGGAGCGGCGACCTCCGGTCGGGCGAGACTCCGGCGCCGGTCAGTCTGACGCCGGAAGGCAAGGCCTTCTTCGACGTCACCTGGACGGTGGTGGAGGGGCAGGGGCCGTGCGCCCGCGTCGCGCGCCTGGCGATCACGGTGGGCGAGGACCGCACGCCGCTTCTGCTGTCGACCGAGTTCCAGCCGTGCGGCGGGCGCATCGGCGTCACCCCTTTCCGGGCCGAGGGCGGGGCCTCGGTCGGCAATCCCCCGACGGGTGCGGCGACCAAGCTCTGACCGCCGCGCTGGAAACGGCCGGCGATCCGGCGTAACCGTCCGCGCGTTCGCCGACGGAGACGCCATGCCGACCGACTTCCAAACCCGCATCGCCGCCGAACTTGCGGAGATCGACGCCCAGGGCCTGACCAAGCCGGAGCGGGTGATCCACTCGCGTCAGGGGCCGGTGATCGAGACGGGCGGGCGGCGCGTTCTGAACTTCTGCGCCAATAATTATCTGGGCCTGGCGGGCGACGAGCGGGTCGTGGCGGCGGGGAACAACGCGGCCGAGGCCTATGGCGCGGGCACCGCGTCGGTGCGCTTCATCTGCGGGACGCTGGGCATCCACAAGACGCTTGAGCGTGCGATCGCGGACTATCTCGGCTTCGAGGACGCGATCCTCTTCGCCGCCGCCTTCGACGCCAACGGCGGCCTGTTCGAGCCGCTGTTCGGGCCCGAGGACGCCATCGTGTCGGACAGCCTGAACCACGCCTCGATCATCGACGGGGTTCGGCTGTGCAAGGCCAAGCGCTATCGCTTCGCCAACTCGGACATGGCCGACCTGGAGGCGCAGCTGAAGCAGGCCCGGGCGGACGGCGCGCGCGACATCGTCATCGCCACCGACGGCGCCTTCTCGATGGACGGCTACATCGCCAAGCTGGCCGAGGTGCGGGCGCTGGCGGATCGCTACGACGCCCTGATCATGGTGGACGACTGCCACGCCACGGGTTTCCTTGGGCCTCAAGGGAAAGGCTCGTTCGCCCATTGCGGAGTGAAGGTCGACTTCGTCACCGGCACCTTCGGCAAGGCGCTGGGCGGCGCCATGGGCGGCTTCATCTGCGCCACCGCCGGGGTGGTCCAGCTGCTGAAGCAACGGGCGCGGCCCTACCTGTTCTCGAACGCGCTTTCGCCGGCCGTCTGCGGCGCTTCGCTGGAGGCGATCCGGATCAGCCAGGGCGAGGAGGGCGACGCGCTGCGGAGCCAGCTGTTCGCCAACGCCGCCCGATTCCGGGGCGCGATGACGGAGGCCGGGTTCGATCTGCTGCCCGGCGAGCATCCGATCATCCCGGTGATGCTGGGGGACGCCAGGCTGGCCCAGGATTTCGCGGCGCGGATGCTGGAGCTGGGCGTCTATGTGATCGGGTTCTCCTTCCCCGTCGTGCCGCGGGGACAGGCGCGCATCCGCACCCAGATGTCGGCGGCGCACACCTTCGAACACATTGATCAAGCGGTCGCGGCGTTCACGACGGCCGGCAGGGAACTGGGAGTGATCCGATGACGCAAATGATGAAGGCCCTGGCCAAGACCAAGCCCGCCGAGGGGCTTGAGCTGATCGAGGCGCCGGTCCCGGAGGCGGGGCCGGAGGACGTGCTGATCAAGGTGCATCGCGCGGCGGTCTGCGGCACCGACATCCACATCTGGAACTGGGACGAGTGGTCCCAGAAGAACGTGCCGGTGCCGATGATCACCGGCCATGAGTTCTCCGGCGAGATCGTCGCCATCGGCAAGGAGGTCGACCGGCCGCTGAAGATCGGCCAGCGGGTGTCGGTCGAGGGCCACGTCATCGACCTGAACTCGGAAGCCGCGCGGGCCGGCCACTTCCACCTCGATCCCGCGACCCGGGGCATCGGCGTGAACCGCCAGGGCGCCTTCGCCGAGTTCGTGGCGGCGCCGGCCTTCAACGTCATCGAGCTGCCCGACGACGTGCCCTATGAGATCGGGGCGATCCTGGACCCGTTCGGCAACGCGGTGCACACCGCCCAGCAGTTCGACCTTCTGGGCGAGGACGTGCTGGTCACCGGCGCCGGCCCGATCGGCATGATGGCGGCCGCCGTGGCGCGGCACGCGGGCGCGCGCACCGTGGTGCTGACCGACATCAACGACTTCCGGCTGGAGCTGGCCCAGAAGGTGGCGCCGGGCGTGCGGACGGTGAACACCACCCGCGAGGACCTGCACGACGTCATGAAGGAGCTGGGCCTGAAGGTCGGCTTCGACGTGGCGCTGGAGATGTCGGGCTCGCCGATCGCCTTCAAGCAGTGCGTCGACACCCTGATCATGGGCGGCGGGCTGGCGATGCTGGGCATCCCGTCCAAGCCCATGGAGACCGACTGGGGCGCGATCATCCTGAAGGCCCTCACGATCAAGGGCGTCTATGGGCGCGAGATGTTCACGACCTGGCGCAAGATGCTGGGCCTGCTGAAGGCCGGGCTGGACCTGACGCCCCTCATCACCCACGAGTTTCCCTACGACCAGTATCGCGAGGGCTTCGAGGTGATGAAGGCCGGCAAGTCGGGCAAGGTCGTCCTGGACTGGGCGGCCTAGGCCGACAGCGCCCTCGCCAGTCGGGTCTCGAAGGTCTTGGCGTCGGGCGCCGGCAATACCGTCCCCAGCAGGTCCCGCTCGAACATCTCGAACACACGCGGATGGACATAGGAGGTCCGGCAGACCGTGGGGGTGTTGCCGAGCAGGCCCGAGACCGCCTTCACGCAGACGGTGATCTTGCGCTTGGCGTCGCTCGCCGAGGTGGGCGCGGGCGTATCGCGCAGGGCCCGCGCGGCCGACACCGTCGCGGCCCAGGTGCGGAAGTCCTTGGCCGAGAAGTCCTCGCCCATGGCCCCCCGGATGTAGGCGTTCACCTCGTCCGAGGTGACGGCCACGAGGTCGCCGTCGGCGTCCCGGTACTTGAACACCTGCTGGCCCGGCAGGTCCTGGAGCGAGCGGATGACACGGGCCAGGCGCCGGTCGCGCACGCTGACGGCGTGATCCTTGCCGCTCTTGCCACGGAAGCTGAACAGCAGGGCCGAGCCGTCGACCTCGAGATGGCGCTTGTGCAGCGTCGTCAGGCCATAGCTGCGGTTCTGCTTCGCATACTGGGCGTTGCCGATGCGGATGAGCGTCAGCTCCAGCAGCCGGACGGTGGTGGCCAGCACCTTCTCGCGGCAGACGCCGCGCCGGTTCAGATCGGCCTCGACCCGGCGCCGCAGCCTGGGCAGGGCGCGGGCGAAGGCGGGCATGCGGTCGAACTTGCCGGTCGAACGGTGGCTGCTCCAGTCGGCGTGGTAGCGGTACTGTTTGCGGCCCTTCTGGTCGCGGCCGGTCGCCTGGATGTGGCCGGTGGCGCGGGGGCAGATCCAGACGTCGGTCCAGGCGGGCGGGATGGCGAGCGTGCGGATGCGGTCCAGCGTCCGCTCATCCGTCACCTCCCGGCCCTTCGCGTCGATGTAGGAGAAGGCGCCGGGCGTCCCGCGCCGGGTCAGGCCGGGCTGTTCGTCGGAACAGTAGCTGAGACCCTTCGGGATCTCGACCTCGACAGCCAGCGCGGCGGATCCGTCGGGCACGTCAGGCCTCCGACTTCGCGGCCTGCGGGAGGCGATGAGGCGCGGCGGGGTGGGAGGATGTCGCCATGGCGGGGTCCGAACGTCGGGCGCGTCCCCCGGTTCCGGCTTGACCGGAGGCCGACCCCCGCGCCACGAGGCCGCATGAACTATCGCCACAGCTTTCACGCCGGGAACTTCGCCGACCTGGTCAAGCACGCGGTGCTGATCAGCCTGACGCGCGCGCTGGCGCCGAAGGGTTCGCTGACGGTCGTCGACACCCACGCGGGGGCCGGCCTCTATGACCTGGACGGGGACGCGAAGCGCTCGCGCGAGGCCGAGGAGGGGGTGCTGAGGCTGATGGGAGCGGACGACCTGCCTGAGCCGCTGGCGCGTCTGAAGGCCGAGGTTCGGGCGCTGAACCCGGACGGGCGGACCCGGTGGTATCCGGGCTCCCCATTGCTGGCCGCGCGGCTGATGGGCGAGGGCCGATACCTGGGGTTCGAGCTGAACCCGCCGGTGGCCGAGGCGCTGAAGGACGCGTTGGCCGACCAGACTGACGCCGAGGCGATCGAGGGCGACGGCTATGAGCGGGCGCCGACCGCGTGCAGGGCGCCCGGCCTGCTGCTGATCGACCCGCCGTTCGAGCGGCCGGACGACTATCTGCGCGCGGCTGAATGCGCGGCCGAGACGCGGCGGCTGCGGCCCGGCGTGGCGGTCGCGATCTGGACGCCGCTGAAGGACCTGGAGACGTTCGACGGCTTCCTGCGCGCGCTGGCGAAGGCCGGGGCGGGGGAGGCTCTGGTGGTCGAGGCGCGCCTGCGGCCGCTGCTCAATCCGATGAAGATGAACGGCTGCGCCATGGTGCTGATCGGCGCGCCGGGCGGGGTCGAGGCCGAGGCGCGGGCGACGGCGGAATGGGTGGTGGCGAACCTGGGCGACGCGGGCGGCAAGCCCAACGTCTGGCGGACCTGACGTACCGAACGGGTTTTGAGACGGTCGGAAACCGCGTCTCTATCGTCTCGAAAGTCTCAAAACCTCCCGGGTCCGCGCTGATCGAGCGACGACGCTACCACGCCCCGGCAGGGGGGAAGGCGTGATGTCGTGCGGAACGGCGGCACGCGGTCCGGCGAATGAACCCGCACCAGGCCTTCCGGTCAGGACGTGGGAGGCGCAGCCGGCGCCGCGCGGGCGATCTCGACGACGATCGGGCTGTGGTCCGATCCCGTGGGGCGGCCCAGACGGCGCGAGACCACCGTGAGCTCGGGCGACACCCAGGCGTGGTCGATGCCGATGCGGGCGAAGGCGGGCGCGCCGGCGGGCCAGGTGCCGGGAAAGCCGCGCGCGGGCGTGAGCCCCATGTCCTTCAGCTGTCGTCCGATGCGGGCGTTGCTGACGCTGTTGAAGTCGCCGGCGGCGACGAAGGGGCCGGGCTGGGCCTCCATGCGGTCATCGAGCGCCATGGCCTGGCTGATCTGTCCCCACTGATACTGAAAGGGCCAGGGCCGGGTCAGGTGGGTGGCGAAGACGGTGATCGGGCCGAGCGCCGTCTCCACGCGCGCGCCCTGCGCGAACAGACCGTCGGCGGGGGCGCGCAAAGGCCGGAGGGGCCGTCGCGAGGCGACGATGTTCTCGCGCCAGCCGATGCGTTCCGGTGCGCGATGGGGATAGCCCGCCAGCACGCGGTCGATCTCGGCCTTCACGGCCGGCCCCACCTCCACCAAGGCCACGACGTCGGCGTCGGCCTCGGCCACCGAGGCGGCGATGCGATCCACGTCGTCGTTCTCGACGTGCAGATTGGCGACGTAGAGCGTGACCCTCGGCGAGTCCGGCTCCGGGACGCCCCGGGCGGGGAAGGCCTGGCCCCAGACCGCGACGGCGAGCAGCAGGACCGACAGCGCCGCCGAGGCCGCGGCCGCGCGGAAGCGAGCGACCAGACCCAGCACGAGCGCCACGATGGCGAGGCTCAGCGCCGGGGCCGCGAACTGGGCCAGGAGGTCGATCCAGCGATGCCCCACGCCGGAGAGCGCCGCGACGCCGACGCCAAGACACGGCAGCACCGCGACCGCCGCCAGCGCGTCGGCCAGACGCCGAATGGAAATCATCGCCCGGTCCCCGACCTGTTGAACGTCCGACGTATGACGGCGTTATGTTGCGGCTGTCAGAAGGGGAGCGCCGCATGGCCCGCCGGTCCGTAACCGATATCGAGAAAATCTGGTCCGGCGTCGAGGGGGTGAAGAAGATGTCCGACCGGGTCGTCGGGATCGGTCCCTTCGGCGTGGGGCTGGACGGCCTGCTGACCTGGGTGCCGGGGCTGGGCCTCGCCTATTCGGTCGGGGCCGGCGCCTATCTGATGATTCAGGGGATCCGCGCGAAGGCTTCCCCAGGAACGTTGGCGCGCATGCTGGCCTATCTGGTGGTCGACAGCGCCACGACCGAGCTCTTCCTGGTGGGCGACGTCGTCGACTTCTTCTTCCCCGGTCACCTGATGGCGGCGAAGGCGCTGCAGAAGGAGATCGAGGCGACACACTGGGTCGAGGGGTCCGAGCGCGACGCGCGGGCGTCCGGCGAGCATGAGCAGCATCTGGCGCGCATCCGGGGTGACCGGAAGCTGAAGCGCGTGGTCTATCTGCACGACTGACGGCTTGACCGTTGGACCCGCCGTCCGCCGAGTGGTCGCGACTGAGCAGGGCCCTTGCATGGCGAGCAGCTTGACCCGGGACGAACTCGCAGACGCGCTGGGCCGTGTCGCCGACGGCGACCGTGCGGCGTTTCGCGTCGTCTATGATGCGACCTCGGCGAAGCTGTTCGGCGTGGTGCTGCGTATCTTGGGCGATCGCCAAACCGCCGAGGATGTGTTGCAGGACGTGTATGTCACCGTGTGGAGCCGCGCCGGAGGGTTCGACGCCGGCCGCGCCAGCCCCATCACCTGGCTGGCCACGATCGCGCGGAACCGGGCGATCGACCGGCTGAGAACGCGGAAGCCCGTGTCGAGGGCCGCGCCCGTCGAGGTGCTGGAGACGGTGGCGGACGAGGCCGAGACCCCGGCCGAGGCCGTCGAGGCGGCGTCGGAGCGGAACCGGCTGAACGGGTGCCTGAACGAACTCGACGCGCGCGCGTCCGACGCCATTCGCACCGCCTTCTTCGACGGCGAGACCTATGAGACGCTGGCCGCGCGCGCGGGCGTGCCGCTGGGAACCATGAAGAGTTGGATCCGGCGCGGGCTGCTGCGCCTGAGGCAGTGTCTGGAACGATGAGCGAGGACCTGGACAGGGACGCCCCGGCCGATCTGGCGGCCGAGCTCTCGCTGAGGCTGCTGAGCCCGGCGGAGGAGGCGGGTGCGCGGGCGCGCGCGGCCTCGGACCCGGCCTTCGCCGCCGAGGTCGAGGCGTGGGACGCGCGGCTGGCGGGCATGATCGACGAGGTGGCGCCGGTCGACGCGCCGCCGGGCGCGTGGGCCGCGATCCTGCGCCGGCTGCCGGCCAACGACGACGGCCGGACCGCCTTCTGGCGGCGCTGGGCGGTCGGGGCCACCGGATTGCTGGCCGCGAGCCTCGTGGCCGTGGCCGTGCTGTCGGCGCAGCTGGCCGGCCGTCCCGCGACGGTCGAGGCGCCCGCGCCCCAGCCGATCCGGGTGGCGACGCTGAGGCTGGAGACGGGCCAGTCCGCCCTGATCCTCGCCTACGACCCGGCGACCGGCGCCCTGTTCGCCTCGCCCACCGAGGCCATGGCCGGCGACGAGCGCGTGCCGCACCTGTGGCTGGTCGGGGCCGACGGGGGCGTGACCCTGGTCGGCGCGGTGGACGGCGAGGCGGTGTCCCGCATGGCCATGCCGACCACCCTGGGGTCCGCGGCCGGGGGCGCCGTGGCGGTGGCGGTCTCCATGGAGGCGCCCGGCCATACGCCCGATCTGCACCGGCCCGACGGCCCCGTCGTGGCCTCCGGAGAACTGGAGCGCCTGTAGCTGCATCCGGGAGACGACCCCGTTCGTATCTGTGTTCGGATCGGGTGCGATGACGTCCCCCGGCGTCAGGTCCTGACAGCCCGCAACCGGTTCGGCGGGGAGGCCGCTCCAGCCCTTCCTTAGGTCTCCCCGCCCTATCCTTTCGTCCGCGCCGATCGTCCGGACTGCCTTCCGGGGCGGAAAATCAACCGCGCGATCAATCCCTTGAAGCCTCGGCAGTCCATCGGGCCTGCCAGCGTCCGCGCGTCCGTCAGCTTCGGGTCTCCAAACGCCGGAGATCGCCATGAGCCTGGACACGAGCGGCCGCCTCAACCTGCCCTATGTGGCGGCCGGGCAGTTGCAGAAGCACGTCACCGTCAACGAGGGTCTGACCCGCCTGGACGTCCTGGTCCAGGCGACGGTCCGGAGCCGAAGCGCGCCGCCGCCGACGGACCCCGAGGAGGGTGACCTCTATCTGGCGAACGAGGGCTGGGCCTTCCCCGCCGGGGCGCTGGTGCGGTTCGATCTGCCCGGCTGGCTTCAGACGCCCGTCCCGGACGGCCTGAGGGTCTGGATCGCCGACGAGGGCCGGATGGTCGTCCGGCACGCGGGCGCCTGGCGCGAGCTCGGGGAGCGACTCGGCGCGCTTCAGGCGCTTGATCGCCTCGGCCTGGGGACGACGGCCGACGCTTCCAACCCCTTCGCCGCCAAGCTGAACAAGGCGCTCTGGACGGCCCGACCGGTCGCGGAGGGCGGCGACGGGTCGCTCCGCTACACGCTGAACAAGGACGGCGCGGGCGACGTCCTGTCGGTGCTGCTGCAGAGCGGCTACGGCGGGCGGGCCGAATTCGGCCTGATCGGGGAGGACGCGTTCAGCCTGAAGGTCAGCCCCGACGGCGCGAGCTGGCGTGAGGCCCTGAGGGTCGATCCGGCGACCGGCCGCATCAGCGCGCCGGCCGGGGCCGGCCGGGTCGAGGCGACGCTGTTCTCCAGCGAGGGCGACTACGCCCCGCCCGCGTGGGCGCGGCTGCTTCTGGTGTCCGCCGTCGGCGGCGGCGGAGGGGGAGGCCCGGGGCTGGCCGGCGCGGGCGGCGGCGGCGGCGGCGCCGGCGGGCTGTCGCGACGCTGGCTGAGCGCCGACGAGATCGACGGCGAGCTCAGCGTTTCCCCGGGCGCGGGCGGGGCGCCGGGCGCGGACGGAGGCGACACGCTGGTCGCCGACGGCGGAGGCGTCATGCTGAGAGCCTTCGGCGGCCGCGCGGGCGCGACCGGGGGCGCGGGCGGTCAGGGCGGGCTCGGCGAAGTCCTGGGCAACGCGGGCGCGTCCGGCGGGTCCGAGGCTGCGCTCATCAACGGCGAGGGGCCCGGCGGCGGCGGAGGCGGCGGCTCGGGCGGCCCCGGCGGCGCGGGCGGCGTCGGCGGCGTGGTCCTGGGCGACGATGCGGGCCCTGCGGGAGTCGGCGGCGGCGCGGGCGGGGTGTCAGCCACTGGGCTGGTGGGCGGCGGCGGGAGCGGCGGCGGTCCGGAAGCGGCCGGCGGACACGGCGGGCCGGGCGCGGGCGGCGGAGGTGGCGGTGCGGGCGCCTCGCCGGGCTCTGGAGGATCGGGCGGCGCCGGCCGCGTCCTGATTCTGGCGATCGGGTGATCCATGGGCCGGACGAGAGATCGGGGCGCGACGCCCGCCTGGGACGAGCCGCCGCTGCTGGATCGGGACGTGGACGACGCGCCCGAGCGGCTGACGGATGAGGATTGGAACGCCGAGGGCGGCCCCGGCTGGGGCTGGACGCCCGCGCGCCGGATGGAGGACGACCCATGGGAGAACTGATCGAGCGAAGCCTGGCGGAGGGGCGCTGGTTGTGGCGGCGGCTGTTCGTGTTCGGGGTGACCTTCGCCCTGTGGACGCTGCTCGCCGACGTCGTAGCGCGGGCCCCGGTGCAGGACCTGCGCGCGCTCGGGCTCAATCTGATGGGCCTGCTGGCGCTGGTGCTCGTGCTCTATCTGGTGGCGCCGACGGCGCAGCAGCTGGTCGAGCTGGCGGCCAACGTCCGGCTCAGGATGCTGGAGCGCGGTCGATGAGCCTGGATGCGCGCAGCCGAGCCCGGCTGAAGGGCGTGCATCCGCGACTGGCCGCGGTGACGGAGCGGGCGGCGGAGATCACGCCGGTCGGCTTCATCGTCACAGAGGGCCTGCGAACGCGGGCGCGCCAGGCCGCCCTGGTGAAGGCGGGCGCAAGCCGCACCCTCAACAGCCGTCACCTGACGGGGCACGCGATCGACGTCGCGGCGGTGGTCGACGGCAAGGTGCGCTGGGACTGGCCCCTCTACCCGCGCATCGCCGACGCCTTCCGGCGGGCGGCCGCCGAGCAGGGGACGGCCCTGATCTGGGGCGGCGACTGGCCTCGCCTGCGCGACGGGCCCCATTTCGAGCTGGACCGAAAGGCCTTTCCGTGACGCGGGCCGGCTTGCGCACCCTGATCGGGCTCGCGCCCTGGGCGCTGGCGCTCGCGGGCGTGCTGGCGCTCGCCGGTGGGCTCGGCGTCCGCTGGGACCCGTTCGGCCTCGCCGCGCGACGGCTGGACCGCGCCGAGGCGCGGGCGATCGCGGCCGAGACCGAGGTCGAACGTCTGAACGCCGCCCTGGAGGCTGACCGCGCGCTGGCGGCCGTGCGGGAGCGGGCGGTCGAGCGGGTGACCGTGGCGCGGGCCTCGGTCGACGATCTGACACGAAGAGCTGAAGGAGCGCCCGATGCGCGCACGCCGTTGGACCCTGATCGCCTGGCTCGCCTGCGCGAGCACGACCGCCGCCTGTGCGGGATCGCCCCGCACCTCGTCGGTTGCGCCGGTGACGCTGAGCCTGCCGCAGGCGGCGGCGACGCCGTGTCGCCTGGCGGTCCTGCCGGCTGACGCGACCCTGGCGGATCTGGAGACGGCCTATGCGCGGCGGGGCGCGGACCTGGTCGCCTGCGACGCCGCCCGGGCGCTGGCGGTGGCGACGCTTGAGGCGGAGCGAAAGGCCAACCGACCCCGCTGAGCCCGGCAGTTTCTGCCGGGGCCCGGCACTTTCTGCCGGGTCAGGGTCGGAATTGCCGGGCGCCCGAGGGCCCCGAAGCGCCCGCAGAACCCCCGTGCCGTCGCGATTTGGCGCATGGCCCGGCGCTTGCTTGGAGGTCTGCCGAGCAAAATGCTCCCGACGGCCAAAATGGCGGTCGGACACCTTGAAAGAAGGACTGTCGTCATGGCGCTGAACAGCGTTAACACGAACTATGGGGCGATGATCGCCCTGCAAAACCTGAACTCGACCAACGCGGAACTCACCACCGTTCAGGGCCGGATCAACACCGGCAAGAAGGTCGCCACCGCCAAGGACAACGGCGCCATCTGGGCCATCGCCCAGGGCCAACGCGCTGAAATCGGCGCGCTGAACGCCGTGAAGGAATCCCTGCAGCGCGGTCAGTCCGCCGTCGATGTCAGCCTCGCGGCCGGCGAATCGATCTCGGACCTGCTCGTCCAGCTGAAGGAAAAGGCCCTGGCGGCCACCGACACCTCGCTGTCCAGCTCGGCCCGTGACGCCCTCAACGAGGACTTCACCGCCATCCGCGACCAGATCACCACCGTGATCGAAAACGCGGAGTTCAACGGCCTGAACCTGCTCGACGGTTCGCTGACCGGCGGCTACGCCGCGCTGGCCAACGTCTCCGGCGGCACCATCGACATCGACGGCGAGGACCTGAGCCTGTCGGGTTCGATCGTGACCCTGGGCGCGGCCGACGACATCGCCACGTCGACCGACGCCACCGCCGCGCTGAGCGCCGTCAACGCCTCGATCGCCAACGTCTCGGCCGCCCTGGCGCGCCTGGGCACCGGCTCGAAGGCGCTCGGCACCCACCTGACGTTCGTCGGCAAGCTGTCGGACGCTCTGGAAGCCGGCGTCGGCAACCTGGTGGACGCCGATCTGGCCAAGGAAAGCGCCCGACTGCAGGCCCTGCAGACCAAGCAGCAGCTTGGCGTGCAGGCGCTGTCGATCGCCAACTCCTCGACCTCGGTCCTGCTGGGTCTGTTCCGTTAATCGGAAGGGGCGGGGCCTTCGGGTTCCGCCCCACCCTTTCGCCCCTTTAGGAGGCGCCGGTCGGATACCCCGGCGTGAAAGGAGATGGGTTCAAACGTCACAGTTCTGCCGATCAACGCATCGGCTTCCGCCGCCGGGTCAGACGACTTCGGCGGTCAAGCATATAGAAACCCGCCGCAGCCGGACGTGCCGGCGCCGACGCGGCTGGTGATCGAGGAGGGGCCGAGCCCCGGCGCCTTCATCTACAAGGCCCTGGATCCGGTGACCGGCGAAGTGATTCGCCAACTGCCTCGCGAGGAGTTGCTCAGGCTCATGGGCGACCATCGCACCCCGGCCGGCTCGGTGATCGACACCCGCGCCTGACCGGCAGGTTTCTGAGCCGTCTCAACCGCTTCGGACCCGTCCGAGGCGGCGATCGTCATGGTTAGCGCGCGTTAACCATACGCTCACGACTTCGCCGATAGCGTCGGCGCAAACCGTCGGGGCCGAACGCCATGTCCACCAACAGCGTCCACACCAACACCTCAGCCGCCATCGCGCTCCAGAACCTGTCGCGCACGAACGAACGGCTCGAGGCCGTTCAGGGCCGGGTCAGCACCGGGCTGAAGGTGCAGGGCGCCAAGGACAACGCCTCCATCTGGGCCATCGCCCAGGGCCAGCGGGCCGACGTCGGCGCCCTGGCGGCGGTGAAGCAGAGCCTGGAGCGGGCCACCTCCCTGGCCGACGTGGCACTGTCGGCCGGCGAGTCGATCTCGGACCTGCTCAACCAGCTGAAGGAAAAGGTGGTCGCGGCCCAGGATACGTCGCTCAGCACCCAGTCGCGGGCTCTCCTCAACGACGACTTCCAGGCGATCCTCCGGGCCATCGCCTCGGCCGTCGAGAACGCGGAGTTCGACGGCGGGAACATCCTCAACGGCTCCCTGACGAACGGCATCGCCTTCCTGGCCAATGCGGACGCCACGTCCTTCATCACCCTGGCGTCAAAGGATCTGACGCTGTCGGGCTCGATCATCAGCCTGTCGACCAATGACACGCTGACGACCTTCAGCGGCGCGGCCCAGGCGCTGACGCGCCTCAACAGCTCGATCACCTCGCTGAACAGCGCTCTGGGCGAACTCGGCGCCCAGGCCAAGCAGATCGCGGCGCACACCACCTTCGTCTCCAAGCTGACCGATACGCTGGAGGCGGGCATCGGCAATCTGGTGGACGCCGACCTGGCCAAGGAAAGCGCGCGGTTGCAGGCGCTGCAGGTCCAGCAGCAGCTGGGCGTGCAGTCGCTGTCCATCGCCAATCAGGCGCCGCAGATCCTGCTGTCGCTGTTCCAGAGCTAAGCTCGGCGCGCTCAGCGGCTCCAGTGCAGGATGCGGATCGGCTGCGGTCGCCGGCGCGCCGGGGCCTCGACCAGTCCGTAGGCGGCGAGGCACCTCAGCAGGGCGTGCTTCAGGGCGTGCAACATCGAAACCTCCGACCCCGGATAACATGGATCGGCCGAGTCGGTTCCGCGCGCCTTAACGTCGTGTTTGCCGCAGACCGCCAGACTGGGCCCGAAAGGTGCCCGCGCGGTGATCAACAACAGCTATCTGCTGGGCCTCTACGGCGTGTCCTCGGACACGACGAGCCTGCTCGGCCAGACGGTGGCGACCCCGCGCCGCGCGGCCCAGCCGACGCCGCCCTGGTCCACCACGGTCACAGCCACGCCCGCCAGCGACCTGGTGCGGGCCGCCCTGGGCGGTCGCCGCCTGATCGACGAGAGCGCCGTCCGTCTGGACCTGAGCGACGGCTCCGACACCTACCGACAGCTTTTCAGCCTCTACCAGGGGCTTGAAACCCTCAGCGCGCTGACCAATCGCTCGCGCGAGACCGGCGTGGCCGCGACCGAACAGGCCCTGCTGCAGAAGCGGTTCGACAGCGGCCTGCAGGAGATCTCGACCTATGTCGCTGGGCTCGATCTGGAGGGCGTCCGTCTGGTTGGGGGCACGGCCGCCGCGACCGCTAAGACCAGCGCGGGGGTGGCGCGGGACCGGCCGACCTTCACCACCGCTCCGGTCCACGAGGGGGCGGTCGAGACCCCGGTCGCGGCCTTTCAGGGCGATGTGGTGTTCGACATCACCGTGGCGCGCACCGCCAGCACGACGCAGACCCTCCGTATCGACCTGTCGGAACTGGGGGGCCAGCCGCGCACGCTCGACGCGGTGACGGGGCTGATCAACGACAAGCTCGAGGCCGCCGGGCTGGAGACCCGCTTCGGGCGCGAGCAGCTGCCGTCGGAGACCCGCACGGTTCAGGTCGGCACGCGCACGGTCACCCTGCCGGACGGGCCGGACCGCTGGGCGCTGAAGATCCAAGGCACGTCGGTGGAGACCGTGTCCTTCGCCCCGGCCACGTCCGCCGACGCGGTCTATGTGGCCCAGGCCGGCGCGAACGGCGCCCAACAGCTTCTGAAGTTCTCCGCCGACGGCGTCGGCGGCTCGTCGCGCATCGGCGAGACCCAGTGGGTCGACGGTCGCCTGTCCCAGACGGCCCTGCCCGAGGGGGTGGCGGCGGTGCGCGCCAGCGCCGTCGGACCGGACGGATCGCTGTGGCTGGTCGCGGACCTGAACGCGGAGGGGCTGACCGGCCAGCCGATCAAGGGCGAGAGCGACGTCGCCCTGTTGAAGTACGACGCCTCGGGTCGGCTGGTGGCCAGCCGCGCCCTGGGGGCCGCGTCGGAGGCGTCCGGCTTCGCCATCGCCGTCGCCGCGGACGGCAAGGTCGCGGTGGCCGGATCGGTCACCGGCGCGCTGGAGCCGGGGCGCACGGTCACGGACGCGGCCGTCAGCGACAGCTTCGTCACGGTCTATGACAGCGCCGGAGTGGAGCTGTGGACCCAGCGGCGCGGCGCGCGGGCTGCGGACGAGGCGACGGCGGTGGCCTTCGCCGACGACGGCGCGGTGCTGGTGTCGGGACGCGCGGCCTCGGCCATGCCCGGCGCCGCCGGCGTCGGCGGCTGGGACGGCTATGTGGAGAGCTTCCGCGCCAGCCAGCTCTATCCCGGCGCGCCCTATACGGTGCGGGTCGAGGCCACGCGCCAGTTCGGCACCACCGGCGAGGACGGGGTCGCGGCCATGACGGTGGTCGGGTCGGACCTCTACACCGCCGGCGTCGAGAGCGGTCGGGCGGTGATCCGGCGCTTCACCCTGAACGCGCAGGGTCGGCCGACGCTGCAGTCGACGCGGGATCTCGGCGTGCTCAGCGGCGAGATCGCGACCATCGCCGTGGACGGCGGCCGCGTCATCGTCTCGGGCGCGAGCCGCAACGCGGCGCTGCAGGCGGGCTCCGTGGTCAACGCCCACGCGGGCGGAACCGACGCCTTCGTGGCCAGCCTGTCGACCGATCTCGCCGCCTCGGCCAGCGATTGGGTCAGCTACTACGGCGGGGCGGGCGAGGACACCGCCGCCGACGTCAAGGTCAGCGGCGGCAAGGTCTATGTGACCGGCGTCTCCAACCGACCGTTCGACGCCGAGGACGAGGATCCGACCCGGGGCTATCTGGCGCGCATGGACGCCGCGAGCGGCGCGGTCGACTGGGCCCGGACCTGGTCGGGCGACGGCGATCAGGCCTCGCCCGCGACCCTGGCGGTGGCCTCGGGCGGGGCGAGCGTGCTGGACCGTCTGGGCCTGCCGAACGGGGTGGTGGCCCAGAGCGATTCCCGGCTGCTGACGGCGGCGACGAGCCTTAGGGTCGGAGACCGGTTCACGGTGTCGCTCGGCGACGGCGGCCGGGCGCGCACGGTCACGGTCGACGGCCGCGACACGCTGCAATCCCTGGCGCGCAAGATCGAACAGGCTTCGCAGCGCCGGCTGATCGTCACGGTGGCGACCGGCACGGACGGCGTCCAGAGGCTGAATATCCGCCCACGCGACCCGGAGCAGGGCGCCGTGCTCAACTCCGGCGAGGCCGGGAGGGACGCCCTGGCGGGGCTGGGACTGTCGCCCGGCTACATCGGCGCGACCTCAGGCGACGACGTCACCCAGACCTTCGGCCTTAACCTCGGCTCGGGCCTCAGCCTCAAGGATGAGGAGGCCCGCCGGGCGGCCGGCGAGGCGATCCTGAAGGCGATGAGCCAGGTCCGCGCAGCCTATCGCGCGCTGGCGCCGCAATCGGAGACGCAGCGCATCACCGGCCAGGCGCCGGCCTATCTGACGGCGCAGCTGGCCAACTATCAGGCGGCGCTGAGCCGGCTGACCGGCGGCGGCTGATCGCCGCCCGCCTTATCGGTTGACGCCCGACCGCCCGCCGGGGTTATTGGCGAGAAACCCAGCCGCGCGAGCACCGATGGCCGAGCCCGACCCCGCCTCCAAGGCCTCCAACCGCACCGTCATCATCATCGGCCTGGCGCTCGCCGTCGTGGCGGCGGTGATCCTGGCCCTGGTCCTGGGCGGTCGCGGCGGCGCGCCGTCCCAGGCGGTGGACGAGGACGCGCCCGGCGGCCTGACCGTCGACGTCGCCGACGCTCCGGCGCTCGAGCCGACGCGCGAACTGCGGTGCTTCGTCGACGGGCAGTTCGTGGGCATGGCGACGCTCCAGGACTGCGCGCGCCGCAATGGGCTCGCGACCGACGCGCTGGACGTCGGGCTGGACGCCACGGGCGCGCTGGCCGCGGCGCCGACCGCCGCCTTCGATCCTCCGCCGGAGGCTCCCGCCGTGGCCCTGGTCGAGGCGCCCCGCCCGCAGCCTCAGCCGCAGCCGGTGGATCAGCCTCAGCCGACCGCCCCGGCGGCCGGGCCGGCCTGCCTTCGCTACGCCGGTTCCGAATGGCGCAACATCGGCGACGGCCTCAGCCAGACGGCCTGCGTGCGCGCCCTGTTCGCCGGGACCTGCGTGCGGCCGGGCGAGGCGCTCTACGGCCGGTACGGCGACACGACGCTGCGGCTGGTGCCGCGCCGGGTGGAGCAGTCGCCGGACAACACCAGGTTCCGCACGCTGGTCGAGCAGGACCGCAACTGTCAGTTCCCGAGCCTGGGGTGAGTATGAAGGCCGTCACCGTCACCGTCGCCGCCGCCCTGAGCCTGGGGGCCGCGGCCTGCGCAGAGCGTGTCGAGGCGCCGCGCGATCCCGGCGTCTGCTGGTATGTCGTCCTGCCCGAGGCCGAGGGCGGCGAGCCGCGCTTCAACATCGTGGCGCGCGACCAGCCCCAGATCGAGTTCTGCGCCGCGCGGCTGGAGGAGATGCGGCTGCGCTTCCTGCGGCTGGGCGGGTCGAACCGCGAGATCGTCGGCGCCTACCAGGGGCAGTTCATCTTCATCGATCGGCGCGGCGTGCAGTTCGGCAAGGATCTGAACGGTCCGCGCTTCTTCGCCCTGGCGCGGACCGGCGACGGCCGCCTGGCCATTCCGGGCGCGATCCAGCGGGACATCGACGGCCAGCCGACGGCCGTGGCTCCGGCCGCACCCGCGCCGGCGGGATAGTAGAACAAAGTTGGAACATCCGCCCGTTCACGCTATGCAGCGGGCGCAATCAGAAGAAAAGGAACCGCGCGATGGCGGGCAGCGTCAACAAGGTCATCCTGGTCGGCAACCTCGGCAAGGATCCGGAGATCCGCACCCTGAACAGCGGCGAGCGTGTCGCGAACCTGTCGCTCGCCACGTCGGAGACCTGGCGCGACAAGTCGACCGGCGAGCGCAAGGAAAAGACCGAGTGGCACCGGGTGGTGATCTTCAACGAGAACATCGTGAAGGTGGCCGAGAACTATCTGAAGAAGGGCTCGACCGTGTACGTCGAGGGCGCGCTGCAGACCCGCAAGTGGACCGACCAGCAGGGCGTGGAGAAGTACTCCACCGAGGTCGTGCTGCAGAAGTTCCGGGGTGAGCTGACCATGCTGGGCGGTCGCGACGGCGGCGGCGGGGCCTCGCGCGGCGGCGACGACGACTATTCGTCCGGCTTCTCGACCGGCGGCGCGGCCAAGCCGTCCGGCCCGCGCGAGAGCTACGACCTCAACGACGACATTCCGTTCTGAGGCCGGGGCCCGTCGGCGAAACCTGCGCTCACCGAATGTGAGGCCCGCCGCGCCGCGCCCCATGCCATAGGCGACGGGTGCCCCTCAGCGAACGCCTGACCCCGATCGAGCTCCTCGCCATCCTCGCGGTGGTGGTGATCTGGGGCGTGAACAACGCCGCGGCGGCGGTGGCGACGGATCACATTCCGCCGATGGCGACGGTGACCCTGCGCTTCTTCATGGCCGCGCTGTGCCTCGCGCCCTTCATCCGGCCGCCGTTTCCCAACTGGAGGAGCCTGCTGGTCATCGTCGGCCTGGGCGGACCGCTCCACTACGGGCTGATCTATCTGGCGTTCTGGCTGGCGCGGGACGTCAGCCCCGTCTCGGTGGCGGCGCAGCTGTGGATCCCCTTCACCAGCCTGTTCGCCTTCCTGATGCTGGGCGAGCGGCTGTCCAAGGCGGCGATGGTCGGCATGGCGGTCGCCTTCCTGGGGGTGGCATGGATGGGGATCGACCCGGCGGTGCTCAGCGAATGGGACGCCATCGCCGTGACGGTGGCGGCGTCGGCGGCCTGGGCGATCACCACGGTCGTGGCGCGACGCACCACCTCCATCCCGCCCCTGAAGATGCAGGGACTGCTGGCCCTGACGACCTTTCCGCTGGCGGGGCTGGCGTCCCTGGCGTTCGAGACCGGCCAGGTCCAGGCGGTCGCCGCCGCGCCCCCGATCGCCTGGGCGGCCGTCGCCTGGGGCGGACTGGCGTCGTCGCTGGTGGCGACGAGCCTTCTGTTCTGGCTGGTGCAGCGGCGCGAGGCGGGGCGGGTGACGCCCTATCTGCTGGCCACGCCCGTGGTCTCCATCGTCATCGGCGCGGGGGTCCTGGGCGACGTCTTGACCGCCCAGATCCTGATCGGCGCCGCGCTGACCATCTGCGGCGTGGCGGTGGTGGCCCTGGCCGAGCGCGGGCTCCGCGCCGGCGCCTCGCGGGGCTGAGCGGCCCCGCGAGGCCCGGCCTCAGAAGCGGCCGTCCGCGAGACGCCGGGCGAACCGGTCGAAGGTCCGATCCGCGTCCTGCCAGGTGGAGGAGCCCCGCACCTCCGAAAGGCTCGAGCTGTACCAGTCATAGCTCACCGGGCGGACCGACCCGTCGGCCAGGACCACTTCGCCCTCGATGTCGGCGCCGCCGATGCTGATGCTCCGGATCGGATCCAGGCCCGGCCTGTCGGAAAGCTGCTGCAGGGTCGGCCGGTTGGGCTTGGCGTCCGCGAGCACCAGGCGCACCTCGGCGCCGGCGAGCGCGCCGGAACGTTCGAGTTCGCGCTCGACGGCCCGGCGCAGGTCATCGGCCAGATCGTCGATGTCGCGCCGCCCGAGCTGCTCGGCGCGTTCCTGAAGCTCGGGACCGATGGCGACGGTGACGCGGGCCCCGGCGGCCGGCGCCTGGAGGCCGTCGGCCTGGGCCGCGCCGGCGAGCGCCGCGACGGCCGCGAAGGGAAGGAGAATGGCGAGAGGCCGCATGGCGACGACTCCTGTGTTGCAAGCCCCCTTGCCGCCTCAACATAAACCTTGGCCGTGGGCGCGCCAGTCCCCTCAGCCGGGAATTCTCAGGGCCGCCCGCAATCCGCCCAGGTCGCTGTCGTCGAGCAGGATTTCTCCCCCATGCCCCCGCGCCACGTCGCGGGCGATCGCCAGGCCCAGGCCCACGCCCTTGCGGTTCTGGTTGCGGCTTTCGTCGAGGCGGGAGAAGGGGCGGAAGGCCTCCTCACGCAGCGGCTCGGGGATGCCCGGACCGTCGTCCTCCACCGCGATCTCGACATCGCCGGAGGCCAGGCGCCGCGCGGACAGACGGACCCTCGTCCCGTGCGCGGCGGCGTTGTCGGCGAGGTTGGCGAGCGCCCGCTTCAGCGCCATGGGACGCGCCGTCAGTTCGAGATCCTGGGGCGCCACGACCTCCGCCTCGGCGCCGCGCCGGACCACGTCGGCCGCCAGGCCGCGCAGAAGGCCCGGGACGTCGACCGCCTCCGCCGCCTCTCCGGCCTCGCCGCGGGCGAAGGCCAGATACTCGTCGATCATGTGCTCCATCTCGTCGAGGTCGCGCTGCATGGCGGCGGTCCGCTTGGTGGGCTCCGCCAGGGCCAGCTCCAGCCTGAGCCGCGTCAGGGGCGTGCGCAGATCGTGGCTGACCGAGGCCAGGAGCGCCGTTCGCTGCTCGATGTAGCGCTGGATGCGCTGGCGCATGTCGATGAAGGCGAGCGCCGCCGAGCGCACTTCCCGCGCGCCGTGGGGCTTGAAGCGGGGGCTCTCGCCGCGCCCGAAGGCCTGGGCCGCGTCCGCCAGCCGCTCGATGGCCCTGACCTGGTTGCGGATGAACAGGATGGCGACCGACATCAGAAGGATCGTCGCCAGCGTCAGCCAGATGACGAAGATGTGCGCCTGGGTGGCGACCGCCCGCTCGCGCGGGGCGATGACCCGCATCACCCCGGTCGGGGTCTGGACCTGCACGTCGATGTAGGCCGGGTAGCGGGTGGTGTCGAACCAGTAGGGCTGGTCCAGCCGGGCGGCCAGGGCGCTGTCCAGGGTGCGGTCCACCACGCCGAGCAGGCCGCGCCGCTGATCACGCGGCAGGACGTCGCCCTCCTGGAAGGCGATCGACAGCTGCATCGACCGCTCGGCGCGCTCGGCGATGACGGCCATGTTCTGGGGCGTGGGGTTGTCGCCATAGGAGGCCGCCGCCCAGGCGATGTCGCCGGCGAGCCCGTCCGACAGCCGGGCGGTCACGGTCTGCCAATGGGCGTCGAAGAAGGCCCAGGTCACGGCCACCTGCATCAACAGGACGGGCAGAACGATGATCAGGAGCGATCGGCCCCAGAGGCTGGTCGGCAGCCGCCGCTTGATGAAGCGGCCCCACAGGGCGGGGGGAAGGAGCCTCACCGAGGGGTCACGAATCGGGCGCCAGCATGTAGCCGACGCCGCGAACCGTCTGCAGGTAGCGGGGATTCTTCGGATCGACCTCCAGCTTGCGGCGCAGGCGCGTCACCTGGACGTCGACCGCGCGGCCCGTGATGTCGGCCTTGTCGGGCGACAGCGCCATCCGCTCGACCGGGGCGTGGGCGTTGAGCGCCAGGGTCTTGAGCAGCTGGGCCTCGGCCTCGGTCAGCCGCAGCGGCGCGCCCTCGCGGGTGAGCTCCAGCCGTTCCATGTCGAACATGACCGGCCCCAGGCGGATCTCGCGGGGGGCCACAGGCTTCACGCCCGCGCGGCGCAGGATGGCGTCGATGCGCAGCGCCAGCTCGCGGGGATCGAACGGCTTGGACATGTAGTCGTCCGCCCCCTGCTCCAGCCCCCGGATGCGATCGGTCGGCTCGCCACGGGCGGTCAGCAGCAGCACCGGCGTGTTCGACAGCCGCGCCTTGGACCGAACCCAGCCGGTCAGGGACAGGCCGTCCTCGCCCGGCATCATGATGTCCAGCACCACGAGGTCGAACTCGATCAGCTCCAGCAGCCGCCGCGCCGCGGACGCGTGGGCCGCGCCGGTCACCCGATAGCCCTCGCGCGCCAGATACTCCTTGAGCAGCTCGCGGATGCGGTCGTCGTCGTCGACGATCAGCAGGTGACGGCCCACGCCGGGGCCCGCGATGGGGCCCGAACGACCGAAACGCGCGTCGCTCATGACCGCGCCCGGCGCGTCGCGGCGTTGACCTGGGCCGCCGAGGGGGGTCTAAGACAGCCGACGCTTGAGGAGATGTTGTGCAATGGCTCTGGTTCCTTTCGACGATCGCGACGGCTGGATCTGGGTTGACGGCGATTTCGTGCCCTGGCGGGAAGCGAAAACGCACATTCTCACCCACGCCCTGCACTACGGCTCGTCGGTGTTCGAGGGCGAGCGTATGTATGCCGGCGAAATCTTCAAGCTGACTGAGCATTCCGAGCGCCTGAAGGCGTCCGCCAACCTGCTCGATTTCGATCTGCCCTATTCGGTCGAGGAAATCGACCGGGCCTGCATCGCGACCTGCGAAAAGATGGGGCTGTCGGACTGCTACGTGCGTCCGGTGGCCTTCCGCGGCCCGGAGGCCCTGGCCGTCTCGGCCATCCACAACAAGACCCACGTCGCCATCGCCGTGTGGGACTGGCCCAGCTATTTCGACCCGGAGACCAAGAAGAAGGGCATCCGGCTGGAGTGGGCCAAGTGGCGTCGGCCGGATCCGATGACCGCGCCGTCGGCGTCCAAGGCGGCGGGCCTGTACATGATCTGCACCATGTCCAAGACGGCGGCCGAGAAGCGCGGCTTCTCCGACGCGATGATGCTGGACTGGCGCGGCTATGTCGCCGAGGCGACCGGCGCCAACGTCTTCTTCGTCCAGGACGGGGTGATCCATACGCCGCCGACCGACGCGATACTGGACGGCATCACGCGCCGGACGGTGATCGGCCTCGCCGAAGCCAAAGGCATCGAGGTGGTCGTGCGCCACATCCGGCCCGAGGAGCTGTCGGGCTTCTCCGAATGCTTCCTGACCGGCACCGCCGCGGAGGTGACGCCGGTGTCGCTGGTGGGCGAATACACCTTCACGCCGGGCGACATCAGCCTGGGCCTGATGGAGGACTACGGCCGACTGGTGCGGCGTCAACTGTAAGGCGCTTGCCAGCCTGACGCGCGTCGGACAGGAAGGGGAACCGGTGGGGAGCCCCTTTCATCCATGTTCAGCACCCTGAACCTTCAGAGCCTTCTCGGGCTCGTCGTGATCGTGCTCGCCTGCTGGGCGGTGTCGGAGAACCGGCGCGTCTTTCCCTGGCGGCTGACGCTCGGGGCGGTCGCCGTGCAGGCGGCGCTCGTGCTGGCGCTGTTCGCCATTCCTGGATCGCAGGGGGTGCTGGCGGCCGTCACAGGCGCGGTCGACGGGCTGGCGGCGGCGACGCGGGTCGGGGCCCAGTTCGTGTTCGGCTATCTGGCGGGCGGCGATCAGCCCTATGTGATCGAGAACCGGCCGGCGCTGTTCGTGTTCGCCTTCGAGGTGCTGCCGCTGATCCTGGTGATCTCGGCGCTGTCGGCGCTGTTGTGGCACTGGCGGATCCTGCGCTGGATCACGCGCGGCTTCGGCTTCCTGTTTCAGAAGACGCTGGGCCTGGGCGGCGCCTCGGCGCTGGCGGTGGCGGCCAACATCTTCCTGGGCATGATCGAGAGCCCCATCGTCATCCGCGCCTATCTGGACAAGCTGACCCGGTCCGAGATCTTCCTGATGATGGTGGTGGGGCTGGCGACCGTCGCGGGCTCCACCATGGTGGCCTATGCGACGCTTCTGGCGCCGGTCCTGCCCAATGCGGCGGGGCATGTGCTCGTGGCCTCGATCGTCTCGGCGCCGGCGGGCGTGCTTCTGGCGCGCATCATCGTGCCGGAGAAGTCGGGACAGGGCGGGGCCTACGCCGACTACAGCTCGGCGCTGAAGTACGATTCCGCCATCGACGCCATCGTGAAGGGCACGTCGGACGGGCTGATGGTGGTGCTGAACATCTCGGCCGTGCTGATCGTGTTCGTGGCGCTGGTCGCCCTGGTCAACGTCATGCTGGGGGGCTTCTGGCTGTTCGGCGAGCCGGTGACGGTGGAGCGCCTGCTGGGGTTCGTGTTCGCCCCGGTCGCGTGGCTGGTGGGGGTCGAGTGGGCCGACGCCCAGGTCGCGGGGCGGTTGCTCGGCGTGAAGCTGACCCTGACCGAGTTCGTCGCCTTCATCCAGCTGGGCGCCGTGCCCGAGGAGGGCATGAGCGAACGCACCCGGATGCTGCTCACCTATGCGCTCTGCGGCTTCGCCAACATCGGGTCGGTGGGGATCACCGTGACGGGCCTGTCGGTGCTGATCCCCGAGCGCCGGGAGGAGGTGCTGAGCCTGGTGTGGAAGGCCCTGTTCGCCGGCTTCCTGGCCACCCTGATGACCGCCTCGGTGGTCGGCGCCTTGCCCGGGAGCGTGTTCGCGCGCTAGGGCGTAGCGAATAAAAACGCGCGGAAATCGGACCGCGTCACCGGGAGGCCGCCCATGAAGCTCTACGACAGCACCCGCGCGCCCAATCCGCGCCGTGTTCGCTGGTTCCTGGCCGAGAAGGGCGTCACCGACATCGAGATCCAGCAGGTCAACATCTTCTTCGGCGAGCACCGCACGCCGGAATACCGGGCCAAGGTCGGCGTGCCGCACGTGCCGGCGCTGGAGCTGGACGACGGGACCTGCATCTCCGAGTCCATCGCCATCTGCCGCTACCTGGAGTCGCTTCACCCGGAGCCGAACATGTTCGGGCGCGATCCGAAGGAGCAGGCGGTCATCGAGATGTGGATGCGCCGCTGCGAGTTCTATCTGGCCAATCCGATGATGCTGACGGTGCGCCACACCCACCCGGCGCTGGCGGCGATCGAGACCCAGTCGCCGGAGCTGGCGGAGAGCAACAGGACGACCGCCGAAAAGTTCATGAAGACCCTGGACCGGCGCCTGGCGGACAACGAGTGGATCGCGGCCGATCGCTTCACCATCGCCGACCTGGTCGCCGTCGTGGGCCTCGATTTCGGTCGGCAGATCAAGTACGCGCCGCCGGAACAGTACATCCATCTGGCGCGCTGGCTGGAGGCGTGCCGCGCCCGCCCGGCGGCCCAGGCGGGGATGGCCTAGGCCCCCCGCGGCTCAAACTTCCGGATGACGCCTGAATAGGTCATCAGCACGCGGTCGCCGGCCTGGATCTGTCCGCGCACGAAGATCAGGCTCTTGCCCGCCCGCACGACCTCGCCCGTCGCCTCCACCAGCTCGCCGACATAGGCGCCGTCGATGAAGGTGGAGTCGAGCTGCACCGTCACGCCAGAGGCGCCCTCCATCTCCTGATAGGCGGTCTGGAACAGGGCGATGTCGGCGAAGGTCATCAAGCACCCGCCGTGCATGCGACCGCCCGCGTTCATGTGCTTGGGCTCGGCGCGGAAGGCGCAGCGCATGCGCCCGTCCGGGTCGGGACGGAAGTAGAAGGGCCCGACCACCTGATCGAAGGTGCCGTGGAGGTCGTAGGTCTTCCAGCCGGCGAACTCGCCTTCGGTGACGGTGATCTTGGCGACCATGTGCCGGGTTTCCTCCGATGCTGCGCTGCGGGATATAGGGCCATGAGCGATCCGATCGAAGACGAGATTTTCAACCAGCTGGCCCGGCGTGACGCGGGCAAGAGCATCTGTCCCTCCGAGGTGGCCAAGGTCATCGCGCCCGAGCGCTGGCAGCGAGAGATGGGCCGGGTCCGTGCGGTTGCGACCGGCCTGGCCCGTCAGGGACGGCTGGTCATCACCAAGAAGGGCAAGCCGGTGGACCCCGACGCTTTCAAGGGCGTGATCCGGCTCCGCTTGCCGCTCGCGGACGAGGGGGCCAAGTCTGGGGGCGAATGAGCCTCGACGCCGTGCTTGAGGAGATCCGCGCCTGCCGCGCCTGCGCGGGCGAACTGGCGCACGAGCCGCGACCGGTGGTGCGGGTCTTTCCGGAGACGCGGCTGCTGATCTGCGGTCAGGCCCCGGGGCGGCGGGTGCACGAGAGCGGCCTTCCGTTCACCGACCCGTCCGGCGACCGGCTGAGGGATTGGCTGGGCGTCGACGCCGAGACCTTCTATGGCGACCGGCGGATCGGGGTGGCGGCTCAGGCCTTCTGCTACCCCGGCACGGCCGTGAAGGGCGGAGACTTCCCGCCGCCGCGCCGGTGCGCCCAGCTGTGGCGGCCGCGCCTGCTGGAACAGCTGAACCGGGTCGAGCTGACCCTGCTGGTCGGCGGCCACGCCCAGGCCTGGGCGCTGGGGGATCGCGCCAGGGCCTCCATGACCGAGACCGTCAGGGCCTGGCGGGACTATCTGCCGGCGGTGCTGCCCATGCCGCATCCGTCGTGGCGCAACACCGCCTGGTTGAAGCGCGAACCGTGGTTCGAGGCGGAGGTCGTGCCCTGGCTGAGGCAGCGGGTCAGGGAGCTGCTGGCGTGAACCGGCGGGCGCTGCTTCTGGCGGGAGCGGCCCTCGCGGCCGGATGCGCCCCGAGGGTGCAGCCGCGGCTGACCCCGCCGCCCGGGTTCGCCGGGCCGCGACTGACCGAGGCGGCCTTCGTCATGGAGGACGGAGCCCGCCTGCCGCTGCTGCGCTGGCTGCCCGAGACCGAGCCGTGGGCGGCGCTGGTCTGCGTCCACGGCATGAACGACCACAAGATGGCGTTCCACCTCGCCGGTCCATGGTGGGCCGCGCGGGGCGTGGCGGTCTACGCCTATGACCAGCGCGGCTTCGGCTCCGCGCCCGGACGCGGGGTCTGGGCGGGCGAGGACCGGATGGTGGAGGACCTGCGCCAGGCGACGCGGCTGGTCCGGGCCGCGCACCCTGAGGCGACGATCGGCGTCGTGGGCGAGAGCATGGGGGGCGCGGTCGCGATCTCGGCCTTCGCCTCCGAAAGGCCGCCCGAGGCCGACCGGCTGGTCCTGTTGGCGCCCGGCGTCTGGGGCTGGTCCAGCCAACCGCTTCTGAACCGGGCGAGCCTGTGGGTCTCGGCGCGGCTGATGGGCTCGCTGGCGCTGACGCCGCCCGACTGGGCGGTCAGGGACATCCTGGCAAGCGACAACATCCCCGAGCTGCGCCGCATGGGCGCCGATCCGGAGATGATCTTCGAGACGCGGCTGGACGCGATCTACGGGCTGGTCGAGCTGATGGAGCAGGCCGCACGGCGTCTGGGCGAGATCCGGGGCCCGACGCTCCTGGCCTATGGCGGCCGGGACCAGATCATCGAGGCCGGGCCCATGCGCCGGGCCCTGGCGCGGGCGGGCGCTCCGGCGAACCTGAGGACGGCCTTCTACCCGGACGGACATCATCTGCTGGTGCGCGACCTCGGCAGGGCGAGGGTGCTGGGCGACGTGCTGAGCTTTCTGCGCGACCCCGGGCTGCCGCCGCCGTCGGAGCCGGCGCCCGTCCTGCCAGCGTTAGAGGGGCGCGCCGCGCCGGCGGCTTAACGGCCCGTTTACCACGCGGGCGGCACTTTCTGCCTAGCGGGCGTCATCGGTATCCCGCGTGTGTTCGGGGCGGGGCGCGTGGGCGGCTTCACGGCGGCGATCCAGAGATTCGGCATCGGCCGGCTCGCGGCCATCCTGGGCGTGGCCGCCGGCGTCACCGCCGTGCTGATCGCGGTCATGATGCGCATCGGCCAGCCGCCGGACGCCCTGCTCTATTCCAACCTCGACCTGCGCGAGGCCGGCGAGATCACCTCGGCGCTCGGCCAGGCGGGGATCAAATACTCCACGCGCGGGGACGGCTCGACCATCATGGTCAACCGCGACGAGGTGGGCACGGCGCGGCTGATGCTGGCCGAGCGCGGGCTCGTGACCTCCGGCTCGGTCGGCTACGAGCTGTTCGACAACCAGTCGGTGCTGGGCCAGACCGAGTTCCAGCAGCAGCTGAACGAGCAGCGCGCGCTACAGGGCGAACTGGCCCGCACGATCATGTCGATGCGCGGCGTCAGCTCGGCGCGCGTGCACATCACCCGCCCCCAGCGCGAGCTGTTCCAGTCCGAGGCCCCGGAGCCGACGGCCGCGGTGGTGGTGGGCGTGGGCGGCCGCGACCTGACCGGGGACCAGGTCCGCTCGATCCGCAACGTGGTCGCGTCCTCCGTGCCGGGCTTGAAGCCCGAGCGGGTGACCGTGGTCGACGAGAGCAACCGCACCCTGGCGGCGGGGGCCGAGGGCGACGCCTTCTCCTCCACCTCGGCCGAGGAGGCCAAGGCGTCGACGGAGGCGCAGCTGCAGGCGCGGATCAAGGACATCGTCGAGGGCGTCGTCGGCGTCGGCGCCGCTCGCGTCCAGGTCACGGCCGAGATCGACCACAGCCGCTCCACCACCCAGGAGCAACGCTTCGACCCGGACGGTCAGGTGGTGCGCTCGACCTCCACCAACGGCGCGAACAGCCAGGAGACGACGGAGCTGGCCGACGGCGGCGTGACCGCGACGAACAACATCCCCGGCGGCGAGGCGCCGAACCAGACGCCGCTGGGCTCGACGTCGACCGAGAACACCGAGACGACGAACTACGAGATCTCCAACACCACCACGACCACCATCCGAGAGCCGGGCGAGGTCAAGAAGCTGGCGATCGCCGTGGCCGTGGACGGCAAGTGGACGCCGGGCGCGGACGGGGCGGAGCCGACCTATGAGCCGCGCACCGAGGAGGAGATGGCGCAGATCGCCGCCCTGGTGCGTTCGGCCGTCGGCTACGATGAGGAGCGCGGCGACACGGTCGAGGTCGTCAACGTCCGTTTCGCCCGTGAGACGGCGACGGTCGGCGGCACCGACGGCGGCTCGTCGCTGTTCAACTTCACCAAGAACGACATCATGCGTGGCGTGGAGCTGCTGGTGCTGCTGGTCACCGGGCTGCTGCTCATCTTCTTCGTGCTGAGGCCGCTGCTGAAGACCGCGTCGTCGGCCGCGACCGGCGAGGCGGCCCCCGGCGCGACCCTGCTGCAGACGACGACGGTGGGGCCGGGCGGCCAGATGATCGCGGCGGCCCCGGGCGCGACGCCGATGCTGGCCGGACCGGCCACCGCCGTCGACGAGCGCATCGACATCGCCCGCATCGAGGGCCAGGTGAAGGCCTCCTCGGTCAAGCGCGTGGCCGAGTTCGTCGACCGGCACCCCGAGGCGTCGGTGTCCATCATCCGCAACTGGGTGGCTGAAGGCTGATGGCCGCCCGCATGATCACCAAGAAGCCGGCGGTCGAGGACGCCAAGAAGCTGACGGGGCCGGAGAAGGCCGCGGTCATCCTGCTGGCGCTCGGCGAGGATCACACCAAGCTGTGGGAAGGCCTGGACGAGGACGAGATCAAGGAGATCTCCCAGGCCATGGCCGGCCTTGGCACGGTCACGGCCCAGGTCGTCGAGGAGCTGTTGATCGAGTTCGTCTCGGGCATGAGCGGCTCGGGATCGGTCATGGGCAGCTATGACCAGACCCAGCGGCTGCTCTCGTCGTTCATGCCGCCGGACCGCGTCGACGCCCTCATGGAGGAGATCCGGGGCCCGGCGGGCCGGACCATGTGGGACAAGCTCGGCAACGTGAACGAGGCCGTGCTCGCCAACTATCTGAAGAACGAATACCCGCAGACGGTGGCGGTGGTCCTGTCCAAGGTGAAGTCGGACCACGCCGCGCGCGTGCTGACCTCGCTGCCGGAGGACTTCGCGCTGGAGTGCGTCCAGCGGATGCTGCGCATGGAGCCGGTGCAGCGCGAGATCCTGGACAAGATCGAGCAGACGCTCAGGACAGAATTCATGTCGAACCTGGCGCGCACCTCCAAGCGCGACAGCCACGAGATGATGGCGGAGATCTTCAACAGCTTCGACCGCCAGACCGAGGCCCGCTTCATCGCAGCCCTGGAGGAACGCAACCGCGAGTCCGCCGAGCGCATCCGCGCCCTGATGTTCGTGTTCGAGGACCTGGGCAAGCTGGACCCCGGCGGCATCCAGACCCTGCTGCGCGCCGTGGAGAAGGACCAGCTGGGTCTGGCCCTGAAGGGCGCGTCGGAGACCCTGCGCGAGCTGTTCTTCTCCAACATGTCCGAGCGGGCCGCCAAGATCATGCGCGAGGACATGGAGAGCATGGGCCCGGTGCGTCTGAAGGACGTCGACGCCGCCCAGATGAACATGGTCCAGGTCGCCAAGGACCTGGCCGCGAAGGGCGACATCATGCTGGTCGGCCAGGGCGCGGACGACGAGCTGATCTACTGACATGACCCAGGCCCAGCCCTCGACCCAGACCCGCCCCTTCGTCTTCGACACCGAGTTCTCCGACACGGGCGCCGTACTGCGGTCCGGCGCGTTCACGCCGACCAAGCGGGCCTATGCGCCGGCGGAGGTGGAGGCGCTGGTGGCCCAGGCGCGGGCCGAGGCGCGGACGGCGGCGCTGGCGGAGGCCGACGCCCTGCGGTCCCAGGCCCTCGCCACGATCGCGCAGGTTCTGACGCAGTCCGCCGGTGCGCTGCAGGCGGCGGCCGAACGGCACAGGGCCGGGGCCGCCGATCTGGCCCTGACCGCGGCGCGCGTGATCGCCGGCGCCGCCCTGACGCGCTTCCCCCACGGCCCCCTGAAGACGGCGCTGGAGACTCTGTCGGACGACGTAGAGGCCTCGGCCCGGCTGGTGGTGGCGGCGTCCGAACTGGACGACGCGGGTCGCGACGAGATCAGCCGCCTGTGCGCCGACGCGGGCTTTCCGGGACTGGTCGTGTTCCGCGACGAGCCCGCCCTGCCGCCCGCCGCCTTTGTGCTGGAATGGGCCGACGGGCGCGCCGCCTACGACCCCGCCTCGGCCGAGGCCCGCATCCGCCAGGCGCTGGAGACGGCGCTCGCCGCCGACGCCGGGCACGCTGAAAATCTCTCCCAAGGAGACCTGTGATGGCCACCGACGACTTCGCGCTGGAAGAGTTCGCCGATCAGACGGCGGTCGCCCTGACCGACGAGCCCGGCGAGAAGACCGCGACCGATCTGGCGCCGGTGTTCGACGTGCCGGTCAACATCTCGGCCGTGCTGGGCAAGGCGCACATGACCGTGTCGCAGCTGCTGAAGCTCAATCGGGGCAGCGTGCTGGAGCTGGATCGCCGGGTCGGCGAGGCGATCGACATCTTCGTCAACAACCGCCTGGTCGCGCGCGGCGAGGTGGTGCTGGTCGAGGACCGGCTGGGCGTGACTATGACGGAAATCATCAAGACCGAGGACCTGGGCGCCTGATCGGCGACCGGATGCAGGATTAGGGAGGACGACCCATGCGGCTTCTGGTGGTCGGCAGACTGAGCGGACAGCTCGCCAGCGCGGTGAAGATGGCCATGGCGCACGGCGCCAAGGTCAATCACGTCGAACGCGGCGACCAGGCGACCGAGCAGCTGAGGCGCGGGCAGGGGGCGGACCTGCTGATGGTCGACTACCGCGTCGACATCGCCTCGCTGATCGCCGCCAACGAGGCGGAGCGCATCCATGTCCCGGTGGTCGCCTGCGGCGTGGACGCCGACGCCCGCGACGCCGCCAACGCCATCCGGGCCGGGGCCAAGGAGTTCATCCCCCTGCCGCCCGAGGCCGACCTGATCGCGGCGGTGCTGGCGGCGGTGGCCGACGACGAGCGGCCGATGATCTCGGCCGATCCGTCGATGCAGGCGGTGATCAAGCTCGCCGACCAGGTGGCGCGGTCGGAAGCCTCCATCCTGATCACCGGCGAGAGCGGCGTCGGCAAGGAGGTGATGGCGCGTTATCTGCACACCCACTCGCGCCGGGCCGACAAGCCGTTCATCAGCGTCAACTGCGCCGCCATTCCCGACAACCTGCTGGAATCCGAGCTGTTCGGTCACGAGAAGGGCGCCTTCACCGGGGCGGTCGGTCGTCGCATCGGCAAGTTCGAGGAGGCCGACGGCGGCACGCTGCTTCTGGACGAAATCAGCGAGATGGACGCCCGGCTGCAGGCCAAGCTGCTGCGCGCCATCCAGGAGCGGGTCATCGACCGCGTCGGCGGGACCCGGCCGGTGCCGGTCAACATCCGCATCATCGCCACCTCCAACCGCGACCTGGCCAAGGCCGTGGCGGAAGGGACGTTCCGGGAGGACCTGCTCTATCGCCTGAACGTGGTGAACCTGCGCCTGCCCAGCTTGCGCGAGCGGCCCGGCGACGTCGCGGTGCTGGCCGAGCATTTCATCAAGAAGTACGCCGCCGCCAACGGCGTGCCGGTGCGACCGCTGTCCGCCGCCGCGCGCCAGGCCCTGGCCACCCATCGCTGGCCCGGCAATGTGCGGGAGCTGGAGAACGCCATGCACCGCGCGGTGCTGCTGGCGTCCGGTCCCGAGATCGACGTCGAGGCCATCCGCCTGCCGGACGGCCAGCCCCTGATGGGCGGGGCCGCGCCGGCCTCCAACGTCGTGGACCGCGCCGCCCAGGCGGCCGAGACCGTGACCCGCGCCTTCGTCGGCCAGACGGTCGCCGAGATGGAGAAGGCGCTGATCATGGACACGCTGAAGCACTGCCTGGGCAACCGCACCCACGCCGCGAACATCCTCGGGATCTCGATCCGCACGCTGCGCAACAAGCTCAACGAATACGCCCAGGAGGGGATCGACATCCCCGCGCCCCAGTCCGGCGTCGCGGCGGCGGGCTGATGGGCAGGGACGGCGTCGAAGATATCTCCTCACCCGCGCAGCGGGGGAGGAATGATGTCCTGAGGAGGTCCGTCCTGACCGGGCTCGGCGCGCTGGCGGCGGCGGCGTGCGCGCCGCGTGCCCCGGCGATGGCCGCGGAGCCGGAGGTCCAGGTGTTGGACCTATCGGCGCTGGAGACCGGCGGCGGCCGGCTGGGCGTCGCCGCGCTGGACACCGGCTCGGGTCGAAGGCTGGCGTGGCGGGGTGACGAGCGGTTCGTCTACTGCTCGACCTTCAAGGCGTTCCTGGCGGCGGCCACGTTGCTGCGGGTGCAGGCCGGGGAGGAGCGGCTGAACCGGGTCATCCCGATCACCGCCGCCGACATGATCTCCCACGCCCCGGTGACCGAACCGGCCGTCGGCTCAGGACTGACGGTCGAGGCGCTGATGAAGGGCACCGTCGAGGTGAGCGACAATCCGGCCGCCAACCTGCTGCTGAAGGCCATGGGCGGGCTGGGGCCGATGCAGGCCTTCTATCGCGGCCTGGGTGATGAGGTGACCCGGGTCGACCGCTTCGAGCCCGAGATGAACCGGCTGGACGGGGACAAGGACACCACCACCGCGAACGCGGCGGTCGCTAATCTGCAACGGCTGCTGGTGTCGGAGACGACCCCGCTGAGCGCGGACTCGAAAGCTCTCCTGCTGCGCTGGATGGTCGACAGTCCGACCGGCACGGCGCGGATCAGGGCGGGCGTCCCCGAGGGCTGGCGCGTGGCGCACAAGACCGGGACGGGCGGCTATGGTCCGACCAACGACATCGGCGTGCTGTTCCCGCCGCAGGGCGAGCCCGTCGTCCTAGCGATCTACAATCACGCGGCCCGGGAGACGGATGACGCGGTGGCCGAAGCGGTGATCGCCGAGGCGACGCGCCGGGTGATGCGCGAGTTCGGTCATGGCTGACACGCAGCTGGGGGCGCCGCGAGGCATGATGAAGGACGGCATGGCGGCGCCGACCGGTCGCGACATGCTGGGCTGGGTCGCGCGCGGCGAGGTGGCGATGGCCGTCGGCGTCATCGGCGTGATCCTGCTGCTGATCGTGCCGGTGCCGACGCTGATCCTGGATCTGCTGCTGGCCATCAGCCTGGTCAGCAGCGTGCTGATCCTGATGACCGCGCTGATGATGAAGAAGCCGCTGGACTTCGCCATCTTCCCCACGGTGCTGCTGGTGGCCACGCTGTTCCGGCTGGGTCTGAACCTGGCCTCGACCCGCCTGATCCTGAGCCACGGCCACGAGGGCGCCGACAGCGCGGGGGCCGTGATCCAGGCCTTCGGCGAGCTGATGATGAGCGGCAGCTTCATCATCGGGATCATCGTCTTCGCCATCCTTCTGGTGGTGAACTTCGTGGTCATCACCAAGGGCTCGACCCGTATCGCCGAGGTCTCGGCCCGCTTCACGCTCGACTCCATGCCGGGCAAGCAGATGGCGATCGACGCGGACCTGTCCTCCGGTCTGATCGACGAGACCGAGGCCAAGCGGCGGCGCAAGGAGCTGGAGCAGGAATCGACCTTCTTCGGCGCCATGGACGGCGCCTCGAAGTTCGTGCGCGGCGACGCGGTGGCGGGCCTGATCATCACCTTCATCAACGCCATCGGCGGCGTGCTGATCGGGGTGCTGTCACACGGCATGGCGGCCGGAGACGCGGCCAACAGCTACGTCCTCCTGACCATCGGCGACGGTCTGGTGACCCAGGTGCCGGCCCTGGTCATCTCCATCGCCGCGGGCTTCCTGGTCTCGAAGGCGGGGGTCGAGGGTTCGGCCGACAAGGCCATGGTGCAGCAGCTGGCCACCAACCCCGTGAGCCTGGGGGTCGTGTCGGGCGCCTCGGGGCTCATCGGTCTGATCCCGGGCATGCCGATCCTGCCGTTCGCGGCCCTGGCGCTGGGGGCCGGCTTCATGGCCTGGCGGCTGGGCCGGGCGCGTCTGAAACCCAAGGTCGAGCCGGTGATTGAGACCAAGCCGGCCGACGACGTCGAGGAGCCGATCGGCACCGCCCTGGCCATCGACGAGGTCAAGATCGAGTTGGGCTATTCGCTGCTCGGCCTGATCAACGAGCTGGAGGGGCGCCGCCTGACCGACCAGGTCCGGGCGCTGCGTCGCGCCCTGGCGCAGGAGTACGGCTTCGTCATGCCGAGCGTGCGCATCCTCGACAACATGCGTCTGCCGACCCAGGGCTACGCCATCCGCATCAAGGAGATGGAGGCCGGCGCCGGCGAGGTGCGGCTGGGCGCCCTGATGGCCATGGACCCCGCCGGACGCCAGGTCGAGCTCCCCGGGGAACACACGCGCGAGCCCGCCTTCGGCCTGCCCGCGACCTGGATCGACGAGAGCCTGCGCGAGGAGGCGACGTTCCGGGGCTATACGCTGGTCGATCCCTCGACGGTGCTGACGACGCACCTGACCGAGATCCTGAAGGAGAACATGGCGGACCTGCTCTCCTACGCGGAGGTGCAGAAGCTGCTGAGGGAGGTCGGGCCCGAGGAGAAGAAGCTGGTCGAGGAGCTGATCCCGGCGGTGGTCTCCACCACCACCCTGCAGAGGGTCCTACAGGCGCTGTTGCGCGAGCGGGTGTCGATCCGCGACCTGCCCACGATCCTGGAAGGCCTGGCCGAGGCCGCGCCGCACACCTCGTCGGTGACCCAGCTGGTGGAGCATGTGCGCGGACGCCTGGGACGGCAACTGTGCTGGCAGCACAAGGGCGACGACGGGGCGCTGCCGATCGTGACCCTGTCGCCCGACTGGGAGCAGGCCTTCGCCGAGAGCCTGATCGGGCCGGGCGAGGACAAGCAACTGGCCATGGCGCCGTCGCGGCTGCAGGACTTCATCCGGGGCGTGCGCGACGTGTTCGAGCGCGCCGCCATGGCCGGCGAGACGCCGGTGCTGCTGACCGCCGCCCAGACCCGGCCCTACGTGCGCTCCATCATCGAACGGTTCAGGGGCCAGACGGTGGTCATGAGCCAGAACGAGATCCACCCCAAGGCGCGGCTGAGGACGGTGGGGAGCGTCTGAACGTCCCGCCTCCCCTCGTGGGAGAAGGTGGGCGCCGGAGGCGCTCGGATGAGGGGGCTCTTTCAGCTCGCGAGCGGTCGACGATGAGCAGGCGGACGCATCCCCCTCATCCGTCATGCTCCGCATGCCACCTTCTCCCGCGAGGGGAGAAGGAGAACTAAGGCTACCGCGCCCGAACCCAGCCGCCGTCGGTGGAGGCGGTGTTGGCGGCGGCGTTGGCGGGGCGGGCGATCAGACCCGACTGGGTCAGCCACACCTCGTAGACCGCGCCGTCGGCCATCGGCATGTAGGCCGCCGAGCCGTACAGCGTATCGACCGCTCGGACGTAGCGGCCCATGCGCTGGGCCACCAGCCAGGCGTCCAGATCCCACGGCTCGCGCTCGGCCTCGGCGGGAAGGGTCAGGTCATGGGCGCTGCGCTCGTCGTTGAGTTCCTGATCGATGCTGCGATAGCGGCCGGACAGGCGCTCCAGCCGGTACTGGGCGTTCAGTCCCAGGACATTGGCCCAGGGTTCCCAGCGCAGCACCTGCGCCTCGATCCGCCACTCGTCGCCGGCGAGGGGGTAGGCGCCGGAAGATCCGTCGGGCCGCGTGACCGTCGCCTCAAATCGCTGCGGGGCGGTCTGGCGCAGCGAGATCGTCGCCACCGACTGTTCGTAGGTCAGGCGCTGCCAGGTCTGCAGGTTCATGCCGAACAGGGCGATCGCCACACCCGCCGCCGCGAGCCCGCCGCCGCCGATCGCGGCCAGCAGGCCGCTGAGGGGCCGCCCCCTGAACAGGGCCGACAGACCCGAAATCAGGAACGTCAGGCCGCAGAAGGCCAGGACCCCCGGAAGGATCCACCACCACCATACCATCTTCCCCTCCCAGCACCGGGAACTTTTCGCTCGCTCGCAACCTTAACCGTAAGCCCGAAGCCGGGCGAGAGTTCCCTGCTTCTACGCGCGGGGTGTGAAGGATAGACGGGGGCATGCCTATCGATCTTCGCCGCTGGCCGGCAGACTTGGCCGCTTTTCTGCGCACGCCGACGCTCGGGCGCTCGATCGTGCTGCTGCTGGGCGCGGCGCTTATCCTGCTGATGTCCGCGAACGTGGCGACCTTCCTGATGGTCGCGCGCACCGAAAGCTTCAACCGAAGTGTCGAACATACGCAGGAGGTCCGCCTGACCGCCCAGCGCGTCCTCACGTGGGCTGTGGACGCCGAGACCGGCCAGCGGGGCTATCTGCTGACGGGCCGGGGACAGTATCTGAGCATCTACAACGACGCGCTGCGCGCGCTGCCCGAGGATATGGACCGACTGGAACGGCTGGTCGCCGACAGTCCGGAGCAGACCGAGAAGGCTCGCCGCATCCGCTACATCGTCGATGAGCGAATGCTGACGCTCAGGCGCGGCGTCGAGCTCGCCGCCACCGGGCGGATCGGCGAGGCGGTGTCCCTGATCCGCACCGGGCGGGGCAAGATCCTGATGGACGCCATGCGCGCCGAGGTGGACGCGATCGGCGATCATGAACAGCGGCTGCTGCTGACGCGACAGGCGGCGTCGGAACGCTCGGCGAAGGCCACCCTGATCGTCAACGGCCTGGCGGGGGTGTTGATCGTCATCCTGGCGGGCGTGTCGGTCTGGCTGGTGCGCCGTTACCTCGCCGACCTCCAGGCGGCGAGGGCCGCCCTGGACCAGGCCAACGCGGGACTGGAAGAGACGGTGCGCACCCGGACCGCAGAGCTGGTCCGCGCCAACGAGGAGATCCAGCGCTTCGCCTATATCGTCAGCCACGACCTGCGCGCGCCGCTGGTCAACGTCATGGGCTACACCTCCGAACTCGAGCAGGCCGGCAAGGCGCTGGACGGCCAGATCGGCAGGATCGAGGAGGCCGCGCCCGACCTGGTGGATGCGGACGCCCGGACCGCGGTCCGCGAGGACGTGCCCGAGGCGATCGGCTTCATCCGCGCCTCGACCGCCAAGATGGACCGGCTGATCAACGCCATCCTGAAGCTGTCCCGCGAAGGGCGCCGGACGCTGACGCCGGAGACCTTGGACATGAAGAAGCTCGCCCAGGGCATCGCCGACAGCGTCCGGCACCAGACCGACGCCGCCGACGCCGAGATCGAGGTGGGCGACCTGCCCGAGATCGAGAGCGATCGCCTGTCCATGGAGCAGGTGTTCGGCAATCTGATCGACAACGCCGTGAAGTATCTGGACCCGTCGCGCCCGGGCCTGATCCGCCTCTCCGGGCAGGAGGTTCCCGGCGGTTGGATCGTCTATGAGATCGCCGACAACGGGCGCGGAGTCTCGCCCAAGGATCACGAGCGGATATTCGAGCTGTTCCGTCGCTCCGGCCGGCAGGACCGGCCCGGCGAGGGGCTCGGCCTCGCCTTCGTCAGGAACAGCGTTCGCCGGCTCGGCGGCGTCGTCGAGCTGGAGTCCGAGCTCGGCCAAGGCTCGACATTCAGACTGAAATTCCCCAAACGCCTCGTCGTTCAGGACCCGGGAGACGCCGCATGACCGCCGCCGTGAAGATCGTGATGGTCGAGGACGATCACGGTCACGCCAAGCTGATCGAGAAGAACATCCGCCGCGCCAACATCGGCAACGAGATCGTGCACTTCGCCGACGGCGGATCGGCGGTGGACTATCTGTTCAGCGCCGAGGTGCGGGCCAACGGGCCGCTGCTGATCCTGCTGGACCTCAACCTGCCCGACATGTCGGGCACCGACATCCTGGCCCAGGTGAAGGCGGACGAGCGGCTGAAGCGGGCCCCGGTCGTCGTTCTGACCACGACCGACGACAAGGTCGAAATCCAGCGCTGCTACGACCTGGGCTGCAACGTCTACATCACCAAGCCGGTCGACTACGAAGCCTTCGCCACGGCCATCAAGCAGCTGGGTCTGTTCCTGTCGGTCATGCAGGCGCCGGAGATCGAGTAGGTTTCATGATCGCCCGCGACGGACCGGTTCGTCTGCTCTACATCGATGACGACCGGGCGCTGTCGCGGCTGGTCCAGAAGGAGCTGTCGCGACACGGCTTCGAGGTGGTGTGCGCGGACGGCGGCGACGCGGGCCTGGAGCTTCTGGCGACGCAGACGTTCGACGCCTGCGCCCTGGATCACTTCATGCCGGGCCGCGACGGTCTGGACGTTCTGCCCGACATCCTGGCGCTGAACGAACCGCCGCCGGTCGTCTATGTCACCGGCGCCGAGGACGGCCGCATCGCGGTCGCGGCGCTCCGGGCCGGGGCCGCGGACTATGTCATCAAGGACGTCTCCGAGGACTTCACGGCCCTGCTGCGAGCGGCGCTCAACGACGCGGTGGAGCGTCGCCGGCTGGAGCGCGAGAACCAGCAGGCGCTGGAGGAGGTCCGCCAGGCCCGCGATCGGGCCGAGGCCCTGCTGCGGGAGGTCAACCACCGCGTCGGCAACTCGCTCCAGCTGGTCTCCAGCTTCATATCGCTGCAGCAGCGCCAGTTGAAGGACGAGGGCGCCAAGACGGCGTTGAAGGAGGCCCAGGCCCGGATCGAGGCGGTGGCCCATGTGCATCGGCGGCTCTACACCTCCGCCGACGTCGCCACGGTGGCGATGCACGACTACCTGGACGGCCTCGTCGAGGAGCTCGGCAAGTCGCTGGGCTCGGATGATCGGACCGTCACCCTTCGGCTCGACGCGGAGCCGATGCAGGTCTCCACCGATCAGGCGGTGTCCCTCGGCGTCGTGGTGACCGAACTCGTGACCAATGCGGTGAAGTACGCCTACGGCCCCGGCCAGGGCGGCGAGATTCGCGTTCACCTGCGCGCGGAGGGGGAGGGGCGCGGCGTCCTGGTGGTCGAGGACGACGGCGCGGGCATGGGCGAAAGCAAGCCCAAGGGCACCGGCCTGGGCGGCAAGATCATCGCCGCCATGGCCAAGGGTCTGCGCTCCTCAGTGGAGTTCGACCCGGCGCATCAGGGCGTCCGGGCGCGCCTGGCGTTCGACCGGTGACCATTCGGTTGAAGTTCGGGACACCCGAACCCGGGGTCGCTTACGAACCGCGCCCGACCGCCTTCGGACTGGCGTTCGACGCCCAGGGCAGGCTGGCCTGTGTGGAGGTCGATCGGGGCGAAGGTCCCTATCTCGACCTGCCGGGCGGGGCGCTGGACGGCGACGAGTCCGAGTCCGAGGCCCTGGCGCGGGAGTTCGGCGAGGAGACGGGCCTGAGGGTGCGCGCCGTCGCGCGGATCGCCGAAGCCTCCCAGCTGTTCCGCAAGACGGACGGCCATCCGGTGGACAACCAGGCCGGCTTCTGGATCGCCGAGGTGCTGGCCGCAGAGCCCGGCCTGAAATGCGAGGACGATCACGCCCTGGTCTGGATCAGGCCCGAGGAGGCGCTGCGTCGCCTTCGGCACGAGGCGCACGCCTGGGCCGTCGCCGTCTGGCTGAGACGAGGCTGAGCCATACGGAACCCCGGCTTCCGCGACGCGCTCTTTCCGGGACGCCGCATCAGCGGATTCCCAGCATGGAGAGCGAGATGAACACCGATCGTATCGAAGGCGCCGGCAAGCAGACCGAAGGCAAGCTCAAGGAAGGCGTCGGCAAGCTGACCGGCGACGAGAAGCTGAAGGCCGAAGGCAAGATGGACCAGGTCGAAGGCAAGGTTCAGAACGCCGTCGGGGGAGCCAAGGACGCCCTCAAGGGCGACGGCCGCCACTGACGATCAATCGTCGTCTCCGCCGAACAGGGTGATCGAGACCCCTCGCTCCTCACTCTGTCCGACCGGGCGGCAATCCGACGAGAAGCCCTCGGACGTCACGCGGTTGGAGCAGTCCTGTTCGACGAGAACGGGACCGTCCGACCGCGCGGCGCGCCGCTGAGGCCCGCACACGACCCCGCCGCCCGCGTCAGCAGGCCGGCAGTCCTCCACCGCCGCCGGGCGCAGCGCCGGCGGCAGGTCGTCGCCCAGCTCCGCGAGCAGCAAGCTCCGCACCCTCGCCTGACAGGCCTCCAGGGGCTCGTCTCCCCGGATCATCGGACTGCATTGCGCGCGCTCGTAGCCGAAGGGATTCTCGCGCGCCCATTCCGGCAGGGCGGCGGGAGTCTGGATCAGCAGGGCGAGGGCGAGGATCAGCATGGCGGGCTCCTTCATCGAGACCCTATCAGAGCCGTCCCCTCGCGTCAGCGGACCAAGGCGCGCATGGCGCCGTCCAGCCCCTGGAGCGTCAGCGGGAACATGCGCTCTTCCATGACCTCGCGGATCAGGCCGACGGAGGCGGTGAAGCGCCAGTGGCGTTCGGCCACCGGGTTCAGCCAGACGGAGCGCTCCCACTGACGCACGGCGCGGTTCAGCCAGACGGCGCCCGCCTCCTCGTTCCAGTGCTCGACCGAGCCGCCGGGCATGGTGACTTCATAGGGGCTCATGGTGGCGTCGCCGACGAAGATCGCGCGCCAGTCGCCGGGATACTTGTTCAGCAGCTCCCAGGTCGGCGTGCGCTCCGAATGGCGACGGCGGTTGTCCTTCCAGACGCCTTCGTAGAGGCAGTTGTGGAAGTAGAAGAACTCCAGGTTCTTGAACTCCGAACGGGCGGCCGAGAACAGCTCCTCGCAGAGCTTGACGTGCGCGTCCATGGACCCGCCGACGTCGAGGAACAGCAGCACCTTGATCGTGTTGCGCCGCTCGGGCCGCATGCGGATGTCCAGCCAGCCCTGGCGGGCGGCGCCGTCGATGGTGCCGTCGATGTCCAGTTCGTCCGGCGCGCCCTGGCGGGCGAAGCGGCGCAGGCGGCGCAGCGCCACCTTGATGTTGCGGGTGCCCAGCTCGACCGTATCGTCGAGGTTGCGATACTCGCGCTTCTCCCAGACCTTCACCGCCCGGCCCTGTTTCGCCGGGCCGCCAATGCGGACGCCCTCGGGATTGTAGCCGCCGTGGCCGAAGGGACTGGTCCCGCCCGTGCCGATCCACTTCGAGCCGCCCTCGTGACGGCCCTTCTGCTCCTCCAGCCGTTGGCGCAGCGTGTCCATGAGCTTGTCGAAGCCGCCGAGCGCCTCGATCTCGGCCTTCTCCTCGTCGGTGAGGTATTTCTCGTTCAGCAGCCGAAGCCAGTCCTCGGGGATGTCGGCGGAGACTTCCTCCCCGGCGCCGACCCGCTCCAGCCCCTTGAAGACCTCGGCGAAGACGACATCGAAGCGGTCGTAGTGCTTCTCGTCCTTGACCAGCACCGCGCGCGACAGGTGGTAGAAGTCATCCACCGCCATCCCGGTCCCGGGGCCCACGACCCCGCGATCCATGGCCTCCATCAGGTGGAGCCATTCCTTCATCGACACCGGCACGCGCCGGTCCCTGAGCGCGGAGAAGAAGGGCAGGAGCATCAGTCGAAGGTCTCAGGCGGCGGCGGCTCCGGCAACTCCGCCCTCAGTCGCGGGGCGTCCTCCGTCGCGATGGTCCGGAGCAGATGCCAGTCGATGCGACGATACTCGTGGGCGATGAGATTGCGTAGCCGTTTGGCGAAGCCCCATGCGATCCCGGGGTGCGCGGATTGCATCGCGGGACTGACTTTCCCGGCCGCTTCGCCCACCATTACGAAGAACATGGCCACGGCGTGTGGCTTCGCCGGGTCGGCCAGGAACACGTCGCGGTCCTGACCCGCCACGAGCGTGGCGATCTGGTCCAGCCTCAGGCGCATCTCCCGGATCAGCGCGGCGTCCTTCTCAGACCACAAGCGCGTCACGCTCCACGGAGTGCTTGATGTAGGGGTTCTCGATCGATCGCGCGGTCATCATCTCCACGCGCGCGCCCAGCCGATCGCCGAGTTCGTCCTCGATGCCGAAGAACCGGAAGCCCAGGGGCTTGGTCATCTCCACCAGCAGATCGACGTCGCTGTCCGGTCCGGCCGCATCGCGGGCGTAGCTGCCGAACAGGCGCACGTTGACGATGCCCTGTTCTTCCAGCCAGGGCTTCAGCTCTCGCAGTTTGGACAGCAGCTCGTCGCGGGTCATCGCCGCATTGTAGAACGCGCGCCGCCGAATGCGAACGCGCGCGCCGCCTCAGACCCGCGCGGCGATGGCGTCCAGCGGCTTCTTGTCCAGCGCCGCCAGCGGCACGGTCGCGTCCGGGGCGGGGTGTCCCGCGACCAACAGCAGGAACGGCTTCTCGTTCGCGGGCCGGCCGCAGATCTCGCTGAGGAAGCTCATGGGAGCGGGGGTGTGGGTCAGGGTGGCCAGACCGGCTTGGTGCAGCGCCGCGATCAGAAATCCCGTGGCGATGCCGACGCTCTCGGCGACATAGTAGTTCTTCCTGTCGTCCCCCGGCCTCGGCCCGCCGCGCTTCTGGGCGAAGACGGCGATCAGAACCGGCGCGACCTCGAGGAAGCTCTTGTCGGGGTCGGTGCCGAGCGGGGCCAGCGCGTCCAGCCATTCCTGAGACGCCTTCTCGGCGTAGAAGGCGCGTTCCTCGGCCTCGGCCGCCTCGCGCACCTGGCGGCGGGCGTCGGGGCTGTCGATGACGCTGAAGAACCAGGGCTGGTGGTTGGCGCCCGAGGGCGCGCTCCCGGCGGCCAGTATGGCCTGATCCACGATCTCGCGCGGCACCGGCCGGTCGCTGAACTCGCGCACCGTCCGCCGCTTCGACAGCCAGTCGCGAAACGCGACGACCCGCGCGATCCGCTCCTCGTCGCTCCACTCCGGAAGCGGGGGCAGGGGGGTGCGGGGGTGATCCTTCATGGCGGTCCCGATCGGCTGACATCGTCGGTCTAGAGGGCGACCCCCTTTCGCCGCAAGCGGGCTTGGCCGTCCCGGGCGCGGCGCGCTAGCGTGGCGCTCGAACTTCAGAGGTCCGTCCATGCCGCTTTCGTTGAACCGCCGCGCCGCCCTGACCGGAGCGGGTCTCGCCGGCGCAGCCGCCGTCGTGCCGTTCCGCGCCTGGGCCCAGGAGGCGGCGACGACGCACGGGCTGGCCGAAGCGGTCGACGCCTATGTGCGGCGCTGTCTTGAGGCCTTCCCCGACCAGCCCGGCCTGTCGGTCGCGGTGGTCAAGGATGGGGCCGACGTCCTGACGCGCGGCTATGGCGGGCGCCGGATCGGCGGGCCCGCCGACGTGGATGAGCGCACCCTGTTCGCCATCGCCTCCAACACCAAGAACGTCACCGCCGCCGCGCTGGCGATCCTGGTCGACGAGGGCAAGGTCAAGTGGGACGAGCCGGTCAGGACCTATCTGCCGGGCTTCACCCTGTCGGATCCCTTCATCGGCGAGCGGATCACGGTGCGCGACACCCTCAGCCACCGCGCCGGGTTCGGCCTGGGCGCCGGGGACCTGCTGTTCTGGCCGAACAGCGACCGGACCCGCGCCGAGATCATGGCGGCGATCCCGCACGTGCCGATCGAGCACGGGTTCCGGGCGGGCTACCACTACTGCAACCTGATGTTCGTCGTGGCCGGCGAGATCGTCGCCGCCGCCTCCGGGATGCCGTGGGAGACCTTCGTCCAGACCCGCATCCTGGACCGTGTGGGCATGGCCGACACCGTGCCGTTCACCAGCCGGGCGGACCCGGCGAGGTCGGCGCTGCCGCATGGGCGTATCGGGCCGCCGCTGCGCTATCAGGGCGAGATGGTGCTGCTGGAGGACTCCATCGCCGGCATCTGGAACTGGGACGCGGCGGGCGCGGCGGGCGCCTTCGCCTCAAACGCCGTGGACTGGGCCAGGTGGATGAAGGTGCGGCTGGCGATGGGCGAGCTGCCGGACGGCTCCCGGCTGTTCTCGCAGGCGGCGGCGCGCGAGATGTTCCGCCCCAATGTGATCTCGGGGTCGTCCGAGGGGCCGACGGCGGAGTTGCCGGGTCGCGCCATCACCTCCACCTATGCGATGGGCTGGTCGGTGCAGGACTATCGCGGCGAGCGCTTCATCACCCACGGCGGCGGGTCGCCGGGCGGCATCTCGGCGACGGTCCTGCTGCCGGGTCGTAACGCCGGCTTCTCGATCTTCTCCAACGCCGAGGAGAGCTTCCTGCTTCGGGCGCTGCGCAGCGGCATCGCCGACATCGTCATGGACAAGACCGGCTTCGACTGGATCGCCGACAGCAAACGGATCGAGGCGGAGGGCAGGCAGCGGTCTCTGGCGGCCGCGCGTGAGATCGACGCCAAGCAGGCGGCCGGCGCCCCGCCGTCCTTGCCGCTGTCGGCCTACGCCGGGACCTGGCGCGATCCCTGGTACGGCGACATCGTGATCTCCGAGCGGAACGGGGGCCTGTGGCTCGACTTCACCCGATCCTACGCCCTGAAGGGGCCCCTTGAGCCGTACGACGGCGAGACGATGCGCACCCGCTTCCCCGACAAGCGCGAGGAGGACGCCTTCGTCACCTTCGAGCTGGAGGGCGGCCGCCCGGTGCGCGCCACGCTGAAGGGCGTCAGTCCCGACATCGACTTCAGCTACGACTATCAGGACCTGAGGCTGGTACGCACCTGATCCCTTCTCCCCCCGGGGGAGAAGGTGGGCCGCGGCGCGGCTCGGATGAGGGGGCTGTGTCAGCTCGCTCGCCGTCCGACGATGAGCGTGGGCTGGGCTTCCCCCTCATCCGTCATGCTGCGCATGCCACCTTCTCCCCCAAGGGGAGAAGGATCTCACAGTCTGACCACCTCGCCGTCCTCCTTGGTGAAGGTCTCCGGGCGCCGGTCCAGCACCTCGAACACGCGCTCGGAGGGGCGGGCCAGGACGACGCCCAGCGGGGTCACGACGATCGGCCGGTTCACCAGGATCGGATGAGCGACCATCGCATCGAGGAGGGTGTCGTCCGACACGCCGTCGTCCAGCAGGCCCAGCTCGGCGGCGGGCGTGCCCTTCTCGCGCAGGACGTCGCGGGGGGAAGCGCCCATGCGGGCCAGGAGATCTGTCAGCTGGTCGCGGGTCCAGCCGGCCTTCAGGTACTCGACCACCTCCGGCGTCAGGCCCACGCCCTGAACCGCCGCCACCACGTTGCGCGAGGTGCCGCAGGCCGGGTTGTGGAAGATGGTGACGGGAAAGTCGCTCATGCGGACTCCTTCAGGGCGTTGCGGCGGACGGCGGCGCCGGCCTCGTACCAGCCGCGGCTGCGGTTCACGATCCAGACGACGGACAGCATCACAGGCACTTCGATCAGCACCCCGACCACGGTCGCCAGCGCCGCGCCCGACTGGATGCCGAACAGGCTGATGGCGGCGGCGACGGCCAGCTCGAAGAAGTTGGAGGCGCCGATCAGGGCCGAGGGGCCGGCCACGTTGTGGGCCTCGCCCGCCATCCGGTTGCCGAGATAGGCGAGGCCCGAGTTCAGATAGACCTGGATGAGGATCGGCACGGCGAGCAGCGCGATGACCAGCGGCTGGGCCAGGATCTGCTCACCCTGGAAGGCGAACAGCAGGACCAGGGTGGCCAGAAGCGCCGCGATCGACAGCGGCCCCAGCCGCGTCAGCGCCCGGTCCAGCGCGCCTTCGCCGCGCGCCAGCAGCAGGCGGCGGACCACCTGGGCGAGCAGGACCGGGATGACGATGTAGAGCAGCACCGAAAGCAGCAGGGTGTCCCACGGCACCACGATCGCGGCGATGCCGAGCAGGAGGCCGACGATCGGCGCGAAGGCGACGATCATGATGGCGTCGTTCAGCGCCACCTGGGTCAGGGTGAAGTGCGGCTCGCCGTCGGTCAGACGGCTCCACACGAAGACCATGGCGGTGCAGGGCGCGGCGGCCAGCAGGATCAGCCCGGCGATGTAGCTCTCGATCTGGGCCTCGGGGAGCCAGGGCCGGAACAGCCAGCCGATGAACACCCAGGCCAGAAGCGCCATGGAGAAGGGTTTGACCGCCCAGTTGACGAGAAGCGTCACCGCGATGCCGCGCCAGTGACGACCGACCTGCCCCAGCGCCGCGAAGTCGATGCGCAGCAACATCGGGATGATCATCAGCCAGACCAGCACCGCGACGGGCAGATTGACCCGCGCGACCTCGGCCCGGGCGATGGCGGCGAAGAGGTCCGGCGCCAGCGCGCCGAGCGCGATGCCGACGACGATGCAGAGCGCCACCCAAAGGCTGAGCCAGCGTTCGAACAGGGTCATGCGCGGGCCTCCGGCCGACCGCAGGCGGCGGTCCTCAGAACATCGGAAAGGGGAGCGCAGACTTCCGGCGCGCCCTGGCAGCAGTCGGCGGCCAGATAGGCCAGCAGCTCGGCCATCCGCTCGGTGTCGGCGGCGTAGACGATGTGGCGGCCCTCGCGGCGCGACTGGACCAGACCGGCCTGGGCGAGCACGGCCAGGTGCGTCGACGTCGTGTTGGCCGGCGCCTGCAACGCCCGCGCCACGTCGCCCGCGAACATCCCGTCCCGTCCCGCCCGGACGAGATGGCGAAAGGCGGACAGGCGTCCGGGGTGGGCGAGGGCGGACAGGGCGACGACCGCATCTGACGATTCCATATTCCGGGAAATAAAGAATCGTCGTGTCGGAGGCAAGCTGCCTATCGCACCGTCGTGACCCTCAGCGGTCCTGTCCGATTGCGGGGCGAGACGACGACGTGCCCGTCGACACGGCTGAAGTGCAGGTCCAGCGACGCGTCGCCGACGGTGAGCGATTCGGCTGTCAGGCGATCCAGGCCGTGCGGCAGGATCGGGTCGTGGATGCGGACCTCGCCCTCGATGGCGTCGATCTGCACGCCGAGCGCCGCTTGCAGCATCAGGAACACCGAGCCCGCGGCCCAGGCCTGGGGCAGGCAGGCGACGGGATAGGCGATGGGCGGCTCGCCGACCGACTTGGGAAAGCCGCAGAACAGCTCGGGCAGACGGTTGTGAAAGTGGGTCGCAGCCTCGTGCAGCTCCTCCAGCAGCAGCCGGGCGGCGTCCTTGTCGCCGTATCCGGCCATGCCGGCGGCGGCGAAGGCGACATCGTGGGGCCAGACCGAGCCGTTGTGGTAGCTCATCGGGTTGTAGCGGGGCTGACCCTCGGCGAGCGTGCGGACGCCCCAGCCGCTGCGGAAGGCGCCCGACATCAACCGTCGCGAGACCTGGCGCGCGCGATCCGGCGCGGGCAGGCCGGAGAACAGCAGGTGCCCGGCGTTGGACGTCAGCGCCTCGCAAGGGCGTCCGTCGCCGTCCAGGGCCACCGCGTAGAAGCCGGCGTCCGGCATCCAGAAACGATCCTCGACCAGCGACCGGACCGCCTCCGCCCGCGCCGCATAGGCCCCGCCGTCGCCGAGGTTCAGCAGGCGCTCCAGATCCGCCATCGCCCGCCAGGCCATGAAGGCGTAGCCCTGAACCTCCACCAGGGCGACGGGGCCCTTGGGGAAGCGGCCGTCGCGGTCGAAGATGGAATCCTCGGAGTCCTTCCAGCCCTGGTTCGACAGGCCCGTCTCGGCCGCGCGGGCGTAGTCGATCAGGCCGTCGCCGTTGGAGTCCCCGCAGGTCGCCATCCATCCCGCGGCGGCCTGGAGGTTCGGCCAGATGGCGCGGACGGTCTCCAGGTCGCCGGTGCGCCGGGCGTAGGCGCCGGCCAGCGCGACGAACAGGCAGGTGGTGTCGACGCCGCCGTAATAGAGGGCGAACGGCACCTCGCCGAGCGCGCTCATCTCGCCCTGGCGGGTCTCGTGCATGATCTTGCCGGGCTGGGAGTCCTGGAAGGCCGAGGTCTCGGTCGCCTGCCGCCCGGCGAGGTAGGTCAGGACCCCCCGCGCCAGCGACGGATCGAGCCACAGCATCTGCCAGGCGGCGATGATCCCGTCCCGCCCGAACGGCGTCGAGAACCAGGGCGTCCCGGCGTAGGGATAGGGGCCGGTGTCCAGATCGGTGGTCAGCAGCGCTATGTCGGCGCGGGACTGGTCCAGCCAGTCGTTGAAGCGCGGACTGCGGGGCCCCCGCAGGCTGGCGCCTCGCCGCCGCTTGCGGCGCATGTGCAGGCGCGCCTCGACCGAGGCGCGGCGGAAGCGGTCTCCATCCGGCGTTTCGCACCGGTCGGCGCCGCATTCGACGTAGAGATCCTGGCGGCGGCCGCGCGGCAGGCTGAACATGAACTCGGCCCGGCGACGGGTCAGCTTGTGCGGAGGCTCGGAGAAGGCGAGGCAGGTCCGCCGGATACGGTCGTCCAGCCCGTGGTAGCTGAAGGCCACGCGGCGGCCGTCCAGCTCCGGTTCGGCGACGCGACCGGTCCGTTCGCGCCGGGTCCCGCGCACCTGGAAGATGTCGGCGAAGTCGGCGTCGTAGTCGTAGGCGATGGGCAGCAAGATGTCGTCCACGCCGTGGTTGACCATCCGCAGCCGCTCATAGAGGCGGCCCTCCCACAGGAAGCGGCGGCGCTCCACGTGCACCACGCCGGCCGGCGCCGAGCGTCCGCCCATCGGCGGCAGGGGTCGGTTGGTCGTGTGGCAGCTGAAGAAGACGTTGTCGGCGCTGACGCCGGAGGTCAGCCGCGACGGCTTGGACAGGCCGATCGTCAGGACGAAGCGGGACAGGATGCGCGTGTCGGCGACGAAGAGGCCGTCGGCGGCGCCCCTCAGGTCGCCCCAGGCGTCGGCCACCAGGAAGGTGTCGCCGGACTTGAGCGCGAGCAGCTGGGACAGGCCCGCGACATCGGCGCTTTCGCCCGCCGCCGACATCGACGTGGAATAGGCGTCGTCCATATGGCCTCGATCCGTCTACGCCCCGCTCCGCCGGCTAAGGGTCAAGCCGTGAAGTCGTTTCAGGCGAGCGTAGCGAAACTGCGCGGTTCGTCGAGGGTTGGGCGGAGGATCTCGGCCGGCGCGACATCCGGTGCGAACGGGCGTCCTGCGAGCTGGGACCCGTAAACGTCGAGATAGCGGCGCGCCATGGCGATGGCCGAAAAGCGCAGCTCGAAGCGCGCGCGGATGGCCTCGCGGTCCAGTTCCGCGACGCGCGCGGTCGCGGCCACGGCCTCCTCCATGGTGTCGACCAGGAAACCGGTCTCGCCGTCCTCGATGACCTCGGGCGTCGAGCCGCAGCGGAAGGCGACCACGGGCGTGCCGCAGGCCATCGCCTCGATCATCACCAGGCCGAAGGGCTCGGGCCAGTCGATGGGAAACAGCAGCGCATCGGCGCCGCCCAGGAAGGCGGACTTCTGGTGGTCGCCGATCTCGCCGACGAACTCGACCAGCGGGTTGGACAGGACCAGGGGCTGGATCACCGTCTCCCAATAGACCTTGTCGGCGGCGTCGATCTTGGCCGCGATCTTCAGGCGCCGGCCGAGCGTGGTGGCGATCTCGATGGCGCGGTCCGGCCGCTTCTCCGGCGAGATGCGGCCCAGGAACGCCAGATAGCCGTCGGAGCGGGCCGAGGGCTCGTAGATGTCGGGCCGCATGCCGTGCTGGACCGTCGCCACCCAGTTGGCGTCCGGCAACGGACGGCGCTGATCGTCGGAGATCGAGACCAGCGGATATTGCCGCCACTTGGCGTAGACCGCCGGCAGGTCCTTCAGGTCCAGACGGCCGTGCAGGGTCGTCAGGGTGCGATCCGCGAACCGCTCGAAGAACGGGAAGTGAATCATGTCGGTGTGGAAGTGGATCACGTCGAACTGGTCGGCGCGCGCCAGCACCTCGGACAACTGCGCCATGTGGGCGGCGAGGTCGGATTTCAGCGGCGCGGGGTCCAGCCGGATCGCCTGGTCGCGCACAGGGATCAGGCGCGCCCGGGTCCGGGCGTCTGCCGAGGCGAACAGGGTGACGTCGTGGCCGAGATCGACCAGCGCATCCGTCAGGTGGGCGACCACGCGTTCGGTCCCGCCGTACAGGCGCGGCGGAACGGCTTCGTACAGGGGAGCAACCTGCGCAATCTTCATCGGTATTCGGGCTCCTGCGGCATGCCGGCGGCACGGCGCTTAATGGCCGAAAACCGCAGTCGTTCCATCAGATATCGACGGTTCAGGGGGCGCCGCCCCCACCTGTCCTCTGGCCCGCCCTCTGGCCCGCCTCCAGAATGGGCATGCCGGCTTCGGTCGGGATGTAGATGATCTGGCGATCCTGCTGGTCCGCCGTCTCACGCAGCATGTCGATATAGGCCCAGCGCAGGTAGTTTTCGGGCCCGCCCAGGCTCTCGGCCATGATGCGGTTGGCCTCGTTGGTGCCGCGCGCCCGCTCGATCTCCGCCTGGGCGGTCAGGCGCGCGGAGTCCAGGGCCGCCTGCGCCTCCAGCACCCGGATGCGGCGGTCCTGCACCGCCTGCTCATAGGCGGCGCGCCCGGCCATCTGCTTGCGATAGACGTTGTAGGTGGGCAGGGCCCAAAGGGCGAGGGCGGCCAGCGCCAGCCCCACCAGACCTAGAACGATCGTCGCGGTCACGCCACGCATCAGCTTTCCTCCCTCATCCTGGGCGCAAGCAAAGCGTCAGCGGCGCGCGCCGGTCAAGGACGAGGATCGAGCAGCAGGCCCGACACGGTCGCCGCAAGCAGGCGGGCGGCCCCGGGCGCGCGCGCGATGCGGCCCAGCACGTGGTCCCGAACCCAGGGCAGCAGCTTGCCGTCCGCCTGGTAGAAGGGGGTGAAGACCAGGCTCAGCGCCTGGTACAGCCGGATGTGCCAGCGTCGCGCCGCCGCATAGGCCCACAGCGCCCGATCGCGATCGGCTTCGCGCTCCACCGCTTCCGCCAGGCCGAAGGCGTCAAGCAGGCCCATGTTCACCCCCTGACCCAGCTGGGGGCTGGTGGCGTGGGCGGCGTCGCCGATGGCCGCCAGGCCCGGTGCGACCGGCAGGGCCAGGGTGTGATGGCCGTAGCGCGCGAGCGTCAGTTGATCCGGGGTGGTGATCCCCTCGAGCACCGGCGCGCAGGCCGGCCAGAAGGCGAGCACCTCGGCCTTCCAGGCCTCGAGCCCCGCGTCGCGCCAGCGGGCGTGATCGGCGGTCTTCAGGCTCCAGAAGAAGGTGGCGAGCGCTTGGGGCGCGTCCGGCCGGCGACCGACGGGCAGGACGCCGATCATCTTGTCGGCCGCGCGATACACCTGCTGCAAAGCCGACGGATCGAAATCGGCCGTTCGCGGCCAGGGCGTGGTGGCCCAGAGGGCACCGAACGCCAGCGCCCGCCGACGGGCGCCCAACCTCCGCTCGGCGATGAGGGAGCGGGCGCCGGTGGCGTCCACCACGAGGTCGAAACGAGGCGTTCGACGACCGTCCGCGGCGATCAGCCGGCCCTCGTCCGCGTCCACGGCGGTGAAGCCCGCCTCGAACCGGACCCCGCTCTGGAGCGCCGCGCGATGGAGCACGTCGAACAGGGCCGCGCGATGCACCCCCAGCGCCGCCTCCGAGCGCCTGAGGTGGGCGTAGCTGACGTCCAGGACGAGATCGCCGGTCGGATGACGGCGGCCGACGATATGCGTCAACGGCTGTCCCAGCGCGCGGATCTCGGCCTCAAGCCCCAGGGCGCGCATGACCGCCAGCCCCGTGGGCTGCAGCATGAAGCCCGCGCCGACCGGCGCCGGGGCGTCGAACCGTTCGTGCATCACCACCTCCCGCCCCTGACGCGCCAAGGCGATGGCGGCGGCTAGCCCCGCCGGGCCCGCGCCCGCGACGGCGATGGTGTGCGGCCTGGACACGCGGATCAGGCGGGAACGAGCTCGATCAGGTCGAGGTTGGACTCCGTCTGCGGCCACGGGATCGCTAGGCGCCAGCGGGCGGGTCCGATGCGCTCCAGCAACGCCACCATGTCGCGGTCGGGCCGCTGGCCGTAGGAGTTGGCGGGCGGCTCGGCGCCGAGCGCGAGAGAGCCCAGGAAGATCATGCGCTCGCCGTTCTCGGGAAACAGCAGGCCGGCGGGGTTCTGGGAGCCCGTCAGCTTGGAGAACTTCAGGCCGTTGGGCGTCTGCTCGATGCGGCAGCGGAACCAGCCGTAGACGACGTAGCCCAGCCCCTCCTCGCCGCTCTGGGAGCCCAGCTTGACGGTGCGGCAGCGGTAGTCGCCGACCGGCGGCGTCACGTTCGGCAAGGCCGCGCGCGGCTGAAGCAGATCGCCCACGGAGGCGAGATCGCCGGAGCCTTCCTGACGCCGCGCCTGCTCCAGGGCGAGCTCCCAGGCGGCGTCGATGCGGTTCAGGCGGTCGCGATCGAAGCTGGTGATGACGCCGCGCCAGTCGCGCAGCACCGGGCCCGACATGCCCGGGCCGGGGGGCGGCGGGGGCGGCGGGGGCGCGGCGGTGGCGCAGGCCGACACGAGCAGCAGCGAAGCGAGGATCAGGGAACGGCGCATGGAGCCTCCGGCATGTCCGGCGCCCTTATCGCCCGCGCGCTCCGGCCGGTTCAAGCCTGAGCATCGCCGCGCCGCCGTTCAGGCCGCATGGGCGGCCTCGTGGTCGCCGAGGTGCGCCGCCAGCACAGCGAGCAGGGCGGGCAGCTCGAGCGGCTTGGTCAGCCAGGCGGCGAACCCCGCCTCAGCCCCGCGCCGGGCGTGGCGGGCGGCGGCGTTGGCGGTCAGGGCGGCGACGGGAATGTTCCGCGTCATCGGATCGTCCGCCAGCGCGCGACGCACCGCCCAGCCGTCCATGTCCGGCAGATTGATGTCGAGCAGGATGAGGTCCGGCATCAGCTCCCGGGCCAGCACCAGGCCGGCCGCGCCCGTCGGCGCCGCGTACAGGCGCGCGCATTCCACGCAGGCCTGAAGGATCTGGCGCACCAGGGCGACATTGGCGGGGTTATCCTCGATGTACAGGACGACGCCGCGGCTCCCGAGGCGATCACGAGCGAGACCGGGAAGGTCCAGCGTGGTCCGCGCCGATGTCACCTCCAGCACCGCGTTCCAGCCCGAGAGCGCACGACGGACCTCGGTCAGCGTCCGGGGCTCCATCGCCACTGGCGGCAGCGAGACACGCGCGCCGTCCACGAGCGGTTCGATCCCGACCTCGAGCCGCTCGCCGGGCCGGGCGACGTGCAGCGCGGCGCGAAGCAGATCGATCAGCGCGGTCGCCAGCCGCGCCTCGTCGGCCAGGACGACGACGCCGGCGCGCGGCCTGGGGGGGATGACGCGCGGATCGCCGAGCTCGCGGATCACCCGGCTCAGCACCACGCCGGGGTCGATGCGGCGCAGCCCTCCCGGCGCGCCTTCGTCGGTGAAGGCGTTCTCGATGAGCTCCTTCAGGCGCGCGGCGGCGGCGGAAACCCGCTCGACCGCTTCGGTCTGGCGGCGGTCGAGCCGCCCGGCGCGCGCATCGCGCGCCAGCCCCTCGCAGAAGCCGACGACCGCGTTCAGCGGCGTGCGAAGCTCGTGCGCCAGCCGGTCGAGGCGATCGTCGAGCGCGCGGCGTTCGATCGCCGCGGACGCCTCCGCCGACGCCCCCTGGGCGACCGCGCGGGCGAGGGCGGCTTCAAGCTCGTCGATGCGCCGTTGTCGGATGTCCGGTCGGCGACGTGACCCGGCCAGGGCGGCCTCGAACAAGCTCTTCAGCGCACGCATGGGCGGTCCTCCCACCCCGCAGGATGGGCGTCACACCTTTAAGTTGCGTGAAGAGGATTATTCGTCTGCGGGTTGCGGCGTGCGCGGGCGGCGCGGCGCGCGCTTGCGCGGCGCGGGTTCCGCTTCGCCGTCGTTCTGGGCCGCCGGCGCTTCGGCCACGGACCTGGTCAGGAACCCAGGCAGCGCGGGGCCCTCTTCCTGTTCCGCCTCAATGGCCGCCACCGGCGGCTCCGAAGGGACCGCGGGGACGTCGGCCGCATCGACCTCGTCCTGATCAGCCTCGCCGCGCGAGCCGTCCTCCTGGAAGCGGCGGTTGCGCTCCTCGCGGCGACGCTCCCAGCGTTCGCGGCGGCTCTCGCGCCGACCGCCCTCGCGGGGCTCGCCCTCGCCGCGCGGTTCGCGGGGTTCACGCCCGTCGTCCCCCTCCTGCGCGGCCGGTTGGCGCTCCTGACGCTCCTGGCGCTCCTGCTGCTGGCGCTGGCGAGCCTCCTCGGCCTGCTGCGCCGCCACGAAAGCCGCGGCCTGGGCGCCGCTCTCGTCCTCGAAGTCGATGTCGAAGCCCTGGCTGGACAGCTCGCGCTGGGCGATCTCGGAGACCGGCCGTTGCGGCTGGAGCGCGCGCAGCACGCGGAAATAATGCTCGGCGTGCTGAAGGAAGTTCTCGGCCAGAACCCTGTCGCCGGACGAGGCGGCGTCGCGCGCCAGCTGCATGTAGCGCTCATAGACGGTCTGGGCGTTGCCCCGGACCTTCATGTTCTCGGGGCCTTGGGAGTCCCACGACCGGTTCGGGTTGGCGTTGTTGCCGCCGCCGCCGCCCGGCTTGCGGTTGCGACCGCGCTGCCGCTTCATGCCCTTGAAATCTCTCATGTGACGCCACCGTGTCGGGGAGCCTGGAACCGTGGACCGATAAGGTCCTGTTCCCGCCTGGTTCGCTGTTCCGCTTCGCTCGGGGCCAATCCCCGGTGTCGATGTGCTCGGAAAACCTGTGTCGCCCGCGTGGTGCGCCGGCCCTAAGGCCGGTCGGCCGTCACGCGTCCCAGCCGCCTTGAAAGGCGAGCCAATCGGCCCGTTCCGTCTGCGTTTGGGTGGGAGACGACACGAGACTTAGCGCGCGCCGCCTCGCATTCCAAGAGGCGCCGACGGAAATCGCCCTGCGGCGTGTTGTTGAGATTGATTTGCAGTGAAGAGAGGCCTATGGCGCTGCATCTCATTCGCAACAGAGATGTCGATGCTCCTCCCCCTCGCGCTCGTCGCCGCCGCCACGCTCCAGGACCCTCAGGCCACGGAGGTCGCGGAGATCGTCGTAACCGCGCCCCAGTACGTGTCGACGGTCGGCCGGTCGGCCACGAAGTCCGAGGCGCCGCTGATCGAGACGCCGCAGTCGATCAGCGTCATCTCGCGCGACCAGATCGAGCTGCTGGGCTGGACCAGCCTGATGCAGGCGGTGCGCTACACCTCGGGCATCACGTCGGAAAACTATGGGCCCGACGAACGCTATGACTGGCTGACGCTGCGCGGCTTCAACCCGGTGCAGTACATCGACGGCCTTCAGGCGCCGGTGGGGTCGGTGTCGAACATCGGCACGGATCTGTACGGATTCGAATCGGTCGAGGTGCTGAAGGGGCCGTCCTCGGTGCTGTATGGGCAGACCCCGCCGGGCGGGTTGGTGAACCTGACCAGCCGGCGGCCGCAGCGCCTGTTCGGCGGCGAGCTCCAGGCGCTGGCCGGCAATCGGTCCCAGCTGCAGCTGGCGGGCGACGTCACCGGGCCGCTCACCGACCGGGTGTCCGGTCGCCTGACCGCCCTGGTGCGGGATCGGGAGACCCAGCTGACCGGCGTGGGCTCCGAACGCACCTACATCGCGCCCGCCGCGACCGTGGCCCTGTCCGACCGCACCGAACTGACGCTGCTCGGCTACTGGCAGAAGGATCTGGTGACCGGCGACGGCGGCGGCTTCCTGCCGGCGCAAGGCGTGGTGTCGCCCAACCCGCTGGGCGAGGTTCCCACCAGCACCAACCTGGGCGAGCCGGACTTCAACCGTTTCGACCGGGAGCAGTCGGGCTACGGCTACGATTTCCGCCACGCCTTCTCGGACGCCTGGTCGTTCCAGCAGAACCTCAAGGTCTTCGCCAACGAGGCCTATCAGACCGGACCCTACGGCACCGGCCTGCTGGACGCGGACGCCGACGGCGTCCCGGACGACTATCGCACCGTGACCCGCTCCCAGTTCGCCTTCCTCGAGGATGTGGACTCGCTCGCCGTCGACAGCCGCGTCGCCGGCCGCTTGGTCACCGGCCCGCTGCGCCACGAGGTGCTGATCGGGCTGGACCATCGCGACACCGACAACCGACAGGCCTCCTATTTCGGCGCCGCGCCGTCGATCGACCTGTTCGACCCGCAGTACGGGGCGGCGATCGTCGAGGGGCCGCTGTTCACCTTCCTGGACCAGACCCAGACGCAGACGGGCCTCTACGTCCAGGATCAGATCCGGGCCGGCGGCTGGGTCGCGACCCTGGGGCTGCGCCAGGACTGGCTGGAGGTGGACGACCGCATCGGGGCCGCCGACAGCGAGGAGGACAAGCTGACCGGCCGCATCGGCCTGAACTACGTCTTCGCCAACGGCGTGGCCCCCTACGTTTCCTACGCCACCTCGTTCCAGCCGGTGGCCGGGGCCGACTTCGACGGCAACCTGTTCCAACCCTCGGAGGGCGAGCAGTGGGAAGCCGGGATCAAGTACGACGGCCGGAACCTGGGGCCGAACATCGACCTGTTCGCCAGCGCCGCCGTCTATGCGCTGACCCAGACCAACGTGCTGACGCCCGATCCCGTGCCCGGCCGACCCTTCTTCAACGTCCAGACCGGGGAGGTCGAGGTGAAGGGGCTGGAGCTCGAGGCGACCGCCCGCATCGACGAGCGCATCAGCCTGAACGCCTCCTACGCCTATACGGACTCCGAAGTGACCCGCTCGAACGGGGCGGACCTCGGCAAACAGCTGACGGTCACCCCGGAGCACAAGGCGTCGGTGTTCGCCGACTACACCTTCCAGACGGGCGCGCTCGCGGGTCTCGGCGCGGGTCTGGGCGTCCGGTACATGGGCGAGAGCTTCGGCGACGGCGCCAACCAGTGGCGCACGCCCAGCTACACCCTGTGGGATGCGGTGGTGCATTACGACTTCGACGACTGGCGGGTGCAGGCCACGGCCTCGAACCTGTTCGATGAGACCTATCTGTCGCGCTGCACCTCCTCGGTTCAGTGCTTCTATGGCTCGCGCGGCCTCTACGCCGTCAGCCTGACGCGCCGGTTCTGATGGCGGGGGCGAGGGCCCGGTTCGACCTGCGCGCTGTGGCCCGTCCGGTCCACCGCTACGTCGGGCTGGCGCTCGCCCTGTTCCTGGTCCTCTCGGGCCTGACCGGCTCGATCCTGGTGTTCCAGCGCGAAGTCGATCAGGCGCTGAACCCGCACCTGTGGCGTATCTCCGCAGACGGGCCGCGCTTGACGCCGGACCAGATCGCGGACCGGATCAGCGCCTGGGATCCGCGCGTCCAGGCCCGCTGGATCCCGATCGAGGATCACGTCGCCCCCGACGTCTGGGTGGATCCGCGCATCGATCCGGCGACGGGCGCGCCCTACGTCGTCGGCTTCAACCAGGTGTTCGTCGATCCGGTCAGCGGCGAGATCAACGGCGCCCGCGCCTATGGACCGTTCGCCCTATCGACCGAGGCCTTCATCCCCTGGCTGGACATGTTCCACCGCACCCTGACGATCCCGGGGATGTGGGGGACGTGGCTGATGGGGCTGGTGGCGCTGGTCTGGGCGTTCGACTGTTTCGTGGGGGCGTATCTGACCCTGCCGAAGGGCGGGCCGTTCTGGCGCAGGTGGGCGCCGGCCTGGAGCCTCAAGCGGGGCGCCTCGGCCGCCCGGCTGACGCTCGACTGGCATCGGGCCGGGGGCCTGTGGCTGTGGGGCGTGCTGCTGATCCTCGCGGTCAGCGGCGTGTCCTTCAATCTGGAGCACCAGGTGTTCGAGCCGGTGGTGTCGATGGTCTCGCCGATCGCGGAGAACCGCTTCGAGCACGCGCCCATGGACTTCGCCAATCCGAAGACGCCCGCCTTCGGCTTCGACGCCGCGATCGAGCGCGCGAGACTGGCGGGCGGAATCCCGACGGCGGTCTCGAGTTCCGGTCTCTACTATGCGCCCGAGATCGGCGGCTACGGCGTGGCGTTCGGCGACGCCTGGGCGCCCGGCATGGGGCCGACCTGGGTCTATGTCGATGGAACCACCGGTGCGCTGATCGAGAAGGTCGTGCCGGGCCAGGGCAACGGCGGCACCGTCTTCGCCCAGGCCCAGCTGCCGCTGCACAGCGGCCGTATCCTGGGACTGCCCGGCCGGCTGATCATCTTCGTCGCCGGCATCGCCACGGCGATGCTGTCGATCACCGGCGTGGCGCTGTGGGCGCGCCGCCGCATCGCGACGCTGAAGGCGGAACGGCGGCGCCGCGCCTACGCGGCCCTGCCGCAGGCCGCCGAGTAGGGATCAGCGGGTCACCGTGTCCGGTCGCATCGGCGCCAGTTTGGCCAGGAAGCGGTTCTGCTGGCGGAACGGCACGCCCTGGTCGCGCATCGCCGCCTGCAGGTGCTCGACCAGGATGGCGAAGTCCGAAGCCTGAAGCCCGATATCGTCGTGGGCGTCGGCCATGGAGCGGCCGGTGTACACACAGCCGCCCCCCAGGATGTAGCAGAACTGCTCCTTCAGGGTGCGGCGCAGCCGGACCATGTCGGTCGCCGCGAAGATGTCGGCCGTGCGCGGGTCGGCGACCGACGCGTCCAGCGTCTGATCGACGATGCGGGAGACGCCCTCCGTCTGCCCGAAGGCCAGCCACATCTCCGTGCCCTCGAAGGGCGTCGCCCCGGCGTTTTCGGGGGCGGGAACATAGGGCTCCACCGCCTCCTCGCCCGGCATGTGATGAGGCTCCTGCGCCAGGGCCGGCGAAGCGGCGGCCAGCAGGACGAGGGCGAAGGGAAGCGCGCGCATCAGAAACCCACCTGCAAGGAGAGATAGAGCCCCCGCTGGTCCTCGAAGGTCGCGACCGACCCGAGGTCCACGTAGGCGGCGGTGACGGACACGGCCTTGTTCGGCGCCCAGGCGACGAAGACGTCCGCGGCGTCGTCCTCCTCGGCGAAACCGAGGTTGTCCGGCCGGGTGCGGTACTCCGCGCCGACGACCCAGTTGGGCGACAGGAGGTAGCCGACCGATCCCTCGAACTGGGCGGTGCGATCGGCCTCCTGGTCGCCGCCGAAGCCCAGCAGACCCGTCTGGTTGGCGTTGGTGAACCGCACCGCGCCAGAGACCAGCAGGCTCTCGGCCAGAAACAGCTTGGTGGCGGCGACGTAGAGGTCGGTCCCCTCGTCGTCCTCGCCGCCGACGGCACCGATGACGGCGCCCTGGTCGGCGACCTTGTGCTGAACCCCGACGGCCACCTGCGGCAGCCAGGTGTCCGACGCATAGACCGCGTCGCCGAACAGCTTGACCTTCAGACCGTAGACGTCCTGTCGGAAGGTGAAGCCCTGGCCGAGGCCGAGCGCGGCGCCCGTCGCGCCGGTGTCGAACTCCTGGCGCGTGTAGGACAGCTCCACCCGATCCCAGAAGGCGACGGCGGCGCCGTATGCCGTGAGCTCATAGTCCGGCAGGTTGACGTAGGTGGCGTGGACGTTGCCGCCGACGCCGTCCTGGGCGCCGTAGCCGGTGGTCACCGCCCAGGTCGCCAGACCGCCGCCGCCCGCGCCCTCGAGCGCCGAAACGCCGCCGGTGAGCAGGAGCTTGCCGCCCGGGCGGTTCTCCGGCAGCCGAACCTGGGCCTGCGCCGCCTGCGCGAGGAGGACCGCAGCCAACGCCAAGCAGAGTGAGACGCGCACCCGACCCTCCGACAAAGCTTCGTCGGGCCGAGAGATGGGGTCGAATGGTTAAGCGAAGCAGAACGCGTTCGCGCGCGCCAAGTCTTTGTGCAACCGCAGGTTTTGTCCGACTTGTTTACCCGATCTTGAGTGGCTGCGGTCTATGCGGGAGGGCATGAAAACCCTCGCAGCGATCATCCTGTTGCTTCTGACCGCCACACACGTCGTGGCGGGCGATCTGACGGTCAGCGTCCGCGACGCGCAGGGACGACCGGTGCGCGACGCCGTGGTCACGGTCCATCCGGCCGCGGGCGTGCGCGGGCCCGTCCGGTTCTCGTGGCCGCTTCGCATCTCCCAGCAGGACATGCAGTTCCAGCCCTACGTCCTGGTGGCGCCGGTGGGGCAGGCGGTCAGTTTCCCGAACCTCGATCGCGTGCGCCACCACGTCTATTCGTTCTCGCGCGGGAACAGGTTCGAGATCGAGCTCTATGGGCGGGACGAGACCCGCAGCCACACCTTCCGGTCCACGGGCGTCGTGGCCATCGGCTGCAACATCCACGACCAGATGCTGGTCTATGTGAGGGTCGTCGACACGCCGTACGCCGCCAAGACCGGAGCCAACGGCGACGTCGTCCTGCAGGATGTGCCCGCAGGCGCCGCGACCCTGCGCGTCTGGCATCCCAATCTGAACGTGCGCGGCAACGAGACCTCGCGTCAGATCACCGTCGCGGCCGCCGCCGGCCGGCAGAGCGTGTCGGGCGACTTCAGCGGGCGGGCGTCCGTCCGGTGATCCGTTTCCGGAACCTTCGGTCGAAGCTGACGGTCCTCTACATGGGGCTGTTCGGCCTCGCGCTGATCCTGACGGCCATCGCCGTGGTGACGGCGGTCACGCGCAGCGCCGAACGGATGGTGCGCGCAGAGCTGATCGCGACCGGCGAGGTCTACGACCAGATCTGGAGCGCGCGCTCGGAGCAGCTGCGCCAGGGGGCGGCGGTCCTGGCCCAGGACTTCGGCTTCCGCGAGGCGGTCGCGACCGGCGACGATCCGACCGTGCAGTCGGCGCTCGCCAACCTCGCCGCGCGCCAGGGGGTCGAAGGGGCCCTGCTGATGCTGACCGACGGGCACGTGGTCGCCGAGGGCGTCCAGCTGGACGACGCGGCGCTCGACGCGCTGTGGGCCGCGCTCGACGGCGGCGAGCGGGACGACGGCGTCCTGAGAGTGGAAGGCCAGGAACATCAGGTCGTGGCGGCGCCGATCCGCGCGCCGGTGCTGCTGGGCTGGGTGATCTTCGTACAGCGTCTGGACGCCGCGCAGATGCGCGAGCTGGAGGGCCTGTCGGCCATCCCGCTGGAGGCTCGCATCGCGCCGGCGGCCGCCGAGGCGCGGACCCAGCCGATGATCGCCGACGGCCGGATGTCCCTGGCCCGTCCCCTGCCGAGCTTCGACGCCGACGGCGCGGAGCTTCTGCTGGCCTACCCGATGGCCAAGGCCATGGCGCCCTACGGCCTGCTGTTCGCCTGGCTGGGCGTGATCGCGGTCGCGGGCGCCGGGATGATGCTCGCCGGGACCTGGCTGCTGTCGCGCACCATCACGCGGCCGATCCAGGCGCTCGACGACGCCGTGCACCGGCTCCAGGCCGGCGAACGGGCCGAGGTCGAGGTGGCGTCGGACGACGAACTGGGCCGGCTGGCCCACAGTTTCAACCGCATGGCGGGCGCGATCCGCGACCGAGAGGACAAGCTCAACCACCTGGCGCTGCATGACCATGAGACGGGACTGAGGAACCGCCTGGCGCTGGAGCGCGCGCTCGCGACCCAGCCGGGCGCATGCGTCGTCGTGCTTCAGGTCGCACGGTTCGACACGGTGCGGGCCGCCGTCGGGCATGACGCGGCGGCGCAGCTTCTGACCCAGCTCGGCGCCCGGCTTCAGGCGATCACCGAGGACGCGCCGGCCCGGATCGCAGCGGGCCTTCTGGCGCTGCGGGTCGAGGGCGAGACCGACCAGGCCCTGGCCTGGGCGCGCCAGGTGAGGGCGGCGGTCGAGGGATCCTTCATCGTCAACGGCGCTCCGATCGATGTTCAGCTCATCATCGGCGTGGCGGGCCCCGCCGAGCAGACGCGCAACCTCTCGCTGATCGACCGGGCGGTGGTGGCGGTGGACCAGGCGGGTCTGGGCGCCGAGCGCGCGGCCGCTTTCGACGCCGAGGCCTATGGAGACCCGTCCGGCAATCTGTCGATCATCGGCGACCTGATGCGGGCGCTGGACAACGGCGAGTTCTCGCTCAGCTATCAGCCCAAGTACGATCTGCGCGACGGGCGCATCACGGGCGTGGAGGCCCTCGCCCGTTGGACTCACCCCCAACGCGGCTTCGTCTCGCCGGACGTCTTCATCACCATCGCCGAGGAGACCGGTCACATCCGCCAGGTCACCGACTGGGTGTTGCGCCGGGCGATCGTCGACCAGCAACGTCTCGCCGCCGACGGCGTCGAGCTGGAGATGTCGGTCAATATCTCGGGACGACTGCTGGGCGACGCGGCCTTCGTGAAGGCCGCGCTCGACCTCGCGAGCGGCGCTTCCGGCAAGCTCTGCCTGGAGATCACCGAGACGGCCGTGATCGACAACGCCGACGCCGCCATCGCGGCGATCGAACGCTTCGCGGAGGCGGGCGTGAAGATGTCGATCGACGACTATGGATCAGGCCTGTCGTCGCTGGCCTATCTGAAGCGGCTGCCGGCCAGCGAGCTGAAGATCGACAAGGCCTTCGTGATGAAGATGGACGCCGCCTCGCGCGACGCCCTGCTGGTCAAGTCGACCATCGACCTGGCGCACGCCCTGGGGATGCGGGTCACCGCCGAGGGGGTGGAGACGGACGCCGCGCTGGCGCTGCTGAAAGGCATGGGCTGCGACATGGCCCAGGGCTATCTGATCGCCCGGCCCATGAGCGTCGAGGCGCTCGTCGAGATGCTGGCGGGAGCCGGCTCCGCGGCGCCGAAGCCCCGGCGCCGGCGGGCCTGAGGCTCAGCCCGCGCGGGGATCCGGGCCGTTGGTGATCACCCGATCGCGATCGCCCAGATCCCGGACGATCTTCGCCTCGAGGCCCGCCGCCTCGAACAGCGCCCTGACCGCAGGCCCCTGATCCCAGCCGATCTCGACCGCATAGGTCCCGCCGGGCTTGAGGATGCGCGCGATCTCCGGGGCCAGGGCGCGATAGGCGTCCAGTCCGTCCGCCCCGCCGTCCAGAGCCAGATGAGGGTCGTGGTCCCGCACCTCCGGATCGAGCCCCGGAATCTCGCCCGAGGGGATGTAGGGCGGGTTGGAGACCACCACGTCGAAGCTGTCGTCGGCGAAGCCCGCCGCCCAGTCCGTGCGGATGAAGGTGGCCCGGCCGTCCAGGTCGAGGTTCGCGGCGTTCTCCCGCGCCACCGCGAGGGCCTCGGACGAGACGTCCGTGCCGACGCCCCTGGCCGCCGGGCGCTCGGCGAGAAGGGCCAGCAGGATCGCGCCGGAGCCGGTCCCCAGATCGCAGGCGGTGAAGCTGTCGCGCTCGGCGCGGGCCTTCAGGATCACGTCCAGGATCACCTCGGTGTCGGCGCGGGGGCTGAGCACGTCGGGCGTGACGTTGACCAGGATCTTCCAGAACCCCTTGCGGCCCAGGATGCGCGAGACCGGCTCGCGTCGCAGCCGACGCTCGACCATGGCGTCCAGCGCCTGAAGCTGATCTTCCGGCACGGCGCGATAGGGATCGGTCAGGATGTCCAGCCGGCTGGCCCCGGTCGCGGCCTCGAGCAGCAGGCGGGCGTCGATGGCGGGGCTGTCGATGCGGCCGGTCTTCAGGCGGCCTTGCGCGGCCTTCCACGCGGTGAGCAGGGTCTCGGACATGGGCGCTCCATGCCGCGCCGTCCGACGGGGATCAAGCGGAACGGGGAGGCGCGGGTCTCGTTGAGGAGACGATGGCGAAGCTGAACCTGACGGGACCGATCGTGCGGCTGATCGGATCGGTGGCGACGGGGCTGGCGCTGGGCGCGGCCGCGACGCACCTGCTGCACACGCGCGGACGCCTGACCCAGGTCGGCCTGTCGGCGAAGGCCGAGACGGACGCGGCCACGGAAGCGGAGGAGGACCCGGGGCCCGTCTCGCCCGAGGGGCACGAGGCCCGGGACCCCGGCCGGGGCCGGTCCGCCCATCGCCCCCACCACATCCCGCTGAAGGGCTGGCTCGACATCCTGTGGCGCTGGGCGGGCAGCTATTTCGGCGACCGGGTCGGCTTCGTGGCCGGCGGGGTGACCTTCTTCATCGTCCTGGCGCTGTTTCCGACCTTCGGGGCCTTCGTCACCGTCTATGGCCTGTTCGCCGATCCGGCCGAGGCGTGGGCGCGGCTGCAGTTCCTATACGGCTTCTTCCCGCCGAGCGTCGCCGAGTTCCTGGGCGGGCAGATGCAGCGGCTGGCGCTCAACTCCAGCGGCGAGCTGACCTTCACCCTGGTGTGGACGCTGGTGCTGTCGCTGTGGGCGGCGAACAACGGGGTGAAGACGCTCTTCTACGGTCTGAACGTCGCCTATCACGAGGTCGAGAAGCGCAACCTCGTCCGCTACAACCTGATCTGCTTCGTGTTCACCCTCTCCGGCCTGGCGGCGGTGCTTGTGACGTCGCTGCTGGTGGTGGGCGTGCCGCTGGCGCTGGGGCTGCTCGGCCTGGCGGAGGAGTGGGCCGATCTGGCGCCGCTGAGGTGGATTCCGCTGTTGCTGTTCTATGTGACGGCGCTGACGCTGATCTATCGCTACGGGCCGTGCCGGGCGCATGCGCGCTGGCGCTGGCTGACGCCGGGCGCGGTTCTGGCGGCCCTGGCGAGCCTGGGCGTGTCGGGCGTCTTCAGCTGGTATCTGCAGACGTTCGTGCGGACCGACAGCTACGGCCCGCTGGCGGCGGTGATGGGCTTCCTGCTCTGGACCTGGCTGTCGGTGCAGGTGATCCTGATGGGCGCCGAGCTGAACGCCGAGATCGAGCACCAGACGGCGGTCGACACGACCACGGGGCCGCCTGAGCCGCTTGGCCGGCGCGGCGCGGTCATGGCCGACACCGTGGGGCCGAGGCGCGGCTCACCCGCGGCGCTGGCCTTCACGCTCAAGCACGCGGAGCGGCTGGCGAGCCGCGTGCGGGGGCGCAGGACGTCCGCCTAGCCCTCCCAGCCCAGCAGCTGGTCCACCGACCCGGTCGTGACCGGGTGATACAGAGGCCGCGCCTCTCGGTAGATGCGGGTGGCCAGCGGTCGGCCCCAGTCGCCCTCGTTCCACAGGGTGGTGAACAGCGGCAGGACGAACTTGCGACGGCCCATCTCGAGCAGGAACCGCTCGGCGCTGACGGCGGCGGGCTCGTATCGATGCGCCAGGCCGATCTGCAGCCAGTCGAAGCGGACCTCGGCGTTGCCTTCGTCGGACAGGTCCAGCGCCTCGTCCAGCGCGGCGAGCTGGGCAGGCGTCAGCCAGTCCTGACCGGCCTGGAGGCCCTCCGGCCGCCAGCCGAGGAAGCGCTGGCGCTGCTGCGTGTTCCACTGATCCCACAGCGCGCGCGGCGGCGCCGCGCCTTCGGCGAAGACGGCGCGGGCGGCGGCGTCCACCGGCTGGAAGGCGTCGGACACCGGCGGGATCCAGTTCGACGGCATGCCGGGCCGATAGATCCAGGCCTCCATCATCAGCTGCGCCTCCAGCGCCGCGTCGCCCTGGACGAGGTGGGCGCGGATGTCCTCCAGGAACCGCTCGGTGGTCATGGGCCGGAAGGCGTTGCGCTCGAAATAGCCGCGCAGCCAGGCGTCGAACCGCTCGCGCCCGACGATCCGCTCGATTGTGCGCAGGAAGGCGGCACCCTTCTCATAGGCGACGTCGGTCAGCCCCTCGTCCGGATCGCGTCCGACGAGCTCCAGCTTCAGCCGGGTGTCGGCCGGCGGCAGGGAGGCCAGGGTGTCCTGAAGCGAGTCCCAGCCCAGCACCTGTTCCTGGAGCGCCCGGTCGCGGCCGTAGACCGCCTCCATGATCCGGTTCTCGAAATAGACGGTGAAGCCCTCGTTCAGCCAGAAGTCGTCCCAGGTGGCGTTGGTCACCAGGTTGCCGGACCAGCTGTGGGCCAGCTCGTGCGCCACCAGGCTGACCAGCGAGCGGTCGCCGGCGACGATCGTCGGCGTGGCGAAGGTCAGGCGCGGATTCTCCATGCCCCCGAACGGGAAGCTGGGCGGCAGGATCAGCAGGTCGTAGCGCCCCCAGATGTAGGGGCCGTAGAGGGCCTCGGCCTCGTCCACCATCTCGGCGGTCGGGATGAACTCGCGGTGCGCGGCGGCCAGCTCGGAGGGTTCGGTGAAGACGCCGGTCCGCTCGTCGATCGCCTCGAAGGCGATGTCGCCCGCGGCGATGGCCATCAGATACGGCGGCACCGGATTGTCCATCCGGAAGCGCCAGGCGCGCAGGCCCGGACCGGCGGGCTCGCCGTCCGGCGTCAGATGCTCGGCGCTCATCACGACCTTCAGCGTGTCCGGCGCGGTGATCCGGGCGGAATAGGTCTGGCGGATACCGGGGCTGTCCTGGGTCGGGACCCAGGTGCGCGTCAGGATCGCCTGGCCCTGGCTGAACAGATAGGGCAGACGGCCGCCCGCCGTCTGGGCAGGATTGAGCCACTGCAGCGCCGCCGCGTCCGGGCGGGTGGCGTAGTCGACGACGATGCGCCGCGTCTCGCCCGCCGCCAGCGGTCGACCCAGCTGAATCGTCAGGGCCTGGCCGAGCAGGGGATCGTCGGCACCTAGGCCGAACTGAAGCGGCGCCCCCCCGGCGTCGCGGACCGCGCGGATGTCGAGGTCGCGGGCGTCCAGGATGATCTCGTCCGCTCCGGTCTGGCCGGTGATCGACAGGGTCGCCGTCCCGGACAGGCGCTTCGCCTCGAAGTCGGCGGCGAGGTCCAGCGCCACGTCGACGACGCGGGCGATCTCGGGGCGGGCGTGGGAGTGGACGTCCCTGACGTAGTCGACGGGGCGGGCGGCGGGGGTCGCGGCCATCGGGCTCTCCTGAACGGGCGGGGTCGCGCAGGCGGCCAGGGTCAGGGCGGCGACGGCGCAGGCGGACAGAAGGACGCGGGACATGATCGGCTCCGGACGGCGAGGGGGCGCAGACCACCCCGCCGGAGCGCAAAGATCAAGCTTTGCCGTCCGCCCCGACCGGCGGCAGGTGCCGGGCCACGAACAGCCGCCCGCGCTCGGCCCACAGCACGAAGCCCAGCGCGACCACGCCCATGACCACGAAGCCGGTCGTCATGGGGATCACCGTGCCGTCGAACTGCTGGCCGATTCCGAAGCCGAGCAAAGCCCCGCCCAGGGTGGAGATCACCCCCTGAACCGAGGCGGCGGTGCCGGCGATGCGACCCATCGGCTCCATCGCCATGGCGCCGAAATTGCCCGCGATCAGGCCGAAACAGAACATGGTCAGGGCCTGCATGACCGCGAAGGTCCAGACGGTCTCATGGCCCGCGAGCGCGATCGCCGTGTGCGCCGCGGGCAGGGCGATGAAGCCCATGAGCGCGGCGTGGGAGATCAGGCGTGTCCCCAGCTTCTCCACGAAGCGCGCGTTGACCAGAGAGGCCACCGCGATCGCGCCGGCGATGGCCGCGAAGATCAGCGGGAACAGGTCCGGCAGGCCGAAGGCGTCGAAGAAGATCTGCTGCGAGGAGTTGATGAAGCCGAACAGCGCCCCGGACACCGCCGTCATGGCCAGGGTGTAGCCCATGGCCGTGCGGTGGGTCAGCACCTCCAGGAACCCTGCCAGCAAAGGCGCGATCCGGAGCGGCCGGCGGTTCTCCTCGGCCAGGGTCTCGGGCAGCCTCAGCGCGATCCAGGCGGCCACCGCAGCGCCCGCCAGCCCGAGCACGCCGAAGATCCACCGCCACGGCCCGACCAGCAGAACGGCGGCGCCCACGCTGGGGGCCAGGATCGGCACGCCCAGGAAGACGAGGAAGCTCAGCGACATGACCCGGGCCATGGTCCGGCCGCTGTAGAGGTCGCGCACCACCGACAGGGGCACCGCCCGGAGCGCGGCGGCGCCCAGCCCCATGCCGATGCGCGACAGGATCAGGGTCTCAAACGAAGGAGCGAAGGCCGCGAGCGCGCTGAACGCCACATAGACGCCGATGCCCGCGAGCAGCAGCGGGCGGCGACCATAGCGGTCGGCCAGCGGACCATAGATCAGCTGCGCCCCGCCGAAGCCGAGCAGATAGGCGGTGATCACCCACTGGCGGCTGTTCTCGTCCGCCACGCCCAGGGCCTCGCCGATGGCGGGCAGGGCCGGCAGCATGGCGTCGATGGCGAGCGCGTTCAGCGCCATCATCATGGCGATCAGACAGACGAACTCGGCGAAGCCCGGGCCGCGCCTCGCGACGCCGGGGGCTTGGGAGGGGGTGATCGGCGTCATGGCCGCCAGATGCGACGGGCGTGTGCGCCGCACAAGAGCCGGGCCGGTCAAATCGTGCGACGACGCTTGACGCGCGGGCGCCCAGCCCCGACGACGGGCGGGAACGGGAGACCCGCCATGACCCACAGCCGCCTGCACGTCCTCACCGCGCTGGAAGCGCAAGGCGTGTGCCCGGTCTTCTACCACGCCGATCCCGAGACCTGTCTGGAGGTCATCCGCGCCTGCGCGCGCGGCGGGGCGCCGGTGGTGGAGTTCACCAATCGCGGCGACTTCGCCTGCGACCTGTTCGGCGAGATCGCGCGGGAGCTGGCCAGGACGGACCCGGAGGTGGTGCTGGGCATCGGCTCGGTCGTGGATGCGGGCACAGCCGCCCTCTACATCAACCGCGCCGCCCGCTTCGTGGTCAGCCCGTGCCTGGTTCCGGAGGTGGCGCGGGTCTGCAACCGGCGCATGGTGGCCTACTTCCCCGGCTGCGGCTCGGTGACCGACATCGGCGAGGCGCACGAGCTGGGCTGCGAGATCGTCAAACTGTTCCCCGGCGCGTCGGTGGGCGGCGCCGACTTCGTCAAGGCGGTGAAGGGCCCGATGCCCTGGACCAAGATCATGCCGACCGGCGGGGTCGATCCGGACGAGGCGTCGCTGAAGACTTGGTTCGGCTCGGGCATCGTGGCGGCGGGCATGGGCTCGAAGCTGATCACCGACGCGGCGGTGAAGGCGCGCGACTGGGCCGGGATCGAGGCGAAGGTGCGCGAGACGGTCGAGGCGGTCCGGCGGGTTCGCGGCGCCTGACCTTCCCCCGTCGGGCGAACCGCGGTTGAGGCTGTCACAGGCCCGTGCATGATGGCGGGACTACGGCTGAAGGACCCGCCATGAAGCGCCTGATCGGCAATCTGCTCGGCCTCGCCGTGATCGCGGCGATCGCGGCCTTCTTCGCGGCGCCGGCCGTCGCCTATTTCGCCGTGCGCTCGGCCGCCGAATCCAACGATGTCGAGGCGCTGGCCCGCTTGATCGACTACCCGGCCGTGCGTCAGGGCCTGAGGCCCCAGCTGGACGGCCGGCCCGAGGCGATGGAGCCGGCGCCGACCTTCCTCGAGGATCCGATCGGGGCCGTACGCCGCCAGCTGGAGCAGACCCGCCCGGTCGAGGGGCCCCAGCCGGACGCCTATCTGACGCCGGCCGCCCTGTCCGGCCTGATGCGGGCGGAGGGGCGCTACGCCGCCCAGCGCGGGGACCCGGCGGCCGGCGAGCCCGAGGAGATGCGGGGCCCGCCGCTGCCCAAGCCCATCTACTGGGGCGTCAACCGGGCCCGCTTCGCCGTGGAGGACGAGGGCGGCTCTCGGACCATCTTCAGCTTCCAGCGCACCGGCCCCTACGACTGGCGGCTGACGCACATCGGCCTGCCCGACGGGGCGAACCCGGTCGCCGGGCCGCCCGCGCCCGGGGCGCCCGCCGCTCCCACGCCGCCCGCGCCGGCCCGTTGACGGCAACCCCTGCTTGGCCCCAGCCTTGCGGCGAGGGCAGGGAGGTTTCATGAGTCGCAGGACCGTCTGGCTGGTGGTCGGCGCCGCCGTCATCGCCGCCGTCGTCTACGCCGCCTCGCCGGTGCTGGCCGCGCGCCAGCTGGTGGCGGCCGCGCGCGCCGGCGACGAGGCGGCGCTGGAGCGGCGGGTGGACTTCCCCGCCTTTCGCGAGAGCCTGAAGGCCGAGCTGAACGCCCGCCTGATGGCCGAGATGCGCGCGGAGGAGGACGGCGCCGGCCGCGCCCTGGCCCTGCTGTTCGGGCCGGCGCTGGTGTCGGGGATGGTCGACGCCTTCGTGACGCCCCAGGCCATCGCCGCCATGGTGCGCGACGCCGAGCCGCCGGAACCGGACCCGGACGCTGCGAGACCGCCCGCCGAGCCGCCCGCCGAGGATGACCGGCGGGTGCGACAGGCCTACGGCTTCCGCGACCTGAACACCTTCACCGTGACCCTGACGCGCGAGGGCCGCGAGGACGATGCCGTGGTGCTGTTGATGGAGCGGCGCGGCGTACTGGACTGGAAGCTGGCGGGCGTCGATCTGCCCGACCGGCCGGTCGGATAGGAGAGGACGATGGAACGTTTCCTGCTTCAGGCCGTGGTGACGGCCCTGGGTCTGTGGCTTGCGGCCGAGCTGGTGCCGGGCGTGGCCTTCTCCGACACCACGACCCTGATCATCGCCGCGGTGCTCTTGGGGCTAATCAACGCCATTGTGCGGCCGATCCTGGTGGTGATCACCTTCCCGCTCACCGTCATCACCTTCGGCCTGTTCCTGCTGGTGGTGAACGCCGCGACCATCGGGCTGACGGCGGTGTTCCTGGACGGCTTCCAGGTCGACGGCCTGTGGCCGGGCGTCGGCGCCGCGATCGTCACCGGCGTGGTCAGCTGGATCGCCGGCTCGCTGATCAGCGACGAGAAGAAGAAGTAGTCCCTTCTCCCCTCGTGGGAGAAGGTGGGCGTCGGAGGCGCTCGGATGAGGGGGCTCTGTCGGTTCGCAGGCCGTCAGACGGTGAGTGGGCGGACACAGCCCCCTCATCCGTCATGCTTCGCATGCCACCTTCTCCCGCGAGGGGAGAAGGACGTCGGGGTTGTTTGATCGGCGGCGCGGGCGCGGGTAAGGCAGGCGCTCCTCCTGACCCGAAGCGCCCGCCATGCACGACATCAAAGCCATCCGCGACACCCCCGACGCCTATGTCGCCGGCTGGTCCGCGCGGGGGATGTCGGCTGACGAGGCCAAGGCGACCGTGGAGCGCATCCTGGAGCTGGACCGCGCCCTGCGCGCCGCCCAGACGGCGGAGCAGGAGGCGCTGGCGGCCAGGAACGCCGCCTCCAAGGCCATCGGCGCCGCGATGGGCAAAAAGGACATGGCCGAGGCCGAGCGCCTGAAGGCCGAGGTCGAGGCGCTCAAGAGCAAGATCGCCGCCGCCGAGGCCGACGAGCGGCGCCTGGCGGGCGAGCTGAAGGACCTGCTGGCGGGGCTGAAGAACCTCGCCGCCGCCGACGTGCCGGACGGCGAGGACGAGGCGGGCAACGTCCAGGTGGGCGAGGCCTGGGGAACGCCCCGCACCACCGGCCCGGCCAAGGATCACGCGGACCTGGGCGAGGCGCTGGGCCTGCTCGATTTCGAGGCGGCGGCGCGGATGTCCGGCGCGCGGTTCGCGGTGCTGAAGGGCCGGCTGGCCCGGCTGGAACGCGCCATCGGCCAGTTCATGCTGGACATGCAGGTCGACCGGCACGGCTACCAGGAGGTCAATCCGCCATTCCTGGTGCGGGACGAGGCGATGTTCGGCACGGGGCAGCTGCCGAAGTTCAAGGAAGATCTCTTCCGGATCGGCACAGATTGGAACGAGGTTCACAAGCTCATTCTGGAGCACCCCCATGCGCTGGAGGGGACGGCGTTCCCGGCGTATCCCAGTGAACTTGAGTTTGAGATCGCGGTTGCACGCTACTCAGCCGATCGCCGCTACCTCATCCCCACCGCCGAAGTCTCCCTGACCAACCTCGTGCGCGAGCAGATCCTGTCGGAGGACGAGCTGGCCCAGCCGATGCGGCTGACGGCGCTGACGCCCTGCTTCCGGGCCGAGGCCGGGTCGGCCGGGCGCGACACCCGCGGGCTGATCCGCCAGCACCAGTTCTCGAAGGTCGAGCTGGTCTCCATCACCCGGCCCGAGGACTCCGAGGCCGAGCACGAGCGCATGACCGAGTGCGCCGAGGCCGTGTTGAAGGCGCTGGAGCTGCCGTTCCGGCGCATGCTGCTGTGCAAGGGCGACATGGGCTTTTCGGCGCGGAAGACCTATGACCTGGAGGTCTGGCTGCCGTCGCAGGGGACGTATCGGGAGATCAGCTCCTGCTCCAACTGCGGGGACTTCCAGGCCCGGCGCATGGACGCCCGCTTCAAGCGCGCCGGCGAGAAGAAGACCGAGTTCGTCCACACCCTGAACGGCTCCGGCCTGGCGGTCGGGCGGACCCTGGTGGCGGTCATGGAGACCTATCAGGACGAGGGCGGACGGATCGCGGTGCCGGAGGCCCTGAAGCACTATATGGGGGGAATCAGCCATGTGGGCGGGTGACATCGTCCCTTCTCCCCTTGTGGGAGAAGGTGGCCCGCGCAGCGGGTCGGATGAGGGGTGTCGCCGCCGACGTGCGACCCCTCACCCCCGCCCCCTCTCCCACAAGGGGAGAGGGCAATCCTGATGCGCATCCTCCTGACCAACGACGACGGGATCGAGGCCGAGGGGCTGGCGGCGCTGGAGCGGATCGCGCGGACCCTGTCGGACGACGTCTGGACCTGTGCGCCCGCGGTGGAGCAGTCGGGCAAGGGGCGGGGGATCACCCTGACCGAGCCGTTGCGGGTGAACCGGCTTGGCGAGACGCGGTTCTCGGTCACCGGCACGCCGACGGACTGCGTGGTGCTGGCGGTCAACGACCTGATGCCGTCGCCGCCCGATCTGGTGCTGTCCGGCGTGAATCGGGGCCACAACGTCGGCGAGGACGTCAGCTATTCCGGCACGGTGGCGGGCGCGCTGCAGGGCATGGCCTTCGGCATCCGCTCGATCGCGCTGAGCCAGAGCCTGGAGCGGTTCCACGACGAGGTGGTCGCCCACTTCGAGACCGCCGAGGCCTATGCCCCGGCCATCATCCGCCGCCTGCTGGACCAGACATGGGCCGAGGGGGTGGTGATGAACCTGAACTTCCCGGCCTGTGCGCCGGAGGCGGTGACCGAGGTCGAGGTGACGCGCCAGGGCTTCCGCGACCTGGGCGAGATGCACGCCATCAAGCGCACCGACCTGCGCGGCCGCGACTACTACTGGATGAGTTTCCGGGGGGCCAAGCAGGAGCATCCGGAGGGCACCGACCTGCGCGCCATGGACGAGGGCCGCATCTCGGTGACGCCGCTGCACATCGACCTGACGCACATGCCCTCGATCCACGATCTGAAGGGCGTTCTGGGCGGCGCCCCGCCGAAGGCGGTGGCGTGAACCTCAACAACGACCGGGCCGGGCGTCTGATCCTGTCGCTGCGCCAGCGGGGGGTGACCGACCCGCGCGTGCTGGCGGCGATGGAGTCGATCGACCGCGCGGTCTTCGTGCACGAGAAGTTCCTCGACCAGGCCTGGGAAGACCAGGCCCTGCCCATCGACTGCGCCCAGACGATCAGCCAGCCCTACATCGTCGGGCTGATGACCCAGGCGCTGGATGTCCAGCCGCGCCACCGGGTGCTCGAGATCGGCACCGGCTCGGGCTACCAGTGCGCGGTGCTGAGCCGGCTGGCGCGCTACGTCTATTCCGTCGAGCGTTACAGGAGCCTGCTGGTCGAGGCGGAGGCGAAGCTGCGGACGCTGGAGATCGACAACGTCATCACCCGGCACGGCGACGGGGGCCTGGGATGGCCGGAACAGGCGCCCTTCGACCGGATCATGGTCACCGCCGCCAGCCCGCACGAGCCGACCGAACTTCTGAAGCAGCTGAAGCCGAACGGCGTGCTGGTCTGCCCCGTGGGACGCACCTCGGTGCAGATGCTGAACCGCTACGTCGGCCAGAGCGACGGCAGTTTCCGCCGCGAGAGCCTGAGCGAGGTGCGCTTCGTCCCGCTGGTGGAGGGCACGGCGAAGGAGCCGTGATGACGGGCCGGCGTCTCCTCCCCCTCGCCGAGGGGGAGGGGGACCACTAAGTGGTGGAGGGGGCGACCGGGAGCGTCGGCGCTTGACCTCGCCCCCTCCACCGCCTGCGGCGGTCCCTCTCCCCCCGCCGTGCGGGGGAGGAGATCACAGACCGCTCTCGCCCAACTTTCGCGCCGTTTACCGCGTTGGCTGAAACGATAGGGTGGGGCGAACGATTCGCGCGATGATCTCAGGAGGGGCGGCATGACCCGCGACGGCTGGCTCAGGACGACGGCGCTGGCGGCCTTGGGAATGACGGCGGCGGCGTGCTCGACCTACCCGGACGCGCCTCGCTATCCGATCCGGCCCGTGCCCCCCGGCGGCGCCTATCCGCCGGCGGCCGCGCCCGCGCCCGCAACCAGCCCCTATGTCTACACCCCGCCGGCGGACACCCTGGGGACGGCCGCGCCGGTCCCCGCGGTCGAAGGCGGGGCCCTGCCGCCGGCCGCCGGGGGCTCCGCCCTGCCGCCGGCCAACCCCGCGCCCGCCACCGGCGCGACGGGCCTGGGCCTCGTCTACCAGCTGCAGGCGGGCGACACCGTCTCGGGCGTGGCGCGCCGGTTCCGGGTGCCGGTCCAGACGCTGATCGATCTGAACGCGCTCGGTCCGCGCGGGGACGTCAGCGCCGGGCGCACGCTGCGGCTGCCCGACGGCGCGATCGACGGCGGGGTGGACCCCTATGCGACCGGCCCGTCGCCGGTGGGGGTGGAGGTGACCAACGCCGGCACGCCCGCGCCGCCGCCGCCGCCCGCGCAGCCCCGGCCGGCGTCGCCCGCTCCCACGCCGTCCCCGGCGCCCGCGGGCGATGCGGTCTTCACCTGGCCGGTGCGGGGCGAGATCGTGCGCCGCTTCGGCCCGGTGGGGGTCAGCGAGCGGAACAACGGCATCAACATCGCCGCGCCGCTCGACACGCCGGTGGTGGCCGCCGCCGGCGGTCGCGTGGCCTATGTCGGCGACGATCTGGTGGGGCAGGGCCTGACGGTCCTGATCGTCCATGCGGACGGCTGGCGCACCGTCTACGGCCACCTCGGCTCCGCGACCGTGCGCGACGGCGACCAGGTGCGCGCGGGCCAGCAGATCGGCACGGTCGGCGAGACGGCCGGCGACGGCCGCCCCTCGATGCACTTCGAGACCCGGCGCATGCGCGGCGACGATCCGGTGGCGATCGATCCGACGACGGTGCTGCCGAGGTAGCGCGCGACGTTCGCGCGCCCCCGCATTGCATCCGCCCGCGCTCGGCCCTAGGTTCCGCGCCTCTTTTTCAGCGGCGCGCGGGGGCGCGCGCCCGACCGGAGTGATCCATGACCCCGACCGCTGACGGCGGCCTCACCGCCGCGATCGTGCAGTTCCTGCCGTTCATCCTGATCTTCGTACTGTTCTACTTCCTGCTGATCCGTCCGCAGCAGAAGCGGGCCAAGGCGCACCAGGAGATGATCAAGGCGCTGAAGCGCGGCGATCAGGTGGTGCTGTCGAACGGCATGGTCGGCAAGGTCACCCGCGTCGAGGAGGCCGAGGCGATGGTGGAGATCGCCCAGGGCGTGAACGTCAGCGTGATCAAGTCGATGATCGCCGAGGTGCGCAACCGCACCGCCGTCGCCGCCAACGACCGCAAGTAACGTCGCGCGAACAAGGCCCAGGGTTTCGTTATGGTACAGCTGTCACGCTGGAAGGTCGTCGTCGTCGTCCTTTCGGTGATCCTGGGCGCGCTGTTCGCCTATCCGAACCTGCTGTCGCCCGCCCAGCGCGAGGCGTTGCCCAGCTTCGTGCCCAAGAACGCGTTGAACCTGGGTCTGGACCTTCAGGGCGGCTCCTATCTGCTGCTCGAGGTCGACGTCGACGAGATGCGGCAGGCACGGCTGGACAACCTCGTCGAAGACGTTCGCGTGTCCCTGAACGAGGCCGGCGTGCCCGTGGCCCGGATCGAGCGCGAGCCGGCGGGCGCCGTGGCCCGCGTCGCGCCGGGCAGCCAGGACGCGGCCTTCGAGGCGCTGCGCGCGCTCGGGGCCCAGCCCGGCGTCGTCGGCGCGGCGGCGGAGCGGTCGATCACCCGCGTCGGACAGGACGGCGTGCGCGTCGTCTTCACCCAGCAGGCGCTGGACCAGATGGGACCGAACGCGGTCGAGCAGTCCATCGAGGTGGTGCGCCGCCGGATCGACTCCCTGGGCACGCGCGAACCTTCGATCACCCGCCAGGGCGCGAACCGCATCGTCGTCCAGGCCCCGGGGGAGAGCGATCCGGAACAGCTGGAACGTGTCATCGGTCAGACCGCGCAGCTGACCTTCCAGATGGTGGATGACGAGAACTCCGTGGAGGAGGCCGTCGCCGGGCGCGTGCCGCCGGGCTCCGAGCTGCTCTACGACGAGTTCAACACGCCCTATCTGGTCAAAACCCGGGTGCTCGTCTCGGGCGAGAACCTGACCCGCGCAAACGTCGATCAGGATCAGAACGGTCGGCCCGCGATCGGCTTCCGTTTCGACGGCCAGGGCGCCCGGCGCTTCGCCGAAGCCACCCGGCCCGAGAACCGCGGCAAGCTGTTCGCCATCATCTTGGACGGCACCGTGATCTCGGCGCCGCGCATCAACAGCCCGATCCCCAACGGCTCGGGCATCATCGAGGGCCAGTTCTCGATCGCCGAGGCGTCCGAGATGGTGAACCTGCTGAACGGCGGGGCCCTTCCGGCCCCGCTGACGGTCGAGGAGCGCCGGGTCGTGACCGCCGAGCTGGGCGCCGACGCCGTGGCCGCCGGCGCGATCTCGGTGGCGGTCGGCTTCGTCATCATCGTCGCCTTCATGATCCTGTCCTACGGCTGGCTGTTCGGCGGCGTCTCGGTGCTGGGCCTGCTGCTGAACGGCTTGCTGATCATCGCGGCCATGTCGCTGACCCAGGCGACGCTGACGCTGCCCGGCATCGCCGGTCTGATCCTGACCTTCGCCGTGGCCGTGGACGCCAATGTGCTGATCTATGAGCGGATGCGCGACGAGGCGCGGGCGGGCCGGTCGGTCATCGCCAGCATGGACGCGGGCTTCAACCGCGCCATGGGCACGATCATCGACGCCAACCTGACGACCCTGGTGGCCGCGCTGATCATGTTCGTGTTCGGGGCCGGGCCGGTGCGCGGCTTCGCCTGGACCCTGACCATCGGCGTGTTCACCTCGATGTTCTCGGCCGTGCTGGTGGCCCAGGTGCTGCTGGCCTACTGGCTCCGGGCGACCAAGCCCAAGAAACTGCCGATCGCGGAGTGATGGCGATGCGCTGGTGGCCCCTCATCAAGACCCTGCCGGTCAAGACCAACCTGCGGTTCGTGCGGTTCTCGCGCCTGTTCGGCGTCGTGTCGGCCCTGCTGTGCGCCGCGTCGATCTTCGGCGTCTTCTATCCCGGCCTGAACCTGGGCATCGACTTCCGGGGCGGCGCGGCGATGGAGATGACCCGGCCTGAAGGCCGGACGCTGGACCTCGCCGCCGTGCGCGGCGCCGTCGACGACCTCGGCCTCGGCGACGTGCAGGTCCAGGGCATCGACAACGACGCCAGCGCCATCGTGCGCTTCCAGATCCCCGAGAGCACGGCCCAGGCCGACACCGTCAATCGCGTGCAGGCGGCGATCAGCGAGGCGGTGCCTGACGCGCGGTACTCGGGTGTCAGCGTGGTGGGCTCGAAGGTCTCCAGCGAACTGCTGACCTCGGGCGTTCTGGCGCTGGGCGTCGCGGTGGTGCTGATGTTCCTCTACATCGCCTTCCGCTTCCCGTGGCAGTTCGGCCTGGGGGCGGTCGTCGGCCTGCTGCACGACGTCATCCTGGTGTTCGGCCTGATGGTGCTGATGCGGCTCGAGTTCAGCCTGAACAGCGTGGCCGCGATCCTGACGGTCATCGGCTATTCGATGAACGACACCGTCGTGGTGTTCGACCGGCTGCGCGAGAACCTGCGCAAGTACAAGACCATGCCGCTGGGCGACATCATCGACCTGTCGGTGAACGAGACCCTGTCGCGCACGATCATCACCGGCATGACGGCGGTGATGGTGCTCGCCGCCCTGGCGTTCCTCGGCGGACCGGCCCTGTTCGGCTTCTCGATCGCCCTGATGTTCGGGATCGTGGTCGGCACCTATTCGTCGGTCTATGTCGCCGCGCCGGTGATCCTGCTGTGGGGCGTCAAGCGCGGCGAGGCGGCCGAGGACGCCCAGCCGATCGTGCTCGGCCCCGCCAGCCGTCCCTAAGACGCAAATCCAATCGCGCGGGCTACAGAACGCCCGATCTCAGCCCTCGACGTCGGCTTCGGGACGGTCGTGACCGTCGGCGCGTTCGACGATCCACTGGCCGGACGCGTCCTCGTATTCGATCATCGCGGTCTGGTCGGGCACGCGCTGCTCGCGGGATGCGGCGACCGCGGCGGCGCGCGCGGCCTCGCGAGTCCGGAAGGTCTCCGAATAGGTGTCGCCGAGCCGGTAGGCCCAGCCGCCGTCATGCTCGACGACGCGATAGGTGATGTGGGTCATGGGCGCCTCCGGTTCGGAAGCGCCCATGCGGTCACAGGACGCCTTCGCTGGCAAGACGGAGGGCGTCAGGGACGTCCCGCCGCCGCCTGAACGCCCGCCGAGACCCTAGCCTGGCGGCCCGCGCGCCACACCTCCTGACGGGGCTCCGGGGGGAGCTGCGCGATGACCTGGCGGCGCAGGCCGTCACGACAGAAACGCAAGTCGCCCATGTGGGTCGGCGTCAGGATCTCGGCGTGCGCGCGACAGTGCCGATCCACCGCGACGTCCACCCGACGGGAGAGTTCCGCGGCACGGTCCGCATGGAGGTCGAGGCCGTCGGTGGGGATGCGCAGTTCGTTGGGGTTCTGGGTCAGCGCAAGCGCGGCCAGGGCGATGATCATCATGGCGGTCTCTCCGTGCTGGGGCTATGCCCCGGTTACGCGGAGTAGAGGCGGCGAACCGGCCGGCCGGATGCCGGGTCCGGCCTTAAATCTCTTTCATGAACCGTGGGTTAGACTTGCAGCTGGATTTCGGCGAAGACCGCGAAGTGGTCTGACGGCAGTCTCGGCGAGAAGCCCGCGTCGCCGGAGACGGCCGCGGACAGGACGCGGGCGCCCGGCCCGACGAAGATGTGGTCGATCACGCGAGGCGCGTGCCCGTCGGCGGGGTTGAGGGTGGTCGGGGCCGCCCCGGCGGGCAGGGCGCTGACGAGGCGCGAGGTCAGGGGCTCCAGGCCGGCGTCGTCCAGCGTCGCGTTGAAGTCGCCCATGATCACGCGGGGCCCTGTCGGCTCCCCCAGCCATTCCAGCAGGTGCCGGGTCTGGCGCGCCCGGATGGCGGCGCCCTCGCCCGTATGGTGCAGGTGGGTGTTGACCACCTCCACCGGCCGTCCGTCCACGTCGATCATCGTCCGCACCGCCGTGCGGAAGTCGTCCAGCGGCTCCAGCGCGACGGTGTCAGACGCGAGGACGGGCCGGCGGCTGAGGATCGCGTTGCCATAGCGGCGCGGGGCGTCCGCCGCGTCGGTCGAGCTGAAGCGGACGTCATAGCCCCCGAGCGCCTGGGCGAGGGTCCGGGCCTGATTGGGCAGGCCGGTGGCCGCGTCCTCCAGCACCTCCTGCAGGCCGATCACGTCGGCGTCGATCCGACGGAGCGTCTCGGCCACCATCGGCCCACGCAGGCTCCAGTCCCCCCGGTCGTGCCAGATGTTGAAGGTGGCGACCTTCAGCGTCGCCCCGCTCCGGGCCCGGGTGGGCGAGGCGAAGGCGAGCGCGCCGGCGGCGGAGAGGATGGAGCGACGGTTCAGCATGGGGGAGGGCCTCGATTCCACATTGCCAAAGTTTCATCCGCCCGCCGCATCCACAAGACCGCCTCACGGCCTCTTGTGGTCATGAAGCGCCGGCGCGACGCTGGCGTCACGAGGTTGAAGGAGTCGGGGCATGGAGGATTTCATTCCGGTTTTCGCGATCTTCGCGGTGTTCGGGTCGCTGGTCGCCATCGTCGTGGGGCCGAGCTGGCTCAAGAGCCGGGAGCGGCGCGAGATTCAGCAGACGGTGCGGGTCGCGCTGGAAAAGGGCCAGCCTCTGCCGGCCGAGGTGATCGAGGCGCTGAGCAAGGACATCGTCAAGAACCTGCCGTCGCGGTCGAAGGACCTGAGGCGCGGGGTTTTGATCCTGTCGGCGGCCATCGGCGTGGCGCTGCTGGGCTACGCCATCGGCACCCGCGAGGGCGACGCGGTCTATCCGATGCTGGGCGTCGCGGCGATCCCGGGCATGATCGGCCTGGCGTTCATCGTGCTGAGCTTCTTCAACCCGAACAGGGACTGAGGTCCGGGGAAGGGGGAGCGCGGTCATGGCCAAGGCCTTGACGCACATGCACGACCTCGAGCTCGTCGCCCTGGCGGCGAGCGGAGGGCGCGCGGCCTTCGGGGAGCTGGTGCGCCGGCACGGCTCGGCGGTGCGGGTCACCCTGCGCCGCATGGGAGCCCAAGCCTCGCTCGCCGACGACGTGGCCCAGGACGCCTTCATCCAGGCGTTCGAGCGCTGCGCCGAGTTTCGCGGGGAGGGGGCCTTCGTCGGCTGGGTCAAGCGCATCGCGGCGCGCCTGTACCTGAAGCGGGTACGCCAGAACGCGCGCTATGTGGCGGAGCTGGAGACCGAGCCGGACCAGGACGTCGCCATCGTCGATCAGAACGGGCGCATGGACCTGGACGAGGCGCTGAAGGCGCTCCCCGAGGCGGAGAGGCTGTGCGTCTCCCTCTGCCACGGCGCGGGCCTCACCCACGCCGAGATCGCGACCGCCCTGAATTTGCCGCTTGGAACGGTGAAGTCTCATGTCAAACGTGGTCTGGATAGGCTCCGCGCGCGGCTTCAGCCGCAACGGGAGGACGCTCGTCATGTCCGCTGACGATTTCGATCCCGAGATCGAACGGCTGTTCGGCCGGACGCCGCCTCTGCCCGACGCCGACATCTTCCACGCGGAGATGCAGGCCCGCCTGGCGCGAGGCGGGCGGGTGCGGACCTGGGTGCTGTCGATCGCCGGCGCCCTCGGGGGCCTGGTCGCCGTGCGCGAACTGGCGGATATCCAGCTGAACCTCGCGAACACGCCCCGGCCGGAGATGGGTCTGTCGGCGGCGACGGCCCAGGTCCAGACGGACGCGACGCAGGTGCTGGCTCAGTACGGTCTCGGCGATCTGCTGACGGGCGGCGTGGCCGGAATGTCGGTGTTCTGGATCGGCGCGGGGCTGATCATCGCCCTGACGGCGGCGGCGGCGATGCGTCTGGCGCAGGACGTCTGACCGGCGACCGGTCGCGCCGGGGCTGTCGCCGAAGCCGGTCGGGGCCTATCTAGATCCCGAACAGGGAGGCCCTCATGTCCAGCCAGAAACAGGACGCCGTCCGCCGCCTCGCCGCGCCGGACATTCGCGCGCGCAAGTCCAGCCGCGGCCAGGGCGAGGCGATCGTCTGCCTGACCGCCTATGACGCCCCGACGGCGGAGATCCTGGACGCGCACTGCGACCTGCTGCTGGTCGGCGACAGCGTCGGCATGGTGGTCCACGGCCTGCCCAATACGGTTGGCGTGACGCTGGAGATGATGATCCTGCACGGGCAGGCGGTGATGCGCGGCGCCCGGCGGGCCATGGTCGTGGTCGACATGCCCTTCGGCTCCTACGAGGGGGGCAAGGAGATCGCCTACGAGAACTGCGCCCGCGTGATGAAGGAGACCGGCGCCCAGGCCGTGAAGCTGGAGAGCGGCCCCACCGTGCCGGAAACCATCGCCTATCTGGTGCAGCGAGGCATTCCGGTGATGGGCCACGTCGGTCTGCGGCCGCAAGCCGTGCTCACCGACGGCGCCTTCAAGGCCAAGGGCCGGACCGACGAGGAGCGGCTGCGCGTGCTGGCCGAGGCGGAGGCCACCGCCGACGCCGGCGCCTTCTCCATCGTGGTCGAGGGCGTGGCCGAGGGACTGGCGCGGGAGATCACCGAGGCGCTGGACGTCCCGACCGTCGGCATCGGCGCCTCGGCCGCCTGCGACGGGCAGATCCTGGTCACGCACGACATGCTGGGGCTGTTCGACTGGACGCCCAAGTTCGTCCGCCGCTACGGCGATCTGAAGGGAGAGATCGACCGCGCGGTCGCCGGCTACGCCGCCGATGTCCGGGCGCGCCGTTTTCCTGCCGAAGTCGAGACCTACTTCTCGAAAAAGACGGCCTGATCCGCTAGGCGACGGCCACGGCCGCGTTGCGGGCGCACGGGCGACCCTCTAGGGTCGCGCGACTTTCAGGCTGAATGCGGTTTTTGGGGCGACGACATCCGTGACTGACGTCTTCGAAGAGGTCGAGGAGGAGCTTCGCTCCGAACAGTGGCGCAAGATCGCGCGCCGCTGGCTGCCGGTGGCCGGCGTGGTCCTGGCGGTCTGCCTGGCCGCCGCCCTGGGCTACTGGGCCTGGGACAGCTGGCGCACCCGGCAGGCCGAAGCGGCCTCCCTCGCCTACAACGGCGGGGTTGAAGCGCTGCAGCGCGGCGACCTCGCGGCGGCGGAAAGCGCCTTCAACGACGCCGCCGAGCGCGGTGGAGCCTACAAGGTCCTGGCCCTGAACCAGCGCGCGGCGATCGCCCTGCAGTCGGACCGGATCGAGGACGCGGTGGCTCTGCTGGACGAGGCCGCCGACAGCACTCGCGACCCCGTGCTCAAGGACCTGTCGCGGCTGAAGGCGGCGCTGCTGCTGCTCGACACCGCGCCGCTGGACGCGCTGACCGATCGCTTGGAGCCGCTCGCCGAGGACGGCCGCCCCTACGCCGCCTTCGCCCAGGAGGCCCTGGGTATGGCGCGGATCCAGAACAACCAGATGCAGGCCGCGCGCGAGCTGTTCGTGCAGCTGTCGCTCGGTCAGGACGTGCCGGAGGGCGTGCGGCAGCGCGCCCAGGCCGCGATCCAGGCCATCGATTCCGGAACGGCCTCGGCCATCCCCGCCATCGCCGCGGCCGCCCGGGAAGCCGCCGAGGCGCCGGTCCAGGCCCCGACCGCGCCCGAAGCCGCCGCGCCGATCGAGGCGCCGGCCCAGATCCAGGAACCCGCCGAATGAGCAGCGCCCGCGCGTGGAAGATCGCCCTGATCGCGGGCGTGGCGATGAGCGTGGCCGCGTGCGGCACCGTGCGTCGCGCGCTGCCGTTCGGATTGGGCGGCGGCGACGAGCCGACCGCCACCGCCTCCGAGGGCGAGCGGATTTCGGTGCTGGCCTTCGATCAGCAGCTCGCCCCCTCGGCCGCGCTGGCCGGACGTGACTTCTTCCTGCCGGGGCCGGTCGCCGCCACGAGCTGGAACCAGGCCGGCCGGAACGCCGAGAACAACGTCGAGCACGTCATCGGCGCGCCGGACTTCCAGATCGCCTGGCGCGCGGACATCGGCGCGGGATCCTCGCGGCCGCGCCAGCTGACGGCGCCGCCGGTGGCCGACGGCGGACGCATCTACACCCTCGACGCCGACCGCACCGTCCGGGCCACCGACGAGAGCGGTCGCACGGTCTGGAGCGCCGACATCCGTCCCGAGGGACGCGAGGACGGCGGCTTCGGCGGCGGGCTGGCCGTCGTCAACGGCCGGGTCTTCGTCACCTCGGGCCACCGGGTCATCACGGCGCTGGACGCCACGACCGGCGCCCAGGTCTGGGCGACCCGTGTCGATGTCCCGATCCACAGCGCGCCGACCGTGTCGGGCGGGCGCGTCTACGCCATCGACGTCGACAACCTGATGTTCGCCCTGGACGCCGCCACCGGCCAGCAGGTCTGGACCTATCGCGGCATCCCCGAGCCCGCGCGCATCATGCGGGCCTCGAGTCCGGCGGTCTCGGCCGACACGGTCGTGGCCCCGTTCTCGTCGGGCGAAGTCGTCGCCCTGCGGGCCAACAACGGCCAGCCGGTCTGGCAGGAGGTGCTGTCGCGCACCAGCCGCACCAGCGCCCTGTCGGAGATCCGCGACATCGCCGGCCGGCCCGTGATCAGCCGCGGCTCCGTCTACGCCATCAGCCATTCGGGCGTCATCGCCGCCATGGACCAGCGGACCGGCGCGCGCCGGTGGGAGCTGCCGATCGCCGGGGTGAACGCGCCGCTGCCGGTCGGGGACGTCGTCTATGTGGTGTCCAAGGCGGGCGAGCTCACCGTCATCAACCGCGAATCCGGGCAGGTCTACTGGACCCGCGACCTCAACGAGGGCCGCGCGCGCAACGAGGGCGGGTTCCTGGGCATCGGCGACCGGGTGGTCCGACCGGACTGGACGGGCCCGATCCTCGCGTCCAACCGGCTGATCCTGGCCAACTCGGACGGCGATGTCATCGCGCTGGATCCGAAGACGGGCGAGCAGACCGCGAGCCTGCGCGTCGGCGCGCCGGTGTTCGTCTCGCCCATCGCCTACAACGGCCGTCTGTATGTCGTGACCGACGCGGGCCAGCTGGTCAGCATCCGCTGACGGACAGGGTGGGCTGACATGGCCGTCAAGGTCGCCATCGTCGGCCGCCCCAACGTGGGCAAGTCGACCCTGTTCAACCGGCTGGTGGGCAAGCGCCTGGCGCTGGTCGACGATCGGCCGGGGGTGACGCGGGACCGGCGCTACGCCGAGGGCGCGATCGGCGATCTGCCGCTGACGCTCATCGACACCGCCGGATATGAGGACGTCACCGACGAGAGCCTGGAGGCGCGCATGCGCGCCCAGACCGAGGCGGCGATCGAGGACGCGGACCTGATCCTGTTCATGGTGGACGCCCGCGAGGGGGTGACGCCGCTCGACCGCATCTTCGCGGACCGCCTGAGGAAGATCGAGAAGCCGGTCATCCTGCTCGCCAACAAGTCCGAGAGCCGCGAGTCCGGCGGCGGCGTGGGCGAGGCCCACGGCCTGGGCTTCGGCGAGCCGGTCGCCATCTCCGCCGAGCACGGCGAGGGCATGGCCGACCTCTACGCCGCCGTGGCCGCCGCCGCCGGCGACCTTGAGGCCGAGGCGGCCGAGGAGGGCGAAAAGCCTGTCCGTATCGCGGTCATCGGTCGGCCGAACGCGGGCAAGTCGACGCTGGTCAACCGCCTGCTCGGCGAGGACCGGCTGCTGACTGGGCCGGAAGCCGGGATCACGCGCGACTCCATCTCGGTGGACTGGACCTATGAGGGCCGGCCGATCCGGCTGGTGGACACCGCCGGGCTGAGGCGCAAGGCGCGGGTTCAGGAGAAGCTCGAGAAGCTGTCGGTCGCCGACACCATCCGGGCGATCACCTTCGCCGAGGTGGTGATCCTGGTCATGGACCGGGACAACGCCTTCGACACCCAGGACCTGCAGCTGGCCGATCTCGTCGAGCGCGAGGGACGGGCGCTGGTCTACGTCATCGCCAAGTGGGATCTGGAGGACGAGCCCCAGGCCCGTATGGCCGAGCTGAAGTCGACCGCCGAGCGCCAGCTTCCGCAGCTGAAGGGGTCTCCCTTCGTGGCCCTGTCGGCCTTCAACGGGCGCGGCGTGGAGCGGCTGATGCCGGCGGTGCTTCAGGCCTACGAGACCTGGTCCGCGAAGGTGAAGACCCGCGACCTGAACGACTGGCTGGCGCTGGCGGTGCAGCGGCATCCGCCCCCCGCCGTCGACGGCAAGCGGGTGAAGCCGAAGTACGTCGCCCAGACCAAGGCGCGGCCCCCCACCTTCGTCATGTTCGCAAGTCGAGCTTCGGCCATGCCGGACCACTACAAGCGCTACCTGGTCAATGGAATTCGCGAGAGTTTCGACCTGTGGGGCACGCCGATCCGCCTGACGGTCAAGGCGGGGGCGAACCCGTACGCCGAGGGCGGGGAGAAGGCCGGTCTGGTCCGCGCCCGCGCGGCGCGGCCCGTCTATCCGACGGCGAAGAAGGCCAAGGCCCCGGCCGAGGCCAGGGCGCCCGGGCTTCCCGGCAAGGCGCTGAAGGAGAAGGCCGAGGCCGCCAAGCCGGCGCCCAAGGTGCGGGTCAAGCCGCTGGGCGGGCTGAAGGCCAGCGCGTCTAAGAAGGCCGGGACCTCGGCGGTGCTGGGCAAGCGGGCCCGCGGCGGGGCGCGTCAGGTCTCGCGCTCGGGTCGCGTGCGCACCGGGGCGCCCAAGGGCAAGCGCTAGAGCCTGATCGGCTTAAGTGGAATCGCTTCGCGATTCCGCTTGAGGCGTGAATCAGGCTCTCACTGGAACTGGACCGAAATCTGAGCCCAGTTGGACTGCGTCCAACTGAACCGATTTCGGTCTAGCCGAAGAACTCCCGGCGCAGGTCGCCCGGCGAGACGCCCGAGGCCCGCAGCGACGCCAGGCTTTCCGCCTTGTCCCGCTTGGAGAGCCGCTTGCCGTCGGGGGCCAGCAGCAGGCGATGGTGGCGATAGGTCGGCGTCGGCAGGTCGAGCAGGGCCTGCAGCACGCGCTGGACCGAGGTGGTCTCGACCAGGTCCACGCCCCGAATGACATGGCTGACCCCCTGCGCCGCGTCGTCGACGACCGAGGCGATGACATAGCCCGCGCCGATGTCCTTGCGGCCCAGCACCATGTCGCCGAGCGCCTCGGGCCGGGCGGCGTGGACTCCCGCGTTCTCGCCCTCCTCGACCCAGGTCAGATCGTCGAAGCCGCCCAGCCGGGCCTTCGCCTCGGCCAGCGACAGCCGCCAGGCGAAGGGCCGCCCCTGAGCCACAAGGTCGGCCTCCTCGGCGGGATCGATCGGCCCCCCGGCGAAGGCCTGGGCGTCCTTCGGATCATCGGCGTGGGGCGCCACGCCCGCCAGCGCCATCAGCTCCTTCCGCGTGCGGAAGCAGCGGTAGAGCACGCCCATTTCGCGCAGCCGATGAAGCGCCGCGTCATAGTCGGCGCGGTGCTCGGACTGACGCCGCACCGGCCCATCCCAGCTCAGGCCGAGCCAGGCCAGTTCGTCCAGGATCGCCGCCTCGTGCTCGGGCCGGCAGCGGGTGAAGTCGGTGTCCTCGATCCGAAGCAGGAAGCGCCCGCCGGCCGCGCGCGCCGCGTCATGCGCCAGCATCGCCGAATAGGCGTGGCCCTTGTGCAGAGCCCCGGTGGGGGACGGCGCGAAGCGGGTGACGAACATCGCCTCGCTTCTAGCGGGGACGACGGAGGATTGCAGGTGGCGAGATTCGGACTCCCATGACGACACCGCTTCCCCATCCTCCCCCGCCGCGCATACTGACGCCATGCCGACCGCCCCCACGCCCGAGACCCTGCACGCCGCCCGAGAGGCCCTGGCCGCGGCCGACCCGGCGCTGGCCCGGGCGCATTCGGTCCTCCCGCCCTTCGAGTGGCGGCTCAGACCCGGCGGCTTCGAGGGGCTGTTCCGCATGATCGTGGAGCAGCAGGTCTCCGTCGCGGCCGCCGCCTCCATCTGGCGCCGCGTGTGCGAGGGGCTGGGCGAAGTCACGCCGGAGCGGCTCCTGGCGCACGAGCCGGAGACGCTCCGGACCTTCGGCCTGTCGGGACAAAAGGCGCGCTACGGCCGCGAGATCGCCCTGGCGCATGTGGATGGCCGGATCGACCTGAACGGTCTGAACGCCTTGAGCGACGACGAGGCGGCCCTGGCGCTCACCGCCATCAAGGGCGTCGGGCGCTGGACGGCGGAGACCTATCTGATGTTCTGCGAGGGGCGCACCGACGTCTTCCCCGGCGGCGACGTGGCCCTGCAGGAGGCGATGCGCTGGGCCGACGATCTGGAGGTCCGGCCCAACGAGAAGGCGGCCTATCTGCGGGCCGAGGCCTGGCGGCCGCACCGGGGCGTCGCCGCGCACCTGCTCTGGGCCTGGTACGGCGCGGTGAAGCGGGGCGAGGTCGCGGCGTAGGCCCGGAGGGACTCGAACCCCCAACCAGACCGTTATGAGCGGTCGGCTCTAACCATTGAGCTACGGGCCCGCGCGGACGCGAGGCGCTGGCTTGACCGAAATCGGCCGAGATGGACGCCGTCCATCTCAGATTTCGGTTCAGCTTCAAGCGAGAGCCTGATTCACGCCATCGGCGAAATCGCGAAGCGATCCCGCCTCTGGCGACCAGGCTCTAGCAGGGTCGGGCGCGGCGGAAAAGCGGCGCGAGATGACGGACGTCTCATGTCGATGAACGGAACCTGCAGGCGGGTCGTCCGCGTTCATTCAGCCGGGAAAGGCCAAGGTTCGGCCATCGACCGGCGCCATGGCCGGTCCGCCTCTGTCAGGAGATCCTCAATGACCCGTTCCGCCCTCGTCGCCGCCCTCGGCGCGTCCATGCTCGCCGCCGTCGCGGCCGCGCCCGCCGTGGCGCAGGTCCAGCCCATCCAGATCGTCCAGCCGACGCCGTCGCTGAACCTGTCGGCCTTCGGGGAGGTGAAGGCGGCGCCGGACATGGCGACGCTGACGTTCGGCGTCGTCACCGAAGCCCAGACGGCCGCCGAGGCGATGCGCCTGAACGCCGAGCGCATGACCGAGGTCGTCGCCGCCCTTCGCCGCGCGGGCGTCGCCGAGCGGGACATCCAGACGACCGGCCTGAACCTGTCGCCCCAGTACGACTACATCCAGAACGAGTCGCCGCGCCTGCGGGGCTATCAGGCCTCGAACCGGGTGACGGTGAACGTCCGTGAGCTGGATCGCACCGGTCAGGTGGCCGACGCGGTGGTGGCCGCCGGCGTCAACCAGATCGACGGCATCAGCTTCGGGCTGCAGGATCCCAGCGCCGCCGAGAACCAGGCCCGCCGTCTGGCGGTGCAGGCTCTGCGGGCCAAGGCCGAGCTCTACGCCCAGGCGCTGGGCGTCCCGCTTGGCCCGATCAAGAGCCTGACCGAAGCCGGCGGCTATGCGCCGCCGCCGCCCATGCCGATGTACCGGATGGCCGCGCGCGCCGAAGCCATGGACGTCTCCACGCCGGTCGCGGGCGGCGAGCTGACCGTCCGGATCGACGTCAACGGCGTGTACGAGATCGGACGGTGACGGTCAGGCCGCGCGCTTGATGTCGTTGCGGTCGTCGAGCAGCACCACGGTGGGGGCGTAGTTGCGCGCCTCCGCCTGGGGCAGCTGGCCGTAGGTGACGATGATGACGCGGTCGTTCTTCTGCACCAGACGGGCGGCCGCGCCGTTGACCCCGATGACGCGGCTGCCGCGCGGGGCCTCGATCGCATAGGTGGTGAAGCGGGCGCCGGTGGTGATGTTCAGCACGTCCACCTGCTCGTGCGGCAGGATGTCGGCGGCGTCCAGCAGGTCTCGGTCGATGGCGATCGAGCCTTCGTAATCAAGGTCGGCCTGGGTCACGACCGCCCGGTGCAGCTTGGACTTCATCAGGGTGACCAGCATACGCGGCCTCCGGTTCCGATCGGCGCGGAGGCGCCCTCCGCTTCGCAGGCGCCGCATATAGGGATTTCGGCCGGTCGCATCAATCGCGGGCGCCGCGGCGCGGACCGGCCGCGACGGGCGGTCGCGTTACACGCCCTTCATTTGACGGCGGCGGCTCGCGGTCTATGGTCGAGGCGGCCGCCACGGCCACGCTCTGAAGGAACGGCGAGCCGTCATGAAGCAGTTCTTCCTCACGCTGGCCGGGGTCTTCGCCGGGCTGGTGCTGTTCGTGATCGTCACGCCGATCGCCTTGATCGCGCTGGCGGCGGCGGGGTCGTCCGCTCCCGCTACCTCCCCGAACACGGTGCTGGAGCTGGATCTGCGCGAGGGTCTGACCGACCAGCCGCCGACCAACCCCTTCGCGGCCTTCGGCGGCGCCGAACTGTCGGTGATCGAGGTGGTCGACGCGCTGGACCGCGCCGGCGACGATCGCAACGTCAAGGCCGTGCTGATCCGCCTGCCGGAGATGGGCATGACGCCGGCGGCGGCCGACGAGGTGCGCCAGGCGGTGCGCCGCTTCCGCGCCTCGGGCAAGCCCGTGATCGCCCACAGCCAGGGCTTCCTGCCGGTCGGAGCGGTGATGTCCAGCTACATGGTCGGGGCCTCCGCGTCGGAGCTGTGGATGCAGAACACCTCCAGCTTTCAGGCGACCGGCTTCGCCGCCGACGAGGTCTTCCTGGGCGACGCCTTCGGCCGTTACGGCGTGACCGCCGACTTCGAGCAGCGCTACGAGTACAAGAACGCCGTCAACACCTTCACCGAGAGCGATTTCACCCCGGCCCACCGCGAGGCGATGCTGAGCTGGATGCGCTCGATCTACGACAGCGCGCTGGCCAACGCCGCCGCCGACCGCCGCCAGACCCCCGCCGCGATGCGTCAGGCGATCGAGAGCGGCCCGCACTCGGCCGAACAGGCGATGGCGCTGAAGCTCGTCGACAAGATCGGGCAGGTCGAGGAGGCCGAGGCCGAGGCCAAGCGCCGGGCCGGACGCAACGCCCAGCTGGTCAGTGTCGCCGACTATGTCTCGAACCACGGCCTGCAGCCGGGCTCGGGCTCGGACGCGATCGCCATCGTCAACGCCGAGGGCGCGATCGTCACCGGCCGCGACGCCGGCGGCGGTTTCGGCTCCGGCTCGACCATCTATTCCGACGACACGGCGGCGGCGATCTATGAGGCGATCGAGAACCGGGCGGTGAAGGCCATCGTCATCCGCGTGTCCTCGCCGGGCGGTTCGCCGGACGCTTCCGAACAGATCCTGGCGGCGGTGCGCGCGGCCAAGGCGGCGGGCAAGCCGGTGGTGGTCTCCATGGGGACCTATGCGGCGTCCGGCGGCTACTGGATCAGCTCCGAGGCCTCGGCGATCGTGGCGCAGCCCTCGACCCTCACGGGCTCCATCGGGGTCTTCGGCGGCAAGTTCGTGCTGACCGAGGCGCTGGGGCGGTTCGGCGTGGACCTGCGCGGCCTGTCGGTCGGCGGGGAGTACGCCGACGCCTTCTCGCCGACCGGCCGCTTCGAGGGGCAGGACCGGGCGGCCTTCGCGGCCTCGATCGACCGCACCTACGACCAGTTCATCGCCCGCGTCGCCACGGGCCGGCGCCTGCCGGAGGCGCGGGTGCGCGAGATCGCTCGGGGTCGGGTCTGGACCGGCGCCCAGGCGCGGGAGCTGGGGCTCGTCGACGAACTGGGCGGCCTGCATGAGGCGATCGCCCGGGCCAAGGCTCTGGCCGAGATTCCCGCCGACCGCTCCGTCCGCCTGATCCGCTATCCGACCCAGAAGTCGCCGTTCGAGGCCCTGTCGGAGGCGTTCGGCGTCTCCGCCGAGGGCGCCCAGGCGCTGGTGGCCGTCGGCGGCGTGCTGGCCAGCCCGGAAGCCCAGGGGGTCATCGCCCGGGCGCGGACCGAACAGTTGAGGGCGCGCGGGGCTTCGGTGCTCGCCGACCAGCCGGTCCGCTGAGGTCGCGCTCGCCCGTCACACTCGCCTGTGAACGGTCGTCGCATTGACGGCGTTGAGCATGGGACCGACACTGAAGGTTCAGGCGGGGTTCACTCCCGCCGTGGCAAGGTAGGCCGATGACCCGCATGCAAGACCGCTTCGTCCACTATCGCCTCGGCGGCCCCGCTTCCGGCGGCGGCGTCCTTCGGCCGCTCATGTGGGTGTTCGGTCTCATCGCGACGGGGCTGGCCGTGACGGTCGGCGCGGTGCTGGCGGTGCTGACCGCCGCCGCCGTGGCGGTGCTGGCGGTGGTCGCCAGCGTGATGGTCTTCTTCACCGGCATGGCGCTGCGCGCCCGCCGCACCGTCCGCGCCAAGGCTTCGGCCGAGGGCGTGATCGAGGCCAGGAAGGTCGACGGCACCTGGGTCGCCTACGGCTGGGACCGGCAGGGGCGCTGACGCCCCGTGGCGCTTGAGCTGATCGAGGCGCCGTCGCCGAACTTCGACGCGCGGCGCGGGCCGCCGGACGCGATCATGCTCCACTACACCGGCATGCAGACGGGCGAGGCCGCGATCGCGCGGCTGCGCGACCCCGAGGCGCGGGTGTCGTCCCACTATGTTGTGGAGGAGGACGGCCGCATCTTCCGCCTGGTCGACGAGGCGCGCCGCGCCTGGCACGCGGGCGTGGGGGCCTGGCAGGGCGAGACCGACTTCAACGCCGTCTCCATCGGCGTCGAGATCGTCAATCCGGGCCACGAGTGGGGCTATCGCCCGTTTCCCGAGGCGCAGATCGAGGCGGTGATCGCCCTGGTCGCCGACATCCGCTCGCGCTGGAGCGTGCCGGACGTGCGGATCATCGGCCATTCGGACTATGCGCCGTCCCGCAAGGAGGATCCCGGAGAGCTGTTCCCCTGGAGGCGGCTGGCCGAGGCCGGACACGGGCTGTGGTTCGAGCCGGCGGCGGAGCGGGTCGCGGCGCTGGGCGGCCTGTTGCAGCCCGGCGACGGCGGGGTCGGGGTGCTGGTGCTGCGCTCGGGCCTGCACCGGCTCGGCTACGGCGTCGACCCCGCCGGGGAGTACGACGAGGCGCTGCGCCAGACCGTCGTCGCCTTCCAGCGCCACTGGCGCCCCAGCCGCATCGACGGCATAGCTGACGGAGAGACCCGGGCGCGGCTGGTCGGCCTGCTACAGCTGGCCCAGGCGGAAAGCGTCACGGGCGTGTTGAACTAGGTCGTGTTCGGGCGCACTTTCCCTGCGCCAGACGGCCGGGCGGTCGCGGCGGGGTTCGCTCCGTCGAGGAAAGTCCGGGCTCCACGGTGAGAAGGCGGCGGGTAACGCCCGCCCGGGGCGACCCGAGGGACAGCGCCACAGAAAGCAAACCGCCTCCGTTCACGGAGGCAAGGGTGAAAGGGTGGGGTAAGAGCCCACCGCGGTCTCGGCAACGCGACCGGCATGGCAAGCCCCGCCTGGAGCAAGACCGAATAGGGGCGTCGCGCGGACTTCGGTCCGCAGGGTTCACCGCCTGAGACGCCCGGGTAGGTCGCGAGAACCGCTCAGCGATGGGCGGTCCAGAGGAATGACCGTCGCCGTCTCCGGACGGGACAGAACCCGGCTTACAGGCCGTCTGGCGCTTCTTCTCCCCCAACCTGGCGACGCGCCGATACTTGGCGTGTTCTGTATATGTTCGCGCCTCGGCAAGGTTATCCACAGGGCCGATCCCAGATAATCGTTAAGCGGTGTCAACCAATCCCATTGAGACCCATCGTGGCCCATGCTATCCCAATCACATGATTTGGGGCTGACGGCGCGCGGCGCGCGACCGGCGGATTGGGACAGGCCTTCGGGTCGGCGGCGGGGCAGGGCGTGTTTCTCTCGACCTATGAGAAACAACTGGACGGCAAGCGGCGCCTGCTGATCCCGCAGGAGTTCCGCACGGCCGAGAACGGCGCCGAGACCGGCGTCTTCTGCTTCTTCTCCATCACGGCGGACTGCCTGGAGGCCGGCGGCGACAAGCTGATGGCCGAGTATGTGGCGCGCATCGAGGCCCTGCCGTTCGGCTCGGAGGCGCGGACGGCGCTGGAGGAGGCCTTCTACGCCGGTCAACGGCCGCTGTCGTATGACTCCGGCGGCCGCATCACCCTGCCGGAAGGCCTGTGCGAGGACGCGGGGCTGACCGAGGACGTGGTCATCGTCGGGCTCGGCCCGCGCTTCCAGATCTGGGACCGCGCCCGCTGGCAGGCGAGGAAGGCCCGCACCCGCGAGCTGGCCCGCCAGGCCCTGACGGCTCCGGCGGGAGGCGGCCAATGAGCGGCCCGCACGCGCCGGTCCTGCTGAACGAGGTGATCGAGGCCCTGTCGCCCGTCTCCGGCGAGGTCATGATCGACGCCACCTTCGGCGCCGGCGGTTACTCCCGCGCCATGCTGGAGGCGGGCGCCGAGGTCATCGGCCTGGACCGAGACCCGACGGTCGAGCCGCACGCGACGGCGCTGGCGGCGGCCTTCCCGGGGCGCTTCACCCTGGTCCGCACGCCGTTCTCGGGACTGGCGGAGGCGTTCGCCGACAGCGGTCGGGCGCGGCTGGACGGGGCGGTCTTCGACATCGGCGTGTCGTCGATGCAGCTCGACCAGGCCGAGCGCGGCTTCTCCTTCATGCGCGACGGCCCGCTGGACATGCGCATGTCGGGGGAGGGCGAGAGCGCCGCCGACATCGTCAACGGCTGGGACCACGGTCCCATGGCCCACATCTTCAAGCAGTACGGCGAAGAGCGTCAGTCGGGCCGCATCGCCTCGGCGATCCTGCGTCGCCGAACTGAGCGCCCCTTCGAGCGCACCCTGGATCTGGCCGAGGTCATCGAAGCCGCCGTCGGCGGGCGGCGCGGGGCGCCGATCCATCCGGCGACGCGGGTGTTCCAGGCCTTGCGCATCGCGGTCAACGACGAGCTGGGCGAGCTGGAGGCGGGGCTAGAGGCGGCCGAGGCGACGCTGGCGCCCGGCGGGCGGCTGGCGGTGGTGACCTTCCATTCGCTGGAGGACCGCATCGTCAAGCGGTTCCTGGCCGAGCGCAGCGGCGCGGCGCCCGGCGGCTCGCGCCACGCCCCGGCGGCCCCTGAGCGTCGCGCGCCCAGCTTCACCCTGCTGTTCAAGGGCGCGCGCGAGGCGGGCGAGGCCGAGCGCGCCGCCAATCCCCGCGCCCGGTCGGCCAAGCTGCGGGCCGCCGTCCGCACCGAGGCTCCTGCGTGGAACGTCGTGGGGAGCCGCGCCGCATGACCGCGATCAGGCGCCTGTTCGACTGGAAGCTGCGCGGGATCCGCGTCGTCGAGATCGTCGGCGTCGGCCTGGTCGCCGTCATGGTGCTGTCGGTCTATGTCGCCAAGGCGGCGGCGGCGCGAGAGAGCGCCCGGATCGCCGAACTGGAACGGTCGATCGCCGAGACGTCCCAGCGTGTCCGGCTGCTGCGGGCCGAGGCGGCGCGGCTGGAGAGCCCGGCGCGCCTGGCGGCCCTGTCGGCCCAGGCGGGCCTGGAGCCCGTCGTCACCGAACAGCTGGTGGCCGAGCCCGAGCTGGAAGCGATCGCGCCGCCCCCTCCGGTCGTCCAGCTGCCCGAGGGCGAGGTGGTGCGATGAGCGTGCACGACCCCCGCTACGACGCCTATCGCCGTCCCGCGCCCCGGATGGCCGCGCCGCGCGCGCCCTCCCTGTCGCCCCTTTGGCGGCGCCTGATCCACTCGGTCTGGTCGATCGAGCACGCCTTCGAACGGGCCCGCGCCGACGCGCGGCCGGAAGAGGACACCCGGGTCCGCATCTCGATCGTCTTCCTGGTGTTCGCGGCGGTGTTCATTCTGCTGGCCGGCGGCGCCAGCTACGCGGCGCTGTTCCGGGGCGAGGCTCCCCGTTTCGGCGGCGGCGCGGCGGCGCTGACCCGCGGCGACCTGACCGACCGCCACGGGCGGCTGCTGGCCGCCAACATCACCCACTACGGCTTCTACATCGACCCGAGCGAGGTGTGGGATCGCGAGGCGGCGCTCCGCGACATCCGCCGCGCCCTGCCGCGGGTCAGCGAGGATCGCCTGCGTCGCGTGCTGTATGGCGACCGGCGACTGATCGTCACCACCGGCCTGACCCCGACCGAGAAGCGCCGCCTGCACGACCTGGCGCTTGGCGGCCTGTCGTTCGAGCCGGAGGATCGGCGGGTCTATCCGCTGGGCGCTTCGGCCGCGCACCTGATCGGGTTCGCGGACACGGGCGGGGAGGGGGTGTCGGGCGCCGAGCTGGCGTTCGACGGGCCCATCCGCGCGGCGGGCGCCCAGTCCGGCGCGGTCGCCCTGTCGATCGACCTGCGGGTGCAGGGCGTGCTGGAAAGCGAGCTGCGCGCCGCCGTCGAGAACGCCCAGGCCCAGGCCGGCGTCGGTCTGGTCGTGGATGCGACCACCGGCGAGGTGCTGGGCATGGCCAGCTACCCCACCTTCGACCCCGCGCACCGCGACCGGGCGTCGGAGGGCGCCACGCTGAACCGGGCCCTGTCGGCCCACTATGAGATGGGCTCGGTGTTCAAGACCTTCGTCGTCGCGGCGGGGCTGGAGACCGGCGCGGCGGACGTGAACACCACCTTCGACGCGTCCGAGCCCTTCATGATCGGCAACCGGCGGATCAGCGACTTTCACGCCCAGAACCGCGTGATGACCCTGGAGGAGGTGTTCCTGCACTCCTCCAACATCGGCACGTCGCGCCTGGCCGTGGAGATGGGGCCGGACGTGATGCGCGACTTCTACGGCCGGCTGGGCCTGCTGGAGGCCGCGCCGATCGAGCTGAAGGAGTCGGCCGCGCCGGTCGTGCCCCGGAACTGGTCCGACAGCACGCTTGCGTCGCTGTCGTTCGGCTACGCCATCATGATCACCCCGGCCCAGATGACGGCCGCCACCGCCGCCCTGGTCAACGGGGGGATCTACCGTCCGCTGTCGCTGCGGCGCGGCGGGGCCCGCGCCGAGGGCCGCCGGGTGGTGTCCGAGGCGACCTCGGCCACCATTCGCGAGCTGATGCGCGCCAACGTCCTGCGCGGCTCGGGCGCCCGGGCGGACGCGCCGGGCCTGCGGGTCGGCGGCAAGACCGGCTCGGCCAACAAGCTGGTCAACGGCCGCTATGACCCGACCCACGCGGTGGGCTCCTTCTCCGCCGTGTTTCCGGCGGACGGCCCGGCCGACGCGCGCCGCTATGTCGTCTTCGTGCTGGTCGACGAGCCCGGCGCCTATCCCCGGACCGGCGGCTTCGTGGCCGCGCCGGCGGTGGGCCGCATCATCGACCGGATCGGGCCGATGCTGGGCGTCGGCCGCCGCTTCGACCCGGCCCCGGTCGCGGAGGTCCGCCCATGAGCGCCGGCGTCCGTCTGTCCGACCTGATGCGTCGCGAGGTGGCGTCCGACCCGATCATCACCGGGGTGACCGCCGACAGCCGCAAGGTTCAGCCCGGCGTTCTGTTCGCCGCCCTTCCCGGAGCGCAGGCCGACGGCCGCGCCTTCATCCCCCAGGCTCTGTCGCAGGGCGCCGCCGCCGTGCTGGCGCCGGTCGACACGCCCGGCGAGGCCGCGCCTGTGCTGGTCACCGCCGGCGACGTGCGCCGGGCCTACGCCCTGGCGGCGCGGGGCTTCTACGGCGCCCAGCCGAAGGTCTGCGTGGCCGTGACCGGCACCAACGGCAAGACCTCGGTCGCCGGCTTCTGCCGCCAGATCTGGGCGCGGCTGGGCCTCAACGCGGCCAGTATGGGCACGCTGGGCGTCGTGGCGCAGAAGGGCGAGACCACCCAGGCCCTGACGGGACCGGGCCTGACCAGCCCGGACGCGGGCGAGGCGGCGCGGCTCCTGGCGACCCTGGCGGAAGGCGGCGTCACCCACCTGGCGCTGGAGGCTTCGTCGCACGGGATCGACCAGCGGCGGCTGGACGGGGTGACGCTGAAGGCGGCGGGATTCACCAACCTGACCCAGGACCACCTGGACTATCACGGCACGATGGAGGCCTATCGCGCCGCCAAGCTGCGCCTGTTCGACACGCTTCTCCCGCGCGGGCGCACCGCGGTGCTGAACGCCGATTCGGACGCCTATTCGGCCTTCGCCGCCGCCGGGATCATGTCGGGCGTGTCGATCATGGGCGTGGGCGAGCGCGGCCGCGACCTGACGCTGGTCGAGCGCGTGGCGGCGCCGGAGGGTCAGCGCCTGATCCTGGACGTGCGCGGCGAGCGGCGCGAGGTGCTGCTGCCGCTGGCGGGCGCCTTTCAAGCCTCGAACGTGCTGGTGGCGGCGGGCCTGTGCATCGCGGCGGGCGAGGCGCCGGACCGGGTGCTGGCCGCGCTGGAGCGGCTGGAGGGCGCGGCCGGACGGCTGCAGCGCATCGGGACCGGGCGGAACGGCGGCGAGGTCTATGTCGACTACGCCCACACGCCCGACGGTCTGGAGACGGTGCTGAAGGCGCTGAGGCCCCACGCGCGCGGGCGGCTGATCGTCGTGTTCGGCGCCGGCGGCGACCGGGACCGGGCGAAGCGGCCGCTGATGGGCGAGATCGCCGGGCGTCTGGCGGACGTCGCCATCGTCACCGACGACAACCCCCGCTCGGAGGATCCCGCCGCGATCCGCGCCCAGGTGCGGGCGGGCTGTCCCGCGGCCGCCGAGATCGGCGACCGGCGCGAGGCCATCCGCGAGGCGGTGTCGATGATGCGCGACGGCGATGTGGTGGTCGTCGCCGGAAAGGGGCATGAACAGGGTCAGATCGTGGGCGGGACGACTCACCCCTTCGACGACGCGACCGAAGTGAAGACCGCGCTGGAACTCTGACGCATGCCCGACCGCGCCCCGCCGCTGTGGACCGCCCAGGACATCGCCCAGGCCGTGGACGGCCGCATCGAGGGCGGCGTCTTCGAGGCGACCGGCGTGGGCTACAACTCCAAGGAAATCGCGCCCGGCGACCTGTTCGTGGCGCTGAAGGGCGCGCGCGACGGCCATGAGTTCGCCGGCGCCGCCTTCGCCGCCGGCGCGGTCGGGGCGCTGGTCGAGCGGGCCGTGGACGGCGGGCCGTGCATCGTCGTGGACGACACCCAGAAGGCGCTGGAGCGGCTGGCGGCGGCGGCGCGGGACCGCGCGCCCCAGGTGCGGCGCGGCGCGGTGACCGGCTCCGTGGGCAAGACCAGCGTCACCCAGGCGATCAAGGCGGGCCTGGATCTGGCCGGACCGGCCCACGCCTCGATCAAGAGCTACAACAATCACATCGGGGTGCCGCTGACGCTCGCGCGCATGCCGGAGCGCGCGGAGCGCGCCGTGTTCGAGATCGGCATGAACGCGCCGGGCGAGATCGCGCCCCTGTCGAAGATGGTCCAGCCCCACGCGGCCTGCGTCACGACCGTGGGGCCGGTGCACATCGAGGCGTTCTCGGACGGTGAGGCGGGGGTGGCGCGTGAGAAGGCGGCCATCTTCTCCGGCCTCGGTCCCGGCGGCGTCGCGGTCGTCAACGGCGACATCGCCTGGGAGCCGCAGCTGCGCCAGGCGGCGCTGCACGTCGGCGCGCGGGTCGTCACCTTCGGCTCGGCGGCCGAGCACGACGCCCGGCTGGTGGATTTCCGCGCGGAGGGCGACGGGGCCCGCGTCATCGCCGAGGTGTGGGGCCGGACCCACGTCTTCACCCTGAAGCAGTCGGGCTTCCACTGGGGCCTGAACAGCCTGGCGGTGATCCTGATGCTGGACGCGCTGGACGTGCCGGTGGAGCTGGCGCTGCAGGCGCTGGCGGAGTTCCAGCCCCTGTCCGGGCGGGGCCAGAGCCGGACGGTCCGGATCGCCGGCGGCGCCTTCACCCTGATCGACGAGAGCTACAACGCCAATCCGCTGTCGATGAAGGCGGGCTTCACCAATCTGGCGGCCAGGGACGTGGGACGCGGACGCCGCGTCGTGGTGCTCAGCGACATGCTGGAGCTGGGCGATCAGTCCCGCGCCATGCACGAGGACTTGGCCCAGGCGATCGACGCGGCGGGGCTGGACGTCGTCCACGCCGCGGGCCCGGAGATGCGCCATATGTACGAGATCCTGCGCCCGGAGCGGCGGGGGATCTGGGCCGCCACCGCCGCGGAGCTGGCGGAGCAGGCCGAGGCGCTGGTCCAGCCGGGCGACGTCGTCATGGTCAAGGGATCGAACGGATCGAAGGCCTCCCTGGTCGCCGCGGCGCTCGCGGACCTGGAGCGCCGGCTGGAGCTGTCGGAGGGCTAGGGGCGTCGATGTTCTATCTGCTTTATCTCTACTACGCGGACATCGCTCAGGATTATCCGCTGCTGAACCTGATCCAGTACCAGACGGTGCGGGTCGGGCTGGCCATGGCGACGGCGCTGATCGTGGCGGTGGCCATGGGCAGCCGCTTCATCGCCTGGATGCGGGTCAAGCAGGGCAAGGGCCAGCCGATCCGCGCCGACGGGCCGGTGACGCACCTGTCCAAGGTCGGCACGCCGACGATGGGCGGGCTGATGATCCTGGCGGGCATCGCGGTCGCGGTGCTGCTGTGGGGCGACCTGACCAGCCCCTACATCTGGATCGTGTCGCTGGTGACAGCGGCCTATGCGGTGCTGGGCTTCGTCGATGACTACGCCAAGGTGACCAAGCAGAGCTCGGCGGGCCTGACCTCCCGCCAGAAGCTCGCGGCCCAGACGGTCGTGGCGGTGATCGCCGGGGTGCTGACGGTCCTGTGGATGCAGGCTTCGCCGACCTCGCCCAATCTGGAGACCTCGATCGCCTTCCCCTTCTTCAAGGCGGTGCTGCTGAACATCGGCTGGTTCTACGTGCTGTTCGCGGCCTTCACGATCGTCGGCTTCTCCAACGCGGTGAATCTGACCGACGGGCTGGACGGGCTGGCGACGGTGCCGGTGATGATGGCGGCGGCCGCCTTCGGGATCATTTCCTACCTGGTCGGCAACTTCCTGTTCGCCGACTATCTGCAGGTCCACCACGTGCCCGGCGCGGGCGAGCTGGCGGTGTTCTGTGGTGCGATCATCGGGGGCGGCGCGGGCTTCCTCTGGTACAACGCGCCGCCGGCCAAGATATTCATGGGGGACACGGGCTCCCTGGCGCTGGGCGGCGCGCTGGGCGCGATCGCGGTCGCCACCAAGCACGAGCTGGTGCTCGGCATCGTCGGCGGTCTGTTCGTCATCGAGGCGCTGTCGGTGATGATCCAGGTCGGCTACTTCAAGGCCACCGGCAAGCGCATCTTCCTGATGGCGCCGATCCACCACCACTTCGAGAAGATGGGCTGGCCCGAGCCGACGGTGGTGATCCGCTTCTGGATCGTGGCCGGCATGCTGGCGCTCATCGGGCTCAGCACCCTGAAGCTGCGATAGCCCCATGATCCCGGTCCCCGGCTTCGAAGGGCGGCGGGTCGCGGTCTTCGGCCTGGGACGGTCGGGGATCACGGCGGCGCGCGCCCTGAGGGGCGGAGGCGCAACCCCCGTGCTGTGGGACGACGGCGTCTCGGGCCGTCTGCAGGCGGAGGCCGAGGGCTTCGCGGTCGAGGACCTGGCGCGGGCCGATTGGTCCGGTTTCGCCGCGCTGGTGCTGTCGCCGGGCCTGCCGCTGACCCATCCGACGCCGCACTGGAGCGTGGTGCGGGCGAAGGCCGCCGGGGTGGAGATCCTCGGCGACGTGGAGCTGTTCGCCCGTGCGCTCGCGGCCCTGCCCGCGGATCGCCGGCCAGGGGTGGTCGGCATCACCGGCACCAACGGCAAGTCGACCACGACCGCGCTTCTGGGCTGGGTCCTGAAGCGGGCCGGACTGACCGTTCACGTCGGCGGCAATATCGGGATCGGCGTGCTGGCCCTGCCCGAACCCACGCCGGACGCGGTCTATGTGCTGGAGGTGTCGAGCTACCAGCTGGACCTGACCACGAGCTTCGCGCCGGATGTGGCGATCCTGACCAACATCACGCCGGACCATCTGGATCGCCATGGCGGGATGGAGGGTTACGTCGCCGCCAAGGCGCGCCTGTTCCAGGCGCTGGGCCCCGCTGCGACGGCGCTGGTCGGCGTGGACGAGCCGGAGACGCAGGGCCTGGCGGCCGCGCTGGGCGACCGGGCGGTGAGGGTCGTCTCTTTCCCTTCTCCCCTCGTGGGAGAAGGTGGGCCGCAGCGCGGCTCGGATGAGCGGGCTATGTCGGCGCGCAACGTCTCGGAAGATGAGAGGGCGGCTGCATCCCCCTCATCCGTCATGCTGCGCATGCCACCTTCTCCCACGAGGGGAGAAGGAATTCAGGCGTGGCCCGGCGCCGTGAAGGCAGGCGACCATCTCATCGATCTCGCCTCGGCCCGCTCCCTACCCGGCAGGCACAACGCCCAGAACGCGGCCTTCGCCTATCTCGCGGCGCGGGCGCTCGGTGTGCCGCACGAGCTCGCCGTGGCGGGTCTGCTGACCTTTCCCGGTCTCGCGCACCGGATGGAGACGATCGGGGTCCTGGGCGAGGTTCGCTTCGTCAACGATTCCAAGGCGACCAACGCCGACGCGGCGCGCCAGGCCTTGTCGTCCTATGAGCGGGTGTTCTGGATCGCCGGCGGCCGGGCCAAGACGGGCGGTATCGACGACCTGAGCGACCTCTTCCCGCGCATCGCCCATGCCTATCTGATCGGCGAGGCGGCGGGCGATTTCGGGCGGGCCCTGGGGGCGACCCCGCACACGATCGTCGGCGACCTGTCGAGCGCCGTGACGGCCGCCGCGCGCGACGCGGCCGAAGCGGGCGGGCCGCAGATCGTGCTGCTCAGCCCCGCCGCCGCCAGCTTCGACCAGTTTCCCGATTTCGAGGTGCGGGGCGAGGCGTTCCGCGCCGCCGTTCTCGCCCTCGGCGCTGCGCCGCCTGGAGAGGCCTCATGACCACCGGCTACGCTCCCGCCTTCTCCCGCAATGACACCAGCCCTGTCGCCAAGTGGTTCTGGACCGTGGATCGCGGCCTTCTGGGCGCGGCGCTGGCGCTGATGGGGCTCGGGGTCATGCTGTCGTTCGCCTCCAGCCCGGCGGCGATCAACGCGGACGAGTCGATCACCGACCCCTTCCACTACGCCTGGCGGATGCTGGTGTTCTCGGGCGGGGGGCTGGTGGTCATGCTGACCGCGTCCCTGATGTCGCCGCGCGGGGTGCGCCGGATCGCCGTGCTGGCGCTCGTGGGCGCCATCGGGGTGATGCTGCTGCTGCCCTTCATCGGCAACGAGGTGAAGGGCGCCTCGCGCTGGGTCGATCTCGGGCCGTTCAGCCTGCAGCCGTCGGAGTTCGCCAAGCCGGGCCTGATCGTCTTCGCCGCGTGGATGTTCGCCGAGACGCAGAAGGGCAAGGGCGTGCCGGGCGTGTCGATCGCCTTCCTCGCCTATGCGATCACCGTCGGCCTGCTGCTGATCCAGCCCGACATCGGCCAGACGCTGCTGATCACCACCACCTTCATGGCGGTGTTCTTCATGGCGGGGGTGCCGTTCAAGTGGATGGCGGTGCTGATGAGCCTGGCCCTGGCCGGGATGACGTCGCTGTACTTCCTGTTCGACCATGTGCGTTCGCGCGTGGCCAAGTTCGTCTCGCCGGGCGTGGAGGACACCCACCAGATCGACCGCGCGTCCGAGGCGATCCGCGCCGGGGGGTTGGTGGGACGCGGGGTGGGCGAGGGCGTCATGAAACGCCACGTGCCGGACCTGCACACCGACTTCATCTATTCCGTCGGGGCCGAGGAGTTCGGCCTGGTGCTGTCGCTGATCCTGATCGGGCTCTACGCCTACATCGTCTTGAAGGGCATGCGCCGGGCGATGCGCCTGACCGACCCGTTCGAGCAGACGGCGGCGGCGGGGCTGTTCATGCTGATCGGGCTGCAGGCGGCGATCAATGTCGCGGTGAACCTGAACCTGATCCCCACCAAGGGCATGACCCTGCCCTTCATCAGCTACGGCGGCTCGTCGATGCTGGCCATGGCCCTGACGATGGGTTTCGCGCTCGCCCTCACGCGGCGGCGCCCGGGCGCCTACGAACCCGGCGGCACGCTGGAGCGGCGGCGGATCATCTGACCGCGCGCCGGCGGCTTCAATCCGCCAGGACGCCCAGAACCGCCTCGCCGTAACGCGCCAGCTTGGTCTGGCCGACGCCGGGCACGCGGGCAAGGTCCGCCAGCGAGCCGGGCTGGGCCGCGGCGATCTCCAGCAGGGTGCGGTCCTGGAAGATGACGTAGGGCGGCACATGCTGTTCGGCCGCGCGATCGCGACGCCAGGCGCGCAGGCGCTCGAAGCGGCCCTTCAGATCGCCGTCCAGTCCCTCCAGCGGGTCGCGGCGGCGCCGTCGCACAGGCGCCTGGGCCGCCACAGGCCGCAGCGCCGTCTCGACCCGCCGCTCGCCGCGATATACGGCGCGCACCTCGTCCGGCTCGCCCAGGCGAAGGACCGGGCGCCCGTCGTTGGGGTCCTCAACGAGCAGGCCCTCGAACAGCAGGTGGTCGATCAGGTCGCGCCAGGCGGAAAGATCGACGTTCGCGCCGACGCCCCAGGTGGACAGCCCCGCCTCCCAGTCCTGGACATCCTTGGTGCGGCCCAGCAGGTGATCGACGACACGCCCCCGCCCGAAGCGTTCGCCCAGCCGCTGCACGGCGGCCAGGGCCTTCTGCGCCTCCACCGTCGCGTCGCGCCGCGCGGGCGGGTCCAGGCACAGGTCGCAGACGCCGCAGCGGTCCGCATCCGTCTCACCGAAGTAGCGCCGGACGGCCTGGGGCCGGCAGGTCGCGCCGTCCAGCATGGCGAACAGCTGACGCGCCTTCCTCGCCTGCACCTGACGCACCGCCTCGTCCATCGGCCGCCCCTCCAGGCGACGCAGGCTCCAGGCGATGTCGGAGGGGCCGTACAGGGTCACGGCCTCGGCCGGCTCGCCGTCCCGCCCGGCGCGGCCGACCTCCTGCCAATAGGCCTCCAGCGAGCTCGGCGGGTCGGCGTGGATGACGAAGCGGACGTCGGGCTTGTCCACCCCCATGCCGAAGGCGATGGTGGCGACCATGACGGCGGCGTCTTCGGCCAGGAAGCGCGCCAGCCGTCGCTCGCGCTCGGCCGCCTCCATGCCCGCGTGATAGGCGATGGCGGGCACGCCGGCGGCCTTCAGGGCCTCCGCCAGCCGTTCGGCGCCGTCGCGGCTGCCGCAATAGACGACGCCGGAGCGGCCGCGCCGCTCGCTGACCAGTTCGATCACCCGCTGGTCGGTGCGGGCGCGCGACGCGGTCGCCTTGCGCTCCGCGGAGAGCTGCAGGTTCGGGCGCGCGAAGCTGTCGACGAAGACGCGGGCGTTCTCGAGCCGGAGGGCCTGCAGGATGTCGTCGCGGGTCCTCGGATCGGCTGTGGCGGTGACCGCCATGCGGGGCACGCCGGGGAACTGGTCCGCCAGCCGCCCGAGCGCGCGGTAGTCCGGGCGGAAGTCGTGGCCCCACTGGCTGACGCAGTGGGCCTCGTCGATGGCGATCAGGGCGAGGTCGATCTCCTTGAGCCGCTCCAGCATGGCGCCGGCGAACAGTCCCTCGGGCGAGACGTAGAGCAGGTCGAGCGCCCCCTCGCGCGCCATCGCCCAGATGCGCGACCGCTCGTCCAGCCCGACGCCGGAGTCCAGCCGCGCGGCGGCCACCCCCTGCTGTCGCAGCGCCTCGACCTGGTCGGTCATCAGCGCGATCAGCGGCGACACCACCAGGCCCACACCCGATCGCAGCATGGACGGGATCTGATAGCAGACGCTCTTGCCGCCGCCCGTCGGCAGCACCGCCAGCACGTCTCGACCCGCGAGCGCCTCGGCGACGATCGGCGCCTGCAGCCCGCGGAACTCCCCATGGCCCCAGACGCGCCTCAGGGTCTCGCGCGCGGACGCGAGCGGGTCGGGCTGGGAATCGAAGGACATCGCCCGTATGTGCCTCATCAGGCCCGGAGGCGCCACCGCGACACCGGGGCTTAACCGGTGGATGCTAAGCAGCACGCGGTTGGAGACGCGTATGGCCGGGCAGTCGGAATTGAAGGCGATCGGGTCGGGACCGTTCACGGACGTGGACGCCGCCCCCTTTCCGTCGCCGTTCGCCCAGGCGGCGGAGGATATCGCCGCCTTCTTCGACGTCTCGCTCGACATGCTCTGCATCCGCGACATGGAGGGGCGGATGCGCACCCTCAGCCGCTCGTGGGAGACCACCCTGGGCGTGCCGCTGGAGGAGCTGGAGCGGGTGCCGCTGGTCACCCTCATCCATCCCGACGACATCGAGCCGACCCGCCGGACCATGGAGATCGCCAACGCCGGCGGTCAGGTGGCGGGGTTCGTCAACCGCTATCGCCGGCGCGACGGGAGCTACCGCCATCTCGAGTGGTGGGCGCGACGGAAGGGCGACCTGATCTACGGCGTGGCGCGCGACGTCACCGACCGGCTGAAGCTCGAGGCGGAGCGCGACGCCGCGCTGAAGGCCGCCGAGGCCGCGAGCCAGGCCAAGAGCGACTTCCTGGCCAACGTCAGCCATGAGATCAGAACGCCGCTGAACGGCGTCATCGGCATCGTCGACGCCCTGTCGCGCACGGAGCTGAGCCCGCACCAGGCGGAGCTGCTTTCGCTGGTGGCGACCTCGGGGGCGACGCTCGAGGCCCTGGTCACCGACCTGCTCGACGTCGCCAAGATCGAGGCGGGCCGCATGGAGCTGGAGCTCCGCGCCTTCGCCCCCGACGCCCTGTTCGCCCCGATCCTCGAAACCTTCCGGCTCAAGGCCGAGGCGAAGGGGCTGGCGCTGCATGTCGAGAGCTGGGGCCTTGGCCGGCCGCTGATCGGCGACGGCCCCCGCATCGCCCAGGTGCTGACGAACCTTCTGTCCAACGCGGTGAAGTTCACCGGCGAGGGATCGGTGACCGCGCGTCTGGCCCATCGGGACGGCGTCCTGCGGATCGAGGTGAGCGACACCGGCGTCGGCTTCGACCCGGAGGCCGCCGGCTTCCTGTTCCAGCGCTTCAGCCAGGCGGACGCCAGCATCACGCGCCGCTTCGGAGGCACGGGCCTGGGCCTGTCGATCTGCCGCTCCCTGGTCGAGCTGATGGGCGGGACGATCGAGGCCCGCTCCGCGCCGTTCCGGGGCGCGACCTTCGACATCCGCATCCCGCTGGCGATCGCGGATAGGGTCCAGAGCGACGACTCCGAGGCCGGCGACGAGGCGGCCTCCCTGTTCGGGCGGCGCGTGCTGCTCGCCGAGGATCATCCCGTCAATCAGCGGGTGGTGCAGCTGATCCTTGAAAGCCAGGGGGTCGAGCTGGTGGTCGTCGAGGACGGCCGGGCGGCGGTGGAGGCGGTGGCGTCGGCCGCGTTCGACCTCGTGCTGATGGACATGCAGATGCCGATCATGGACGGTCTGACCGCGACCCGCATGATCCGGTCGCGCGAGGCCGTCGAAGCGCGCCCCCGGACCCCCATCTTGATGCTGAGCGCCAACGCCATGGCGGAGCACCGCCAGGCGGCGGAGGAGGCGGGCGCCGACCGCCACCTGGCCAAGCCGATCACCGCCGGGCCCCTGCTCGCGGAGATGAGCGCGGCCCTGGCCGCTCAGGCCTGAAGCGCGCCCGGCGTCACCCGCACGAACTGGGCCCGGCCCCTCAGCGCCGAGAACAGATCCTCTTCGGTGCCCGTCATGAAGGCCTGCAGGCCCAGCCGGTCGATCTCGTCGAACAGGGCCGCGCGACGCGCCTCGTCCAGGTGCGCGGGCGCCTCGTCCAGCAGCAGCAACGGCCGGGCCGCCTGTTCGCGCAGACGGGCCGCCTGGGCGAGGATCAGGTTCAGCACCAGGGCCTTCTGCTCCCCCGACGACCCCTCCGCCGCCGGCCGTCCCTGGGCGCGATGGATCGCGGTCAGATCGGTTCGATGGGGCCCGTAGAGCGACCGGCCCGCCGCCCCGTCCCGCGACCGGGCGGCCCGGAACCCGGCGGTCAGCATCTCGCCGATCGCGGAGGCGGCCGCGCCATCCGCCGCCATGCGCTCGGCGGGACCGTCGAGGCCCAGATCGGCCTGGGGAAAGGGCCGGTCGGCGCGCCGGTCCACCTCGGCCTGAAGCGCGGCCAGCGCCGAGGCGCGGGACAGGGCCGCCCGCGCCCCGCTGTCGGCCAGACGCGCCTCCAGCGCATCCACCCAGACCGGGTCGGCCTTCCGCCCGTCCTCGGCGTCGATCAGCAGGCGCAGCCGCTCGCGCAGGGCCTTCTCATAGGTCGCGACGCAGGCGGCGTGATCGGGATCGGCGGCGAACACCAGCCGGTCGAAGAACCTCAGCCGCTCGGCGCGGGCGTCGGAGAACAGCCGGTCCTGCTCCGGCGTGGCCCAGACCGGGCGCAGATGATCCAGCAGCCGGCCCGGCGGCGCGGGCTCGCCGTCGATCCGCACGACGCGGCGCGCGGCCCCCGCGCCCTGGACCCCGGTGCCCAGCCGGACGTCGCCGTCCAGCCGGACGCTGACCGCCCAGGCGCGCCCCTCGGCCTCGCCCGGCTCGCGCCGCCCCATGTCCTGCGCCGTGGCGCCGCGCAGACCCCGGCCGGGCGTCAGCAGGCTGATCGCCTCCAGCAGGTTCGTCTTGCCCGCGCCGTTCGGCCCGACCAGCACCACGGGCCCGCCGGTCGTCTCAAGCCGGGCCGAGGCGTAGGAGCGAAAGTCGGTGAGGAGGAGTTCGGTGATCAAATGGTGCGGGCGGTCGGGGTCGAACCGACACTCCTTTCGGAACCGGATTTTGAGTCCGGCGCGTCTGCCAATTCCGCCACGCCCGCTGACCCGGCGGCGGCCGGGGCGTTGGTCGTAGCTCGCGGGGGAGGGGCGGTCAACGCGGCCCCTTGCGTTTCATCGCGCTGTAACGCACATGGCGGGTCATGACCGACGCCGCGCCCGATCTGGCCATCCTCTATGAGCATCCGCAGTGGTTCGAGCCGCTGTTCGCCGCGCTGGACCGGCGCGGCGTCGCCTATGTGAAGGCGCCCTTCGCCGGGCATGTGTTCGATCCGCAGGGCTCGCCGCCGCCGGCGCCGGTGATCTTCAGCCGGCTGGCCATGTCGTCCTTCCTGCGCGAGGCCGAGCATCCGATCTTCTACGCCCAGAGCCTTTACGCCCACTGGGCGGCGCAGGGGGCCCGGGTGCTGAACGCCGAGGCCCTGGCGGTGGATGCGTCCAAGGCGCGGCAGCTCTCGGTGATCGCGTCGCTGGGCCTGCTGACGCCGGAGACGCGGGTGGTGCATCGCCGTCAGGACCTGATCGCGGCGGCGGCGGGCCTGCGCTTCCCCGTGCTGGTCAAGGCCGACATCGGCGGCTCGGGCGCCGGCATCGCGCGCTATGACTCGGCCGAGGAGCTGGCCGTCGCCGCCCAGGCCGGAGAGACCCCGGTCGGGGTCAACGGCGTGGCCCTGCTTCAGGAGTACGCCCCCCGCCGCGACGGCCGCATCCATCGCGTCGAGACCCTGAACGGGCGCTTCCTCTATGCGATGGAGGTCGAGAGCCCGGGCGACGCCTTCGACCTGTGCCCCGCCGACGCCTGTCTGGTCCGGCCCGGCGCGGCGGCCCTGACCATGACCCGGTTCGAGCCGCCCGCGGAGATCGTGGCCGCCGCCGAGGCGATCGCCGAGGCCGCGCGCCTGGACATCGGCTCAGTGGAGTATCTGGTCGACGACCGCGATGGGTCGACCCGCTTCTACGACATCAACGCCCTGTCGAACTTCGTGGCCAAGCCCGAGGAGGTGCTGGGGTTCGACCCGCACGAGGACCTGGTCGACTGGCTGGTCGAGGTCATCGCCGAAGAGAAGGAACGCGCCCGATGAGGTACGGCTATTGGGCTCCCGTCTTCGGAGGCTGGCTGAGGAACGTCGACGACGAACGCGAGGCGAGCTGGGAGAACCTGTCCCGCCTCGTCCGCCGCTCGGAGCAGATCGGCTATGATCTGACCCTGGTCGCCGAGCTGAACCTGAACGACATCAAGGGGGTTCAGGCGCCCGCCCTGGACGCCTGGTCCTCGGTCGCGGCGCTCGCGGCGGTCACCGAGCGGATCGAGCTGATGACGGCGGTCCGGCCGAACTTTCACCAGCCCGCCCTGTTCGCCAAGGCGGCGGCCAACATCGACCGGATCTCCAACGGGCGGCTGGCGCTGAACGTCGTCTCGTCCTGGTGGGCCAAGGAGGCCGAGAGCTACGGCCTGCAGTTCGACCAGCACGACGACCGCTATGCGCGCACCGCCGAGTGGCTGCGGGTGCTGGACCTGCTGTGGACGCAAGACCGCACGGACTTCGTCGGCCGCCACTATCAGCTGAAGGACGCGATCGTTGAGCCCAAGCCCGTATCGCGCCCCGACCGGCCGCGCCCCGTCATCTATGCGGGCGGGGAGTCCGAGGCCGCAAAGACCATGATCGCTCGCGACTGCGACGCCTATGTCATGCACGGCGACGACCCCGAGGTGATCGCCGAGAAGATCGCCGACATGAAGGCCCGGCGCGAAAGCTTCGGCCTGCCGCCCATGCGGTTCGGCATGGCGGCCTACGCCATCGTGCGCGACACGGCCGCCGAGGCCGAGCGGGAGCTGGAGCGGATCACGACCATTCCGGGCCTGGCCGAAGGCAAGCCGCCGCCGGGCTTCGCCAACTTCGACCAGTGGCTGTCCGGCACCGAGCTGGAGCGCGAGCTGAAGGTCAAGGAGTACAGTGTCTCGAACCGCGGCCTGCGCCCCGGCCTGATCGGCACGCCGGAACAGGTGTCGGCGCGTGTCGAGGAATTCGAGGCCGCCGGACTGGACCTGCTGCTGCTGCAGATGTCGCCGCAGGAGGAGGAGATGGAGCGCTTCTCCGCCCAGGTGATCAGGCCGAACTGACCCTCAGCGCCACTGGTTGGCGCGCTCGCCCCGGGCGGCCTTGTCTGCGGTCTCTGCGATCCGCTTGGCGCGGGTCGGCGCGGTCCTGGCGTTGAGGATCCATTCCAGCACGCCGCGCCGGACCGAGCGGGGAAAGCCCTCCCACGCCTCGGCGGCGCCGGGGCGGGCGTCGAAGGCGGCCTTGAGATCGTCCGGGACCTCCAGCCGCTCGACGGCGTCCAGCGCCGACCAGCTTCCGTCCGCCCTGGCCTGATCCACCTTGGCCTGACCGGCCGGGTGCATAAGGCCGGCCGCGGTCATCTTCTCGACCCGCGCTTTGTTCACCGCGGACCAGTTCGAGCCCGGCTTGCGCGGCGACATCAGCAGCATGGTGCGCTCGTCGTCCAGCCGACGCGGCAGGCTGTCGATCCAACCGAACGCCAGCGCCTCCTCGACCAGATCGTCATAGGGCACGCGGGGCTGCGAGGCGCCCTTCCTGTAGGTGACGACCCAGATGGAGTCCGACTGGGCGTGGTTCGCCGCCAGCCAGTCGCGCCATTCGGCGCGGGTGGTGATCTCGATACGCTCGAACTGATCGAGCGCGCGCGCCATCACACCCTCAACGGCATCAGCACATACTGCACGCCCGGGTCGCCCGGATCGAGGACCAGGGTCGGGGACGCCGGGTCGGCGAACTTGAAGCTGGCGGTCTCGCCGGTGATCTGGCCGGCGACGTCGAGCAGGTAGCGGGCGTTGAAGCCGATCTCGAACGGCTCCTCGGAATAGCCGATCTCGACCTCCTCGACGCCCTGGCCGGCCTCCATGTTGCGCACGGTCAGGGTGACGCGATCCAGCTCAAAGGCCAGTTTCACGCTGCGGCTCTTCTCGGCGGAGATGGTGGCGACGCGATCGACGGCGGAGGCGAACACGGCGTTGTCGATGTCGGCCTGCTTGTCGTTGCCCTTGGGGATGACGCGGACGTAGTCGGGGAAGGCGCCGTCGATCACCTTCGAGGTCAGGCTGGCGTGGCCGAACTCGAAGCGGATCTTCTGCGGGCTGACCTGGACCTCGACGGGCCCGGATCCGTCGTCGAGCAGACGGCGGACCTGATCGATGGTCTTGCGAGGCACGATGACGCCGGGGCCGCCGGCGGCGCCCTCTGGGGCCGGCATCTCCGCCAGGGCCAGCCGGTGACCGTCCGTCGCCACGGCGCGCAGCAGGGGCACGCCGCCCTCGGCCACGGTGTGGAGATAGAGCCCGTTCAGATAGTAGCGCGTCTCCTCCGTAGAGACGGCGAAGCGGGTCTTGTCGATCAGGCGGGCCAGGTCTTCCTTGGCCAGGGCGAAGCGGGTTCCTCCGGTCTCGGCCGACATGACCGGGAAATCCCCGGCCGGCAGGACCGGCAGATTGAAGCGCGATCGGCCGGCCTGGACCGTCAGGCGAGGATCGTCGCCGGAATAGGTCAGCGCCACCTCGGCCCCGTCCGGCAGCTTGCGCACGATCTCGTACAGGGTGTGGGCCGGGGCGGTGATCTGGCCCTCGACGTTCACCGTCGCGTCGGCCTCGTCGACCATCTCCATGTCCAGGTCGGTGGCGGCGAACGACAGCCGGTCGCGCCCCGCCGACAGCAGCACGTTGGACAGGATCGGAATGGTGTTCCGCCGTTCGACCACGCTCTGCACATGGCCCAGGGCCTTGAGGAGCGCGGAACGTTCGATGGTCAACTGCATGTGGTCTTGCCCGAAGCGCGACTCACGGGTCGCGACGCCTATGGGCCCGCGACACTAGCGCATTGGATGGGCGGGGCAAGGAAGGGGTTGGGGATAGAAAGGTTCTCCCTCCCCATGAAGGGGAGGGAGAGGCGACCGCTTCAGCCCCGCAGCTTGCGGATCAGCGCCTCGACGTCCTTGGCGATCTGATCGTCCTTGGGCATCAGCTCCTCGATCTTGCGCACGCCATGCAGCACGGTCGTGTGGTCCCGCCCGCCGAAGCGGCGGCCGATGTCCGGATAGGAGCGGGTGGTCAGCTGCTTGCACAGGTACATGGCGATCTGGCGCGGCCGGGCGATGGCGCGGGTGCGGCGCTCGCTGAGCAGGTCCGCCTGACGCAGGTTGAAGTGCTCCGCCGTCGCCTTCTGGATTTCGTCGACGGTGATGCGGCGCTCGGGCCCGCCGCGCTGGGTGGCCCCCAGGAGCGCCTTGGCCTCGTCGATCGACAGGGACGACAGGCGCGCGCCCGCCGCCGCCGCGAGGGTGTTCACCGCGCCCTCCAGCTCGCGCATCGAGCCGGAGGTGCGATCGACCAGCTGTTCCAGCACCGGGTCGGCCGGCTGGCCGTCGACGACGCCCAGCCTGATCAGGGCGTCCAGACGCTGGCGCGCCACCGACAGCTTCAGGGTCCGGTCGCCGGGCTCGATCGGGCAGGTCAGGCCGGACGCCAGGTGGCTGCGCAGACGCGGCTCGACGTCGGTCAGGGCCATCGGCGGACGGTCGGCCGACAGGACGATGCGGGCCCCGTCCTCGATCAGGGCGGTCAGGGTCGACAGCAGCTCTTCCTGGGTCGCCGCCTTGCCGCCGACGAACTGCACGTCGTCCAGCAGCAGCATGTCGGCCGAGCGCAGGCTCTCCTTGAAGGCCGCCATGGCGCGGTCCTGCAGCGCCCGCTGGAAGGTCGACAGGAAGCGTTCGGCGGTCAGATAGACCACCTTGGCGTCGGGCCGCAGCCGCTGGGCCTCCCAGGCGATGGCGTTCAAGAGGTGCGTCTTGCCGTTGCCATAGGGGCCGCAGAAGAAGATCGGGTTGAAGTGGCCGTCGATCCAGCTCGCCGCCTGGCGCGCCATGGACAGGGCGAAGGCGTTGCCTGGGCCCTCCACGAAGCTGTCGAAGGTCAGGCGCGGCTGCAGACCGGCGGCGCGCACCGCGCGGGCGCTGTCGGCCACCGGCTGCACCGTGGCGACGGGCGTCGCCCCCGACTGCGGCGCGGCGGCGAGCTGACCGACCTCGGCCCGGCAGCGGACGTCCAGCCGTCGGTTCAGGCCGTCGAGACCCAGCCACAGTTCATTGATGCGACGCTGGGCGTTCCGGCGCACCCAGTCCCGCGCATAGGCCGTGGGCGTGACCAGGACCAGCTGGCCGGCCGCGTCCACGCGCACGGCGGACGGCGCGATGTAGCTGCTGTACGGGCCTTCGCCGATCTCGCCGCGAAGACGGAGCGCCGCCTCGGTCCAGATGCGATCCGGATCGGTCAAGGAAGCCGCCACAGCGTTACCCATCGTCAAAAACCCCCGCCAGAAGGAACGAGCCCAAACCCCAGTCCCACAGCGCTTCAGGGCCGTCGTTCGGGGACGCGTTCTCCTGTCCCGCGTCGCATGCGCTTCGCGGGTCGGGCCGACCTCTCGAACAGACTTCTCCCGCCGACACGAAACGGAGTTCCGCGCCGTCTTCATCCGTGTTGGGATGGAAGTGCGTTGGGAGGCCAAATCTACGCCCGCTTAAGGGAGCGTCAACGGCGATTCGATTCGGAAAAGCGACTCTTTTCGATTGACACCGCTAAGCGGCGTTCACGCCTCGGAAAATGTATTTTTCACCCGTCCGGCGAGCGGCGTCATCGCGGGCCAGACTTATCCGCACACGGCGAAACGGCGAAGCAGGTGATCCTGCTTCGCCGTTGAAATCACTCAGATAAACCATGACAGGGCTATGACGAGCCCCGGCGGGGTCGACCTCAGGCGGCCGACAATTTCTTCAGTTGCGCGGCCAGGCGCGACACCTTGCGCGAACCGGTGTTCTTGTGAACCACGCCCTTCGAAACGGCGCGCATCAGCTCGGACTGGGCGGTGATGAAGGCGGCCTTCGCGGCCTCGACGTCGCCGCCCGAAACCGCCTCCTGGAAGCGACGCAGGTAGGTGCGGACGCGGGTGCGGCGGGCCTTGTTCACTTCGGTCCGCGCCTCGATCTTGCGAACCGCCTTACGGGCGCCGGGGTTGTTGGCCATCAGTCAAACCTGTCGATGCAAAACGCCGCGGACCACACGTCCACGGCGCGGAAATCTCAAGAGCGGGGGCCTATAGCGGAAGGCGCGGCAAGGGTCAACGCGGGTCAGCGCCCCTTGAACGCCGGTTTCCGCTTCTCGACGAAGGCCGCCATGCCCTCCTTCTGGTCCTCGAAGGCGAAGAGGGAGTGGAACAGGCGGCGTTCGAACTGCACGCCCTGGGTCAGGGTGGTCTCGAGCGCGGCGTTGACCATCTCCTTGTTGGCCATGACGGCGAGCGGGCTCTGGGCGGCGATGCGGGCGGCGATCTTGCGGGCCTCGTCCAGCAGCTGGTCGTGGGGGAAGACGCGGGACGCCAGGCCGGCGCGCTCGGCCTCCTCGGCGTCCATCATGCGGGCGGTCAGGACCATGTCCATCGCCTTGGACTTGCCGACGAGGCGGGTCAGGCGCTGGGACCCGCCGATGCCCGGCGCGACGCCCAGGTTGATCTCCGGCTGGCCGAACTTCGCCTTGTCGGACGCCACGATGAAATCGCACAGCATGGCCAGCTCGCACCCGCCGCCGAGCGCGAAGCCGTTGACGGCGGCGATGATCGGCTTCCTGAACCGGGTGATCCGGTCGTGGCCGAGCGCGAAGAAGTTGCCCGCGTACATCTGGGCATAGGTCTGGTCCGCCATCTCCTTGATGTCGGCGCCGGCCGCGAAGGCCTTGTCGCCCGCGCCGGTCAGGATCAGGCAGCGCACCGTGTCGTCATGCTCGACCGCGTCGAGGAAGGCCGCCAGGTCGGCGAACAGCGCGGAGTTCAGCGCGTTCAGCGCCTCGGGTCGGTTCAGGGTGACGACCGCATAGCCGTCGGCATGCCGCTCGATCAGCAGATTGGCGTAGGTGTCGGACATGGCGCTCTCCTGTTCGCGGCCACCCATACAAACCGATCCGTCGGCGTGAAAGGCGCTCAGGCGATCATCTCGGCCAGCTTCAGCGCCGTGTTCCAGTTCCGCGCCGTGCCCATGCCCGTCAGCCGGACCTGGGTCGCCTTCTCCGCTAGCTTGGACTTGCCGATGCCGTCGGGGTGCAGAAACCACAGAGCCCGATCGCCGGCCTCGATGCGCTCGCCCGGGGCGGCGAAGCCTCGAAGCGCCTCGACCACACCGTCCCCGACCTCGTGCTTCATGATCATCAGCAGGGCCTTCGACGGCGTCTCGGCCGCCGCGTCCGGGAAGGGACAGGCGGCGATCAGGTCCGACCATTGCGCGGGGGTGCGGACCATCGCGGCGATCTTCAGGCCGAACCGCTCCAGCATGGCGTCCTCCACCGCCGTCTCCAGCTCACCGGGCTCGCGGTCGCTCTCGACCACAAGATTGCCGCTGGCCAGCAGGGTGCGGGGGTTCCTCAGCCCCATCGCCTCAGCCATCGCGCGCTGCTCGGCCACCGGGGCCCGCACGCCGCCGGTGTTCATGCCGCGGAACAGTATGATGCGGTGGTCGCTCATCGCCGTTGGCAAATCGGGCAGTAGAACGTCGACCGCCCGCCTTGGACGATCCTGCGGATGCCGGGGTGGGCGGGGTCGCGGCGGCAGGCCTCACCCTCGCGGCCATAGACGTCGAAGGCGTGCTGGAAATAGCCCTGGCCGCCCTCGGCGTTGGCGAAGTCACGCAGCGTCGAGCCGCCCGCCGTGATGGCCTCGGTCAGGACATCGCGGATGGCGACGGTGAGGGCCTCGAGACGCGGCCGGGAGACGCGGCCCGCCGGCAGGGTGGGGGAGATCCTCGCCCGCCACAGGGCCTCGCAGACGTAGATGTTGCCCAGCCCCGCGACGATCGTCTGGTCGAGCAGGCTGACCTTGATGTTCTGGGCCTTGCCCTTGAAGGCCTCGGCGAGATGGGCGGCGGAGAAGGCGTTGCCGAGCGGCTCGGGACCGATGGCGGCGAACCAGGGGTGGGCCTCCACCGCGTCCGACGCGATCAGGCCCATGAAGCCGAAGCGGCGCGCGTCGGCGAACCCCACACGCGTCAGGGCGCCGTCACGGATCGCGCAGAGGCTCACGTGCTCGTGCTTGCCGGCGATCGGCGCGGCCTCCTCGAACTCGCCCAGCTGTTCGCCGTCCAGGGTGAAGCGGCCGGTCATGCCGAGGTGCGTCACCCAGGTCTCGCCGGTCGAGAGGGGCGCCAGCAGGTATTTGGCGCGGCGCTGGACCGCGAGCACGGTCGACCCCTCCAGCCGTTCGGGGAAGCGGTCGGGGAAGGGAAAACGCAGGTCGGGCCGGTTCTGGCGCACGCGGCTCAGGCGAGCGCCGGTCAGCACCGGCTCCAGCCCGCGCCGGACCGTCTCGACCTCGGGAAGTTCAGGCATGACGGCTGGTTAGCGCGCCGCGGAGACGGGGGAAAGGTCAGCCGCCGGGACAGGGCGAGGGCGGCCGGATCCGACCGGCCGGTCCCTCTAGGCGGAACAGCTGAAAGCGCCGCGTCGCGCCGGCGCCCGCGAACACGTCGACCGGTCCGAGCCCGGCGACCCGCGCCCAGCCCTGGAACCGGGCGGGATCGTCGCACGTCGACACCGCAAGCACCGGCCCGCCGGTCAGCGGGCGGCTCATCTCGAAGTGATCGCGAGGCGCCGCGCCGGGCGCCGACGGCCAGGCGCGGACCTCCAGCGACCGGTCGCGGCCGTAGTAGATCAGCGCGGCGACTTCGCTACGTCGATCGGCGACGACGGCGGACAGCCCCTCGGCCTCGGCGCGGTCGGCGACGGCGTCTGCGAACTCGGCCCAGCCGACCGTCCGGCCGTAGACCGGCTCGCCCGCGATGGTCAGGCTCCGGGCCCGGGGATCCGCGAGCAGCAACAGGGCCTGGATCAACAGGCCGAAGGCCAGCCCGCCTACGAGCCAGCCTCGGCCGAAGCGCATCGGGAGCAGGACGGTGGGCGCGAGGACGAAGGCCGCGATCAGAGCCGGCGCGGCCCAGTTGGCGTTGACCTCCGTGACCAGCGCCATCGCCGTCAGGGCCAGCCATAGCGGGACGGACAGGGCGAGGAGCGGCCGCGTCGCCGTAAGGGCAGGGCTCCTGGCGGCCTGCCAAGTCGCCAAAAGAACGGCCCCGAAGACCACCGGTCCCGCCAACCCGAACTGGGCGGCGAGGAACGCGAGCGCGCCACCCGGATCGATCGCGAGGCCGGATCCCGCCGCGTTGTCCGCCGTGTGACGCAGGGTGGCGAAGTCGTGCCGGGCGTTCCAGACCAGGTTCGGCGCGATCAGCAGGGCGCCGAGCGCGAGCCCTGGCCAGACCCTGACGCCTGTGAGGGCGCGGCGTCCGGCTGGATCGATCACCGCCGCCACGACCAGGCCGCCGAGCAGATAGATCATGGCGTACTTGGACAGCAGGCCCAGTCCGAAGGCGATCGCCAGGAGCGCCGTCCAGCCCCACCCGCCGCCCGCCCTCAGCCGCACCCAGGCGAGCACCGCGAGCGCCCAGAAAAACAGCAGGGGGGCGTCCGTGGAGATGATCCGCGAGGCGTAGGCGACGCCGGGGGCGAGCAGGGCGCACAGGCCGGCCCAGACGGCGACCCTGACGTCGAACAGCGTCCGGGCGATCGCGGCGACGACCAGGCTGGTGAGGCCCCACAGGATCGGCGACGGGGCCCGGACGCACGCCTCGGACGTTCCGCAGATCGTCTGCGCCCCCGCGATCAGCCAGGCCAGCAGGGGCGGCTTGGAATAGTAGCCCCAGGCCGGGCTCTGGGCCCAGGCCCAGTATTGGGCCTCGTCGACATAGAGGTCCGTGGCGTTGACGGTCAGCGCCCACAGGCGAACGAGGGTCAAGGCGGCGACGGCGGCGGCCAGAAGAGCCCAGACGCACGCCTCCGGCCCGCGCCTCATGTCACGCGGTCTGGGACGCCGGGGTCGGACGGGCCGGACGCGAGCGCCGACGCCTGGCCCGTCGGCGGGCCGCGGCGGCGGTGGGGGCGAGCATCACCTGGGCCAGCAGCGACAGGATCAGCGCCGTGACGGCCCAGGACAGCACGATGTCCGAGAGGAAATGGCCGCCGAACGCCAGTCGGTTGAGCGACAGGGCCACGGCGTAGACGACGGCGCTCCAGATCACCCCCATGCGCCATCGAGCGGGGGCCAGAACGACGGCCGCCGCGACCATCCAGGCCGCGGACGAGGCCTCGCCGGACACGAACGAGCAGTTCCGTTCGCACCAGCCGGTGATCTCCCAGACCGGCACATAGGGGGCCTCGCCTCCGAACACGTCCACGGCGTTGGGGCGGGGCCGGCCCCAGCCGTCCTTCAGCACGGTGTTCACGACCAGTCCCGGCCCGATGGCCAGCCCGGCGAGCAGGAACCAGCAGCGGCGCGCGGCTCCCAGCGCGGCCCAGTCGCGGCGGACCGCGTGGCTGATCAGCGTGGCGAGCACTCCCAGCAGGATCAGCCCCAGCACCCAGCTGGAGCTCTTGCGAAGCGCCTTGAGCAGGGGCGACTGCGCGAGGTCGAAGCCGGCGGGCGACCAGAACAGGCCGCTGGCCCACAGATCGATCTGCGGCGCCGTGAGAAACAGTATGGAGAACCCGAGAACCGCCGCCGCGGCGGCGCCGCTCGGTCGCGCGAGCCAACGCGTTCGGGGCCGACCAATCCAGCCCTGGATCCCGACATCAGCCATCGTCCCCTCCGACGCATCCCCGACGCCGGGATGCCAGAGTCCTTTGGCGCGGCCGTGATGGATCGATCACCGCCGCACGTCGAAGCCTTGCAGGATCGGCGACGGTCGTTCCGCGCGCGGAGAAGGTGTCGGACGGCTGGCCTTTTCGCCGTTCCGCCTGTATGAGGCGCGCGCCTTCAAAGACCCTCCCTCCCCCTCAGACAGAAAACGCGCCCGCGCCCGCCGCCCACTTCCGGCGGGGCCCGCCAGAGTTTGTGATGAACCTTCGAAACATCGCCATCATCGCCCACGTCGATCACGGCAAGACCACCCTGGTGGACCAGCTGCTGGCCCAGTCGGGCGTGTTCCGCGCCAATGAGGCGACCACCGAGCGCGCCATGGACTCCAACGATCAGGAGCGCGAGCGCGGCATCACCATCCTGGCGAAGGCCACCTCGGTGCTGTGGAACGGCAAGGCGGGCGAGACGCGCATCAACATCATCGACACGCCGGGCCACGCCGACTTCGGCGGCGAGGTCGAGCGCATCCTGGGCATGGTGGACGGCTGCGTCATCCTGGTGGACGCCGAAGAGGGCGTCATGCCCCAGACCAAGTTCGTGCTGACCAAGGCCCTGAAGATGGGCCTGCGTCCGATCCTGTGCATCAACAAGGTCGACCGCCCCCACGCCGACCCGGACCGGGTGCACCTGGAGACCATCGAGCTGTTCGAGGCCATCGGGGCAACGCCCGAGCAGCTGGACTTCCCGCACATCTACGCGTCCGGCCGCAACGGCTGGGCGACGCTGGACATGAGCCAGCCGTCCGACACCCTGGCCCCGCTGTTCGACCTGATCGTCGACCACGTGCCCCCGCCCGCTGTGGCCGCGAACGTCGACAAGCCGTTCCGCATGCTGAACGTTCTGATCGAGAGCGACCCCTTCCTGGGCCGTCTGCTGACCGGCCGTATCGAGAGCGGCAAGGCGGTTCCCGGCATGCCCATCAAGGCGCTGTCGCGTGACGGCAAGCAGATCGAGCAGGGCCGCATCACCAAGGTGCTGGCCTTCCGCGGCCTGAAGCGCCAGCCGCTGGACGAGGGCTCCGAGGCCGGCGACATCGTCGCCATCGCGGGCATGTCCAAGGCCACCGTGGCCGATACCCTGTGCGCGCTCGAGGTGACCGAGGCGCTGGACGCCCAGCCGATCGATCCGCCGACCATCTCCATGACCGTGGGCGTCAACGACAGCCCCCTGGCCGGTCGCGAGGGCGACAAGGTGCAGAGCCGCGTGATCCGCGACCGCCTGCTGAAGGAGGCCGAGGCCAACGTCGCCATCCGCGTCACCGAGACACCGGGCTCGGACGCCTATGAGGTCGCCGGGCGCGGCGAACTGCAGCTGGGCGTGCTGGTCGAGAACATGCGCCGCGAGGGCTTCGAACTGTCGATCAGCCGCCCGCGCGTGGTCTATCAGACCGGCGAGAACGGCGAGCGGCTGGAGCCGATCGAGGACGTCGTCATCGACGTGGACGACGAGTTCACCGGCGTGGTCATCGAGAAGCTGTCGACCCGCAAGGCCGAGCTGAAGGACATGGGCCCGTCCGGCGCCGGCAAGACCCGCATCCAGCTGGCCTGCCCGTCCCGCGCCCTGATCGGCTACCAGGGCGAGTTCCTGACCGACACCCGCGGCTCCGGCGTGCTGAACCGCGTGTTCAGCCACTATGAGCCGCACAAGGGCCCGATCGACGGCCGGCCGAAGGGGGTGCTGGTCTCCAACTCCGACGGTGAGACCGCGGCCTATGCGCTGTGGAACCTGGAGGAGCGCGGCGTCATGTTCGTCGGCGCCGGCGAGAAGACCTACCAGGGCATGATCATCGGCGAGAACAGCCGCTCCGACGACCTGGACGTCAATCCGATCAAGGGCAAGCAGCTGACGAACGTGCGCGCCTCGGGCAAGGACGAGGCCGTGCGCCTGACCCCGCCCAAGCGCATGAGCCTGGAGCAGGCCATCGCCTACATCGAGAGCGACGAGCTGGTCGAGGTGACGCCCAAGTCAATCCGGCTGCGCAAGCAGGTGCTGAACCCGTCCTTCCGCAAGAAGCGCATGAAGGAGGACTGAGGCGCCTCCGGCGCTTCTCCATCGCCACGAACGGCGTTACACGCGTCGCATCACGTCACGGGAGGGGCGACATGGCCGGACTGCTTTCGAACTTCAGGAACACCCTGATCCTCAGCCTGCTGCTGGCGGGGGTGATGATCTTCGCCTTCGGCTCGGTCTACGGCGGCTACGACGGCCAGTTCTGGCAGGCGGTGTTCCGCTGGACGCACGTCGTCTTCGGCATCCTGTGGATCGGGCTGCTCTACTACTTCAACTTCGTGCAGATCCGGGTGATGCCGAACATCCCCGGCGACCTGAAGCCGGCGGTGTCGAAGTATATCGCGCCCGAGGCCCTGTTCTGGTTCCGCTGGTCGGCGCTGGCGACCCTCGTGGCCGGTCTGGCGCTGATGGGGGCGCGCGGCCACGCCTATGCGGCCGAGACGCTGAGCTTCGGCTTCGCCGCGGGCTATGGTCCCGAGGATCGCGGCTTCACCCTTCTGGGCGTCGGCGTCTGGCTGGCGATCGTCATGTTCCTGAACGTCTGGGGCGTCATCTGGCCGAACCAGAAGCGCGCGCTGGGCATCGTGCAGGTGGACGACGAGAAGAAGGCAAAGGCCGCGCGCGTCGCCATGCTCGGCAGCCGGACCAACCTGCTCCTCAGCCTGCCGATGCTGACGTCCATGGCGATGTACCAGACCCTTTTTGGCTGATCTCGATGCACAGGTCCGCGCGGCCGATCCGGACCGCTGGCTGTCCAGCCGTCTGGTCGCCGACGCGGATCTGCGCGCGGACCTGATCGCGCTCTACGCCTTCGAGGCGGAGCTGGCGGCGATCCCGACCAAGGTCTCGCAGCCGCTGCTGGCGGAGATGCGCTTCACCTGGTGGGCCGAGCAGATGGACGGGGTGTTCGTGGGCGACCCCCGCAAGGGCCACCCCGTGCTGGAGGCGCTGTCCGGCGCCGTTGTTCGGGGCGGGCTGGTTCGGGCCGCCTTCGACGCCCTGATCGAGGCGCATGTGGACCGCGCGCACGGGCGGCCGCACGATCTGGAGGCGCTGTTCGTCGGTCCGGCGGTGGAGGCTGCGCGCCTGCTGGGAGCCGCCGAGCCGACAGCGGCCGCGTCGGCCGGCCGGCTATGGGGACTGATCCAGACTGGCCGTCTCGACGAGGCGCGGGCGCTGCGCCCCGAGGCCAACCGCGCCCTGCGGCGATTGCCGACCCAGGCCTTCCCCGCCGTGGCCCATGCCGCCCTGCTAGACCGGGAGGCGCCCGAGCCGGTCAAGCGGCTGCGGCTGGTGTGGTCGTCCCTGAGGGGACGGGTCTAGCCGCAGTTCACCGGCCGCTGGGCCTTCAACGCCGCCAGCACGTCCGGATCGCCGTCGCCGAAGAAGGCCTCGCGCGGGGCCGGCGGCGGCAGGAGGGCGCCGGTGCGCCAGTCCATGAAGGAGCGCGGCCACATCTCGGCCGCCCGCGCGTAGCCGCCCTCGCCGAAACTGCGCACCGCCGCGTGCATGATGTTGCGTCGGGCGAGGTCCACCCCCAGCGTGTCCAGGGCCTCGCGGAACACGTCGTCGGCTTGGCCGCGCCGTCCGGGCTCGCCGACCGAGTACAGCCAGTCGTGCACGACCGCCGCGATGGCGTGGCGGCCGAACGGCGGGATCAGCCAGCGACCGACCCGCGGGATCGAGGCGAAGTCCGTGACGTAGGAGGCCGGCACCCAGATGGTCCGCCCGGACGCCTCGTGGCGGTAGCCGAAGGGCTGCATCACCACCACCGTGGTGCGCCCGTCGCGTTCCCTATCGACGCCGTGGTTGACGGCGCAGACCAGCGGCAGCTCCGCGCCCTGAACGCCGTCGGCGTCGGGGCCGGTCCCCAGGACCTCGACCTGGGCTCCGTCCGCTTTGGTCGGGCTGCAGAACGACATGCCGCCCCTAAGCCGCGACCGTCGGGGAGGTTCCGCCACGCCAGGCGTCCAGCGCCTCGAGCGCGCGCAGGCTCATCAGCCGCTTCTTGGCCCGACCGCGATCCTTGGGCGGAATGCGCCGGCCCTCCGCGTCGACGCGCGGGGCTTCGAGCGGGGGGAGGAGGCCGTAGTTGACGTTCATGGGCTGGAACTTGGCGCCGTCCAGGTGCCCGCCGGTGATGTGCTCGATGAGGGCGCCCAGCGCGGTCTCCGGCGGCGGCGCCTCGATGGGCGCGCCCAGCCGCTCGGCGGCGGCGAGGCGGCCGGCGACCAGGCCCATGGCCGCGCTCTCGACATAGCCCTCCACTCCCGTCACCTGGCCGGCGAAGCGCAGGCGCGGCATGGCCTTCAGCCTCAACTGGCGGTCCAGCAGTCTGGGGCTGTTCAGGAAGGTGTTGCGGTGCAGGCCCCCCAGCCGCGCGAACTGCGCGTTCTGGAGGCCCGGGATCATGCGGAAGACCTCGGCCTGGGCGCCGTGCTTCAGCTTGGTCTGGAAGCCCACCATGTTGAACAGGGTGCCGAGCGCATTGTCCTGACGCAGCTGGACGATGGCGTGGGGCTTGACCGTAGGGTCTCGGGGGTTGGTCAGGCCGATGGGCTTCATCGGGCCGTGGCGCAGGGTCTCGCGGCCGCGCTCGGCCATCACCTCGATGGGCAGGCAGCCGTCGAAATAGGGGACGTTCTCCCACTCCTTGAACTCGGCCTTGGGGCCGGACAGGAGGGCGTCGATGAAGGCGTCGTAGGTCGCCTTGTCCATGGGGCAGTTGACGTAGGCGGCGGCGTCGCCGCCCGGGCCTTCCTTGTCGTAGCGCGACTGGCGCCAGGCGATGTCGAAGTCGATGGAGTCGGCATGCACGATCGGGGCGATGGCGTCGAAGAAGCTGAGGCTCTCCTCGCCGGTCAGGCTCAGGATGGCGTCGGCCAGGGCGGGCGAGGTCAGGGGGCCGGTGGCGACGATGACGCTGTCCCAGTCGGCGGGCGGCAGGCCCGCGATCTCCTCGCGCACGACGGTGACGTGGGGGTGGGCGTGCAGGCGCTCGGTCACGGCGTTGGAGAAGCCGTCGCGGTCGACCGCCAGCGCGCCGCCGGCGGGCACCTGATGGGCGTCGCCGCAGGCCATGATGACGGAGTCCAGCCGCCGCATCTCGGCGTGCAACAGGCCGACGGCGTTGTACTCCCAGTCGTCCGAGCGGAAGGAATTGGAGCAGACCAGCTCGGCGAGACCGTCCGTGTGGTGCGCGTCGGTCCGCACGCCCGGCCGGCGCATCTCGTGCAGGATCACGGGCACGCCGGCCTGGGCGATCTGCCAGGCGGCCTCTGAACCGGCGAGACCGCCGCCGATGACATGGATGGGGGAGGGAGAGCTCATCGCGGCTTTCTAGTCACGTCGCGCGACCGCGTCACCGTCTGGGCCCTCGGCCGCACTGGTCGCCACGCGCCCGGCGGGTTAAGGGTTGCGCCGGATCGGGAGGGGGCATGACCCGACGAAAGGCCAGTGGGCGCGCCGACGGGCGGCGCCTGAGCGTGGGCGCGGCGCTCTCGGCGGCCGCGGCGGCGATGCCGCGCATGTATCGCGAGGCCTGGGGCGCGATCGCCTTCGCCCTGGTCGCAGGCCTGCTGGCCGCGCTGGCGCCGCTGCCGGCGTCGGCCGCCTGGGTGGCCGTGCTCTTCCAGGCCCTGGCGGCGCTGATCGCCTGGGGCGCGCTGGCCCGCGTGGGATTGACGTCCAGCCTCGCGGAGGCCCGGGCCATGGGGCTGGGTCCGGCGGGGCTCCAGCTCGGCGGCGGCGAGGGCCGGATTCTCGCGGCGGCGCTCCTCAACGCGGTGTTCCTCGCCATTCTGCTGACGGTGGTGGGACTGACGCTGCTGGGCGTCGCCGGCGCTTCGGATCTCGATGCGGACGCCATCGCCGCACGGGATTGGTCGCGGGCGGGACCGCCGCTGCAGCTGGCCCTGATCGGGGCGGTGGCCTTCATCGCCCTGGCCATTCCGCTGCTTTTCGCCGTCCGGCTGTCGCTGTTCGCCCAGGCCAGCCTCGGGCGCCGCCGGGTCATCTCACTGAACACCCTGGGCATCGCCGAGGGCAGCTTCTGGCCCCTTCTGTTCCTGTTGCTGATCGCCGGCCTGCCCAAGATCATCGTGGCGATCCTTTCCGCCCAGGGGGTCTTGACCGGGGCGGGGGCGCAGGTCGCCTGGGTCCTGGTGCTCGCCCTCGTCCAGGCCCCGTTCGCCGCGGGCGCCCTGGGGTCCGCCTACCGCCAGCTCGAATACTGGTCGCCCGACACTGAGGTCACGCCATGACACGCCGCCGCCATTTCGACTTCGGTCGCGCCATCGAGGCGCCCTTCCTGCTGATGAAGCGGCCGCTGGTGCTGTTCGGGTGGGGCCTGGTGATGACGGCGCCGTTCCTGCTGCTCGCGCCCTTCGCGGCCCAGTTGTTCAGTCTGTCGCCGACCGACGCCGTTCAGGCCGTGACCGCGGAGCCGGCGGGAGAGGACTGGATCGCCTTCCAGATCGCCAACAACGCCGCCAGCGGCCTGCAGCTGCTGTTGGGGCTGCTGGTCTCCGCCTGGGCGACGAAGGCGACCCTGGATCGTCGCGCCTCGGGCTTCGGCCTCGGCATGGACGAGGTGCGCTACATCGTCGTGCTGATCGGTCTCTTCATCGGTCTGATCGTGCTGCTCTTCGCCCTGATCCTGCTCGGCCTGGGCGTCGGCGCGGCGGCCTGGTCGTTCGGCGAGGCGGCGCGCGCCTGGACCATCGGACTCTATGTGGTCGTGGCGGTGGTGGCGGTCATCTGGCTCGCGCTGCGGACCAGCCTGATGGCGCCGATGAGCATGATCACCGGCGAGTTCGCCGTCGCCGCCGGATGGCGGGCTGCGGGCGGCAACATCTGGGCGCTGCTGGGTCTGACGATCATCATCGCCATCCTGGCCCTGGTGGTCACGCTGTTCGCCTATGCGCTGATCTTCGGGATCGGCGCGGCCATCTTCTTCGGCATGGGCGGCCGGATCGATTTCCAGGCGCTCGAGCTCCAGGACATGACCGCGAACTGGACGCCGCTGCTGGTCGCCGGCGGCGTCATCGCCCTGCCGCTCATCGGATTGATGGGGCTGATGCAGGCCTTCGGGGTCGCGCCCTTCGCGTCGGCCGCGGCCGATCTGTCGCCGAGGCCCGAGACGCCTGACGCGTCCGCGCGCGTTCAGCTAGACTCCCTCTGAACCCGACCCCGAGAGGACGCCATGACCTTCTCCGCCACCGACGCCGCCTTCGAGGGCTTTCGTCTGACCCGCCGCAAGCCGCTCGCGGTGCTGCTCTGGGGTCTCGTCTACGTTCTGATGATCCTCGCGGTCTTCGGCCTGATCGGCGGGCCGATCATCTCGTTTTTCGCCGAGATGCAGCGCCTTCAGGGCGCGGCCGAGCCCTCCATGGAGGCGTTGCAGGCGCTTCTGCCGATCTACGGCGCCTTCGCCGCCGTCCTGCCGGTGGTGTTCGTGTTCAGCGCCGTCCTCAACGCCGCCGTCACGCGCGCCGTCGTCCGGCCCAAGGAGTCGGCGTTCGGGTACCTGAGGCTCGGCATGGACGAGGTGCGGGTTCTCGGCGTCTCGCTGGTCCTGGGGATCGTCTTCGGTTTCGTCAGCCTGGTCGGCTGGTCGATCGTCGGCTTCGTCGCCGGCATGGCGGCGGTGACGGAGCAGGGCCTGCTCGTGCTGGCGGCCGTCCTGCTGGGCCTGGCCATGGTGGCGGGGCTCATCTGGCTGGCGGTGCGCTTCAGCCTGGCGATCCCCATCGTGGTGGCCGAGCGGCGCTTCGCCGTCTTCGACTCCTTCGCCATGACCAAGGGCCGCTTCTGGCCGCTGCTGGGCATGGCGATCATCGCCTTCGTCCTGGCGACGATCGTCGGCTTGCTGGGCGGCATCGTCTTCCTGCCGGTGACGCTCATGACCGGCGGCATGGAGCAGCTCGCGCAGTTCGAGGGCGCGCCGCTGCAGGAGGTGATCACCGCCGCCGCCCCCGCCCTGATCGCCTATGCTGTGGTCAACGGCGTCCTGTCGGCGCTGCAGCTGGCGATCATGTACGCCCCCTTCTCGGCCGCCTATCGCGACATCAAGGCGGGCTGAACGCACAGGGGCCGCGGCGATCGCTCGCCGCGGCCCCTGCCGTGATCCAGGCTGACCGGCGTCAGGCCGCCTGCTTCTGGCCGGCGAACTTGCCGTAGAAGGTCTCGCCCTTCGCCGCCATGTCGCGCAGCAGCTGGGGCGGGCTGAACCGGTCGCCGTACTTGGCCGCATAGGCGTCCGCCTGTTCGACGAAGGCCTTCAGCCCGTACTGGTCGATGTAGGTGATCGGGCCGCCGGTCCAGGGCGCGAAGCCCCAGGCCAGGATGGCGCCGACGTCGGCCTCGCGCGGATCGTCGATCACGCCCTCTTCCCAGCAGCGGGCGACCTCGACCACCTGACGGAAGATCAGGCGGCGCTTCTGGTCCTCGACCAGCTCGGGGGTCGAGTCGTTGATGGTCACCGGCGCCAGGTCCGACAGGCCGGACCAGAGCTTCTTCGGCTTCTGATCGTAGTCGTAGAAGCCCTTGCCGTTCTTTCGGCCATAGCGCCCCAGGTCCTCGACCATGGTCTGGACGATCTTCCAGCCGGGCAGGGGGACGTAGGCGTCGCCGAGGTCTTCCTTGGTCTGCTTGGCGATCTTCACGCTGAGATCCAGCGCAACGTCGTCGTGCATCTCCAGCGGGCCGCGCGGCATGCCGGTCATGCGGCCGATGTTGTCGATCAAGGCCGGGGCATAGCCCTCCTCCAGCATGGCCAGACCTTCGGCGACGTAGGTGCCGAAGCAGCGCGAGGTGTAGAAGCCGCGGCCGTCCTGGACGACGATCGGGGTCTTCTTGATCTTCATGACGTAGTCCAGCGCCTTGGCGAGCGCCGCCTGACCCGTCTTCGCGCCCAAGATGATCTCGACCAGCATCATCTTGTCGACCGGCGAGAAGAAGTGAATGCCGATGAAGTCCTCCGGCCGGACCGAGGCCTCGGCCAAGCCCGTGATCGGAAGGGTCGAGGTGTTGGATCCGAACACGGCCCCGGGCGTCAGCTGGGCCTCGGCGCGCCTGGTCACATCGGCCTTGATCTCGCGATTCTCGAACACCGCCTCGATCACCAGGTCAGAGCCCTTGATGTGGTCGTAGTCGGTGGTGGGGATCACCGAGGCGAGCAGCGCGTCGAACGTCGCCTGGTCGATCTGGCCGCGCGACAGCCGCTTCTTCAGCAGCTCCTCGACATGGGCCTTGCCCTTGTCCGCGCTTTCCTGGTCGCGGTCGATCAGGATCGTTTCGATGCCCGCGAGCGCGTTCACATAGGCGATACCCGCGCCCATCATGCCGGCGCCGAGCACCGTGACCTTCTTGGGGTCCGACTGGGGCACGTCCTTGGGACGAACCGCGCCCTTGTCCAGCTCCTGCTTGGACAGGAACAGGGACCGGATCATGCCCTGGGCCTGGGGCGTCATCAGGGTCTTGATGAAGTAGCGGGTCTCGATGCGGAGCGCGGCGTCCATCGGCACCTGAACGCCCTCATAGACCGCCTTCATCAGGTTCAGCACGGCCGGATAGTTGCCGTAGGACTGCTTCCTCAGCATGGCGTTGCCGACCAGGAAGTTCTGGATGCCGGCCGGGTGATAGGGGCCGCCGCCGGGCAGTTTATAGCTCTTGTCGTCCCACGGCTGCTGGGCCTTGCCGCCGCCCTTGATCCAGGCCTTGGCGGCCTCGACCTCGGTCCCGGCAGGGACGACCTCATGCACGATGCCCGCGCCCTTGGCGTCGTTGGGGCGGAAGGACTTGCCCTCGCTCATGGCCATCATCGCGGCCTGGACGCCGACCAGGCGCGTCAGGCGCTGGGTGCCGCCGCCGCCGGGGAACAGGCCGACCTTGATCTCGGGCAGGCCCAGCTGGATCTTCGGGCTGTCGCCGACCACGCGGTAATGACAGGCCAGGGTGAGCTCGAGCCCGCCGCCCAAGGCGAGGCCGTTGATCGCCGCCGCCACCGGCTTGCCGCAGGTTTCGAGCGCGCGCAGCGCCCCGTTCAGCCGCCAGCCCGCGTCGAAGGCGTCCTGCAGGGAGCCGCCCGTCAGCATGCCGGCGGCCATGTCGCCCAGGTCCGCGCCGGCGCAGAAGCCCGACGTCTTGCCCGAGGTCAGGACCGCGCCCTTGATGGCGTCGTCGGACTTGATGCGTTCGACCACCTGCGGAATCTCGGCCATCACGCCCGAGGTCAGGGTGTTCATCGACCGGCCCGGCACGTCGAAGGTGACCAGGGCGATTCCGTCGGCGTCGACGTCGATCTTGAAGTTTTCCATCTTGCTTCTCCAATCCTCCCCCATCGGGGGAGGGGGACCGCGAAGCGGTGGAGGGGGTCCACCGCAGACGCCGGCGTTCGGGGCCGGCCCCCTCAGTCAGCTTCGCTGACAGCTCGCCCAACGGGGGAGCATTGCGAACATCAAACCCGCTCGATCACCGTGGCGGTGCCCATGCCGCCGCCGATGCACAGGGTGATCAGGGCGGTCTCCTTGTCGGACCGCTCCAGCTCGTCCAGCACCACGCCGGTGATCATGGCGCCGGTGGCGCCGAGCGGATGGCCCATGGCGATGGCGCCGCCGCAGACGTTGATCTTATCGTGCGGGATATCGAGCGCCTGCATGAAGCGCAGCACCACGGCGGCGAAGGCCTCGTTCAGCTCCCACAGGTCGATGTCCGACTTGGACATGCCCAGCTTGCCGAGCAGCTTGTTGGCCACGAACTCGGGCCCGGTCAGCATGATCGAAGGCTCCGACCCGATCGAGGCGGCGCCCCGGATCCTGGCGCGCGGCTTCAGGCCCAGCGCCTTGCCGGCCTCGAGGCTGCCGATCAGCACGCCCGCCGATCCATCGACGATGCCCGAGCTGTTGCCCGGCGTGTGGACGTGGTTGACCCGCTCGACCTCGGGGTAGCGCTGGTTGATCACGGCGTCGAAGGCCATCTCGCCCATCATGGCGAAGGACGGGTTCAGCGCGCCCAGCGTCTGCATGTCCGTGTTCGGACGGATCGTCTCGTCATGGTCCAGGATGGTCAGGCCCAGCTGGTCCTTGACCGGCACGACCGACTTGTTGAACCGGCCCTCGGCCCAGGATCTGGCCGACCGCTTGTGGCTCTCGACCGCATAGGCGTCGACGTCGTCGCGGGAGAAGCCCCACTTTGAGGCGATCATGTCGGCCGACACGCCCTGGGGCACGAAATAGGTCGGGAAGGCCGAAGACGGATCGACCGGCCAGGCCCCGCCGTCCGAGCCCATCGGCACGCGGCTCATGGCTTCCACGCCGCCGCCGACGGCGAAGTCGGCCTCGCCGGACTTCACCTTGGCCGCCGCCATGTTCACGGCCTCCAGGCCGGAGGCGCAGAAGCGGTTGATCTGGACGCCCGCCGTGGTCTGGGCCCAGCCCGCGTTCAGCACGGCGGTGCGGGCGATGTCGGCGCCCTGCTCGCCCACCGGCGAGACGCAGCCCAGGATGACGTCGTCCACCTTTGAGGTGTCCAGCCCGTTGCGATCGCGCAGCGCCTCCAGCACCTGGGTCGCCAGCGACAGGGCTGTGATCTCGTGCAGCGAGCCGTCCTTCTTGCCCTTGCCGCGCGGGGTGCGCACGGCGTCGTAGATGTAGGCGTCGGTCATTGGGCTGATCTCCAATCAGGACGGTTTTCAGGCTCGGGGCCAAGAACCCTACGTTTACGTCAACGTCAAGTATCGAGTTCGTGACGCCGCCCCTCGTGATCAAGGCCTCGGGCGCGGAAGCGTTCAGTCGAAATGCGAAAAGAGCCGCCGCGACCCGCGCGACGGCCCCCCTCGATCAGCCCGGGTCCTGGTCAGGCCCGCATGCGCCGCTCCAGCACGGCCAGCGGCACCGAGCCGGTGGCGAGCACGCGATCATGGAAGGCGCTGAGGTCGAAGCCGGCGCGCGCCGCCGCCTCGGCTCGCAGCCGGGCGATCACCGTATGGCCGATCTTGTAGGAGCAGGCCTGGCCCGGCATCACCGTGTAGCGGTTGATCTCGTTGTTGGCCGAGCCGACCGGCTTGGCCCCCGACGCCACCATGTACTCGACCGCGCGCTCGCGGCTCCAGCGCTTGTCGTGAAGGCCGGTGTCCACCACCAGACGCACGGCCCGGAACAGGTAGGACATCAGGAAGCCCAGCCGTCCCAGCGGGTCCTCGGCGTAGACGCCGAGATCGTCGGCGGCGACCGCCTCGGCGTACAGCGCCCAGCCCTCGTTGTAGGCCGAGAAGCCGTTGGCGCGTCGCCACTCGGGCAGGTGCGTCGACTCCCGCTGCAGCGCCACCTGCAGGTGATGGCCCGGCGACGCTTCGTGATAGGTCAGGGTCGGCAGGCTGAATTTGGGCCAGTTCGCCGTGTCCCTGAGGTTGATGTAATAGGCGCCCGGCCGCGAGCCGTCGAGCGGCGGTCCCTGGTAGTAGCCGCCCGGCGCGCCGTTCTCGATCGCCGGGGGCACGCGACGCACCTCCACCCCGGTTCGCGGCAGCCGACCGAACACCCGGGGCAACAGCGGGTCGAGCGCGCGCACCTGGGCGTTCAGGCTCTCGATCAGAGCCTCCTTGCCCGCGTCGGTGTTCGGCCAGAGCTGCGCCGGATCCTTGTTCAGGGCGTCGATCCGCTCGCCGGTCGTGCCCTGGGTCAGCCCCTGGGCGCGCAGGATGGTGTCGATCTCCGCGCTGATCTCGGCCACCTGTTCGACGCCGATGTCGTGGATCTCGGCCGCGCTCAGCGTCGTCGTCGTCCAGGCCTTCAGCGTATGGGCGTAGAGCGCCTCCCCGTCCGGCAGGCGCCAGACCCCCGCGTCATGCGCGGCGGAGGGCTTCAGCGCCTCCAGGGCGGCGACCTCGCGGGCCAGGGCGGGCTTGACCTCCGTCTCGACCAGCGCCGCGGCGCGCTCCGCATAGCCGGTCAGACCCGCCGCCTCGGCCTTGCGGGCCAGCGAGCGGATCATCGCCATCTGCGCGCCCGGCTGGGCGGCGAGGGCGTTGAGCTGTCCGGTGGTCAGGTCCAGCGTGAAGTCGGGCGGGATCACGCCCCGGGCGGCGTCGGCCTGGATCCGGGCGGTCTCGCCGTCCAGCGCCGGGCCGAACTGCGAGAGGCGCGCGAGGAAGGCCTCGGCGCCGTCGCGGTCCTCCACCCGGTGCTGGGTGTCCATGAAGTCCGGCACGTTGAAGTAGGCGCCGGCCAGCTGGCTGACCACATAGGGTCCCATGCGCCCGCCGCTGACCACGGCGCCGTAGTCGAACGCCGCGCCGCCCGCCGCCGATTCCGCCCGGAACAGGGCGACGTCGTAGTTCAGCCGCCCGTCGTCGCTGAGGCCCGCCTGGTCGAAGGCCCGAAGCGCCGCCAGCCGCTCGACCGCCTGCGCCCGCTCCGCCCGCCAGCCGGCCGGGGAGCGGTCCGACAGCCGGGAGGCGCGGCCCGCGTTCGCGCCCCTGTCGAGACCGAGGTTGGTGGCGCTCTCCGGATTGTCGTCCAGGTCCTGCTCGAACCAGGCGGCCATCAGCGTGTTCAGCGCCGTGTCGCGGTCGGACTGGGCGGCGGCGGGCAGGGCGGACAGGGCGGCCGCGCCGGCGGCGGTCGCCAGCAGGCGGCGTCGGTCGATGGTCATGACGTCTCCTCTCAGGCCGCGCGCGCCGCGACCCAGTCGTTGATGACCCGCTCCAGCACCGTCAGCGGCACGCCCCCGGCGTTCAGGCCGGTGTCATGGAAGCCCTTGATGTCGAAGCGGTCGCCGAGCCGGGCCTTCGCCGCCTCGCGCAGCGCCACCCACCTGACATGGCCGACCTTGTAGCTGCAGGCCTGACCCGGCCAGACGCAGTAGCGCTCGACCTCGGTGGCGATGCTGGACTCCTGGTCGCCCAGGGTGTCGACCATGTAGCGGATGCCCTGTTCGCGGCTCCAGCGCTTCGAATGCAGGCCGGTGTCGACCACCAGGCGCGCCGCGCGGAACATCAGCGACTGCAGATAGCCGACCTCGCCGGCCGGGTTGTCGGCATAGACCCCCATTTCGTCGGCCAGTTGCTCGGCATAGAGCCCCCAGCCCTCGGAGTAGGCCGAGAAGCCCAGCACCTTCATCAGCAGCGGCGTGTCGGGCCGCTCCTGCTGCAGCGCGATCTGGTGGTGATGCCCCGGCGACGCCTCGTGATAGGTCAGGGTCGGAAGGGTGAAGCGCGGCCACTCGGCGGTGTCGCGCAGGTTGATGTAATAGGCGCCCGGCCGCGAGCCGTCGAGGGTGGGGCTCTGGTAGTAGCCGCCGGGCGCGCCCGCTTCGATCGTGACCGGCACGCGCTTGATCTCGACCGGCGAGGTCGGGATGCGGCCGAAGTATTCCGGCAGCCGACGGTCCATGTCCGCCATCTGGGCGTTCAGGTCGGCCAGAAGCTGGGCCTTGCCCTCGTCGGTGTTGGGATAGAGCTGGGCCGGGTCCCGGCCCAGAGCGGCGATCCGTTCGCCCACCGTGCCCTGCGTCATGCCGAGGCGGCGCAGCGCCTGGTCCGCGCGGTCCGACAGCTCGGCGATCTGGTCCAGGCCAAGCTGATGGATCTCGTCGGCCGACATGGTCGAGGTCGTGAAGTAGCGCAGGCCGAAATCGTAGTAGGCGTCGCCCTGGGGCAACCGCCAGACGCCCGCGTCGTGGGTGGCGTTCGGACGCGCCTCGCGCAGGGCGGCGGCCTGACGCTCGAGCGCCGGATAGACGTCGGCCGCCACGATGGCGGCGGCGCGCGCGCCCCAGTCTCCATCGATGTTCGCCTCGCCCGCGCGGCGGGCCACGGAACGCGACAGCACCGACTCCGCCGCCGGCGTGTCGGTCAGGGCGGCGAGCTGAGTCAGGGTCTTGTCGATGACGAAGTCGGGCGGGACCGCGCCGCGCGCCATCTCGGCCCGCATGCGATCGGTCTCCTGGTCGAGCGCCACGGCGAAGGCCGCGACGCGCGACAGATAGGCCTCGGCGTCCTCGCGCGTCTCGATGGAGTGCTGGCTGTCCAGGAAGTCCGGAATCGCCTGGTACGAACCGGTCAGCTGGCTGACCACGTAGGGCGAGGGGAAGAAGCCACCGCCGTAGGGGATCTCATAGCCCGACAGCACGGTGTCGCCGAAGAACTCCAGCGTGTCGAAATAGACCTGGTCCTGGGCGGACATGGCCGTCCGATCGAGCGCCTTCAGCTGGGTCATGGAGGCTCTGAAATCCGCCTTGTCCGCCTCGAGCTTGGCGGCGGAGCGGTCGTCAAGGCGCGCCTTCATGGGCGCCGCGGCCCCCTTGTCGAGGCCCAGGCTGGTCAGCGTCTCCGGCGACGTCATCAGCTGCTTCTGGACGATGGCGTCCATCAGGGCGTGCAGTCCGGCGCCCGCGTCCTGGGACGCGGCGGCCGGCACGGGCGCGCCCGAGGCGGCCAGCCCGGCACCCGCGGCGGCGGTCATCAGAAGGCGGCGGCGATCGATCATGACAGGTCCTCCTCGCATGCGGCGGCGATAGGAGCCCGACCCGGAGCGCTCCGCAAGTTACGAAGCGCTCAGGCGGCGCGAAGCTCCTGCTTCACGCGCTCGGCCAGGGTCTTGATGTCCAGCGGCTTGGGCAGGAACGACACGCCGACTTCGTCGGCCAGGAGGTCGGAGAAGTCGCTCTCCGCATAGCCGGAGATGAACATCACCGGCGCGTCGCCCAGATACGGTCGGGCCTTCTTGAGCAGGCTGGGACCGTCCAGCCCCGGCATGATGACGTCGGAGATCAGCATGTCGATCTGGCCCGCGTGGGCTTCGGCCAGCGCCAGGGCCTCCTCGCCGTCGGCGGCCTCGATGACCTCGTAGCCGCGCTGACGCAGCAGCCGCGCGGCGATGCCGCGCACGGCGGCCTCGTCCTCGACGAACAGGATGCGGCCGGCCCCGGAAAGGTCGCGCGGCGCCTTGGCGGTCTTGACCTCGACCGGCGCCGCCTCGGCGAGCTCGGCGTCTCCGGCGGCCGGCAGGAAGATGCGGAAGACCGCGCCGGCCCCCTCCTGATTGGCCACGTTGATGTGCCCGCCCGCCTGCTCGACGATGCCGTAGACGGTGGCCAGGCCCATGCCGGTGCCCTCGTTCACCGCCTTGGTCGTGAAGAAGGGCTCGAAGATCTTGTCGATGATCTCGGGCGGCACGCCCGGTCCGGTGTCGGCGACCTCGATCAGCGCCACCTCGTCCGTGGGGGCGTCCAGCCACCCGAGCGAACGCGCCTCATCCCGGCCCAGCCGCCGCGTGCGTATGGTGACCACCCCGGCGCCCGGCGCCACCACGCCGCGCATGGCGTCGCGGGCGTTGACCGCCAGGTTCATGACCGCGGTCTCCAGCTGGCTCTTGTCGGCCAGCACCGGCGGCAGGTCGCGGCCGTAGTCGGTCTCCAGCCGCACGTCCTCGCGCAGCAGGCGGCGCAGCAGCACGGCGAACTCGCCGACCAGCTCGCCGAGGTCCAGCCGCTCTCGGCGCACCGTCGACTTGCGCGAGAAGGCCAGCAGCTTGCGGACCAGGTCGGCGGCCCGGTGCGCGGTCTGGCGGATCTCGTTCAGCCCCTCGTAGGACGGATCGCCGACGGGGTGGCGTTCCAGAAGCCCCGAGAGCTGCAGCTGGATGGCGGTCAAGAGGTTGTTGAAGTCGTGGGCCACGCCGCCCGCCAGCTGGCCGACCGCCTGCATCTTCTGGGCCTGCGACAGCTGCAGCTCCATGGACTTCTGGCCGGTGACGTCGAACAGCCAGATGCGACGCTGGTCGCCCTCGGGCGCGACGTACAGATGCAGCGCCCGGTCCGGGTGGGCGCGGGCGGTCAGCTCGATCGGGCCCGACGAGCCGCGCTCCAGCGCCTCGCGCGCGGCCTTGACCCCGTTGGGTTCGAACAGATGGCCGAAGGCGGCGTCGCGCGCGGCGCCGGGACCGGTCAGGACCGACAGCGCCTCGTTGGCCTCGGACACCCGTCCGGCGAAGAGGTCCGCGCCTGCGATGACCGCCGAGCCGAACGGCGCGCCGGCCGCCATGGCGCGGGCGTCGCCGTTGACCCGCGCCGGATGCGCGGCCACGGTCGGGACGGGCAACGGAGCGTCCGGCGCCTCGCGCACCAGGAAGCGTCCTTCGCCGGCCTGGGTGATCAGCACCTCCACCTCGCGCTCGCCGACCGCCAGGATCGCCCGACCCTGCTGGCCCTGCCGGGCCTGCGCGAAGGCCATGTAGAGGGCCTGGGGCGACTTGGGCCGGGGGAGGCTGGTCTGGGCGCCGTTGGCGGCGACCCAGGCGGCGTTGAAGGCGAGCACCTGTCCCGAGGCCCAGACCAGGGCCGCGGGTTCGCCCATCGCGTCGAGCACGTCGATCACCGCGTCCTCCAGGGGCCGCCGCGCCGGATTGCGCACGAAGACCAGCACGCCGATCAGACAGACGGCGGCGGCGGCGCAGATCAGCAGCATCCCGGCCGCCGAGAAGCGCGCCTCCCGGAAGGCGGGCCAGGCCAGGGCGGCGGCGGCCAGGGCGAACCCGGCCGCGATCACGATCGGCAGGGGATCGAGGCGGAAGCGGCTCGCTGCGGCGCTCATGGGGACCTCGGACGACGAATCAGAGGCCGATGATACGCCCGTTGGGCCGCTGGGCCGATCAGGCCTGAGCGCCCAGTCCTGTCGCCGCGTTCAGCCGGGCGAAGGCGGTCAGCGCGGCGCCCCGGGCCGAGGCCAGCTCGGCCTCGGCGTCGGCGGCCGCCCGCTGGGCCGTCAGCACCTCCAGGAAGGGGGAGACGCCGGCGCGGTATCTGCGGTCCGCCAGCCGCGCCTGATCCCGCGCCGCGCGCGCGGCCTCCTCCAGCGTGGCGGTTCGCGCCTCCGCCGAGGCGAGGGCGACCAGCGCGGTCTCCACCTCCGACAGGGCGTCCACGGCTGCCTGGCGATAGGCGATTTCGGCCTGGGCGGCGCGCGCGTCGGCGGCGTCGCGGGCGCTTTCCAGCCGGCCGAAGGTGAACAGGGGCGCGGTCAGCCCGGCGGCGAGTTGGGTCAGGAAGCCCGAGGCGGTGAAGGGCGTCTCCGGATCGACCTCCTGCCCGCCCAGGGCGGCGCTGAGCGACAGAGTCGGCCAGAAGTCGCGTCGCGCCGCCGACGCATCGGCGCCGGACGCGATCAGCTCCAGCTCGGCGGCGCGCAGGTCCGGACGGCGCGCGAGCACCGAGGCGGGGGCGGCCAGCGCCCGCACGGCGGGAGCGCCCAGGGGCTCCGTGGTCGGTCGTGCCAGCGTCTCAACCAGGGCGCCAGGATTGAGCCCGAGCAGGGCCTCCAGTCCCAGGCGCGCCTCGTCGGCCGCCTGACGGGCCGCGATCGGTCGGGCGCGGGCCGACGCCAGCGCGGCGCGCGCCGAGGCGGCGTCGAGCCCGGACGTCAGGCCGGCCCGCTCGCGCTCGTCGGCGAGCCTGAGCGACTGATCAAGCGCCTCGACGGCGCGGTCGCCCGCGGCGGCGCGGGCCTCGGCCTCGCGATAGGCGGCGTAGAGGTGCACCGCGGTGGCGCGGGCGTTCAGGCGCGCCGCCTCGACCCGCGCGGCCTGGCCTTCGGCGCGGAGACGTTCGGCCAGCGCCCGCGTGCGGACCGCGCCGTTCAGGTCGGGATCGAGACTGAACGCCACTAGCGCCTGGAAGGTGTTCTGGTCGAGGTCGTCGACGGCTTCGCGTTCGGCCGTGCCCTGGCCGGAGATCTGGGGCGCCAGCGCGGCGCGGGCGGCCCCCAGCCGGGCCTGGGCCTCGAACAGCCGCGCCTCCGCCAGTCGCACCTCCGAGGTCGCGCCGGCCTGATCCACGATCCGGTCCAGCACGGGATCGCCGACGGCCGTCCACCAGCGATCGGTCGCCGGTTCGACGGCGGGCAGGGCGGCCTCGGTCCAGGCGATCGGCGCGGCGTCCGGCGTCGATTCGGCCAGGGGGGCGCCGGCGCAGCCGGACAGGGCCAGGGCGGCGACCCCCAGCATCAGCAGGTTGCGGATCATGACCCTCGCCCCTCCGCGTCGAGGGCGGCCTGGGTGGGCGAGGCCGCGGCCTCGACGAACACGTCCATCCGTTGGCCCAGGTAGGCGTTCACCGAGGCCGGATCGAAGCTGTAGATGGCCTCCACCACGCGGGTGTCGACGCGTTCGGAGCCGCCGGCCAGGGCCCGCTTCTCGACCACCTGCGGCTCGACCCGCACGAAGGTCAGGGGGATGCGTCGCCTCGGCTGGCCGCGCAGCACGCCATAGGCGCGGCCGTCGGTGCGCAGGCGACCGGCGTCGGCCTCGTCGAACTCGGCGCGCACGTGCAGGCGCGCGTCCTCGCCTATGGCGACCAGCGGCTGGGCGGTCGCGCCGGCGGCGGCGTACTCCCCGGGCCGCACGTCGACGCGGAAGACGCGCCCGGTGATCGGCGCGGCGACCGTCAGACGTTCCAGGTCGACGGCGCGGGCGCGCGCCTGGGCGCGGGCGGCCTCGGCCGAGGCGCGGGCCTGGGCGGCCGCCGCCTCGGCGCGGCGCACGGCGAAGCGGCGGCGCTGCAGCTCGTCGGCGGACAGGGCGCGCGGATCGTCCACCGCCTCGAACAGCGACAGGCGCTGACGCTCGTCCGCCAGCGCCACCTCGGCCTGGCGGGCTGCGGCTTCGGCGGAGGCCGCGTCGGCCTGGGCCGCGGCCAGGGCGGCGCGGGCCGCGCGGGCGTCGAGCTGGAACAGGGGCTGGCCCTGGCTGACCCGGTCGCCGGGCTGCACCAGCACGTTGCGGACCACGCCCGGGATCTCGGCGGCGACCGAGATCAGTTCGGACTGCGGCTCGACCGTGCCCACGCCCGCCACGGCCGAGGCGTATGCGCTCGCGGGCGGCCGGGCCGGCGGATCGGCGCGGGTGCGCTCCGGCCGGATCACGGTCGTCACGGCGAAGATCAGGCACCCGCCGGCGATGACCGGCAGGACCAGGCGCTGGATGTGTTGGCGGCGGTTAGTGGGCATGGATTCCCTCCGGCAGCGTGCCTTCTCGGCTGTCCCCGACGATCCGGCCGTCCTCCATGGCGACGATCCGGTCGGCGTAGCGGTAGATGCGGTTGTCGTGGGTCACGACCAGGACGGCGCGGCCGGGGCCGGCGGCGGCCTCCTTGAGCAGCTCCATGACCTGGCGGCCCGTCTCGGCGTCGAGCGCGGCGGTGGGCTCGTCGCAGACGACGAGGTCCGGCTCGTGGACGATGGCGCGGGCGATCGCCACGCGCTGCTGCTGGCCGCCCGACAGCATGCGCGGCAGCTTGTCGGCGTGCGGGCCCATACCCAGCGTCTCGAGCACCGCGCGCGCCTTCTCGGCCGCCTGCTTCAGCGGCATCCCGTCGGCGACCAGGGCCATGGCCGCGTTCTCGGCGGCGGTCAGGGCGGGCAGGAGGTTGTACTGCTGGAAGATGAAGCCGATCCGGCGGCGGCGCAGGATCACCTTCTCGGCGTCCCTCATCCGGGTGATGACGTTGCCCATCACCTCCACCTCGCCGCCGGTGGGCTTCAGCGTGCCCGACAGGATGGAGAGCAGCGTGGTCTTGCCGCATCCGGACGGGCCGACCAGCATGGTCAGCTTGCCCTGCTCGACCTCCAGGTTCACGTCGAACAGCACCTGGGTCATCAGCCCGTTCGAGCCGAAGGCCATGTCGATGTGGCGCGCGGTGACGGCGGTCATGGCGATCACCCCCGGAAGACGATGGCCGGGTCGACGCGGAACACCTTCAGCAGGCTTCCGAGCACCGACACCAGAATGATGACGAAGACCACCAGGCCGGTGCCGACCAGCACCTGCCAGGGCATGTAGAAGTCCTCCAGCGCCGCGCCGCCCCGGACCAGGGTGAAGAAGAGCGCCGACCCGCCCATGCCCAGGCCGTAGCCCATCAAACCCACGACGCCGGCCTGGAGCAGCACCATGCCGGTGATCTGGCGGTTGGTGGCCCCGATGGCCTTCAGCGCGCCGAACTGGCGCAGGTTCTCGATCACGAACAGGTAGAAGGTCTGGGCCGTGACCGCCGCGCCGACGATGAAGCCCAGCATCACCGTGATGCCGAAGTTCACCGGGATGCCCGTCCGCGTCAGATAGTACTGGACGCTGCGCCAGGCGAACTGGTCCCAGGTCAGCGCCTGAAGCCCCGTTTGCGCCGAGATGCGCTCGGCCAGCGCCTTGGGGTCCTCGCCGTCGCGGGCGCGGACCAGGACGAAGGACAGCTTGTTCCGCTGCGGCGGCGTCAGGGCCATCGCCTCGGAATAGCGGACATAGGCGATGGGAAAGGTGATGAAGGGCGGCGAGGCGTCGGCGACGCCGGTGACGACCACGCGCCGATCGTTGATCTCGGCCTCCACGCCCACCTTGTCCAGCGGATCGGAGTCCGGCCAGATCAGCTGCGCGCCCTCCTTGTCGAAGACGATGCCGCCGGGGGTGCGCAGCGACTCCAGATCGCCCTTCAGCCACTCGCGCGGCGCGCCGATCAGGGTCTCGTCGTCGACGCCGACCAGGCTCACTTGGTTGATCAGGCCGTCGCGGGTGCGGAAGATCGCCAGGCCCTTGTAGAGCGGCGCGGCCCATTCGACCCCCTCCACCGACCGGACACGGCCGAGCGAGTCGTCCGGGATCGGCTCGACCTCGTCGACGTAGCGCACGCGAGGGTCCATCACCCAGACGTCGGCCTCGCGGATGTCCAGCACCTGATTGGCCGTGCGGGTCATCAGGCCCACGAAGATCGACACCTGCTGGCTCATCAGCAGCGAGGCGAAGGCCACGCCGAACACGAGCGCCAGATACTTGGCGCTGTCGCCGAGCAGCATTTTGAGCGCGACCGATCTCATCCTCGGAATCCTCTGATCCGCGGCTGGGCTTGCGCCGGGAGGGGCGCGACGAGGTAAGCTGGGGTACTGGACGTATTTAAATACTGACCGGTTCAGTATGTCAAGCGGACTTCCGCCGCGTCTTGGTATACGTGAACGTTCACGTTCATATTCGAGAGCAATCGGTCTTGAGCGAGACGGGACGACCAAAAGGTCGCAGGGTGGACGCGGAGAAGGCGGAGGCGCTGCTGAAGCACGGCTGGGCGCTGTTCCTCGAACGGGGCGTGCAGGCGGTGAGCATGGAGACGATCGCCGCCGCCGCGGGAGTGTCCAAGGTCACCGCCTACAAGCATTTCGCCGACAAGCACGCCCTGTTCCGCACCGCCATCCGTCGCGAGATGGAGCGGCTGGAGACGATCCAGGGGTCGGCCACGCTCGCGGCGGACGGCCCGATCCGCGAGGTGCTCGAGACCTTCGGGCGCGGACTGATGGCCTATTTGTTCTCAGGGCCGGCCATGGACTTCTACGCGGCCCTGGCGGGCGAGCTGCGCCGCACGCCGGAGCTCGCCCGGGCCTTCTACGACGCCGGTCCGGGCAAGACGTTCGAGAACCTGAAGGCGATCTTCAGGCGCGGGGTGGAGCGCGGCGAGCTGGCGATCGACGACCTGGACCTGGCCGCCGACCAGTTCTTGGGTTTGCTTCAAGGTTACAGCAGCTTCCAGATCTCTTTGGGCGTGGAGCCGACGCCGCTGGCGGAGACCGTGGAGCATCGCGCCCGCGCGGCCACGGACGTGTTCCTGAAGGCCTATGGGACGCGTTAAGCGTCTGATCTGGCTATGCTCGCATAATTCGTGTACTGTTGCGTCTGAAATGTCTGACGGCAATCTTCCCCCCCGACGCGGACGGCCGCGCGACGCCTCCAAGGACGAGGCCATCCTGGTGGCGGCCGGCGAACTGTTCATGGAGCGGGGTTTCGAGGCGGCGAGCCTTGATGCGGTGGCGCAGGCCGCCGGCGTGTCCAAGGCGACGATCTATTCACGCTTCCCGGACAAGGACGCCCTGTTCCGGGCGGTGCTGAACCACGAATGCAACGCGGTGGTCATGCCCCCTTCGTTTGCGCCCGATCCCGCGACGCCCGTCCGTGACACCCTGATCGCCATCGCCGAACAGTTCGTGGGCCTGGTGCTGGGCGACAAGGCGATGAGCATGCACCGCATCATCGTGGCCGAGTGCGCCCGCGCGCCCCGGGTCGCGGAGCTGTTCTTCGAAACGGCGGTGCTGTCCACGAAGGACCGCTTCGCCGGCCTGTTGCGTCTGGAGACCGAGCGCGGGCGTCTCGCGGTGAAGGATCCCGAGGGCGCGGCCTGGCGGTTCCTGGGGGCGGTGAAGGCGGAGGCGCACATGCGCGCCTCGATGTGCCTGCCGCCGATGGAGCCCGAGCGCCTGCGCGCCCACATCGAGGCCTGCGCCGACGAGTTCTGCCGGGCGCACGCCCCCGACTGAGGGCGGCGAGGGGCTCAGCCCATCGTGTCCATGATGTTGATGATCGCGGGGCCCAGGATCACGACGAACAGCACCGGCAGGAAGAACAGGATCATCGGCACGGTCAGCTGGGCGGGCAGGGCGGCGGCCTTCTTCTCGGCGGCCGAGAGGCGCAGGTCCCGGTTCTCCTTGGCCATCACGCGCAGCGCGGCGCCGAGCGGCGTGCCGTACTGCTCGGCCTGGACCATGGCGGTCGTCACCGCCTTGATGCCCGGGTGGGCGGTGCGCTTGGACAGGCCTTCGTAGGCCAGGCGTCGTTCGGGCAGGTAGCTCAGCTCCGCCGCCAGCAGCGACAGCTCCTCGGCGAGCTCGATCGACGACCCGCCGACCTCCTGGCTGACCTTGTTGATCGCCGCCTCGATCGACATGCCGGACTCCACGCAGATCAGCAGCAGGTCCAGCGAGTCCGGAAAGGCCGCCACGATCGAGGCGCGCCGCTTCGAGATGCGGTTCGAGACATAGATGTTCGGCGCGTAGAAGCCGATGGCGAAGAACACCACCACCGCCGTCAGCTTCTGAAAGCCCACCAGCCCGAAGTCGTTGACGAACGTCAGATAGAGGAAGCTGAGCGCCATCAGCACGAACGGCGAGGCGAAGCGGAAGAAGTAGAAGGTGGTCAGCGGACGCGGTCCGCGCAGGCCCGCCTGCATCAGCTTTTCGGCCACCTTCGGGTCTTCGAGCAGCTTCTGCAGGTTCAGCTGGTCGACGATGCGTTTCTTGAAGCCGTCGTCCGCCTGGCGAAGGCCGCCCTGGGTGGCGATGGCCTCCCGCGAGCGGCGGCGCAGCTCCTCGCGCCGGCCGGCGACCGACTTCATGCGCTTCTCGAGGCTGGCCCCGCTCAACCATCCGCTGGTGAGGGTCAGCACGGTCAGGAAGGTGGCGACGGCGACGCCCGCGGCGAGCCAGTTGCCCTTGTCCATGATCAGGTCTGACAGGTCGTTGATCATGGCGTCAGATCTTGAACGCGATCATCTTCTTCATGACCAGCACGCCCATGCCCATCCACACGGCCGAGCCCATCAGCATGATGTGGCCGCGCGGATCGGTGAACATCCGGCCCATGTAGTCGGGCGAGGCCACCATCACGAGGCCCATCACGACCAGCGGCAGCGAGCCGATGATCCCGGCCGACGAGATGGCCTCGGACGACAGCGCCTTGATCTTCTCGCGCATCATCCGGCGGGCGCGTAGGACGACGGTCAGGTTGCCGAGCGCCTCCGCCAGATTGCCGCCGGTCTTCTGCTGGATGGCCATGACGATGGACAGGAAACGCAGCTCCGGCGCCGGCATGCGCTCGTACATCTTGTCCAGCGCCTGCCCGAGCGTCATGCCGACGCCCACCGCCTCGACCAGCCGCTGGAACTCGGGCCCCAGCGGAGCCGGGCTCTCTCGCGCGATGATCTTGAAGCAGTCGTGGACCGGCAGGCCCGACTTGATGCCGCGCACGATCACGTCGACCGCGTTGGCGAATTCGCCGGAGAACTTCTTCATCCGGCTCTTGGCCATGAAGCCGAGCACCCAGCGCGGCAGGCCGAAGCCGGCGACGAACGTCAGGCCGAGCGCGATCAGCGGCGGCGCGCCCAGCATCAGCGGCAGCAGCAGGCCCAGCACCGCCGCCACGCCGCTGAGGATCCAGAACATGCGCAGGTTCGGCGTCAGCCCCGCCTGGGCCATGCGCGCGCTGAGCGTCATCCGCGCCTTGCGTTCGCGCCGGTCGGCCTCGCGCAGCTGCAGCATGATCTGCTTGCGCCGCGCCTCCGGCGTGTTCGCCTGGGTCGCCCGCCGGCCGGCCGGGTTGGCCTGCTTGCCGGCCTGGATCGTCTTGGCCCGCTTCAGGGCCTCGGCGCTGGAGTCATCGCCCCCGACGAAGGCCCAGCCCAGGCCGCCGATGGTGATGAAGGCCAGGATGGCGGCGATGACGGGAAGCAGCATGGCCTACTCCGCCGCGTCCAGCGCTTCGGCGAGTTCCCGCTCCAGCCCGTAGTAGCGCGCCCGGTCCCAGAAGCGCGGCCGGGCGATGCCGGTCGAGCGGTGGCGGCCGATGATCTTGCCGTTCTCGTCCTCGCCGGTGATCTCGTAGACGAACAGGTCCTGGGTGACGATCACGTCGCCTTCCAGGCCCACCACCTCGGTGATGTGGGTGATGCGGCGCGAGCCGTCGCGCAGGCGCGCGGCCTGGATGATGACGTCGACCGAGCCGACGATCATCTCGCGGATGGTCTTGGACGGCAGGCCGTAGCCGCCCATGGTGATCATGGACTCCATCCGGCTGATGGCCTCGCGCGGGCTGTTGGCGTGCAGCGTGCCCATCGAGCCGTCGTGGCCGGTGTTCATGGCCTGGAGCAGGTCGAAGGCCTCGGGGCCGCGCACCTCGCCGACGATGATGCGCTCGGGGCGCATCCGCAGGCAGTTCTTGACCAGATCGCGCATGGTGATCTGGCCCTGGCCCTCCAGGTTCGGCGGGCGGGTCTCCAGGCGCACGACGTGCGGCTGCTGCAGCTGAAGCTCCGCCGCGTCCTCGCAGGTGATGACCCGCTCGGTCGGGTCGATGAAGGCCGTCAGGGTGTTCAGAAGGGTGGTCTTGCCCGAGCCGGTGCCGCCCGAGATGACCAGATTGCATCGCGAGGCGCCGATGACGCCGAGGACCCGCGCGCCCTCGGGACTGATGGAGCCGTACTCCACCAGGTTCTTCATCGTCAGCTTGTCTTTCTTGAACTTCCGGATCGTCAGCGTCGGGCCGTCGATGGCCAGCGGCGGGGCGATGACGTTGACGCGGCTGCCGTCGGGCAGGCGGGCGTCGCAGATCGGGGAGCTCTCGTCCACGCGCCGGCCCACCTGGGACACGATGCGCTGGCAGATGTTCATCAGCTGGCCGTTGTCGCGGAATCGCACATTGGTCAGCTGCACCTTGCCGCCAACCTCGATGAAGACGCGGCCCGCGCCGTTGACCATGATGTCGGCGATGTCGTCGCGGCTGAGCAGCGGCTCCAGCGGCCCGTAGCCCAGCACGTCGTTGACGATGTCCTGGACCAGGTGCTCCTGCTCGGCCACCGACATGGAGACGTTCTTGATCGCCACCAGCTCGGCGACGATGTCGCGGATCTCCTCGGCGGCGGCCTTGGGATCGAGCTGGGCCAGCTGGGCCAGGTCGATCGTGTTCATCAGGGCGTTGAAGATCGTCGTCTTCGTGGCGTGGTAGTAGTCGCTCTGCTCGCGGACGATCTCGGTGACCGCCTGCGCCTTCTTCAGCTGTTCGAAGGCGGGCGTCGCCTTGGGGCCCGGGCCGCGTCGCTGCGTTTCCGGCTCAGGCCTGGGCTTGGGCGGAGGAGGGGCCGCGGCGAGGGCGTCGAGGCGCTCGGCCCCCGGCTGGGCGGTGAACAGGGGCTGGGCGGGCTCCTTCGCGATCGGCTCCGCTGCGTCGAAGGCGAACGCCTGGGTCTGCACGCCCTGCGCCGGCTGGGGCGGCTCGGCCGGGGCCCGGCTCACCGGCGTCTGGTCGATCACCGGCCCCGGGCCGAGGCCGACGCCGAGGCCGGGCTGGGAGGTGCGCTTTCCGAACACGCGTCAGCCGCCCTTCTTCTTGAAAAGGCCGGCGAACATCGACTTCCCCCCCGACTTCTCCGCGGCCTTGGGCGCGGACAGCGCGGGAAGCTCGCGGCGGGAGACGATCTGGGCCAGCACCTGGAAGGCCTCCGAGGCCTTCGACTTGGCGGCGGCGTCCAGGATCATCTGGCCGTTGTTGGCGGCGGCGCCGAAGACCTTCGGCTCGAACGGGATGGTCAGGGCCGGGTGGACGCCCAGGGCCGCGCCGAAGTCCTTGGCGGGAATCTCAGGCCGGCCCGGCATGCCGACCTGGTTCAGCACCAGGCGCGGGGGCGCGTCGTTCGGCCGGTTCTGCCGCAGCAGGTCGATCATGTTCTTGGCGTTGCGCAGCGACGCCAGGTCCGGCGTCGCCACCACGACCACCTCGTCGGCGGAGATCAGCGTCCGCCGCACCCAGCGTGACCAGGTGTGCGGCATGTCCAGCACCACGAACGGGGCGGTGGAGCGGATGCGCGTTGTGACCTCCTCGAAGGCCTCCGGCGTGATCTCGTAGTCGGCGTCCAGCGTGGCCGGGGCGGCGAACAGGCTGAGCTTGTCGGTGCAGCGGACCATCATCCGGTCCAGCAGCACGGGGTCCAGCCGGTCGGGCTGCGACAGGGCGTCGGCGACGCCGTTGATCGGATCCTGGTTGAAGTCCAGCCCGGCCGTGCCGAACGGCAGGTCGTAGTCGACGATGACCGTGTTGGCGCCGATCCGCTCCGACAGGGCGTAGGCGGTGTTGTGGGCGACCGCGCTGGCGCCCGACCCGCCGCGCGCGCCGACGAAGGCGATGGAGCGGCCGACGAACGGCTGGGCCGGGTCGTTGAACAGGCCGCCGATGGCCGAGATCAGCTGCAGCGGGTGCAGCGGCGCGACCAGATACTCCGACACGCCGCGCCGCATCAGCTCGCGGAACAGGATGATGTCGTTGGTGGCGCCGATGATGACCACCTTGGTGCCCGCGTCGCAGACCTCGGCCAGCCGGTCGATGTCGTAGAGCAGCGTGCGCGGATCGCCGGTGTGCTCGACGATCACCAGGGGCGGGGTCGGCTCGTGCTGATAGGTGTCGATGGCCGCGTTGACGCCGCCGACGCGAATGGTGGTCGTGGCGCGCGACAGCCGTCGGTCCTGTCCGGCCCGGTCGGCGGCGGCCAGGGTGTCCTGGCGCTCTGCGAAGACGTGGATGGCGATACGCGGCACCGACACCTCGGCCAGGGCCATGTTGGCCCCCGCGATCATGTCGCCGACCGGATTGAAGGGCTCGGCGGTCGCCATGGGCGGCGCGGGCTGGGCGACGGTGGCCGGAGGCTGGGCCTGGACCCGGGGCTGGGCCCCCGGCGTCTCGGGGGGACCGCCGAAAGGCTGCGGCTGCGCCGGCGCGGTGAACTGCAGCGGCCCGCCGCCATGGACCGGCGACGCGGCAGGGGTGAGCGGCGCGCCCGACTGGGGCGCGAACTCCAGGTCCAGATCGTCCTCGAACTCGTCGTGCGGGGACGGGGCGAAGGCGTTCATGTCTACTCCACGGCCTGGGTGACGCGGCCGCTTACGAGTTCTTCTTGCGGTGCGGAGGTCTGCCGGCCTTGCCGGTAGTTGTCGAAGACCACCACCGCGCGGTGGGAGTCGGCCAGCGGCATGGCGCGGGGCTGGACGATGTCGCGCGGGTCGGCGATCTGCGCGGCCATGTTGGCCGTGATGGCGCAGCCGAAGTTCGACGGCGTGCGGTTGGCGGTGTTCTGGGTCAGGTCGCCCCAGGCCCGGCCGCAGGCGGGCACGACCGCCTCCACGGTCTGGAAGCCGACCACGACCGGCGCGCGGGGGTCCGGCGCGGGGTAGCTGGCCAGCCGGATCGCCTCGGACGGCAGGCCCCGGGCCATCAGCGCGTCGCGCACGTTCCACGCGGTGCGCGCGGCGGCGGCGTCCTCGCCCGAGGGGGCGTCGATGTTGACCGTCGAGACGCCGCGCGCCCGATAGCGGCCCACCAGGGCGTCCAGCGCCGAGGCCTGGTTCGGCGACAGGGCGCCTTCGCGAACCGCCAGCGCGATCTGATCGGCGCTCGGCTGGACCTGCAGCGTCCAGCGGGACGTGGGGTTCAGGGGCTCCGGCTCCAGCGCGGGGGCGGTGGCGCAGGCGCCCAGGCTCAGAACGAGGGCGGCGGCTGCGAGGGTGCGGATCGTCATCGTCGGCCTCACTCGATCACATAGCCCACCGGGCCCTGCCACGACGTGGCGGGCGCGCCCGTCGGCGCCGCGGGGGCGCCGTACACCTGGTTCAGCTGCCCGAAGAGCAGGGTCTGCACGTCGCCGGCGATCCGCAGGCCGTCCGCCGGCGTCTGCAGCCGGTTCGGAGAGGTGGGGTTCACCACATAGGCCTCGACGATGATCACCAGCTCCGTCTGTCCGCTTTCGTAGTCGCGCGAGCGGAACAGGGCGCCCAGCACCGGCAGCTCGCCCAGTCCCGGCAGCTGGTCGATGTTCTGGCGCGTGTCCTCCCGCAGCAGGCCCCCGATCATCAGGGCCCCGCCGGACGGCAGCTCGATGGTGTTGGAGGCGCGCCGCACCGTCAGGCCGGGAATGATCAGCGCGTTCTCGCCCGTGCCGCCCAGGGTGAACGCCCCTTCGGCCGACAGCTCCGACACCTCGGTCGACAGCTGAAGCGAGATGCGTCCTTCCGACAGGACCACCGGGCGGAAGGCCAGCCGCACGCCGTAGGGCTTGAACTCGATGGTGACGTTGCCGTCGCGGTCGCGGCCGACCGGGACCGGGAACTCGCCCCCGGCCAGGAACTCGGCGTTCTCGCCGTTGACCGACGTCAGGTTGGTGTCCGCCAGCGTCCGAATCAGCCCGACCCGCTCGAAGGCGCGCAAGGTGCCGGTCAGGCCCTCGCCCGTGCCGTCCGAGTACCCCAGCGAGCCGCCGCCGAGCTGGTTGCCGGCGACGCCGAAGGTCGCGGTCTGGGCCAGCTCTAGACCGTCGCCGGCGTCCAGGATGGCGTTGAGGTCGACGCCGAGCTGCTTGATCACGGTGCGCTGCACCTCGATCACCCGGGCCTTGACCATGACCTGGTCCGAGCCGGTGATGCTCAGCATGTTGAGGACACGCTCGGGCTGGGCCACGAACTGCCGCGCGATCTGGGCCACGCGGTCGGACTCGCCCGGGCTGGCGACGGTTCCGGTCAAGATGATGCTCTCGTTGACCGCCTCGACGCGCACGTCGGCGCCTGGGACCACCCGGGCGATGGTGTCGCTGAGCGCCCCGACGCCCGTGTCCACCCGCACGCGCAGGCTCAGGATGGCCCGTCCCGTCGCGTCCAGGAAAACCGCGTCGGTCTCGCCGGGCGCGAGCCCGATCACCGTGATGCGGCGCGGCGAGTGCAGGACGGCCTCGGCGACGGCGGGGTTCGACACGATCACGTCGCGCGCATCGGTCGGCAGGTCGATCGCCGCCGACCGGCCGCGCGGCAGATTCAGGGACTGGGTCTCGGCGCCCATCGCCACACGCACGGACTGGGCCTGGGCCGGCGCCCAGGACGTCGAAGCGGCGGTCAGCGCCAGGGCGGCGGCGATCGCCAGCGCGCCTGAACGGGTTCGAAGGGTCCGCATCATTGCACCACCACCGTCTCGACGTCGTCGCCGCGATGAATCCGGACCGCCGAGCTTTCCGTGCGCGGCGCCGCGACCCGCCCGGAGGGACCGGCGGCGTCGGCGTAGGAGCGCAGCACGAGCGACAACTCCCCCTCCGACTTGGCCAGCGCCAGGGCCTCGGCGTCGCGCGGGCTCAGCTCCAGCGTCGCCGTCGCGCCCACCACGGCCTGCTCGTCCTCGTCGGCCTGGGTCGTCTGGTCGATAGCGAGGACCTTCACGTTCTGCATCACCGTGGAGGAGGCGAACCGGCTGCGGTCGGCCTCCTGGGTCCCGACGTTGCCCAGGGTGACCTCGCGGGTCAGCAGCACGTCGACCCTGTCGCCGGGCAGGATGAAGCCGCCGGCGGCGGTCTCGACCGTCACGCTGACGGCCATGGCCCGCATGCCCGGCTCCAGATAGGCGGCCATGTAGCCGCTGTCGCCGGCGCGGACGATCTTGCGGCCTACGATCGGCTCGCCGGCCAGGATGGGCTCGCGCACCACCGCGCCGATGAAGTCGGCCTTGGCCCCGCCGCCGCTCAGCGCCTCGGCGGCGCGCGCCACGCGCTGGGCGGCCCGTTCGCCCGCATCGACCGCGGACGAGGCCTCCTCGTCGGCCTCGGCCTTGGCGGCTTCGGCGGCGGCCTGTTGCGGGATCGGCACGGAGCCGTCGGTGATGAAGGCCGGATTGACGTCCGCCACCGCCCAGTCCTTCCACGCCAGGTCCTGGTCGGTCAGACGCTGGCCCGGCTGAAGGTCGCGGGCGGCGACCAGCACCTTGGCCATCGGGGCGGCGTCCACGGCGGCGACGGCGCTGGCGGTCGGCTCGCCGCCGGCGACCATGGCGCGCACCACGAGCGCCAGCCCGATCGCGGATATGGCGGCGACGGCGATGACGGCGATGCGGGCGGGCTTCATCCGGACGTCTCCCCTCGGCGCGACGCACGCACGTCGCCCGAACATTAACGACCATGCGTTTCGCGGGTTAACGTCGGCCTAAGCCGGATTCAGCCGCCGAACGCGACCCGGCCGATGTCGCCGGCCGGATAGGCCGCGAGCGCGCCGACGCAGATCGCCACGCCGTAGGGCAGGGGCTCTCCGGGCGTCATCAGCCGCCGCCGCCAGCCCGGTCCCCGGGCCCGCAGCCACGACGGGCCCTTCCGGGCCAGGAGGAAGATCAGCGCCACCAGACCTCCGGTGAGGGCGGTGAACAGCATGAACTGCGGCAGGGCGGCCACGCCCATGAACGGAGTCATGGCCGCCAGGATCTTGGCGTCTCCGCCGCCCAGCAGGTTGGCCGCGAACAGTCCCATGCCCGCGAACAGGGCGAGAAGACCCAGCAGCGCCCCGATCGCGATCGCGCGGGGCTCCATCCCGGCCGCCAGGGCGGCCGGAATGAAGGCGGCCAGCAGGACCGCCGACATCCAGTTCGGGATCTTGTAGGTCGCCACGTCGTGAACCGCCGCGGCGACCGCGACGACGGGCAGGATCAGGGCGAGCGGGCCTGCGAGAGCTTCCATGCTCCGGCCATGCACCGCCGCCTCTTAAGGCCAGGTTTCGGCCAATAGAAAAGGCCGGGGCGTCGCCGCCCCGGCCTTCTCCGGTTTCAGACGCTTCGGTCTGGCTTAGGCCAGGCCGTTGGCCACTTCCGTCAGGCGGGCCAGCAGGTTCTGACCGACGGTGGTCAGGATGCCGATCACGACGACGGCGATCAGGGCGGCGATGAGGCCGTATTCGATGGCCGTGGCGCCGGACTCGTTCTTGGCGAAGCGCGAAATGAACTTTTGCATGACTTTCGATCCCTTTTGTTCAGCGAGCAACTGAGGTTCCACCAACAGGGTCCTCGGTTTGCCCGCTCGACCCCAACTCACGATCGGACAATGCGCCCAGCTTCCTTAAATCCAAGTAAATCGAAAATCGCGGGCGGCGTTTTTCTTTGGTTTATGTGGCGTTTACTATGAAAACTCGAGAAAGGCCGAGTCCGCACCCGCAATATGAACGCCTCACCGATTTTAGCATTTATTGACGATTGGATTCCCATTGTGCGCCCATCGCGCGGGCTCACGCGCGGACTTATCGGAAGGTTTGCGCATGCGCCGCGTCCTGATCGCCGCTTCACTCCTGAGCCTCGCGGTTCCGGCCGTCGCGGCCGCCCAGTCGCGGCCCGTGTCGGTGGAGATCGACCACGCCGCCCGCGTGCAGCTGAGGGGACAGGCGGCCTCGGTCATCGTCGCCAACCCCGACATCGCCGACGTGACCGTCGTCGACGCCTCCACGCTCTACATCACCGGCAAGGGCTACGGCCTGACCGAGGTGGTGGCGGTGGACGCCATCGGCCGGACCCTGTTCCAGGGGCAGGTGTCGGTGGTGGCCCCCACGCAGGGCGCCGTACGCGTCTGGAGAGGGGCCCAGGTGACCGAGATGGCGTGCGGGGCCTCGTGCTCGCCCAGCATCCGCGCGACGCCCGCGGCCGCCCCCTCGGCGACGACCCCCTGATCCGACATGGCTCGCCCCCGCCTCATGCGAAGGCCGAACCGGCGGACCCGTGAGGGCGTGGCGGCGATCGAGTTCGCCTTCGTCGCCATCCCCTTCCTTCTGCTGATGTTCGCCATTCTCGAGATCGGCGGGCTCCTGGTGCTCGACGCCTCGCTCGAGAACGCCATGATCGACACCAACCGGCTGATCCGCACCGGCCAGGCCCAGGGCGGGATGAGCCAGGAGCAGTTCCGACAGGCCATCTGTGACCGGATGACGATCTTCAGGGGCGGCTGCGCGGGCAATCTGTTCATCGACGTCCGGGTGCTGCCGCAGTTCCGCAACCAGACCCCGCCCGAGCCGACGGCCCAGGGCTTTCCCCAGGAGTATCAGATCGGGCAGGCCGGCGACCTGATCCTGGTGCGCGCCTGGTACCGGCACCGCATGGTGACGCCGCTGATGCAGCAGGCGGTGTCGCGCTTCGGCGACGGAAACGCCATCGTGTCGGTCACCACCGCCTTCAAGAACGAGCCGTTCTGATGCGGGCGATCCGGCGTCTCGGAGGGCTTCCGCAGGCGCGCGACGGCGTCGCGGCGGTGGAGTTCGCGCTGATCGCGCCGCTGATGATCCTGATGTACTTCGGCATCGCGGAGTTCACCGAGGCCTATATGGCCCAGAAGCGCGCCGGCCACGTCGCCTCGGTCATCGCCGATCTGACGTCGCAGGAGACGGCGCTCAACCAGGACATGGTCGACGACATCTTCGCCGCCGGCGAGCACATCATGGACCCGTTCACGGCCACGACCCTGTCGCAGCGCCTGACCAGCATCGAACGCCGCGCCAATGGCACGACGGCGGTCCAGTGGAGCCGCACCCGGGGGTCCGGCTCGTTCGGCTCGACCGCCGCCATTCCGATCCCGGACGACGTGCTGGAGAACGGCGAGACCATCATCGTCGCCGAGGTCCAGTACGCCTACACCTCGACCGCCGCCGAGCTGCTGCCCGGGGAGGTCACCTTCCGCAGCCGGTACTATCTGAGGCCGCGTCTGACGAACCGTATCACCTGCTGCTAACCGATCAGGGCGGCGCGCAAGGCGGCCATCTTCAGATCCGTCTCGCGCAGCTCGGCTTCCGGGTCGCTGTCGGCGGTGATCCCGGCCCCTGCCGCCCCGCGCCAGGTCCAGGCGCTCGCACTCCGGCCGAAGGCCAGCGTCCGGATCAGGACGGACGCGTCGAAGCCTCCGTCCGCCCCCACATGGAACATCGAGCCGCACCACGGCCCGCGCGGCGGTTCGTGTCCGGCGATGACCCGCATCGCCTGGTGCTTCGGCGCCCCGGTGATCGATCCGGGCGGAAAGGTCGCCTCCAGCGCGTCGGCGACGCTGAGGCCCGGGCGTGGCCGCGCCGTCACCCGGGAGACCAGGTGGTGGACCCGCTCATAGCTGCGGAGCGCGAACAGCTCCTCCACCGCCACCCCGCCGGCTTGCGAAACCCGCGCCAGGTCGTTGCGCATCAGATCGACGATCATCAGGTTCTCGGCGCGATCCTTGGCGCTGGCCAGCAGGCGCGCGGCGCCGGCGGCGTCCTCGTCGGGCGTGCGCCCGCGCGGGGCCGTGCCCTTGATCGGCAGCGCCTCCAGCCGGCCCGCCTCGTCGATCCGCAGGAAGCGCTCCGGCGAGTTCGAAACCAGGGCGCGATCGCCGAGCCTCAGCCACGCCGAATAGGGGGCGGGGCCGCTGAGGGCTGACCTCAGGAAGACGTCGAACGGGTCGCGGCGCGGGGCCAGCTCTCCCTCGAAGGCGCGCCCGATGTTGGCCTGGAACAACTCCCCCTCGCCGATGCGGCGCACGACGTCGGCGACGGCGGCGCGATAGGCCTCGGGCGAAGCGGCGTCGCGCCAGCTCGCGGCGGGCGGAGACGGCGCCTGGGTCGGGCGCGCCGCGCTCAGCCAGGCCTCGCTGTCCGCCAGCCGCGCCTCCGCCCCCGCGAGGTCGGAAGCGCGTCCGATCCGAACCACCCGGCGTGCGACGTGGTCGAAGGCGACGACCGCCGGGAACCGCATGAGGATCAGGTCTGGCCAGTCGCCGGCGGCGCGCCCGATCAGGCGTCGGGCGCCGAGGTCATAGCTCGCGACTCCGATCCAGCCGCCGGCGAAGGGCGCCGGCGCGCCCGCCGCGACCGCCCTCAAGCGCAGATCGGTCAGCGGGTCGAAGCCCGACGCCTCGCCGGGACCGGCCGCCGTCACCCGGTCCGGTCCCGCCATGACGAAGGACCAGCGTCCCTCCGGCCCCCCGTCCGAGATCAGACCGACGACGCCGTCACGGTCCGCCAGCCCGTTCAGCACCTCCAGCGGCTCGCGCCACGACGCCTCTGCGACGGCGAGATGCTCCAGGCCGACGAAATCGACCGGGCCGATCACGCCGTCAGCCGCTCCGCGATCCGGTCCCGCGTCGCCCCATCCAGTCCGAGCACCCGATTCACATAGCCGTCCAGCCCGCCGCAGCGCGCCCGCATTTCGTCGAAGGCGGCGTCCAGATAGGCGGCCTCGACGCCCAGGAAGGCCACGACCGCGTCGTGCGACGCCTCGCGGCCGGTGAAGGCCTTCAGCTGTTCGGCGATCCTGGGGGCGCGGGCCTCCAGATCGACGGCGGTGTTGGTCAGCAGATAGTCCTCGACCAGGTCGTCGTGGCCGACGCCGAGCACATGGTGCGTGACCGCCGCCAGCATGCCGGTGCGGTCCTTGCCGGCCGCGCAATGGATGACGACAGGCCGCTCGCTGTCGGCCACCGCCTGAAAATAGCGGCGGAACATGTCGACGTGCGCCGGGACGAAGGGCAGCTCGCGATAGGTCGCCGTCATGAACCTGCGTCCGGAGTCCGGCGTCAGGTCCTGGGTCTTCAGGAAGGTGATGTGCGGGGCCTCGCCGCCGTCGTCCTCGTCGCTCTCGATCACCAGGGCCGAGAAGCCGGCATGGCGCCGTGACGGCTGCTGTAGGCGTTCGCTGGGGCGTCGCAGGTCCACCACCACGCCCGGATCCATCGCCTTCAGCCGCTCCAGGTCCGCGTCGGTGGCGCGCGCGTGGTGGGCCGACCGATAGAGGCGGCCGGGGCGCACGCGCCGCCCGGCCGCGGTGGCGTAGTCGCCGTAGTCGCGGAAGTTGTCGACGGCTTCGAACGGGATCAGGCGCATGGCCCCTCTATAGAGCCGCGCGCCCGCCTGCACAGCCGCCGGATCGCCTCAGCCTTTCACCAGCGCCGCCATGGCGTCGAGATAGGCGATGAAGGCCTCCCGTCCCGCCTCGGTCATCTTCGCCCGGGTGACGGGCCTTCGGTCCTGAAAGCTCTTCTGGACCTCGACGAAGCCGGCGTCCTCGAGCTTCCTCAGATGGACCGACAGATTGCCGTCGGTCAGCTCCAGCTTGGCCTTCAGGGTGGCGAAGTCGGCCGTCTCGGCGGTCGAGAGGAAGGCCATGATCCCAAGCCGGACGCGGCCGTGGATCACCTCGTCCAGCCGCCCGATGTCGAAATCGTCCGCCATCACACCACCAGGCTCGTCCGCTGCCGCACCAGCTGGAAGCCGGGCAGCATGGCGAAGGCGAACAGACCCGCCGCATAGGCCAGCCACAGGGTGGGCTCACCGGCCAGGAAGGCGATGCCGGGGGCCGCGATCCAGGCGGCGACCGCCAGCCACCACTGCCACCTCACGCCGGAAACCGTCGCCGAAACCGCCCAGCCCGCGCCATAGACGGCGAAGATCAGTGAGGGAAACAGCATGAACGTCGTCTCGGCTCCGGACTTCCAGGCCAGAACGGCCATGGATATCGACGCTGTGAAGATCACCAGCCCGACGCCCATCCAGGCGGCGCCCGCCGCCCGATTGGCCAGGCTGGCGGCGCCCGGCAGCTTGCCGATCCGATGCTGCAGCACGTTCAGCGCCACGATGAACATCAGGAACGCCGCGCCCCAAAGCCAGGCGTAGGCCACCGGGGGCAGGTCGAGGGCCCCGCTCTCGACGGCGAAGTGCACGACCGAGGCCGAGCCGAAGATGGCCCCGGCGGCGATAAGGATCGAACCGCCCAGCAGGGGCGCCCGGCGGCCCTCCTGGGCCATCGCCCGCATGTAGGCGATGTCGTCGTGGACGGACTGAAGCTGATCACGCGTCATGGATGTCTCTCCCTTGCTGAGGTGAGACATACGCAATGTGCTTTGTGATGTAAAGCACTTTATCGGAATGGCGGCTCGTCGAAGGCGCGCAGCTTGCGGCTGTGCAGGCGCTGACCCTCGTCGCGCAGCACGTCGACCGCGGCGATGCCGATCTGCAGATGCTCGGAAATCGCCCCCTCGTAGAACCGGTTCGCCTGTCCCGGCAGCTTGATCTCGCCGTGCAGCGGCTTGTCCGAGACGCACAGCAGCGTCCCGTAGGGCACCCTGAAGCGATAGCCCTGAGCGGCGATGGTGGCGCTCTCCATGTCGATGGCGACCGCCCGGCTCTGGTTGAAGCGCAGCGCGGAGTGGGTGTAGCGCAGCTCCCAGTTCCGGTCGTCGGTCGTCACCACCGTTCCCGTGCGCAGACGCCGTTTGAGCGTGTCGCGGTCCTCGCCGGTGGTGATCTCGGCGGCGCGCTGCAGGGCCTGCTGCACTTCGGCGATCGGCGGGATCGGAATTTCCGGCGGCAGGACGTCGTCCAGCACGTGATCGTCGCGCAGATAGGCGTGGGCCAGCACATAGTCGCCGATCCGCTGGGTGGGCCTGAGGCCGCCGCAGTGGCCGATCATCAGCCAGGCGTGCGGGCGGGTGACCGCCAGGTGGTCGCAGATCGTCTTGGCGTTCGACGGCCCCACCCCGATGTTGACCAGGCTGACGCCGCGCCAGCCCGGCGCGGTCAGGTGATAAGCCGGCATCTGATGCTTGCGCCAGGCGGCGTCCATCACCGCCTGCTCGGGATCGGGCGTGTCGCGGGTGATGACCGCGCCGCCGGCGCAGCTCAGCGTCTGATAGGGGCTGTGCGGATCTTGCAGCTGGGCCGTCGCCCAGCGGACGAACTCGTCGACGTAGCGGTGGTAGTTGGTGAACAGGATGAAGGACTGCACGTCCTCGACCGGCGTGCCGGTGTAGTGCCTCAGCCGGGCCAGCGAGAAGTCGGTCCTGAGGCCGTCGAAGTGCGACAGGGGAAAGGCGTCGGCGAGCGGGTCGACGAAGCCGTCGGCGATCTCGTCGCCGATGTGGGCGAGGTCCGTCGTCGGGAAGTGGCGCGCGATGTCGGCCGTCTGGCTGGCGTCCAGCGCCACCTCGGCCCCGTCCATCACATAGGGGAACGGTATCTCCTGATCCGACGCATGCACGCTGATCCGCGCACCGTAATCCTGAACCAGCAGCTCCAGCTGCTCGATCAGATAGTCGCGGTACAGGTCCGGCCGCGTGATCGTGGTCTCATAGACGCCGGGCTTGGACAGCCGCGCATAGGAGCGTCCCTGCGGCGGCGGCGGCGTGTCGCCCCACCACTCGACCCGCAGCAGCGGATAGCTGAACAGGCCCTCCAGGCGGGCTTGAGGGTCGGGTCGGGTTCCGTCGTTTATGAAGTCGCGAACCGCCTGGCGAAGCGCCGCGACGGCGGCGGCGTAGCGGTCGTTGAGGCGGTCGAGCGCCGCCTGGGGGGAGAGGGTCTCTGACATGGCCTCCCTTACCGGCAAGCCGAGCCTTTTGGCGAGACGTCAGGCGAGGGTGCGGCGCAGGAAATCGGTCATGTCCGCCAAGACCGGGGCCTTGCTCCGGAACAGCGGCGACGGGGCGGCGACGATGTCGGTGTGCGACAGGTCGGGATAGATCTTCAGCTCCGACCGTCCGCCCGCCGCCTTCATCGCCTGGTCCAGAAGATGGGCGTCCTCGACGTGGACGGTGGTGTCCGGCGCTCCGTGTCCGATCCAGATCGGCGGGGCGTCGCCCCGGGCGAAGGCGACGGGCTGGGTCTGCAGCGGATCAGGGGCGCGGCCGAAGGCGTTGATCGCGGCCGGCACGCTCAGCGGAAGGAACTCATAGGGTCCCGCCAGACCCGCCGCCGCCCGGATCAGGTCCGGGCGTCCGACCGCGGCCATGTAGCGCCGGTCCAGGGTGATCATCATGGCCAGGTGCGCCCCGGCGGAGTGACCCGCCACGCCTAGGCGGGCCGGGTCGCCGCCGAAGTCCGCCGCCGCCTCGGCGGCCTTGGCCGTGGCGGCGGCGGCGTCCTCGATGAAGGCCGGGAAATGCACGTCGGGCACGAGCCGGTAGTCGGGCAGGGCGACGACGAATCCCCGGGCCGCGATCGCTTGCGCCGCCCAGGCGTACAGGTCCCTGGAGCCTGAATCCCAGCCGCCGCCGTAGAAGAAGACCACGACCGGCCAGGACCCGGGTGACGTCGGGGCGAACACATCGAGCGCCTGGCGGGCGTCGGGACCATAGGCGATCCCGCGGGCCACCCGGCGCGCTCCCCGGTCGCGGGGCCCCAGCGCGTTCAGGGCCGCGAGCGGCGAACAGGCCGCAAGCCCGGCGCCGGCCGCCCCGGCGACCGACAGGATGGCGCGTCTGGAGAGGACGGTCATGGGCGCGTTGAAGCTTGGAAGTCCCCCGGAATCAAGCGCCTGAGGCCGGCCGCGCGCCGCGTCTGTGATCAATTTGACGCCGATCCGTCATAAAAACTTTACAGGCCGAGGAAAGCGCGCATTATTCGCTCAGGGTTCGGACTTTTTCCGACCCACCAAAAGAGCGCTGGGAGGCGCATTCGAAAAGAAATGAACATCACCGCTCGGGCCCTCGCGGCCGCTCTCGTCCTCTCCGCCGCCACGCCCGCGTTCGCCGGCGATCCGCTGCAGGCGCGCCAGGGCACGGGGCCGGGACAGCAGGTCGAGCAAAGGACGCCGCCGCGCGCGCTCTACATCTGCGCCGCCGACGCCGAGACCCGCGCCGCCTTCGAGCGCCAGCACGGTCAGGCTCCCGTCTTCATGACCGCCGAGGACGTGCTGTCGGCGCGGCGCGACGACGTCACCTGGCAGGCTCCGCGCTGCATGACCGAGCGGGAGTACGCCCGGCTGGTGCAGTCCAACTCCGCCTACGCCGAACAGCGCGACCCCCGCTGAGGGCGCGGCAGGGCGGCTCCGCTCGGGGCCGCCCTCAGGCCTTCCTGAGCTCCTCCGGCCGGTGCGCGGCCCGCGCGCCGGTCTTGTCGCTCTTGACCAGGTACTCCGGGTGATCCTTCGACGCCTTGGCGACGTGGCCCTTGATCCGGGTCCTAGAGGTCAGCTTCTTCTCGACGTGGCCCGTCGTCATGCCCTGGCTGTGGTCCCACTTGACCTTGTCGCCGGCCTTGAAGGTTTTCTCGGTCATGCTGCGCGCTCCTCGCTCTGCTGCTCGTGGTCAGCGAGCACGGCGCGCATCAGTTCCGCGTCAAGCAGGGGCGGGGCCTCGCAGAAGGTCAGCATCCAGCGCTCGGCGAGCGCGACGGTCTCGTCGGTCATTCTTCTTTCAACTCAGCGGCTTCGCGCCCTTCCGCCGACGTGAACCCGCACCGTCCCGCGTGGGTTCGCCTTAACGCCTGCGGCCATTTGCGGGCAGGGTGAACAGGCTTGGCCGCGGCCCGCTTTGCGCCGGGCCGCAGGCGCCGCTATACCGCCCGCCGACACCGAACCCACCCGAACCGACAGGACGTGCCCATGGCCAAGATCAAGGTCGACAACCCCATCGTGGACATCGACGGCGACGAGATGACCCGGATCATCTGGCAGATGATCAAGGACAAGCTGGTCTTCCCGTTCCTCGACCTTGAGCTCGACTACTACGACCTGGGCATGGAGAACCGCGACGCCACCGACGACCAGGTGACGATCGACGCGGCCCACGCCATCCAGAGGCACGGCGTCGGCGTGAAGTGCGCCACCATCACCCCGGACGAGGCGCGGGTGAAGGAGTTCGGCCTGAAGAAGATGTGGAAGTCGCCCAACGGCACCATCCGCAACATCCTGGGCGGCGTGGTCTTCCGCGAGCCGATCATCTGCTCGAACGTGCCGCGCCTGGTGCCGGGCTGGACCCAGCCGATCGTCGTCGGCCGCCATGCCTTCGGCGACCAGTACAAGGCCACCGACTTCCTGATGCCGGGGGCCGGCACCCTGTCGATCAAGTTCGTCGGCGAGGACGGCCAGGTGATCGAGCACGAGGTGTTCAAGAGCCCGTCGGCAGGCGTCGCCATGGGCATGTACAACCTGGACGACTCGATCCGCGACTTCGCCCGCGCCAGCTTCGCCTACGGCCTCAACCGGAACTATCCGGTCTATCTGTCGACCAAGAACACCATCCTCAAGGCCTATGACGGCCGCTTCAAGGACATCTTCCAGGAGGTGTTCGACGCCGAGTTCGCCGAAGAGTTCAAGGCCAGGGGCCTGACCTACGAACACCGCCTGATCGACGACATGGTGGCGGCCGCGATCAAGTGGTCGGGCGGCTTCGTCTGGGCGTGCAAGAACTACGACGGCGACGTGCAGTCCGACGTGGTGGCGCAAGGGTTCGGCTCGCTGGGCCTGATGACGTCGGTGCTGATGACGCCGGACGGCAAGGTGCTGGAATCCGAGGCCGCCCACGGCACCGTGACCCGCCACTATCGCCAGCATCAGAAGGGCGAGGCGACCTCGACCAACTCGATCGCCTCGATCTACGCCTGGACCCGCGGCTTCAAGCACCGCGGCAAGCTGGACGGCAACCAGGCCCTGATCGACTTCGCCGAGACGCTGGAGCGCGTCGTGGTCGAGACCGTCGAGGCCGGCCACATGACGAAGGATCTGGCGCTACTGGTCGGCGATCATCAGGGCTGGCTGACCACCGAGGGCTTCCTCGACAAGGTCGCCGAGAACCTGAAGGCGGCGATGGCCTGATCGAACGGCCGACCTTCGGGGCCGCGTTCACGGACGAAAAAACCCCGCAGCCTCGGCTGCGGGGTTCTTCTTTTTCCGAAGGCTACGGCGGGGTCATGACGCCCGCCGCCCGGATCAGTTCGCCGGCGTGCTCGGCGAGGTGTCCGGGGTGTTCTCGGTGGTCAGGCCGCCGTCGGCGTTGCCGGCTTCCTGCTCGATGCGGTCCGCTTCGGCGTTGAGCGCGGTTTCCTGCTCCTCGGTCGGGGCGGCCGCGGCCTGTTCCTCAAGGGCGTCGGCCTGCTGCTCGGCGGCGCGGTCGGCGGCGGACTCGCCACAGGCGGCGAGCGAGCCGGCCAGGGCGATCGAGGTGGCGGCGATGATCAGTTTGCGCATGGATGTCCTTCCTTCCAAAGGTGCGACCCGATAACGCACGAGCTCACCGACGGTTCACGCCCCCGTGAACGTGGCTCGATCGCTCAGCGCGCCTCCTGGAAGGCCACCCGCGCGGCGCCCAGCAGGGCCGCGTGCTTCTCCGTGATGACCCAGGTCGGGATGTCGCCGACATAGTCCTGGAACCGTCCCTTGCGCTCGAACCGCTCGCGGAAGGGACTGGCCTTCAGGAAGGGCAGGATGCGCGGCGCGATGCCGCCGGCGATATAGACGCCGCCCCGCGCGCCCATGGTCAGGGCGATGTCGCCGGCCACGGCGCCGAGGATGGCGCAGAACCGCGCCAGGGTCGCGCCGCAGGGGCTGTTGGGATCCTTCATCGCCGTCTCGGTGATCTCGGCGGGATCGTCGATGTGGGTCTCGCGCCCGTCGATCTCGGCGAGCGCGCGGTGCATGTTCAGAAGGCCCGGGCCGCAGATCAGCCGCTCGATCGAGACCCGGCTGTAGCGCCGACGGAGGATGCGCAGAATCTCGTCCTCCACCGGATCGCCCGGCGCGAAGCAGGCGTGGCCGCCCTCGGACGGCAGCGCCATCTCGCGGCCGTGGACGTCGCGGGCGAGCGCCGACACGCCGAACCCCGTGCCCGGCCCCAGCACCGCGATGGCCGCGTGGGGGTCGCCCGCCTCCGGCCCGCCCAGATGCGCGAGCTTGTCCGGAGTCACGATCGGCGCGCCCCAGGCCAGGGCCTCGAAGTCGTTGATCAGCCGAACCGGATCTAGGCCCAGGGTCGCGAGCTCGGTCTCGGAGGTGCGCCAGGGCGAATTGGTCAGGTCGATCGCGCCGTCCTCGATCGGCCCGGCCACGGCGATCACGCCGCCCGACGGCTTGACCTCGCACCCGTCGATGAAGGCGGCGACGCCCTCCTTGAAGGTGGGATAGCGTTCGGCCGGGAAGCTCTCGTGGTGCTCCAGCACGATGCGGTCGTCGACGCACCGGGCGATGGCGAAGCGGGCGTTGGTGCCCCCCACGTCGCCCACGAGCAGATGAAGATCCTTCATGCGTCCACCATGCGGTCGTTGACGTCGCCGTCGACGTGATCCTTGCGCGCGCCCGAGCCGTAGTCGGCCGCGAAACACACCGAGGCGCCTTCCTCGGCGGTGCTGACCAGGGCGCGGAAGCCGCTGAACAGCTCACGGCCGTAGCCCCAGGCCTGAACCTCGCCCGGCCGAACCGGCTCGCGGCTTTTCAGGTCGCCGTCCGACGTCGTCACGCTCAGTTCGCCGGTCTCGGCGTTGAGCCGCACGATGTCGCCGGTGCGCACATAGGCGAGGGGGCCGCCCTCGATCGCCTCGGGCGTGACATGGATGGCCGCCGGAGTCTTGCCCGAGGCGCCCGACATCCGCCCGTCCGTGACCAGCGCCACCTTGAAGCCCCGGTCCTGAAGCACGCTGAGCCCCGGCGACAGGCTATGCAGCTCGGGCATGCCGTTGGCCTTGGGCCCCTGGAAGCGCAGAACCGCCACGAAATCGCGTTCCAGCTCGCCCGCCTTGAAGGCGTCCAGGAACTCCTCCTGGGTCGAGAAGACCACCGCCGGCGCCTCGACCACGCGATGCTCCGGCTTGACCGCCGAGACCTTGATCACGGCCCGGCCGAGGTTGCCCTTGACCAGCCGCAGGCCGCCCTCGCGGTCGAACGGCTCGGCGGCGGGCCGCAGGATGTCCGGATCCAGCGTCTCGCCGACCCCGTCGACCCAGACCAGCTCGCCGTCCTGGAGCACCGGCTCCTTGAAGTAGTGGTGGATGCCGTCGCCCGCGATCGTCTTCACGTCGGAGTGGATGTAGCCGTTCTGGGCCAGCTCGCGCGCGACGAAGGCGACCCCGCCCGCCGCCTGGAAGGCGTTCACGTCGGCGGTCCCGTTGGGATAGACCCGCGCCAAGAGCGGCGTGACCGAGCTCAGCTCGTCCATGTCGGTCCAGTCGATCAGCACGCCCGCCGAGCGCGCCATGGCGACCAGGTGGATGGCGTGGTTGGTCGAACCGCCGGTGGCCAGGAGCGCCACGATCATGTTGACGACGGACTTCTCGTCGATGACGTCGGCCATCCGGCCCTCGCCCGAGCGCGACAGCTCCACCGCCCGCTTCGCCGCCGCCGCCGTCAGGGCGTCGCGCAGGCCCGTCTCCGGGTGCACGAAGGCGGTCGACGGCATGTGCAGCCCCGCCAGCTCCATCATCATCTGGTTGGAGTTGGCCGTGCCGTAGAAGGTGCAGGTGCCGGGCGAGTGATAGCTGGCGACCTCGCTCTCCAGCAGCGTCTGGCGGTCCACCTTGCCCTGGGCGTACTCGGCGCGGACCCGCGCCTTCTCGGCATTGGGGATGCCCGACGGCATCGGCCCGGCCGGGGCGAAGATCACCGGCAGGTGGCCGAACGCCAGCGACCCCATGAACAGGCCCGGCACGATCTTGTCGCACACGCCCAGGCAGATGACAGCGTCGAAGGCGTCATGGGTCAGCGCCACGCCGGTGGACATTGCGATGACGTCGCGGCTGAAGAGCGACAGCTCCATGCCCGGCCGACCCTGGGTGACGCCGTCGCACATGGCGGGCGTGCCGCCGGCGACCTGGGCGGTGGCGCCGACCTCGCGCGCGGCCTGCCGGATGATCTCGGGGAAACGCTCGAAGGGCTGATGCGCCGACAGCATGTCGTTGTAGGCCGTGACGATGCCGACGTTCGGCGCCTTCCCGCCCATCATGGTCAGCTTGTCGGCGACGGTCTGGCCCGCGAAGGCGTGGGCCCAGTTGGCGCATGACAGCTTGGCGCGCGCCACGCCGCGATCACGGGCGGCGTCCATGCGGCGCAGATAGTCCGAGCGGGTGCTGCGACTCCGCTCGATGATCCGCTGGGTCACCCGCGCGGTCACGGGGTGCATCTCCGCCATCAGCCGGCCTCCGTCCAGATCACGTCGAGCGCCGGAACCGACGCGACCAGCGCCGCGATGGGCGTCACGGCCGGGTCGCCGGTCAGCTCGCGCTCGAACACCTCGCGCTTCTTCGCGCCCGTCAGCGCCAGGACCACACGCCCGGCGCCCTTCAGGTAAGGTATGTTCAGGCTGATCCGTTCCAGCGAGGGCGCCAGGCCGTCGCGGCCCTTCGGCACGCCCAGCACCGTCGGTTTCAGCTTGGGCGACAGAAGCGACTTCAGGGTCGGGCTGCCGGGGAAGATCGACAGGATGTGGCCGTCCTCGCCCATGCCCAGCAGCGCCGCGTCGACACGCCCGCCGACCTGCTGCAGGGCCCGCGCGGCCAGGGCGGCCGACCGGTCCACGGTCACCGCGGCGTGGTGGAGCGGCAGAAGCGTCGCGGCCGCCGCCGGCCCGGTCATCAGCGTCTCGCGCAGCAGCCGGGCGTTGGAGTCCGGCGAGCTCTCCGGCACGTGCCGCTCATCGACCGGCAGGACGACCACCCGCGACCAGTCCAGGTCGGCTCCCGCCAGTCGGCGGTAGATGGGCGACGGCGTGGAGCCCCCCGCGCCCGCGAACACGGCCTGACCGCGCTCAGCGATGGCGACGCGAAGCGCCTCGGCCAGCCGGTCGGCCGCGGCCTCTGCCCAGGCGTCAGGGGAAGGGAAGGACTGGATCATCGCACAGTCTCCTTCTCCCCTCGTGGGAGAAGGTGGGCCGCAGCGCGGCTCGGATGAGGGGGCTGGTTCAGCTCGCACCCAGCCGACCGATGAGCGGCGGACACAGCCCCCTCATCCGTCATGCTTTGCATGCCACCTTCTCCCACAAGGGGAGAAGGGAAGTTTTCCCAACTACCCATCGTTGGTGTTCCAGGTCCGGCCGTCGCGGGCCAAGAGGCGGTCTCCGGCGTCGGGACCCCAGGTTCCCGGCCGGTAGATGTGCGGCCGGTACTCGGCCTCGGCCCAGGCTTCGGACACGCCGTCGACCCACTCCCAGGCCTTCTCCGCCTCGTCGGCGCGGACGAACAGGGTCGAGTCGCCCGCCATGGCGTCCAGCAGCAGCCGCTCATAGGCGATGCGTCGCCGCGGCGGCTTGGCGCCCTTGCCGTCCACGCCCCACGACAGGCTCATGCGGATCGGCTGCAGCTGCATGCGCTGGTCCAGGCCGGGCCGCTTGTTCATGACCGTGAGGGAGATGTCCTCCTCTGGCTGCAGCTCGATCACCATGCGGTTGGCGACGACGTCGCCGCGCTGGTCGAAGATGGAGTGGGGCACCGGCTTGAACTGGATCACGATCTCGGTGCGCTTCTCCGGCAGGCGCTTGCCGGTGCGCATGTAGAAGGGCACGCCCGCCCAGCGCCAGTTGTCGATGTCGGCCCGGAGCGCGACGTAGGTGTCGATATCGGACGGCGCGCCGCGCTCCTCCTCATAACCCTTGACCGGCCCGTCGGGCCCGTGGCCGCCGACGTACTGGCCGCGTACGGTGACGTCCCTGACGTTGGCCGCCGAGATGGGGCGCAGCGAGCGCAGCACCTTGACCTTCTCGTTGCGGACCGAGTCCGGGTCCAGATCCGACGGCGGCTCCATCGCCACCAGGCACAGCAGCTGCAGCATGTGGTTCTGCAGCATGTCGCGAAGCGCGCCGTATTCGTCGTAGTAGGGCCAGCGGTCGCCGACGCCCACCGTCTCGCCGACCGTGATCTGCACGTGGTCGATCGAGAGGTTGTTCCACAGCGGCTCGAAGATGGTGTTGCCGAACCGGAGCGCGATCAGGTTCTGGACCGTCTCCTTGCCCAGATAGTGGTCGATCCGGAACACTTGGCGCTCGTCGAAGGCGTGGGCGACCTCGGCGTCGATCTGGCGGAAGCTCTCCAGGTCCCGTCCGACCGGCTTCTCCAGCACGATGCGCGCCTGCGGGCCGGTCAGGCCCGCGGCCTTGAGCGCCCGCACGATCGGCCCGTAAAGCGAAGGCGAGACCGCCAGGAAGTAGGTCAGCTCCCGGTCGTCGCCGAGCTTTTCCTTCAGCGCGCTCAGTCCCTCGGCCGAGGTGGCGTCGACCGCCACATAGTCGATGCGCTCGGCCACGCGCGCGAAGCTCTCGTCGGACCAGTGGCCGTCGGCGCGCTTGATCACGCTGTCCTTGACGCGGGCGAGGTAGGCCTCGCGGCTCTCCTCGCTGCGGGCCGCGGCGATGATCTTCAGCCCATCGGGCAGGAGGCCGTCGTGCTCGAGGAAGTAGAGCGAGGGCAACAGCATCCGGATCGCCAGATCGCCGCCGCCGCCGAAGAGCACCAAGGCCGCCATTCCTGTCCTTTCGCGAGCTTCGCCGTCCGCTACCCGTCCCCTTTGGCCGGTCGGGCGCGATCCGCCAACACGTCCAGCACCCGCTGAAACGACATGTGACGCGCCTTCAGGAGAACGAGCAGATGATAGATCAGGTCCGCCGCCTCCGACGCAAGCTCCTCGTCCGGACCGGCGGCGCCGGCGAGGGCGGTCTCCACGCCTTCCTCCCCGACCTTCTGGGCGGCGCGCTTGGGTCCCTGGCCCAGCAGCCGCGCGGTCCAGCTGGTCTCCGGATCGGCCGCCGCGCGCTCGGCGATGGTCCGCTCCAGCGCCGCGATCCGGCCCAGACCCGGCGCGTCGGCGTCGCCGAAACAGCTGGTCGTGCCCAGATGGCACGCCGGCCCCATCGGCCGCACCGCCACCACCAGCGCATCGCCGTCGCAGTCCGGCGTGACCGACACGACCTTCAGCCGGTTGCCGCTGGTCTCGCCCTTCCTCCAGCGCCCGCCGCGAGACCGGGAGAAGAAGGTGGCCTCGCCGCTCTCCAGCGTCTCCTTCAGGGCCGCCTCGTCCATGTAGGCGAGCGTCAGCACCTGCAGGGTGTCGGCGTCCTGCACCACCGCCGGGACCAGCCCGCCGCCCTTGGCGAAGTCGAGTTCCATTATCCCTCTCCCCTTGGGGGAGAAGGAGGCATGCGGAGCATGACGGATGAGGGGGCTGTGGACCCAAAGCTCATCGTCCCGCATCGCGCGAGCTGAAACCTCCCCCTCATCCGAGCCGCGCTGCGGCCCACCTTCTCCCCCAAGGGGAGGAGGAATAAGCGTCTCATATCCTCACCTCCACCCCGGCCCGGTCCAGGTCGCGCTTCAGGTCCGGGATCCGGATCGCGCCCGAGTGGAACACGCTGGCGGCCAGGGTGCCCGAGACGTCGGCCTGGCGGAACGCCTGGATGAAATGGCCGACCGCGCCTGCGCCGCCCGACGCCACCAGCGGGATGGTCAGACGCGCGCGCGCGGCCGCCAGCTGCATCAGGTCGTAGCCCTGGCGCACCCCGTCCTGGTCGATGCAGTTCAGCACGATCTCGCCGGCTCCCAGCTCCTGCGCCTCCACGATCCATTCCATCGTCAGCCGCCCGGCGCCGCGCCGCGCGTCCGGGTCGCCGGTGTATTTGTGAACCCGCCAGTCGCCGTCCTGGAACTGGCTGTCGACGCCGACCACCACGCACTGCCGCCCCAGCCGCTCGGCCATCTCGGCGATCAGCTCCGGCCGCTCCAGCGCGGGCGAGTTGATCGACACCTTGTCGGCCCCGTGATCGAGGCAGCGCGCCGCCTGATCGACCGTACGGATGCCGCCGGCGACGCAGAAGGGGATGTCCAGCAGCCGGGCGATGTCCTCGACCCAGCCGTAGTCCAGGGTGCGCCCTTCCGGACTGGCGGTGATGTCGTAGAAGACCAGCTCGTCGGCGCCCTCGTCGCGATAGCGGGCGGCCAGTTCGGCGGCGTCGCCCATGTCGCGGTGGCCCTCGAAGCGCACGCCCTTCACGACCCGCCCGTCCTTCACGTCCAGACAGGGGATGATCCGCCGGGCGGTCATCGCACCGCCTCCAGCGCCTGTTCGACGGTGAACCGTCCCTCGTAGATGGCGCGGCCGACGATGGCCCCGGCGCAGCCCGCCGCCTTCGCCGCCGTCAGGTCGTCCAGCGCGGAGACGCCGCCGGACGCCTGGATCGCCAGATCGGGCCGCCGCCGACGGACCTCCGCCAGCAGCTCGAGGTTGGGTCCGGTCAGGGCGCCGTCGCGTCCCACGTCGGTGATCAGGACGTGCTTCAGAGTTCCCTCGCGATAGGCCTCGAGCGCCGTCCAAAGGTCGATCCCCGCCGCCTCGGTCCAGCCCTTCAGCGCGGGAACGGGCGCGCCGTCGACCAGCTTGACGTCCAGCGCCAGCGTGATCCGCTCCGGCCCGAACCGCGCCAGCCACGCGGCCACGGTCTGGGGCGCGCTGACCGCCAGCGAGCCGACCACGACCCGCGACACGCCCGCGTCCAGCAGGCGCTCGACGTCCTCCACCGCGCGCACGCCGCCGCCGGACTGGATGTTCGCCAGCCCCGCCGACGCCAGGCGTCCGATCAGCGCGTGCTGGACCGCGCGGCCCTGCTCGGCCCCGTCCAGATCGACGACGTGCACCCAGTCGGCGCCGGCCCTGGCGAACGCCGTCAGGCGCGCCAGCGAATCCTCGTCATACGCGGTCACCTGGTCGAAGCGGCCGTGCATCAGCCGCACGCAGACGCCGCCCCTCAGGTCGATGGCCGGATAGACGATCACGCGGGCAGCTCCAGGAAGTTCTTCAGAATGCGCAGGCCGGTTTCGGACGACCGTTCCGGGTGGAACTGACAGCCCATGCGCGAGCCCATCGCCACCACGCCCGGCACCGCTCCGCCGTAATCGGCCGCCGCCAGGGTCGCGGGTCCGTCGGGGCAGACGAAGCCGTGCACGAAATAGGCCCAGTCGCCGTCCTTCACCCCGTCGATCAGCGGATGGTCGCCGCGCCGGGTCAGACGGCTCCAGCCCATGTGCGGCACCGGCCGGTCGGGAGCCGGCTCGATCGCCTCCACCCGGCCGGGGATCAGGCCGAGGAGACGAACCCCGCCGTCCTCCACGCTCTCGTCGAACAGCAGCTGCTGACCCAGGCAGACCCCCAGCAGCGGGCGCGGGAACGCGCGGATCGCCTCGACCACGCCGAGCGCCTCGATCTGGCGCATGGCATAGCCCGCCGCCCCGACGCCCGGCAGCACCAGCCGCGTCGCCGAAGCGACGGCCTCGGGGGTCGAGACCAGCTCGACCGTCCCGCCCAGCCGCTCGAACGCGAACCGCACCGACGCGACGTTGCCGGCGCCGTAGGCCAGGATGGAGACGGTCATGTGGATTGTTTCAGGGTGAAGAGCGTTAGTGAGCGGAGGGGTGAGCATAGGCCCGCGACCGTCTCACGCCGCCTGCTCACTACTTGCTCACTAGCACTCCTCACTCCCGTCGCGGTGACGCCTGCCGCGGCCGCCATCACAGCACCCCCTTGGTGGACGGCACCGCTTCGCCCTCCACCCGGATGGCCTGCCGCAGGGCGCGGCCGAAACCCTTGTAGACGGCCTCGGTCTTGTGGTGGTCGTCCGCGCCCGTGACCGACACATGGATCGCCGCGCCCAGGTGCTCGGCCAGCGACCGGAACACATGGGCGGTCAGGTCGGTGCGGTACTCGCCGATGAAGGGCGTCTCGAACGTCCCCTCGAACACCGGATAGGGGCGGCCCGACAGGTCGATCGACACCTTCGCCTCCGCCTCGTCCATCGGCAGGACGAAGCCGTAGCGGGCGATGCCGCGCCGTTCGCCCAGCGCCTGTTTCAGCGCCTGGCCCAGCGCGATGGCGGAGTCCTCGATGGTGTGGTGGGGGTCGGTGTGGAGGTCGCCCTCGCACGCCAGGGTCAGCGAGAAGCCGCCGTGGGCGGCCACCTGCTCCAGCATGTGGTCGAAGAAGCCGACGCCGGTGTGGATCGACACCGGCGCGGTCGCGTCCAGATCGACGGCGCAGACGATGCGGGTCTCCTTGGTGTCGCGAACCGCCTGACCGCGCCGCGCCGGGCGCGCCGCCGCCGGCTTCAACCCGAAGCCGACCAGCAGCCGGTCGTTGACCTCGGCCCGTGTGGACACCGGCAGGCGCAGCCGCTCGCCCGCCCGTTCGACGGACACGCCCACGGCCCTGAGCTCGCGCAGGACCGCCTCGACGTCCGTGGGCCGGACGATGACGATGGGCCCGACGCCCGGCTCGACGGTCGTCTCGCGTTCCAGCTCGCGGACCAGGCGGGCCCGCTCGACCTTCACCTGGTCGATGCGGCGCCGCGTCTCGATCAGACGCGACGGATCCAGCGCCTGCAGCGCCAGCCGCGCCGACGGTTCGGGCAGGGCGTAGGGTTCGACCACCTCGGCCAGGCGCGCGATCGCGCCCGCCTGGCCGATCGCCGCCCCGACGCGGGCGCCCGCCAGCCCGTAGGCCAGCGACAGCGAGCGTAGCACCACCAGATTGTCGGCCTGGCCGATCACCGTCGTCGCCGAGGGCGCCTCGGCGTACTCGATCAGCCCCTCGTCGAGCACCAGCAGCGCCGGGGCGACGCGGCCGGCCATCTCGACCACCGCCTCGGGCGACCCGAGCGCGCGCAGGATCACCACCCCCGTCTCGGCCCCGGCGGGCGCGGCGGCGTAGAGCGCGCGCAGGCTGGCGTAGGGTTCCGCATCCGGCGCCTCCACGGCTCGTCCGTCCCGGGCCGCCAGCCGGATCGCCAGCTCCAGTCCGTGGGTCAGGCCGCGCATGGGCAGCACCTGCTCCGGCGCGACGCCATAGACGTCGGCCATCCGCGCCCGCAGCGTCTCCGCCGCGTTCGGGTACCGGTCCAGCCCGTCGCCGCCGGCCACCAGGGGCGCGAACGGGGCGGGGAGGTTGGTGAGCGGGGTCATCTTCCTTCTCCCCTTGTGGGAGAAGGTGGCATGCGGAGCATGACGGATGAGGGGGCTGCCTGCCCCGTGCTCATCCTCAAAGCGCCTGCGAGCTGAACCAGCCCCCTCATCCGAGCGCCTCCGGCGCCCACCTTCTCCCACGAGGGGAGAAGGGTCGCTGGGTCTCTCATCGTCCGCTCCTCATGTCGGCCGCTCGCGCGTGGGCCTCCAGCCCTTCCAGCCGGGCCAGCCGGGCCGCGACGGGGCCCAGTTCGCCCGCGCCGTCCTCGGTGACGGTCTGCACCGACATCGTCGTCATGAAGCTGGCGGTCGTGATGCCGCCCAGCGTCCGCGCGCCGCCGTCGGTCGGCAGGACGTGGCTGGGCCCGGCGGCGTAGTCGCCGAGCGTCTCGGCGGCGAAGCGGCCGACGAAGACCGCCCCGGCCGCGCGGATCGCGGGCAGCATCGCCTCGGGATCCTCGACCTGGAGCGCCAGATGCTCGGGGCCGTACAGGTTGATCACGTCGCAGGCGGTCGGCAGATCCCGCACCAGCACGGCGCGGGCCTCGTTCAGGCTGGCGCGCGCCACCGCCTCGCGGGGCAGGGTCGCCACCTGCCGTTCCACCTCGGTCAGGACGTAGTCCAGGTTCGCCCGGCTGGTGGAGACCAGGATGACCTGGGCGTCGGCGTCGTGCTCGGCCTGGCTGAGCAGGTCGGCCGCGGCGATCTCCGGCGCGGCGTCGCGGTCGATCACGACCATCAGCTCGGACGGGCCCGCGGGCATGTCCACGGCCGGTCCGCCAGGAAGGGCCGTCGCCTGCTTCTTGGCCTCGGCCACGAAGGCGTTGCCCGGACCGAACAGCTTATCGACGGCGGGTATCTCCCCGTCGTCCAGCGTCACGCCGTAGGTCAGGGCCGCGATCGCATGGGCCCCGCCCAGCAGCCAGACGGCGTCCAGTCCGGCCTCGGCGGCCGCCACGATCATCGCCGGGTGGACCGAGCCGTCCTTCGCCGGCGGGGTGACCACGACGCGGGTCCCGACGCCCGCCACCTCGGCCGGGATCGCCTGCATCAGCAACGACGAGAACAGCGGCGCGGTGCCGCCGGGCACATAGATCCCCGCCGCCCGGATCGGGCGCCAGACCAGCTGGGAGCGGACGCCCCGGGTCGTCTCGACCATGTCGGTGTCCACAGGCCGGGTCGCCTGGTGGAACAGTCGCACGTTCTCCGCCGCGATACGGATGGCGCGGGTGTCGGCGGGAGCCAGCGCGTCGCGCGCCGCCTTCACCGTGTCGGGCGTGATGGCGATCCGGCGCGGCGCATGGCCGTCGAAGCGCTCGGCGTAGCGCGTCACCGCCGCCCCGCCCTCGGCCGCCACCGCGTCCATCACCTCGCGCACGATGTCGACGACGTCGCGCTCGGTGCGGCGCGCCGGTCGGGCCAGCGCCGCGCGCCGCCCCGCGTCGTCCAGCGACGCCCAATCGATCAACCTGCCGAACGCGGCCGCCATCACATCATCTTCTCGATCGGCAGGACGAGGATGGCCGACGCCCCCTCGGCCTTCAGCTTCTCCAGCGTCTCCCAGAACACCGCCTCCTGGCAGACGGCGTGGACCGCCACGGCGTCGTCGCGGCCGGACAGGGGCATGACGGTCGGCGACCCGGCGCCGGGCAGCAGCGCCGTGATACGGTCCAGCGCCGCCCTGGGCGCGTTCAGCATGACGTACTTGGCCCCCTGCGAGGCGACCACGCCGCTCATCCGCTCGATGATGCTGTCCAGGAGGTGCTGAAGCTCGGGCTCCGGCGCCTGCGGGCTGCGGATCAGGACGGCCTGGCTGTCGAACACCGTCTCCTGGGCGATCAGGCCGTTGGCCTCCAGCGTCGCGCCGGTGGACACCAGGTCGCAGATGGCGTGCGCCAGCTTCAGCCGGGGCGCCACCTCGACCGCGCCGCGCATGGTGACGATGTCGGCCGACACGCCCCGGCTCTCCAGCCAACGCTTCAGGATGCGCGGATAGGAGGTGGCGATCCGCCTGTCTTCCAGCGAGGCCGGTCCTGCGTAATCCAGGCTCGGCGGCGTCGCGACCTTCAGGGTGCACTTGCCGAAGCCAAGCGGCATCAGGATTTCGGCCTGGGGCCCCCCGTTCCGCGCCTCCTCCAGCACGTTCTCGCCCACGACGCCCAGGTCGCAGACGCCGTCCGCCACAAAGGTCGGGATGTCGTCGTCGCGCACGCGCAGGAGGTCGATCGGATAGTTCTCGACCCGATAGAGCAGGTCGTTGGCCCCCTTCATGACCCGCAGGCCCGCGTCGCGGACGAGGTCGAGGCTGCGTTCGGCCAGACGGCCGGATTTCTGGACGGCGATACGCAGCCGCCCCTGCACCTTGCTCATGGAAAGCTCTCAGTCGTTCTGGCGGTCCAGCACCAGGCGATAGCCCTGATGCGGCATCTCTTTCAGGAAGCGCGCGACCCGCACCACGGTGGTGGGGCTGGCCCCCGCCTCGGCGGCGATCTCGCGATAGGACTTGCCGCCCTGGTCCAGCAGGCGCGCGACCTGCCAGCGCTCGGCGAAGGCGCGAAGCTCCGCCGGCGTGCACAGGTCCTGGAGGAAGGCGTCGACCTCCGCGCGCGACTTCAGGCTCAGCAACGCGTCATAGAGCGCGTCGCGTCCGGCCTTGCTGTCGGGTTTGGCGGCGGTGTCCGTCATGGTGCGTTCCAATATGCTGTAACGCTGGCACAGTCAACCGGGCCGTGCGTCGGGATCGCGCAACATTCTTGCGTCTCATCCGCCACGCTTCCCGCATTGCAACAAAACGGTTGCGCGCTGCGCGCCGGACGTTCCAGTGTATCCGGGATGACCGATCCCTTGGCGGCCGTTTTCGACGAGATGCGGGGTTTCGACGGGCAGGGCGTCCGGCCCGCCTATCGCGCGCTGAACGAATGGCTGGCGGCCGCGCCCCCGGATCTCCTGCGCGCCCGCGCCAAGCAGGCCGAGGTCGTCTTCCGCCGCATGGGTGTGACCTTCGCCGTCTATGGCGACGCGGAGTCGAACGAGCGGCTGATCCCCTTCGACGTGGTGCCGCGCATCATCGCCGCCGCCGAATGGGCCGAACTGGAGCGTGGCCTGAAGCAGCGGGTCGCGGCTCTGAACGCCTTTCTGAAGGACATCTACGGGGCCCAGGACTGCATCCGCGCCGGCGTCGTGCCCGCCGATCTGATCCTGACCAATCCTCAGTACCGGCCCGAGATGCAGGGCCGCCGGCCGCCGGGCGACGTCTGGTGCCACATCTGCGGCGTCGACCTGATCCGCACCGACGAGGACGGCTTCTATGTGCTGGAGGACAACGCCCGCACGCCGTCCGGCGTCTCCTACATGCTCGAGAACCGCGAGATGATGATGCGGCTCTTCCCCGACCTGTTCGCGGAGCAGGGGGTGCGGCCGGTCGACACCTATGTGGACGATCTGCTTCGCGCGCTGGAGGCCTCGGCGCCCGCCGGCTCCGGCGTCGACCCCACGATCGTGGTCCTGACGCCCGGCCCGTTCAACTCGGCCTACTACGAACATTCGTTCCTGGCCGACAAGCTGGGGGTCGAGCTGGTCGAGGGGGCGGACCTGTTCGTCAACGACGACCAGGTGTTCATGCGCACGACCGAGGGTCCGCGCCGGATCGACGTCATCTATCGCCGCATCGACGACGACTTTCTGGATCCGCTGACCTTCCGGCCGGACTCCGCCGTCGGCGTGCCCGGGCTGATGGCGGCCTATCAGGCCGGGACCGTGACCCTGGCCAACGCCGTCGGCACCGGCGTCGCCGACGACAAGGCGGTCTACACCTACATGCCCGAGATCGTGGAGTTCTTCACCGGCGAGGCGCCGATCCTGAAGAATGTCCCGACCTGGCGCTGCCGCGAGCCGGCCGCGCTGAAGGAGGTGCTGGACCGGTTGCCGGAGCTGGTGGTCAAGGAGGTCGGCGGGTCCGGCGGCTACGGCATGCTGGTCGGCCCGGCCGCGACCAAGGCCGAGATCGAGAGCTTTCGCCGGAAGCTGATCGCCGACCCGGACGACTTCATCGCCCAGCCGACCCTGAAGCTGTCGACGGCGCCGACGCTGTCGGGCGAGACCCTGGCCCCCCGCCACGTCGACCTGCGCCCCTTCGTGCTGACCAGCCCGTCGGGCGTGCGCGTCACACCCGGCGGCCTGACGCGCGTGGCGCTGAAGGCCGGGTCGCTGGTGGTCAACTCCAGCCAGGGCGGCGGCACCAAGGACACCTGGGTGCTGGACGACTGATGCTGAGCCGCACCGCAGACAGCCTTTACTGGACCGGCCGCTACATGGAGCGGGCCGATTTCCTGGCGCGCATCCTGGACGCCGCGGTCCGGCTGGCGACCCTGCCGTCGCGCGGCGAGGCGGCGGGCGCCGCCTGGGCCGGCGCCATCGCCTCGGCCGGGTGCGCCGACGCCTATCGCGCCGTCCGGGGCGAACCGACCGAGGCGGGCGTGCGGGAGTATCTGGCCTTCGCGTCGGACAACCCGTGCTCGATCCACGCCTGCATCGGCCGTGCGCGCACCAACGCCCGCTCGGTCCGCACCGCCCTGACGGTGGAGCTGTGGGAGGCGATCAACGGCGCCTGGAACGGTCTGGCCGACCACCGCAGCCCGACGCGGCGGGACGACATGGTCCGCTTTCTCGACTGGGTGAAGTCGGTCTCGCTGGCGGTCGAGGGCGCCTCGTCGCGCACCATGCTTCGGAACGACGCCTACTGGTTCCTGAGGCTCGGCGCCGCCATCGAGCGGGCGGACAACACGGCGCGCCTGCTGGACGTGAAGTATCATCTGCTGCTGCCGCCCGGCGAACGGGTCGGCGGCCAGCTCGACTACTTCCAGTGGACGACCCTGCTGCGCGAGGTGTCGGCGCTGACGGCCTACCGTTGGGTCTATCGGGAGTCGGTCCAGCCCTGGCTGGTCGCCGACCTGCTCGTCCTGAACCGCCAGATGCCGCGTTCGCTGGCCAGCTGCCAGGCGATGATCGTCAGCTATCTCGAGCGCCTGGCCAGCGACTACAACCGCCGGGGCCCGGCCCAGCGTCTGGCCGGCGCGCGGCTGAACGCCTTCAACGAGGCCAGGATCGAGGACATCTTCCAGTCCGGCCTGCACGAGTACATCCAGCGCTTCCTGGTCGAGAACAACGCCCTCGCCGAGGCCGTCCACGATCAGTACCTGGTCTGAGCCCATGCGCATCCGCATCGACCACGCCACCCGCTACGCCTATCAGGGCCCGACCCGCTTCATCCTCCAGATGCTGCGCCTGACCCCGCGCTCCCACGAGGTGCAGCAGGTGCGGAGCTGGTCGGTGGAGACCGACGTCGACGCGCGACTGAGACGGTCCGAGGACGCCTTCGGCAACATCGTGCACGCCCTCTACACCGAGCGGCCGTGCGAGGCCCTGACGATCCGGGTGTCGGGGGAGGTGCACACCTCCGAGACCGACGGCGTGCTGAAGGGCGTGCGCGAGCGCCTGTCGCCGCTGGTGTTCCTGCGCGAGACGCCGCTGACCCGTCCGGACGCCGCGCTCATCGACTTCGCCGAGTCGATCGGGGAGGGGTCGGACCTTGAGCGCCTGCACCGGCTGATGGGCGAGCTCAACGCCCGCATGGCTTTCCAGGTCGGCGCCACCGACGCCGGCCATTCGGCGGCTGAGGCCTTCGCCCAGGGCGAAGGGGTGTGCCAGGACTACGCCCAGATCTTCATCGCCTGCGCCCGGCGGCTGACCATTCCCGCCCGCTACGTCTCCGGCCATCTGTGGCGCGCCGACGGGCAAGAGGAGCAGGAAGCGGGCCACGCCTGGGCCGAGGCCTTCGTCGAGGGCCTGGGCTGGGTCGGTTTCGATCCCGCCAACGGGGTCTGTCCGACCGAGGCCTATGTGCGCGTGGCGACGGGGCTGGACAGCCTGGGCGCCTCGCCGATCCGGGGGACCAGCTACGGCGGCGGCGCCGAGACGCTGGACGTGCGCCTGACCGTGCGGCGGGTGCAGCAGCCGCAGCAGCAGCAGCAACGTCAGTCGCCCGGCCTGGGATGGTAGCGCCGCGCCGGGAATCAGCTAGCGTCCGCCGCATCGAGGGGGAGCGGTCCGCGTGACCTATTGCGTCGGCATGCTGGTGGAGGAGGGGCTCGCCCTCATCGCGGACACGCGCACCAACGCCGGCGTGGACAACATCTCGACCTATCGCAAGCTGCACGTGACCGAAGTCCCCGGCGAGCGGGTGCTGGGCGTCGCCACCGCCGGCAACCTGTCGGTCACCCAGACGGCGCTGGCCATGGTGGCCGAGGGCGTCAGGCTGCCCGACGGCGAGGCGCCCGAGACACTGGAGACCGTCCCCACCCTGTTCCGCGCCGCCCAGCTGATCGGCCACGCCATCTCCCAGGTGCGGGCGTCCTTCTCGTCCCAGATGCAGGCCGACGCGGTCGACACCGGCGCCACCATCCTGCTGGGCGGCCAGATCGGCGACGGCAAGCTGGGGCTCTATCTCATCTACGCCCAGGGCAACTTCATCGAATGCGGCGTCGAGACCCCTTATCTGCAGGTGGGGGAGCTCAAGTACGGCAAGCCGATCCTGGACCGGGCGCTGCGCCACGACACGCCGTTGGACGAGGCGGTGAAGCTCGGCCTGATCTCGTTCGACTCCACCATCCGTTCCAACATCGCCGTCGGCCCGCCGTTCGACCTGCTGGTGCTCAAGCGCGACGCCCTGGCCAGCTTCCAGAAGCGGATCGAGGCTGACGACGACTATTTCCGCGATCTGGGGCGGCGCTGGTCCGAGGCGCTGGCGGCGGCGCACCGCGCCATGCCGGCGCCGCCCTGGCTCGCGTGACGCGTAGCGGCCGCCGCGCGAACCGCCTATCTGGGCGGCCATGACCAAGGTCCTGATCATCGGCGCCGGGCACGCGGGTGGAACCGCCGCCGCCATGCTGCGCCAGTACGGCCACGAGGGTCCGATCGTGCTGATCGGCGAGGAGCCGGAGCCGCCCTATCAGCGCCCGCCGCTGTCCAAGGCCTGGCTGAAGGGCGAGGCGGGGGCCGAGGACCTGTATCTGCGTCCCGACAGCTTCTACGCCGAGCAACGGATCGAGCTGCGGCTGGGCGTCCGCGCCGAACGGATCGACGCCGCCGCGCGCACGGTCGCCTTCACGGACGGGGCGACGGAGACCTATGACGCCCTGATCCTGGCCACCGGATCGGTGTCCCGAACCCTGCCGCTTCCAGGCGCCGACCTGCCGGGGGTGCTGTCGCTCCGCTCGATGGCCGAGGCCGAGGCGCTGAAGGCGCGGCTGGAGCCCGGGCGTCGCCTGCTGGTGATCGGCGGCGGCTTCGTCGGGCTGGAGGCGGCGGCCTCGGCGCTGGCGCTGGGCTGCGAGGTCACGGTGATGGAGCGCGCGCCCCGCCTGCTCTCCAGGGTGGCGTCCGAACCGATCTCGGACCTGCTGGCCCGGCGTCACCTCGCCGAGGGCGTCGATCTCTGGCCGTTCGCCGAGATCATGGACCTGCGCCCCTACGGCCCCGAGCCGGGCGACGACCGTCCGCGCATCGGCGCCCGCACCGAAGGCGGCGGCGTCGGCATGGGCCATGTGGTGCTCGTGGGCGTGGGCGCGGACGCCTGTGACGCGCTCGCCCTGTCGGCGGGCCTGACCTGCGACGGCGGGGTGGTCGTGGACGAGGCGGCGCGCACTTCCGACCCCGCCATCTTCGCCGTCGGCGACTGCACGCGGCGACCCAGCGCCCTGCTCGGGGAAGGCCTGTTCCGTCTGGAAAGCGTCCCGAACGCCCTTGAGCAGGCCAAGCAGGCCGCCGCCGCCATCGTCGGCCGCAGCCCCCCGCCGCCCGAAGTCCCGTGGTTCTGGTCGGATCAGTACGACCTGAAGTTGCAGATGGCGGGCCTGCCGGGCGCGGCCGACCGGATCGTCACGCGCGGCGATCCGGACGAAGCGCCCTTCGCCGTCTTCCACCTGAAGGGCGATCGGCTGGTCTGCGTCGAGGCGGTCAATGCGCCTGCGGAGTTCATGGGCGGGCGTCTGCTGATCGGCAGGGGCACGCCGGTCGACGCCGCCAAGCTGGCCGACCCAGCGGTGTCCATGAAGGCCGTCGCCGCCTGATCTCCTCCCCCGCGTGCGGGGGAGGGGGACCGCGAAGCGGTGGAGGGGGCGGGGTCAAGCGCCGGTGTCCGGGGTCGCCCCCTCCACCATGCTGCGCATGGTCCCCCTCCCCCTCTTTGAGGGGGAGGAATGCAGGACCGTCAGCCGACCTGGTAGGCCCAGGTCAGCTCCACCGTCCCGCCGGCGGGCACCTGGATCCGCCAGGTCAGTTCGTTCCGTGGATTGCGCGCGCTCGGGTGGCTTTCCTCAAGGATGCGGAAGCCGGTCTCGTACTGGGCCGAGGGCAGGATCTCCACGGTGATCGGGATCGCCTTGCCGTTGCGGAGGGTGGCGGCCATGGCGGTGCGGCCGGGCCCGAAACCTCCGCCTTCCAGCTTCGGGCCCGGCTGGAAGTCCACGACCCGGGGCTGGATGTCCACGTCCCGCGCGGCGCCGAGCCCCAGCGTCAACGGCAGGCCGATCGGATTGTCGACGAAGGTCGTCGTCCCGGACACCATGCGCATGCCGGCGACCTCCTCCATCACCAGCACACGGCCGCCGGGCAGGGCGCGGCCCAGCCCTTGTTCGGGCGTGTTCAGGCTCTCGAACGTCACCTGCGGGGTTCCGCCCCCGTTCGCCTGGCCCTGGTAGGCGGAGATCCAGGTGCGATAGATTCGCTGGAAGTCGACCGTCGGCTGGTCGATGAACTGCACCTGCTTGGTCTGGCGCGCGGCGACGGTCACCGGCTCGGCGAGCGTGTAAAGCTTGTAGTCGCCGAGATCGGATTCCTCGGGACGTTGGGGGGCGCGCGGCGCGGGCGGCGGCGGCGGGGCCGGAGGCGGCGGCGGCGCCATGGCGTAGAGCCGGCTTCCCGTGACGACGATTTCCTCGAGCGCGGGGAGGCCGAACCCGGGCACCTCCGTCGTCGTATCCATGGGCCAGCAACCACGCGGACGCGAGCGTACGAGGGGCTGGACCGGACGCGTCTCGCCGCGCCGGTTCAGCTGCCCAGCGACGAGCTGAAGCTCCACCTGGTCGAACGTCGTCGCGCCGCCGTTCGTCAAGGTGATCCAGCCGGCGAGCGACAGGGTCTCGCCGTCCGCGGACGGCGTGGCGACATAGTCCGCCGACCACTGCAGCCCGGTCGCCAGATAGGCCAGGGTGACACGATGTCGTCCGGCCCGCTCGGCGCGGGTGCGCAGCGACAGCACCGGCTGGTCCGTGAGCCCTTGGGGCACGTTGTCGAAGACCAGTCGCTCCGGCTGGCCGGAGCACTGCAGCGCCTCGAGCCGTCCGTCGATCTCCAGCACCACGCCGTTCGATGCGGCGCGCAGCACGCCGACGTCGGTCGTCTCCTCGCCGGTTTCGGGATTGGTCCGGACGCGGCGGACCACCTCGCCCACGGATCCTTGGATCAGCGAACCGGGGCTCAGCAGGTCGAAGTCGGTGTTCTGTTCCGTGATCCGCGCGGGCAGGCCGTCGACGACCACCGAGGCCGTGATGATCCCGTCGGCCACGTTCTCGAAACGAATCACGCCGTCGCCCGCGGGCACGTCGATCGTGCGGGTCTCCACGATCATCGCCAGGCCCTGCTGCCTCAGCGCGGGTGACCCGCGCATCTGGGACAGCATCGCCGTATCGACCGGTTGCGCCCGATAGATCACTAGGTCGCGGGCCTCGGGCCCCGGCGAAACGGACACGGTCTGCGCCAGGGCGGGCCAGGCGAGCGCGGCCGCGCCCACAGCCAGGATCACGCGGAGCGAACGCATCCGCCCGCCCTTCACTGGATCTCGAAGGTGGCCGTCAGCCGGGTCGAGCCGTTGGCCGGGACCCGCACCTGCCAGACGCGGGTGTCCGCGTTCGGACGCTCGCCCGCCTGGCTTTCGGCCAACAGGCGCCCGGCGCGGCCCAGGCCCGACTGGCGCAGCTCGACCGTCACCGGCTCCCGCCGCGCGTTGCGGACCACATACTCCATCTCGTAGCGGGTGCGGGCGTTGTTCTGATCGATCCGGATGACTTCGCTGTTCAGGACCGTGGGCTGGACGGTGACGTCGAAGGCCGAGCCGGTGGTGATCGCCACCTCGGCGCCTGCGGAGGTGTGGCCGATCGCGTCCTCGCCCACGAAGCGCGACTGGCCGCCGACATCGTCCATGTAGACCCGCACGACCCCGCCCGGCAGGGCGCGGCCCAGGCCCGTCGCGCGGCTGTTGTCGAACACCACGGCCACGGCGGCGCTTTGCGGCGAGGAGCTGCTGAAGCCCGAGAGCTCGGAGCGATAGCGCTTGCGCGCCGGCACGTCGGTCGCGGCGTACAGGCCGACCTGCTTGGTCTGGTTGTTCGCCACCGTCACCCGCTCGGGGATCGGATAGATGTAGTAGTCCGCCAGCCCCTCGGCGTCGCCGCTGTCCGTCCCGTAGTTCTGGCCGCCGTAGTTGCCGCCCAGGCCCGAGATCATGTTCAGGTCGCCGGCCACCAGCCGTGTGTTCGCGTCGGTGAAGGTCGCGCCCGAGGTGTTGGTCAGGGTGATCCAGCCGGTCAGGTCCATGCGCCCGGCCGCCTCGTCGAAGTCGATGACATAGTCGGCCCGCCAGCTGAGCCCGGTCGTCAGGTAGCTGAGCGTCGTCTCGCGCGCCCCGGCCTGGTCGGCGTTCAGGGTGACGCTGAGGGTCGGGCGGGGGCGCAGGTTCCGCGGCACCTCGTCGAAGATGACGCGGGTCGGCACGCCGTCGTCGCGCAGCACCTCGATGCGGTCGCCGACCTGGAGCACCACGCCCTCGTTGGCGGCCAGCACGCGCGCCCGCTGCTCTGTCTCGCGACCCGTCGCCGGGTTGATGCGGATCAGGCCGATGTCGTCGCCGACCGCCGCCGTCATCAGCTTGTCCGGCGTCAGCAGGTCGAAGTCGAAGTTCTGTTCCACGACCGTCAGACCCTCGCCTGAGAGGCTGACCGTCTCGGGCCGGATGCTGGCCGAGACGCCGGGAAACTCCTGGCGGGTGCGCCCGGCGGGCAGGGTGATGCGGCGGACATCCTCCACCAGCGCCAGGTTCTGGTTGTAGATGGTGATCGAGACCCGGTCCGGGCCGGTCGGCTCCTGGGCCGGCGCGGCGGACGCGGCGCCGAGTGCGGTCAGCGCCATGAGCGCCGTCTTGAACGAAGACATCGTCCCTCCCTCGTTTCCCCGCCTTATTTGGACGGTGTTTGCCGCGGGCTGTCCAGTGAGAAACGCCCCCGGCGCGTTCCCGTCGGGTCCGGACTGGGATAAGCGGGCGCCATGAAGCGCCTTCTCTACGGCCGGCCGCCCGCCGTCTTCGATCCGCCGGCCGACGCCGTCCAGACCTCGCCGCTGATCCCCGGCTCCGCGCGGCTGGAGGACGTCGCCGAGGGCGAGGCCGACGCGGTCACGATCTACGGGCCGCCCGGCGCGATCGAGCGCCGCTACACCCTGGCCCTGGCGTTGCGGGCGCTGAAGCCGGGCGGGCGCCTGGACGTCATGGCGCCCAAGGACAAGGGCGGCGCGCGTCTGAAGAAGGAGCTTCTCGGCTTCGGCGTGGAGGCTGAGGACACCCCCAAGGCCCACCATCGTCGTTGCGTCGCCGTCCGCCCGGCGACCGTGCATGGACTTGATGAGGCCATCGTCGAGGGCGGCCCGCGCTTGGTCGAGGGGCTGGACGCCTGGTCCCAGCCCGGTGTCTTCGCCTGGGACCGGATCGATCCGGGCACGGCGCTGCTCGCCGAACACCTGCCGCCGCTGAAGGGCCGGGGCGCGGACCTGGGCTGCGGCTACGGCGCGCTGTCTCTGGTGGCGCTGCGGTCGCCGCATGTAACGGCCCTGCGCGGCGTCGATCTGGACCGGCGGGCGGTGGAGGCGGCGCGGCGCAACGTCGAGGACACGCGCGCCGCCTTCGACTGGGCCGACGCCCGCGCCCTGGGCGACGCCGACCTCGACTTCGTCCTGATGAACCCGCCCTTCCACGACGGCGGCCAGGAGGACCGGCGGCTGGGCCAGGCCTTCGTCCGCGCCGCGGCCGCCCTGCTGGGCAAGGGCGGGACCCTGTGGCTGGTGGCCAACCGGCACCTCCCCTACGAGGCCGACCTCGACGCCGCCTTCCGCCGCGTCCGTCTGGTCGAGGAGGTCGGCGGCTACAAGGTCTATGAGGCGACGAAATGAAGGCCGTCCGACTGGACAAGCTGCTGTCGGGCCTCGGCTACGGCACCCGGTCCGAGATCCAGAAGCTGGCCCGCGCGGGCGGGGTGGAGCTGGATGGGGCCGCCCTGACCGACGCCGCCGCACGCGTGCCCGTAGGTCCCGACCTGCCGGACCGGCTGAAGATCGACGGCCGCCCCGTCGATCCGCCGCCGGGCCTGGTCATCCTGATGCACAAACCGCTGGGCGCCACCTGCTCGCACAAGGAGGACGGGGCGCTGGTCCATGACCTGCTGCCCCCCCGGTGGCGGCGGCGCGATCCGGCGGTCTCGACCATCGGGCGGCTGGACAAGCAGACATCGGGGCTCCTTCTGCTCACCGACGACGGCGACCTGCTGCATCGGGTGATCAGCCCCAAACGCCATGTGGCCAAGGTCTATCGCGCCGCGCTGGCGCGGCCGCTGACGGGCCGGGAGGGCGCGATCTTCGCCTCCGGCGAGCTGATGCTCGAGGGCGAGGCCAAGCCGCTGGCGCCCGCGATCCTGGAGGTGATCTCGCCGACGGAGGCGCGGCTGACGGTGACCGAGGGGCGCTATCACCAGGTGCGTCGCATGTTCGCCGCCGTGGGCAATCACGTGGAGGCCCTGCACCGCGAGCGACTGGGCGGACTGGCCTTGCCGGACGACCTGGCCCCCGGCGAATGGCGTCTGGCGACCGAGGCGGAGGTGGTTGCGATCTTCGGATAAGGCGTCCTTCTCCCCTCGTGGGAGAAGTTGGCATGCGGATCATGACGGATGAGGGGGACGTGCCGCCCGCTCACCGTCTGACGGCGTGCCAGCTGAACCCGCCCCCTCATCCGAGCCGCGCTGCGGCCCACCTTCTCCCGCGAGGGGAGAAGGAACGCTTTGCGGCGTGCGCGATGTCGCGCTAGGGCGGGACGGGTTTGTGGAGTCCGTCATGAAGCGCCTTCTCGTCTCCTCCGTGGTCCTCGCCCTCGCGGTCGGCGCGAGCGTCGACGACGTCGACGCCTGGGGCGCGACCGGACACCGGATCATCGGCGTGGAAGCCATGCGCGCGCTTCCCGAGGAGCTGCCGGCCTTCCTGCGGACGCCTAGCGCGGCGGCCGACATCGGCGAGCTGGCGCGCGAGCCCGACCGCTGGAAGGGCGCCGGTCAGCCGCATGATCGCGAGCGCGACACCGCCCACTTCGTCGACATGCGCGAGGACGGGCGCGTCATGGTCGCCGGCGGCCCCTTGATCACGGAACTGCCGCGCTTGAAGTCGGAGTTCGACGCTGCCCTGATCGCGGCGGGCACCGACGTCGATACGGCGGGTTATCTGCCCTACGCCCTGATGGACGGCTACCAGCAGCTGGTGCGGAACTTCGGCTACTGGCGTGTGCTGACGGCGGCGGAGGCGCGCGAGACCGATCCCGGCAAGCGCGCCTGGTATCGCGAGGACCGGCTGCGGCGCGAGGCGTTGATCTTGCGCGATCTGGGCGTCCTGGCCCACTACATCGGCGACGCCAGCCAGCCGCTGCATGCGTCGATCCACTACAACGGCTGGGCCGAGGGCGAGCCGAACCCCGAGGGCTTCACCACCTCGCGGCGGACCCACGGGATGTTCGAGGGCGACTATGTCCGGCGCCACGTCCGCGCCGACGCGGTGGCCGCCGCCATGCCCGCGCCCAATCTCGACGGGTTCGAGCTGCGCGCCGCGACCGCGGCCTATCTTCTGGCGACGCTGGATCAGGTCGTCCCCTTCTACCGGCTTGAGAAGGCGGGCGCGTTCCGCGACGGCGAGACGCGCGGCGCGACCTTCGCGACCGAGCGCCTGGCCGCCGGGGCGGCCGTGCTGCGCGACTGGACGACGCTCGCCTGGCGCGACGCCGCCGACGAGCGCGTCGGCTGGCCCGCCATCAGCGTCGCCGAGGTCGAGGCCGGAACCGCCGACCCCTGGGACGCCCTGGTCGGCACGGACTGATCGGGCTCAGTTCAGCGCCCGTCTGAAGCGGCTGGGCGTCATGCCCGTGGCGTTCCTGAAGAGGCGGGCGAAACGGCTGGGGCTTTCGTAGCCGACGGCGGCGGCGACGTCGGTGATGGAGCGGGCCCGGTCCTCCAGAAGCCCCTGGGCCACCGTCAGCCGTCGCAGTCTGATCCACTCGCCCGGCGAGGCGCCCATGGAGGCCTTGAAGGCGCGCGCGCGAAGTGGAAGGGCGACAAACCGGCCACGCGCGCCAGCTCCTGAATCGGGAGCCTGCGGTGCAGGCCGCTCTCCACATGCGTCTTCAGGGCCGCCAGCTGTCGCGAGGTGAGCCCGCCGCGCGTCGCTTCGTGCGACCGCGTCCGGGCCGTCCGGACCAGCGTCAGGACCAGGGCGCGCAGCAGGCTTCGGTTGTACTCGGCATCGTCCGCCGAGGCCGGATCGGCCAGCTGCTCGACCAGTCCGGTGACCACCGGATCGACGAGCACCCGGCCGCGCAGTGAGCCAGGGGACAGCCGTCATCCGTTACGCCGAACCGCTGAAAAGTCCCGACGCCGACGGTCAGCAGCAGAACCTCCTGGGCCGCGTGGGCGGGCAGCACCGCCTCCCCGCCGACCGGGGCGAGGGTGAAATAGTCCGGGGAGACGCAGATGTTCAGCCGCGCGGTGTCGGGCCGCTCCATCGACCGTTCGCGCCAGGGAATCTGAAGATGCGCTCAACGACTGTCGCCCTCGTCGCCGCCCTGATGCTGTGGCCGATAACGACGGCTCACGCCCAGAACGCCGATCGCCAGAACAGCACGGCGCCTGCCGCGCTCGCAAGGCCGGCCCTGGACGACACTGTGCTGATCTACGTCGACTACGTCACCGGGCTGGACAATCTTATCAACACCATCCCGCGCGCCCAATTCCGCAACAACGTCACCGCCTTCGCCAAGTTCAACCCGCTGTTCCGCCTGCCGACGATCGTGCTGGGCGAGGAGAACGACTACTACGGGACCTTCCTGCCCGAGATCACCGAGCACGTGACCCACGACATCCACCGATTCAACCGGACCCAGGTGTCGGGGTATACGCCGGAAGTCGCGGCGTATCTCGCGTCCACCGGCCGCAAGACCGTCGTCATCGGCGGCATCTCGATCGACAACTGCACCCTGCACACCACGCTCGACCTGCTCAGGGCGGGCTACAAGGTCTATGTCATCACCGACGTCTCGGGCTCGAACAGCCCGATGGCCGAGGCCGACGCCATCCAGCGGATGCGGGACGCGGGCGCGGTGACGGGCGGCTGGCTGTCGATCCTGACCGACCTGGGCCAGGACTTCGCCCACCCCGGACACGGCCAGGGCATGATGGGGATCATCCAGGCCCACTGGCCCGCCTCGACCATCGGCACGGTGAGCGACAGCACCCCCGACGGCCACGGCCTGCAGCTGCCCGCCGGGTACTGAGCCTGGGACGGCCCGGTCCGGCGGGGCCGCGCCGTCCTCAGCCCGCCGCGAATTCGCTGAGCGCGTCGATGACCGCCCGGTTCTGGTCCTCGGTGCCGATGGTGATCCGCAGGCAGTCGGGCAGGCCGTAGCCGCCGACCTGGCGCACGATCACGCCCTTGGAGTTCAGATAGGCGTTCGCCGCCTCTGCCGAGAGCTTTTGATCCGGGAAGCGCACCAGGATGAAGTTCCCCGCCGACGGAAACACCTCGAAGCCGAAGCCCCGGATCGCCTGGGTCAGGCGCGGCCGCCAGGTGTGGATCAGCTCGCGCGAGGCCTTCTGGTGCGCCTCGTCGCCCAGGGCGGCCACGGCGGCCTCGATGCCGGGCGCGGAGACGTTGAAGGGCAGGCGAATGCGATCCACCGCCTCCGCGACCGCCAGCGGCGCATAGCCGAAGCCGATGCGAAGCCCCCCCAGACCGTGGATCTTCGAGAAGGTGCGGGTCACCACGATGTTGGCGCTGTCCCTGGCCAGCGGGAAGCTGGTCGCCCAGTCCGGCTCCTGGACGTATTCGGCATAGGCCTCGTCGATGACCATCAGGACGTCGGGGCGAAGGCCGGCGTGCAGCTCGGCGATCTCCTCGGTGGTGTTCCAGCTGCCGGTAGGGTTGGCGGGGCTGGAGACGTAGACGATGCGCGTGCGCTCATCGACCTGATCGAGCAGGGCCTGCGGCGTCGCCTTCAGGTTCGGCTCGGGCGCCAGCTTGACCTCGGCCTCGTTGGCCAGGGCGCTGATGCGGTAGGCGAGGAAGCCGTACTGGCCGGTCACGATGTTGTCGCCCGGCGTCAGATAGGTCTGGTTCAGAAGCGCGAACACCTCGTCCGAGCCGTTGCCGAAGATCAGCCGTTCGGGCTCCAGCCCGTGGTGCTCGGCCACCGCCGCCCGCAGCTTGTTGGCCCGCCCGTCGGGGTAGTAGTGGATGTTGGCCAGCGCCGCCGCATAGGCCTCGCGCGCCTTTTCCCCAGCGCCCAGCATGTTCTCGTTGGAGGACAGCTTCATCGGATTGGCGACGCCGTCGATCTTCGACTTGCCGCCGACGTAGGGGGCGATGTTCAGGATGCCCGGCTTGGGGCTCGGGCCGTGCGGGGTCGCGGTGTCGGTCATGACGTCGCCTTATCTCGGTTCACAGGACGGGCGCGTGTCCGATCACTCCGGAGAGCCGCCCCAGCCTCGCCACGGCCGGATCGTCCAGCCGCGGGTCTTCGCGCTGCACATAGCCCGTCAGCATGAAGAGCTTCAACCCGCCCGCCGACGCGCACGGCGCGGCGACCAAGCCCGCCGTCTCCAGCGCGGCCAGGACCCGGGCGTCGGAGGCCGGACTGTCGCTGACCCAGAAGGTGCGGTCCTCGCCGGTCGGCCCGACGCCGCCGGCGCCCACCAGCAGGGCCCTGGGGCCCGAGGCCGGGTCGTCGGGCAGGGCGCCGACCACCGCCAGATCCGGCCGCGCCAGCAGCCGCGCCCACCAGGGGCCCAGACCCTCCGCGTCGATCAGGGTCAGTCCGACGGCGGCCGCCTTCAGCGCCGCCTCCGCCGTCGGGTGAATGCGCGCCGCCCCGCCGAAACGGTCGGCGACGAGCAGCTGGGCGACCGGCCCCGCCGCGGCCACGAGGCGTTCGGCGGCGAGGATGCGGCCGGCCACGGCCTTCAGGACCGCCCGTTCGACCGCGCCGAGGCCGGTCAGCGTGGGCCGCAGCGCGATCGCCTGGGCGTCCAGCGCCGCCCCGCCGTGCGACAGCCGCGCCCGCACCGCCCGCCCCAGGGCCCGGTCGGCTGCGATCAGGTCCGCCCCGACCTCGGGCTCCTCCAGCATCAGAACAGCTTCGGCGCGGGCGCCAGCACGAACGGCCCCAGTCGCGTGCGGCCCTCGGCGAACTCGACCGACAGCGCCACGTCCCGCTCCGGCATCCGCTCGGCCGCGGGCTGGCCCGTCAGGCCCGAGATGGCCGCGCCGGGCCGGTTCGCCGTCAGCGTCAGCCGGCCCTCCAGTCGCCCGTCCTCGCCGGCGACCAGCCGGGGACTGTCGAAGGTCGCCTCGCTCCGGCCCGCCGCCAGCCGACCGCGCACGTCGCTCAGGGCGCCGCCGCTTCGCGCCCAGGCCGCGAGCACCCCCGCCGGATCGGAGCCCGACAGCCGTCGCGCGTTCTCGACGACCCCTTCGACCTCGAGCGTCAGGGTCTGATCCTGCGCCATCGCCTCGACGGGACCCTCCCGCCGGCCGCGCGCCTCGATCAGACGGAACAGCACGTCGGCGGCGTCGATGGGCGCCGTGTCGGGCTGAGCCACGGCGCGCCCGCCGTCGCGCCCTTCTGCATGCGGGCGAACGTAGAATTCGATCCGTTCGGCCGCCGAGATCGGGAAAGGCTCCGCGCCGGGGTGGGCCGTGAAGTTGGCGTCGACCAGTTCCAGCGCCAGGTTCGGGTAAGGGTTGCGCAGGCCGCTCGCGCTGGCGCGGATGCCGCGCGCCTCGACCGCCACCTTGCCCTTGTCGCCGCGCGTCAGGACCAGGCCGTCCGAGGCCACCAGCACCCAGCGGTCGGGGTTCCAGGCCATGGCCTCGGCCGCCAGCTCCGGCGCCGCGATCGCCTGGCCGGAGGGGGCGACCAGCTCCACGTGCCGCGCCTCAGCGCGGACGCGGAACGGCCAGCCGCTCAGGTTCAGATCAGCGTACTGCACGTCCCAGCCGGCCTCGCGAAGCGCCTCGACGCGCTCGACCAGCCGCGTCTCCACCGTCCGCACCAGGAAGATCCACCAACCGGTCCAGAGGGTCAGCGCGATCAGGGCGATGCCCACGGGCGCGAACAGTCCCTTTCGCGAGTGGCGGGGCGGCGGCGTCGTCGGCGTATCGGTCATGGCCGTTCCATAACGCGGAAATCGGCCGGATGGACGAGTCTATTGCGACGCTTGTGGGGCGATGCGCCCGAAGGCCTCGGCGACCGGGAGGATGTCCAGCCCCGCCGCCTTCGCCAGGCGGATGACGCGGTCCAGGTCCTGCGGGCGGCACCCATAGGGCGTCGGGCGGTCCGAGACGTCGTGGCCGTAGGCGTTCAGCCAGCCGCCGATCCGCGCGGTTTCCGCCATCAGGGCGTCCAGATCGTAGCCGGGCAGACGCCGGCTCTCCAGGCCGATGCTCTTGATCAGGCCCCGGTCCTCGCGCCCCCGGCTGATCCCGTCGCGCACCCCCCGACCCAGCGCGAAACGGGCCCGGACCGCGCGCTTCGCCCCGATCGAGGCGTCGCCGTAAGGATAGGCGAAGGTGGTCATGCGCCGGCCGTCCAGACGTTCGGCGACCCACCGGGCGTTCGTGTCCAGGCTGTCTTCCAGCTCCGCCGCGCTCATGCGCAGGACGCTCGTATGGCCGAAGGTGTGGCAGCCGACCTCGTGCCCGGCCTCGGCCAGCGCCTCAAGGTGACGGGTCGTGAACTGCGGCAGGTCCAGATTGAAGCCGCTCTCCAGCCCGCCGCACACATAGTAGGTCGCGCGGACGCCATGATCGGACAGGATCGGCCCCGCCTCGGTCCAGGCGCTCTCGGGAAAGTCGTCGAAGCTCAGGGAGAAGACGCCGCGCGCGGGGGCCACCTCGACCGCGTCGATGTCCACATAGCGGGCGGCGCGCCGGCGCATCTGGTCGATCAGCTGCATGGGCGCGAGCCTATCGGCCCAGGCTTAAGGAATCGTCGGCTCAGCCCAGCTCGGCCTCCAGGTCGGCCAGACGCGCCGCCTGATCCTCGGCGATGAGCGCGTCCGTCAGCGGTCCGAGCTCGCCCTCCAGCACCTGCGGCAGGTTGTAGAGGGTCAGGTTGATGCGGTGGTCCGTCACCCGACCTTGCGGGAAGTTGTAGGTGCGGATGCGCTCGGAGCGGTCGCCGGAGCCGACCTGGCTCTTCCTCGCGTCGGCGCGGGCCCGGTCCTTCTCCTGGCGCTGAAGGTCGTAGAGCCGGGCCTTCAGGTTGGCCATCGCCTTCCTGCGGTTCTCGTGCTGGCTCTTCTCGGAGCTGGTGGCGACGATGCCGGTCGGCAGGTGGGTGATGCGCACCGCCGAGTCGGTCTTGTTGACGTGCTGGCCGCCCGCCCCCGAGGACCGGTAGGTGTCGATGCGGATGTCCTTGTCCTCGATGACGATGTCCACGTCCTCCGCCTCCGGCAGGACGGCCACCGTCGCCGCCGAGGTGTGGATGCGCCCCCCCGCCTCGGTCACGGGCACGCGCTGCACCCGGTGGACGCCGCTCTCGAACTTCAGCCGGCCGAACACCCCGTCGCCTGTGATGGAGGCGACGATCTCCTTGTAGCCGCCCATCTCGCCTTCCGAGACGCTGTCCACCTCGACCCGCCAGCCGAGGGTCTGGGCGTAGCGGCTGTACATGCGGAACAGGTCGCCGGCGAAAAGCGCCGCCTCGTCCCCGCCGGTCCCGGCCCGCACCTCCAGGATGGCCGAGGCGTTCTCGTCCTTGTCGCGCGGCGCCAGCAACAGCGCGACCGCGCGCTCGATATCCGGCAGTCGGGCTTGAAGCGCGTCCAGCTCCTCGGCCGCCAGGGCGCCCATCTCGGGATCCTGCGCCAGGGTCTTGAGCTCTTCGACCTCGGCCCGCGCCCGCGCCAGCTCCGCCACCGCGTCGGCGACCGGCTTCAACTCGGCGTGCTCCTTGGACAGCCGCACGATCTCCGCGCCGTCGTTGGCGGCCGACATCCGCGCCTCGACCTCGTGGAAACGGTCGAGCACCTGGTCCAGTCGGGCTTGGGGCAGTCGCAAGGGAGGCGTGTCCGGGGCGGGGGCGGCGGGCGGTCGGTTTACGCGCGCGCGGCTCCGCTGTCGATGCGGACCGCTCACGCCCCGCTGGCGTGATCGTGACCGGGCCTGACAATCCCGTCAGGCGCCTTGGCGGCGGTCCGGTCCGCGCCTAGGTCGGGCCAAGTCAGGAGGGCCTCATGTACGACGCGCCTCGCGAGACCTCGGCTCGCACCCCCGATTCCATGTCTCTGATCGCCCGGCTCGACGCGGCGTTCGCCGGCGGCGCGCCGGAGCGCCCGCTCGCGGACGAGGTTCGCGCCATGGCCCGGATCTACGATCTCGAGGCGGAGGGCGACATCGCCGAGGTCTGGGCGGCCCTGCGTCGTCTGCTGGTCCGCCAGCCGGCGGCCGCCGCGATCCGGCCCGAGCCCATGACCCTGCTGGTGGCCGAGGACGATCCGGACATCGCGGCGGACCTGATGGACACCCTGGTCGGCGCCGGGCACGGCGTGGTGGGTCCGTTCAGCACGGCCGAGGCGGCGCTGGCGGCGGCGGCGCAGCATCGGATCGACGCCGCCCTGATCGACATCAACCTCGGCGGCGCGGTCAGCGGCGTGGAGCTGGCGCGGCGTCTCGGCGGCGACTGGGGCGTGCCGTCCGTCTTCACCTCGGGCGATGTGCCGAACGCGGCGCGCAACGCGGGGCTGGCGGCGGCGGTCGTGCTGAAGCCCTATACCCCCGATCAAATCCTCAGCGCGCTCGGAGCCGTCGCGCGACACGCTTGACGGTCGGCCGCAACCAACGGCCTTCTCGGGACTTGTCGCCTGGCCTCCCGACAGGCGTTCAGGGTCCCCGATGGAAGACTTCCTGCTGTTTCTTCTCGTCGGGATGCTGGCCCAGCTCGTCGATGGCTCCCTGGGCATGGCCTACGGGGCGATCTCCTCGTCCGTGCTCCTGGCGTTCGGCGTGCCGCCCGCCACCGCTTCGGCCAGCGTCCATGCCGCGGAGGTCTTCACCACGGGCGCCTCGGCGGGCTCGCACATCTGGCACAGGAACGTGGAGTGGCGGCTCTTCGTGCCGATCGCCATCGGCGGCGTGATCGGCGGCGTGGGCGGGGCCTATTTCCTCAGCGGCGTCGATGGCGACCTGATCAAGCCCTACATCGTGGCCTACCTCGCCATCATGGGCGTCTACATCCTGTGGCGCGCCACCCGCGACCTGCGACCGCGCCGCATCAGTCCGCGCTGGCTGGTCGCGCCGCTGGGCGTCGTCGGCGGCTTCTTCGACGCCATCGGCGGCGGCGGCTGGGGTCCGACCGTCTCCTCGGCCATGGTCGGCGCCGGCCAGGAGCCGCGCCGCGCCATCGGCACGGTGAACTCCGCCGAGTTCATCCTGACCAGCGCCATCTCCGCGACCTTCCTCTGGGCGCTGCTGACGGGTCATTGGCAGGAGGCCGAGGGGCTGAACAACCATCTCGCCGCCGTGGCCGGTCTGGTGGTCGGCGGGCTCCTCGCCGCGCCCTTCGCCGGGCTGGTGGTCAAGAAGGTGCCCCAGCGCGTCCTGACCTATGCGGTCGGCGGGCTTCTGATCGTGCTGGCCGGCTTCCAGGGCCTACAGCTCGCGGGCGTCGTCGGCCGCTGACGGTCAGGCCGGATAGGTCTGGCGGAAGCTGTCGCGCGTCTCCAGCGCCTCCGTCAGCGACTTCAGGCGGGGGCGACCGTCCGCCCAGCCGAGGTCCGGATGGCGAAAACCCATCCAGGTCCCGGCCACGCCCGCGGTGATCACGCCCACGTCCAGGGGGCCGCCCGGCTCCGGGACGGCGGCCTCCAGCGCATCCAGGGCGCGACCCAGGTTGGCGGTCCAGCGGGCCATCCACGACGGCGAGCGCTCGTCTTCCGGGCGCCGCTTCTCCAGCACCAGCTTCACGCCCATCTCGAGAGCCGCGTTCCCGAGCGTCTCGAGCCGCTTGACCCGCAGCCGGTCGGCGCCGCCGGGCGGAACCAGGCGAGGCCCGGCGCCGAGCTCGTCGAGATACTCGCAGATGACCGGGCTGTCGGTCAGGGGCAGGCCGTCGTCGGCGATCAGGGTCGGCACCTGCACGATGGGGTTCGAGCCCATCAGCTCCGCCGCGTTGGCGTAGGGATCGACGGCGATCTCCTGCACCCGCTCGGACAACCCCTTCTCGCGCGCCACGATCCGGCACTTGCGCGCGAAGGGGGAAGGGGTGGTGATGTAGAGGATCATGTCTGAGGGTACCGTTGGCTGGCGTGCAAGACTTGAACAACGCGGATCGCCGCCAGCTCGACGCGATAAACCAGAATGTAGTTTGGCAGGACGACCGCCTCGCGCGTGCCGGCGACTCTTCCTTCACGATAGAGGTAAGGCGCCTGTCCCAGCCCCTCTGCGGCTTCCACGAGCCGATTGCGGACGTTTCGCGCCGCGACCGGGTTGCGTTCGGCGATATAGTCGACGATCAGCTCGGCATCCTGAATTGCGGTCGCCGACCATATCGTCGGAAGCACCGTTAGGCCGCCTTGCCCTTGTGCTTCGCCAGGATGGCGTCCAGCCGCGCTACCGCCTCATCGTGCGGAATCGCCGGACGGGTATCGGCCAGGGACGCCTCCACCTTCGCCCGGAACCAGGCGTCATAGGCCTCGGCCTCTTCGGTCGTGGCGAACTCCGAGACGATGGGGTCTAGTTTGGCCATGTCTCAGATAATGCGCCTCGCCGCTCAGCCCCGCAACTACTCCGCGGCCGCCTTCGCCGCCTCGAACTCGGCGGCCTTCCGTTCGACCAGCTCGACGATGTGGTCGATCATGCCGTCGTTGGCCTGTTTGTGGGCGATCTTGCCGTTCAGGTAGATCATGCCCGAGCCCTTGCCGCCGCCGGTGAAGCCGATGTCGGTGTAGAGCGCCTCGCCCGGGCCGTTCACGACGCAGCCGATGATCGACAGCGACAGCGGCGTCGATACATGCGCCAGCCGCTCCTCCAGGACTCCGACCGTCTCGATGACGTTGAAGCCCTGCCGCGCGCACGACGGGCAGGCGATGATGTTGACGCCCCGATGGCGCAGCCCCAGCGACTTCAGGATGTCGAACCCGACCTTGATCTCTTCGACCGGATCGGCGGCCAGGCTGACCCGGATCGTGTCGCCGATGCCCGACCACAGCAGCATGCCCAGCCCGATCGAGGACTTGATGGTGCCGGTCCGAAGCGGTCCCGCCTCGGTCACGCCCAGGTGCAGCGGGCAGTCGATCACCTCGGCCAGCTGCTGATAGGCCGCGACCGTCAGGAAGGGGTCGGACGCCTTCACCGAGATCTTGAACTCGTGGAAGTCGTGGTCCTGAAGAATTCGGGCGTGGTTCAGCGCGCTCTCGACCATCGCGTCGGGGCACGGCTCCCCGTACTTCTCCAGCAGCTCCTTCTCCAGGCTGCCGGCGTTGACGCCGATGCGCATGGAGCAGCCGTGGTCCTTCGCCGCCTGGACGACCTCGCGCACGCGATCCGGGCTGCCGATGTTGCCCGGATTGATCCGCAGGCAGGCGGCGCCGGCTTGCGCCGCCTCGATGCCGCGGCGGTAGTGGAAGTGGATGTCGGCGACCAGCGGGACCTTGGCCTCCCGCGCGATGGTCCGGAAGGCGGCGGTCGAGTCCTCGTCGGGGCAGGAGACGCGGACGATGTCGGCCCCGGCCTCCTCAAGCCGGCGGATCTGGTCGATCGTCGCCGCCGCGTCGGTCGTGGGCGTGTTGGTCATCGACTGCACGCTGATCGGGGCGTCGCCGCCGACCTCCACCGAGCCGACGCGGATCTTGCGGCTCTTGCGACGTTCGATGTGGCGCCAGGGGCGGACGAGGGTGTGATCGCTCATGAGGGCGCAACATAGGCCAAGGGCGATGGCGTTTCCACGACGGCCCGCACGGCGCGCCGCGACGGATCAGCCGACGGTCGAGGGCGCCGGATCGCCGATCGGCGACACGATGGCCGGCGCAGCGAGCCCGGCCGCCGGCGCCTGGCCGCCGGACTGGGGCTGGGGCGCGGCCGCGGCCCGGCGCGCCGCCTCGGCCCGCGCCTCGGCCTCGGCCTGGGCCGCCGCCGCGCGCGCGGCGCGCTCGGCCTTGGCGTTCAGCTGGGCCAGCGGCGTCAGGGTGGCCGCCAGCACGCCGTCCGACTCGCCGTTCAGATACACCCCGATGGCGTCGGGCTCGGAGGCGTCCACGGTGGCCGGGACGCCGACGGGGGCCCGCCAGGCCTCGCCCGCGGCCAACTGGCGCGCGAAGAGGACGCGCCCGTCGGCGTGGCGCACGACCAGCGTCGTCGCCTTGCGCGCCTGCAGCGTCACCTGGGACGAGGTGGAGTCCGCGCCATAGACCGCGCCGCGCGGGTTGAAGGCCGCCTGGACGGGGGGGCGGCCGCGGGCGGCGGCGACCGCGGCGGCGGTCGCTTCGGGATCCTCCGCCTCGATCCCGAGCAGCTGAGCCTCGAGGCCCGGCGTCAGGTACATGGCCGGCACGGTCTGGTCGGCCGGCGCCGGGCGCGGCGCGCCGAGGGAGATCTCGGTCAGACCGTCGGCCTGCCCCGGAACGGCGCCCAGCGTCCAGCTCTCCGGCGTCTCGACGATCGCGGCCGGCGCCTCGGCGCGCATGAGGTTGACGCGCTGGAAGACGTTCCAGCCCACGACGGCGAGGATCAGCGCCGCCGCCGCCGCGATGACGCGCGGGGACTGGCGCCGGACTTCGGCGAAGGCGACGCCGGTCGGCGGCTGCAGCGGCGCGACCTTGTCGCCGTCCGGCGCCTCGCGCTTGTAGCGTTCGACGGCCAGCTGCTCGTCGATGCCCAGCGCCGACGCATAGGCGCGCACATAGCCCAGGGTGAAGACCCGCGACGGCAGGATCGAATGCTCGCCCTGCTCCAGCGCGATCAGATACTTCTTGTGGACGCGGGTGACGGCGGACAGTTCATCGAACGTCTTGCCCGACATCTCGCGGGCGCGGCGCAGGCCGGCGCCGAGGGAAGGCGCTTCAGCGATGGAAGGCATCGGCTCCTTCCAGTCCGGGTGGGCCCGAAACTCGTCGGGGGCGTTCCCCGCGTCCAGCGCCATTTCCTCAAACCCCGCACTCGACGAAGGAGCTCCGGCGGCGGCCCCAGACGTCGTACTGTCCCCGGACGCGGCATCCCTTAACCAATTCGGATGACGGTTCGGACCTCCCCCCGGAGGATTTGATCCAACAGCTTGTGGATAACCCATTTCCCGCGTCGCGCCAAATCGTTGTTAACCGTGGTTCCGGCGTTTGTCCCGATCGGGGACGGCTCAGACCGCCACGTTCAACTTGCGCGCCAGACTCTCGACCTCGTTGCGCACCGACCCGGCGGAGGAGCCGAGCAGGTTGGTCATCCCACGACGGGCCGCGGGAAGATCGACGGACAGGACCATGCGCTTGACGGGTCCGACTCCGCCGGCCGGCGCCGACAGGCGGGTGAAGCCCAGGGTGATCAGGGCGAAGGCCTCCAGCGGCCGGCCCGCCAACTCGCCGCAGACCGACACCGGCGTCCCCGTCTCCGCGCAGCGGGCCTGGATCTCCTGCAGCGCGCGCAGCGCCGGCGGCGACAGCGGATCGTAGCGATCCGAGACCAGCGGATTGGTCCGGTCCGCCGCGTACATGTACTGCAAGAGGTCGTTGGTCCCGACCGAGACGAAGTCCGTCAACGGCAGCAGCGCGTCCAGGTGGAACAGCAGCGACGGCGCCTCGATCATGGCGCCCACACGCAGCATGGAGGGCAGGGTGCGGCCGCGCCGCCGCGCCCAGTCGCACTCCACATCGACCATCTCGCGCGCGGCGCGGAACTCCTCGACCGTCGCGATCATCGGGAACATCACGCGGAGCTCGCGGCCCGCCGCCGCGTGCAGGAGCGCGCGCAGCTGCAGCCTCAGCAGCGATGGCCGGTCCAGGCCCAGGCGGATGGCGCGGCGCCCCAGCGCCGGGTTCTCCTCGCGCTCGGCGTCGAGGTAGGGCAGCACCTTGTCGCCGCCGATGTCGAGGGTGCGGAACGTCACCGGCCGGTCGCCGGCGGCGTCCAGCACCCGGCGGTAGAGCAGGGTCTGCGCCTCCAGCCGGGGCAGCTCCTCCGACACCATGAACTGGAACTCGGTGCGGAACAGGCCGATGCCCTCCGAGCCGGTGTCGTCCAGGCTTTCCAGGTCCACCGCCAGCCCGGCGTTGGTCAGCAGCGTGATGCGCGTGCCGTCCCGCGTGATCGCGGGCACGTCGCGCAGCAGGGCGAATTCGGCGCGGCGCTGCTCGCGCACCGCGATCCGCTGCTTGACCGCCTCCAGCATCTCGGGCCGGGGCCGCAGATAGGCCTCGCCGGTCTCGCCGTCGGCGATGACCAGGTCGCCCTCGGACAGGCGGTCCCGCAGCCCCTGCAGGCGTCCGACGCACGGGATTTGCAGCGCGCGCGCGACGATCCCGGCGTGGCTCGCGGCCGACCCCTCTTCGAGCAGCACCGCCTTCAGCCGCTCGCGCGGATACTCCAGCAGATCCGCCGGACCCAGGTTGCGGGCGACCAGGATGGCGTCCTCGGGCAGCTCGCGCTCGCCGGGCTTGTCGCCGGCCAGCACGCGCAGCAGACGGTTGGCCAGGTCCTCGAAGTCGTGCAGCCGTTCGCGGATGTAGGGGTCGCGCGCCTTGGCGAAGCGGGCGCGGTGCTCGTTGCGGACGCGGTCCACCGCCGCCTCGGCGGTCAGGCCCGAGCGGACCGCCTCCTCCAGCGACCGGTTCCAGCCCCGGTCGTCGGCGAACATGCGATAGGTCTCGAGCACCTCGAACGGCGTGCCCGACAGGCCCGTGGGACCCGCTTCCAGCATGGCGTCGATGCCCGCCTTCAGCGCATGCAGGGCCGACTGCAGCCGCGCCTCCTCCAGCACCGGGTCGTCGGCCAACAGCTGCTCGGGCGCCAGCGGCGCCTCGTGCAGCACCACATGGCCGAACGCCAGCCCCTCGGCGAACCTCTGGCCCTTCAGCCGCTCCGGCCGGTGCGGCGCCACCTCGACGTCGCGCAGCTCCTCCTGGCCCAGGAGCTCGCCCGAGGCGACCGTCTCGGCCAGCACCATGGCGATGGTCTGGATGTCCTCGATCTCGTCGGGGTCATAGTGGCGCTCGGCGCGGTTCTGAACGACAAGCACCCCGATGGCCCGGCCCCCGCGCAGCAGCGGCGCGCCCAGGAAGGCGTGATAGGGGTCCTCGCCGGTCTCCGGTCGATACGAGAAGCTGGGATGGGCCGGCGCGTCCGACAGGCTGATCGGCTCGGCCGTCCGCGCCACCTCGCCCACCAGGCCCTCGCCCGGACGCAGCCGCGTGTTGTGCACCGCCTCCCGGTTCAGACCCTCGGTGGCGAACAGCTCCAGCTCGCCCGACGCCCGGCGCAGATAGATCGAGCAGACCTCCGCAACCATCGAGCGGGCGATGGTGCGCACCACCGTGTCCAGGCGGTCCTGGGCCGGCCCGCCGTCCGCCATGGCCTCGCGGATTTGGCGCAGGAGGTTCCGCGACCCCCTCGTCATCGATCCGCCCTTGACCATTCTCGCTCCGGCCCTCCGACGGGCTATCTAGACCCTAAACCGCTTCCAGTCCGTAAGCGGCGTGCAGCGCGCGCACGGCCAGTTCCGCATAGGCCGCGTCGATCAGCACGCTGATCTTGATCTCCGAGGTGGAGATGGCCTGGAACTTGACCCCCTTGTCGGCCAGCGCCCGGAACATGGTCTGGGCGACGCCCGCATGGCTGCGCATGCCGACGCCGACCACCGAGACCTTGGCCACGTCCTCGTCGATGCGCAGCTGTTCGAAACCGATCTGATCCTGGGCCTCGCGCATCAGCTCGGCGGCGCGGGCCGCGTCCCGCCGGCCGGTGGTGAAGGTCAGGTTGACCGCCCCCTCGGTGCGCGACTGGCTCTGCACGATCATGTCGACGTTGACGTTCGCCTCGGCCAGCCGGGTGAAGACGTCGGCCGGCGCGTCGGTGCGATCCGACAGGCCGAGCAGGGTGATGCGGGCCTCGTCGCGGCTCATGGTCACGCCGGACACGATGCGCTTCTCCACGATCTCCTCCTCGTCGCAGATCAGGGTGCCGACCGCGGCCGGCAGATTTCCGTTCTCGTCGGGCTCGACGAAGCTGGACAGCACCCGCACCGGCACCCGCCGCGCCATGGCCAGCTCGACCGATCGGGTTTGCAGGACCTTGGCGCCCAGCGACGCCATCTCCAGCATCTCCTCGTAGGAGACCCTGGACAGCCGGCGGGCGCGGCTCTCGATCCTGGGGTCCGTCGTATAGACGCCGTCCACGTCGGTGTAGATGTCGCAGGGGCAGTCCAGCGCCGCCGCCACCGCCACCGCCGAGGTGTCGGACCCGCCGCGCCCCAGGGTGGTGATCCGCCCGTCACGCGTCACGCCCTGGAAGCCCGGGATGACCACGATCTCGCCGCCGTCCAGCACGCCGCTCAGCTGATCGCCGGGGATGTCCTCGATCCGCGCCTTGCCGTGGGCGTCGTCGGTCAGGATCGGAACCTGCCAGCCCATCATCGAGCGGGCGCGAAAGCCCATGTTGCGAAGCGTCAGGGCCAGGAGGCCCGAGGTCACCTGCTCGCCAGAGGCGACGACCACGTCGTATTCGTCGTCCGACAGGGGGATGCCCGCCGCCGGCGCGCCCGCGCCGTCGGTCCAGGCCACCAGCTCGTTGGTCTTGCCGGCCATGGCCGAGACCACGACCGCCACCCGCTTGCCCGCCTTGGCCTCGGCCGCGACGATCCGCGCGGCGCGCCGGATGCGCTCCAGGTCGGCCATGGAGGTGCCGCCGAACTTCATGACCAAGCGCGTCATGGCTCGGCAGGCTCCATCTGCAACATCTCGGTGTCCTAGCCGCCGGAGGGCGCGTTCACAATGGTTCTTGCACTTGAGAAATAAATATGTAAATTCTCGCAAGATAAATATGTATTATCGAGGAAACCGTGGCGGTTCCCAGCAAGCCCCTGTCGCAGGTCGACCTCAGCCATCTGACGACGACCTCCGCGCGGATCCGGTACCTGAAGGACCTTGGCTACCGTCAGGCCGATATCGCCCGGCGCCTGGGCATCCGGGATCAGCACGTCAGTAATGTCGTCCGAGGTCCCAGGCCCAAGTCGGAAGGCGCACCGGCGAACGGCCTCTCCGAGCCGGCGCACGCATCGTTCGGCCATGCGCCGGAGACGCTTCCGGCACGTGTCAGCGTGGATGCCGCCGGCCGCGTCGCCCTGCCGCCCGCCTGGGGCGTCAGCCCGGGATCGGCGTTCATCGCCCGGCGCTTCGGCGACAGCATCGTTCTCATGGACGTGCGGGAGGCCGCGCGTGTCGCCCGCGAGGCCGGTGACGCCACCTCCGCGCTGATCGCCGAGCGCCGTCTGGAAGCCATGCGCGAGTTCGAAGACTGACGTGGACTCGGAGCCTCATGTCATCGACGCCTCGGCCGCCGTCGCCTTTCTGATGAACGAGGCGGGGGGAGAGCGTGTCGGACCGCTCCTGCCCTCAGGCCTGATGAACGCGGTCAACCTCACCGAGGTCGTCACGCGTCTGCTGCGCTCGGGTCATGATCCCATTCGGGCGCATTACCTGGGATGTTCGATCGTCGATCATGGGGTCGATCTGGCGGATCGCGCCGGTCGGCTGTGGCCGATCACCGCGGCGCTCGGTCTCTCTCTCGGAGACCGGGCCTGCCTGGCGCTGGCTCAACGGGAGGGTTTGCCCGTGCTGACGGCGGACCGGGCGTGGGCTGCGCTGTCGCTGGACGTTGACGTTCGACTCATTCGCTGACACCCGTCCGTCATGTCCCATCTGCAACGCGAAGACATCGCGACAGGAACGTCCATCGACCCCGCCGACGTGGCGCGGTTCTCGGCGCTGGCGGCGACCTGGTGGGACCCCAAGGGGCCGTTCGCGCCGCTGCACAAGTTCAACCCGGCCCGCCTCGACGTGCTGCGGCGCGAGGCGGTGGACCGCTTCGGGCGCGACCCCAGCGCCATCCGCCCCTTCGAGGGCCTGAGCCTGATCGACATCGGCTGTGGCGGCGGGCTGCTGGCGGAGCCGATGCGGCGCATGGGCTTTGCCGTCACGGGCGTGGACGCCTCGGAGAAGAACATCGGCACGGCCCGCCAGCACGCGGCCGAGCAGGGATTGGACATCGACTACCGCGCCGCCACGGTCGAGCAGCTGGTGGCCGAGGGCGCGGGCCCCTTCGACGTGGTCCTGAACATGGAGGTGGTCGAGCACGTCGCCGACCCGAAACGGTTCCTGCTCGACTCCGCCTCGCTGCTGAAGCCCGGCGGCATGATGGTGGTGGCCACCCTGAACCGCACCCTGCGCTCGCTGGCGCTGGCCAAGATCGGGGCGGAGTATGTCCTGCGCTGGCTGCCCGCCGGCACCCACGACTGGCGCCAGTTCCTGAAGCCCGACGAGATACGCCTGATGCTGTCCGAGGCGCCCGTAAGGGTCCAGGGCCCGCTCGGCCTCGCGTACAACCCGCTCGCCGACCGCTGGCGCGAGACCGACGACGCGGCGGTCAACTACATGATGCTGGCCTATCGGGATTAGGTTCCTTCTCCCCTCGGGGGAGAAGGTGGCATGCGGAGCATGACGGATGAGGGGGATGTGTCCGCCCACTCATCGCCTGGTGGTGGGCCAGCCGAACCCGCCCCGTCATCCGAGCCGCGCTGCGGCCCACCTTCTCCCCCGAGGGGAGAAGGATTATTCCAGCCGCCCCCGCAAGCCCGAGATGTCGTAGCCGACCTCCGCCGCCTGGGCGATCAGGTCGTCGGCGGGACGCTCGCCGGCTTGCGTCAGCGCCCACATCACCGCCGAGCGCGTGCCGGACTTGCAGAACGCCAGCACCGGCCCCGGCAGGTCTTCCAGCGCCGCGCGCATGGCCTGGACCTGGTCGGGCCCGAGGTTCGGCATCGAGATCGGAATGTGAACGAACCCCAAGCCCTCGGCCTCGGCGGCCGCGCGCACCTGATCCGCGCTCGGCTGGCCCGGCTCCTCGCCGTCGGGCCGGTTCGAGATCACCGCGCCATAGCCCCTGGCCTTTAGCACGGCCAGGTCCTCCAGCGCGATCTGCGGCGAGACGTGGACGGCGGGATCGAGCGGGCGGACATCCATGGCGGGCTCCGGATCGTTGGACCCGGCGGCGTCCCCAGCAGGACTCGAACCTGCGACCCCAGGTTTAGGAAACCTGTGCTCTATCCGGCTGAGCTATGGAGACGGGCCGGGCGGCGGATATAGCGCGCGTGCGAAAGGGTGTCAGCCGCTGATCTGGCCGAAGTCGGCGACGCGGCCGGTCAGGTCGCGCACCTGGCCCAGCAGCCTCAGCCGGTTCTCCCGCTCGGCCGGAACGTCGGCGTTCACCAGCACCGCCTCGAAGAAGGCGTCCACCGGCGCGCGCAGCGACGCCAGGGCGGCCATGGCGGCGGTGAAGTCCTCGGCGGCGAGCGTGGCCTCCACCTTCGGCTCGGCGGCCCGGATCGCGGCGACCAGCGCCGTCTCCTCGGCCGGCGCGCCGGGCAGGTCCGTCGCCGGCCCGCTCGGCAGATCGCCCTTCTTGGCCTCGGCCTTCAGGATGTTCGACGCCCGCTTGTAACCGGCCAGCAGATTGGCCCCGTCGTCGGTCGTCAGAAAGGCGTCCAGCGCCTCGACCCGCCGCACGATGCGGACGAGGTCGTCGTCGCCCAGAGCGAACACGGCGTCCACGAGATCGTGTCGCTTGCCCTGATCGCGGAGGAGCACCTTCAGGCGGTCGGCGAAGAAGGCGAGGAGGTCGGTCGAATACCGGGTGTCGCTGCTCATCCGACGACTTGTGATGAGGATGGTCCCCGCCACATTCATCAGGCGCTCAAGCTCAATACGGGCACCATTCTCCAGCACCAGCCGGATTACGCCCAACGCCGCCCGCCTCAGCGCGAACGGGTCCTTCGAGCCCGTCGGCTTCTCGTCGATGGCGAAGAACCCGACCAGGGTGTCCAGCTTGTCGGCGAGCGCCACCGCCACCGTCAGCGGCGTGGTCGGGACCGTGTCGTTCGGGCCCTGGGGCTTGTAGTGATCGCGGATGGCGTCGGCGATCTGATCCCTTCTCCCCTCGGGGGAGAAGGTGGCATGCGGAGCATGACGGATGAGGGGGCTGCTGGCCCCAAACTCATCGCCGGATGGCGAGCGAACGGAAACAGCCCCCTCATCCGAGCCGCGCTGCGGCCCACCTTCTCCCCCGAGGGGAGAAGGAAGCGCCCGCGCGTAATACCCGCCCATGATGCCCTGAAGCTCGGGAAACTCCCCGACCATGCCGGACGCCAGGTCCGCCTTGGCGTAGCGCGCCGCCGTCGCCGCCATCTCCGGATCGGCCCCGACCAGCGGCGCGATCTCGCGGGCCAGCGCCGCGATGCGCTCCACCCGCTCCGCCATGGTCCCCAGCCTGGCGTGGAAGGTCACGCCCTCCAGCTTCTTCAGCCAGGGCTCGAAGCCGACCTTGCGGTCCTCGTCCCAGAAGAAGCGGGCGTCGTTCAGGCGCGCCGACAGGACGCGGCTGTTGCCCGCCGCCAGCGCCCGGCCGCCGTCCGACGCCTCGACATTGGCCACCACGACGAAGTTGGGCGCCAACCCGCCCGTCGCGGGGTCGCGGACGGCGAAATACTTCTGATGCGTCTTCATCGACAGCCGGATCACCTCCGGCGGCAGATCGAGGAACGACGGGTCCATCTCGCCCAGGATCGGCGTCGGCCACTCGGCCAGACCCGACACCTCTTCAAGCAGACCGTCGTCGTCGATCAGCTCCAGCCCGCGCGCGCGACAGACGGCGCGGGCGCCGTCCAGAATGCGCAGCTTGCGCTCGGCCTGGTCCAGCAGGACGAAGTCGGCCTCCAGCTGCCTGCGATAGTCCTCGAACGACCGCACCTTCAGCGGCCGACCGGCGCCCATGAAGCGGTGACCCTCGGTCACGTCGCCGCTCGGGATGCCCTCGACCGCGAACGGCACGACCGCCCCGTCGAACAGGCAGAGAATGCGCTTCAGCGGCCGCACCCAGGTCAGCCCGCGCGTGCCCCACCGCATGGATTTCGGCCACGGGAAGCCCCGGATGATCCCCTCGACCATCTCGGGGATCAGGTCTGCGGTCGCGCGCCCCCTCTGCTCGATCACGGCGTACAGCACGCCGTCGCGCTCGGTCAGCTGGTCCCGCGTCAGGCCGGTCTTCCGCAGGAAGCCCTCCAGCGCCTGTTCCGGCGCCGAGACCTTGGGCCCCTTCAGTTCCTCCGACCGATCCGGCGTGCGGCTAAGCAGACCCTCGACCACCAGCGTCAGCCGCCTCGGCCCCGCGAAGGTGGTCAGCGCCTCATACGCCAGCCCGGCCGCCTTCAGCCGCTCGCCCGCCATCCGCTCCAGATCGCGCGCGGCCCCCGCCTGCATCCGCGCGGGGATTTCCTCGGAGAAGAGTTCAAGAAGGAGCTGGGGCATCAGGCGGCCCTCTTCTCTTCTTCGACCCAGGCCAGCGCACACGCCTTGCACAGGTCCCGGATGCGGCCGATGTAGCTCTGCCGTTCCGCCACCGCGATCGCGCCGCGCGCGTCCATCAGATTGAACAGGTGCGAGGCCTTCAGCACCTGATCATAGGCCGGCAGCACCAGCGCCTGACCCTGCGGCCCCGTCATGGCCAGCAGCCGCGAGACCTCGGCCACCATGTCCTCGAACCGGCGCTTCAGCCCGTCGACGTCATAGCCGTGGAAGTTCGCCTCCGACTGCTGGCGCTCGTTCTCCAGGAACACCTCGCCGTAGGTGGTCCCCTCCTTGGTGAACTTCAGATCATAAACGTTATCAACGCCCTGAACGTACATGGCCAGGCGCTCCAGCCCATAGGTCAGCTCGCCCGACACCACCTCGACCTCGATCCCTCCGACGCCCTGGAAGTAGGTGAACTGCGTCACCTCCATGCCGTCGCACCAGACCTCCCAGCCCAGGCCCCAGGCGCCGACGGTCGGGTTCTCCCAGTCGTCCTCGACGAAGCGGATGTCGTGCAGCTTCGGATCGATGCCGATGGCCTCGAGGCTCTTCAGATAGAGCTCCTGAAGGTTGTCCGGGTTCGGCTTCAGGATGACCTGGAACTGGTAGTAGTGCTGAAGCCGGTTGGGGTTCTCGCCGTAACGCCCGTCGCCGGGGCGGCGGCTGGGCTGGACGTAGGCGGCCTTCCACGGCTTCCTGCCCAGCGCGCGCAGCACCGTCGCCGGGTGCAGGGTGCCCGCCCCCACCTCGATGTCATAGGGCTGCAGGATCGCGCAGCCCTGATCGGCCCAGTAGCGCTGGAGCGTCAGGATCAGGTCCTGGAAGGCGAGAGGTTGTGTCGGGGCCATGTTCGCGGGCGCAGCAAAATCGGAAGGCGCGGAACCTAGACGGCTCGTCGCCGCAGGCAAAGCCCCGGCGACCTCACGCGGCTTGGAGCCGGGCGATTTCCGGGCCAAGCTCGCCCCATGCTCCGCTTGATCTCCCTCGCCGCCGCCGTCGCGACCTTTCCCGCCTCCGCCGTCGCCCAGGACATGGTGCTGAGGGGCGGGACCATCCACACCGGCGTCGAGGCCGCGCCGACCGCCGAGGTGGTCGTCGTGCGGGACGGCCGAATCGTCTGGACAGGCCCGGCCGAGGGCGCGCCGGTCGAGGGCCTGCCGGTGGTCGAGCTGAACGGGGCGACCCTGTTCCCCGGCTTCACCGACGCCCATGCGCACCTGGACGGCATCGGCTGGCGCGAGCTGACGCTGAACCTGGAGGGCTCGGCCTCGGTGGCCGAGGCTATGGCGCGGCTGTCGGACTGGGCCGCGGCTCATCCCGAGGGACCGATCGTCGGTCGCGGCTGGATCGAGACCCACTGGCCCGAGGGCCGCTTCCTGACCCGCCAGGACCTGGACGCCGCCGCGCCGGGACGGATCGTGCTGCTCTCGCGCGCCGACGGCCATGCGGTGGTCGCCTCCAGCGCGGCCCTTCAGGCGGCGGGCGTGACGGCTGAGACCCAGGCGCCCTTCGGCGGCGACATCCTGAAGGATGAGGCCGGAGAGCCCAACGGCATGCTGATCGACGCGGCCGAGACCCTGGTCGCCGGCCTGATGCCCCAGGCGGACGCGGCCGCCAAGCGCGAGGCCTATCGCGCCGGCTTTTCCGTCTACGCCCGCTACGGCTGGACCGGCGTCCACTTCATGAGCGCGCCCTGGGGCGACATCCCGCTGCTGGAACAGATGGCCGAGGCCGGCGAGGCGCCGCTCAAGGTCTACAACAGCGTCACCCCCGACGGAGCCATGCCCCTGATCCAGGGCGGCCCGCGCGACGTCGGCGACGGCCGGATCATCACCCGCGCGATCAAGCTCTACGCCGATGGGGCGCTGGGCTCGCGTGGCGCGGCCCTGTTCGAGCCCTATGCCGATGCGTCCCATACCACCGGCCTGATGCAGACGACGGTCGAGGACACCATGCCGATCTATGAGGCGGCGCTCCGGGGCGGCATCCAGCTGGCCACCCACGCCATCGGCGATCGGGGCAACGCCAGCGTGGCCGACTGGTACGAGACGGCGCTGACCACGGTTCCTCCGGCCGAGCGGCCGAACGGCGCCGACGTGCGCTGGCGCATCGAGCACGCGCAGATCCTGCGGCCGTCCGACTACGCGGATTTCGAGCGGCTGCCGATCATCGCCTCCATGCAGCCCAGCCACGCCATCGGCGACCTGCACTTCGCGCCCGCGCGGCTCGGCGATGCGCGACTGGACGGCGCCTACGCCTGGAACAGCCTGGCCGACCGCGGCGTCATCGTCGCCGGCGGGTCGGACGCGCCGGTGGAGCGCGGCGATCCCTTGATCGAGTTCTACGCCGCCGTCGCGCGCCGCGACCTGAACGGCTTCCAGGGGCCGGACTGGCGCCCGGACGAGGCGGTGGACCGGCTGACGGCGCTGCGCATGTTCACCCTGTGGCCCGCCTACGCCAGCTTCCGCGAGGACGAGCTGGGCACGATCCAGGTCGGCAAGCGCGCGGACTTCACCGCCTTCGACATCGACCTGATGACCGTCCCCGCCGAGCGCATCCCAACGGGCCGCGCGGTCCTGACCATCGTCGACGGCCGCATCGTCCACGACGCGCGCTGAGCTTGCGGCCCGGCGCGTCCCGGCCTAGATCGAACGTCCAGGCGGGCATGATGTAGTGGTAGCCTGGCAGCTTCCCAAGCTGCTCGTGCGGGTTCGATTCCCGCTGCCCGCTCCAGCTTCCGGTCAGCCGCGCGCGGCGAACCACGGCCTCAGACGGCTGAGCGCCTCTTCGACCTCCGGCGTCGACACCGCGAAGCTGAAGCGCATGTGGGTGCGCCCCTCGACCGGATCGAAGTCGACGCCCGGCGCCGTCGCCACGCCGGTGTCGCGCAGCATCTGCTCGCAGAAGGCGACGCTGTCGTCGGTCAGGTGGCCGATATCGGCCCAGATGTAGAAGGCGCCGTCGGGCGGGGCGATGGTCTTGAGGCCCATATCCGGCAAGGCCTGAAGCATCAGCGCGCGGTTCCTGCGATAGACCTCCAGATGCCCCTCCAGCACCTCGTGCTCGTCCATGGCCACCAGCCCCGCGTGCTGGCTCAGCGACGGCGGCGTCAGGAACAGATTGCCGATATAGGCCTTCGCCGTCTCGATGTGGTGGTCTGGGACCAGCAGCCAGCCCAGCCGCCAGCCGGCCATGCTCCAGTATTTGCTGAAGCTGTTGATGATCATCGCCTCGGGCTCGAATCTCAGCATCGTCGGCTGCGGCCCGACGTAGCTCAGCCCGTGATAGATCTCGTCCGACACGATCCGGACGCCCCGCGCGCGGCAGACCTCGGCGATACGGGCCAGCTCGTCTTCCGCTATGACCGATCCGGTCGGATTGGCGGGGCTGGCGACGATGACCCCGGCCGGGGCGGGATCCAGCGCTTCGATCGCGGCGGCGGTCAGCTGGTAGTGCGCGTCGGGCCCGCAGGCGATCTCGACCGCCTGCATGTGCAGGCCCTTCACCACATTGCGATAGGCGACGTAGCCGGGCCGCGCCATGGCGATGCGGTCGCCGGGCTTGAAGGCGGACGACAGGGCGAGCACCAGCGCCGGCGACGCGCCGCAGGTCAGCAGCAGCCGGTCCGGCGTCACTGCGACTCCGTATCGCTCGTCATACAGCCGCGCGATGCGCGCCTTCAGCGGCGCGCTCTCCCAATAGCCCATGCCGTCGGCGTCCAGCACCCGATGCGCCTCGGCCACCGCGCGCGGCGGAGCGCCCGTCGAAGGCTGGCCGAACTCCATGTGGATGACGCTGCGCCCCTCGGCCTTCAGCGCATGCGCCAGCCGGCTGATGACGATGGCGCGGAACGGTTCGATGGCGGCGGTGGTCATGCGCTAGCTCTTTAGCGCCCGGGCCAGCCTCATGAACCCCGGCACGTCCACCGTCTCCGCCCGCGCGTCGGCGTCCACCCCCGCCGCCTCGCACAAGGCCGCGCCGCCAAGCGGCTTCAGGCTGGACCGCAGCATCTTGCGCCTCTGCCCGAAGGCGGCGGCGGTGACCCGCTCCAGGCGCTTCAGCAGCTCGGGCGCCGGGCGGTCGGCGCGGGGGATCAGGTGGACCACGGCGGACGCGACTTTTGGAGGAGGCGTGAAGGCGGCGGCCGGCAGGTGCATGACGATCCTCGCCTGCGCCGTCGCCTGGGCGATGACGGCGAGCCGGCCGTAGTCGTCTTCGCCCGGCCGGGCGACGATGCGTTCGGCCACCTCCTTCTGGAACATCAGGGTCAGGGCGTGCGGCGTCCACGGACCGGTCAGCCACTTGATCAACAGCGGCGTGCCGACGTTGTAGGGCAGGTTCGACACCAGGTGCGCCGGGCCCTGAACCAGCTCGGCCTCCCGCACCTTCAGGGCGTCGCCCTCGACGATCGTCAGCCGCCCGGACCCGTCGTCCAGCTCGGACAGCAGGGGCGCGAACCGCGCGTCCTTCTCGACCAGCACGACCTGTCCGGCGTCGCTCTCCAGCAGCGCCCGGGTCAGGCCGCCGGGCCCCGGGCCGACCTCGATCACCGGCCGCCCCTCGAACGGCCCGGCCAGGCGCACGATCTTTCGCGTGACGTTGAGATCCAGCAGGAAGTGCTGGCCGAAGCTCTTTCTCGCCAGCAGCCCGTGGGCGTCCAGCGTCTCGCGCAGGGAGGGGAGGTCGGTCACGCCGCCGCACGCCCCTCCGCCATGGCGGCGGCGAGTCGGATCGCGGCGATCAGGCTGTCGGGGCGCGCCTTGCCCCGGCCGGCGATGTCGAAACCGACTCCATGATCCGGCGAGGTCCGCACAATGGGCAGGCCCAGCGTCACATTCACCCCGCCCCAGAAGTCGATGGTCTTCACCGGGATCAGCGCCTGGTCGTGATACAGGCAAACGACCGCGTCGTAGCCGCGCCGCGCGTCCGGATGGAACAGGGTGTCGGCGGGCAGGGGATCGGTGATCTCGATCCCTTCCGCGCGCAGGGCTTGGGCGGCGGGCCGCAGCACCTCGATCTCCTCCAGCCCGATGGCGCCGCCCTCGCCGGCGTGGGGGTTCAGGCCCGCGAGCGCCAGTCGGGGCGTGGCGATGCCGAAGTCGCGCTTCATCGCCTCGTGCATGACCCGCGCGGTGCGCCGCACCCGCTCGGCGGTGATCAGCTGCGGGACATCGGCCACAGGCGCGTGGATGGTCACCAGCCCGGCGCGCAGGTCGGCGGCGGTCAGCATCATCACCGGTCCGCGGGTGCCCGCATAGGGCGCGTCGGCGGTCAGTTCGGCGATGAACTCGGTGTGCCCCGGAAACCGGAACCCGGCGGCGTAGAGCGGCGCCTTGGCGATCGGCGCGGTGACCAGGGCGGTCGTCTCGCCCGCCAGCGTCAGGGCCACGCCCTCCTCGATCCAGTCGGCGACCGACAGGGCGTTGGCGGCGTCGGGGCGGCCGGGCGCGGCGGGGGCGGGCAGGGGCCGGTGCAGCACGGGCACGCCCTGGCCGAAGACGTCGCGGGCCTCGGCGGGGCCGGGGATCGACCGGACCGGCACGTCCTGCGCCTCGATCAGGCTCGCATCCCCGATGACGGCGAACGTCAGGGACGGATCCGCCGACAGCGCCCGCCAGGCCTTGGCGACGATCTCGGGCCCGACGCCGGACGGCTCGCCCAGACTGAGCGCGAGGGGGCCCCGCGCCAGGGGGTCGGCCCCGGCCACGGCCTTACTTGAACTCGATCAGGGCGTCGGCGCGCAGATCGCGGATGTAGCGTCGCTCGAGCGCGGCCAGCTGCTCGTTCCAGAGCCGGCCCTCGACCTGCTGGGTGGTAGGCGCCTGCGGTCCGCCCGCGCGACGCCCGCAGACGGCGATGAGGTGCAGGCCGAGCGGTGTTCGCACCGGGCCGCTGACGCTGCCGATCTCGGCTTCGCGCGCGATCTGCTGGAACTGGGGCGCCAGGTCGCCGACGTCGCTCTCGCCCAGATCGGCGCCGAGCAGACCCTGTTCCGACGTGGCGCGCTGCAGGATGTTGTCGCAGCTCAGCTGCGGCTTGAGCGCGTCCAGCCGCTGCGAGGCGTCGGCGAGCTGGGCCTCGGTCGCGGTGTCGTCCGCCGCGATCATCATCTGCCTCAGGGAGACGAGATTGGTGGCCGCGCCGTCGCGCTTGTCGCGCAGGTAGATGATGTAGACGCCGCCCTCGACCGGGATCGGGTTGGACAGCTGCCCCGGCTGCAGCACGTCGAGCGCCTGCTGCACCGCCGGGGGCACCGAGCCCTGCACCAGCCAGCCGGCGTCGCCGCCGCGAACGGCCGACGGCGCCGACGAGAACTGCCGCGCCACATTCTGGAAGGGCGCGCCCTGGATCATCTGGGCCACCAGCTGGCGGGCGCCGTCCAGCGCCGCCTGCTGGCCCCCCACGCGCGCGGCGTCGATGTAGATCTCGCCGATCAGGTACTGCTGCCGGCTGGCCTGCTCGGCGATCTGGCGCATCGCCTGCTCGATCTGATTGCGGGTGGGCCGCGTGCGGGCCCGGAACCGGCCGCCGACCAGCATTCGCCAGCCGGTCTCGACCCTGACCCGCTGCTGCAGCGTCTGCGGCAGGATGCCCCCGGACTGCAGGAAGTTCAGGTAGGTGTCGGGCGTGGTGCCCGCCTCCTGCGCCATGGCGGCGATCTCCTGCTGGACCTCCTCGTCCGTGACATTGACCTCATAGCGGGCCAGTTCGGCCTGCTGCAGTTTCTCGTCGATCAGGTTCTGCAGCGCCTGGTTCTGCAGCGCGGGCAGGTTCTCCTCGGTCGGCTGGACCTGGGTCATGGCGATGAGCAGCAGCATGCGCTGGCGCAGGTCGAAGCCGGTGATGATCTGGTCGTTGACCGTGGCGACCACGCCCTCGGCCATCTGGAAGCTCGAGGCCGGGGCGGCCTGCGCCGGCGCGGCCTGGGCCGCCGGGTCCAGCGCGCCCGCGGCCTGGCCTTGCGGCGGCGTCTGCGCGACGACCGGGGACGTCAGGAGGGCGGTGACCAGCGCCAGTTTGGCGACGCCGGCCGTGTATCGGTTCAGACGCATCTTCGAATCGGGTTCCCTGAGCGCAGACGGCGGTTCGGCCGCGACGGCTGGCGATTCTCTCACGGCCGCACCGTCCGACGCCAATCCGCTTTAGCGTGTAGCGCCAAAAGTGGCGAGCGTTAGGCGCACATAGGCGCTCTCCGATGGACCGGAGGGCCGCACACGCGTGTTGTCCTTGCGATAGCCGATTTCGAAACGGATGCAGTCGTCCTCATAGAGCAGGCCCACCTCCGACCGGGTGAACAGGTCGCGCTGGACGTCATAGATGCCCGCGCCGGCCACGCCCCAGTCGCCGATCACGAACTGCTGACCGGACAGCTGCGCGAACTCGTAGTTGTCCCGGCTGGTGGGCAGGGTCGGTTGGATGTCCGGGTCGAAGGGGTTGGTCCGGTCCACCAGATAGATCAGGTCCGCCTGATTCCGCGCGCCCCAGCGGGCGTTCAGCGCCATCTCCGCGCGGCGGATCTCGCCCGAGCCGTCGATCGTCGCGTGCCCCCATCCCCGGATGCGGTCGCTGGGCGCGAACTCGGCCTGCACGACCCAGTCGGAGGCCTCGCGGGCCAGCCCCGTCGGATCGTAGAGCCGGCTGACCGTCGGATCGTTCGGATCGACCGTGACGGCGCGGAAGGCCGGTTCGCCGTCGTCGCGCACGCTGCGCCCGACGAACACCGACGCGTCGCGCCCCTCGCCCCAGCGGGCGGTGACCCGCAGGCCGACGGTGAAACGGGTCCCGCCCTCCAGCAGGTCGTAGCCGGCGAAGCGATCGGTCCGGAACAGGCTGGAAGAGTCCAGTTCGACGGTCTGCGCGTCCTCGATCGGAATGCGTGCATCGAGCTCAGGGGTGTTCGACACCGACAGCTGCGCCATCGGCTCCAGGATCAGGTCCGCGCCGTTGGCGAAGCGGCGGATCAGGGGGTAGCTGACGTCCACCCCCGCCGTCGCGCGGTAGCGCTCGATCGTGTCGCCCTCTCCCCCCAGGGCGGGCGGCAGGTCCTCCAGGGAATAGACGTCCGCGCGCAGATCGACGAAGGGTTCCAGGCGCAGGCCGGAAGCCAGGACCACGCGGCGCCAATCGACCTGGCCGGTCACGCGGCGGCTGTCCACGCCCGACGGCGTCGCGGGCAGCGCCGCGAGTTCGGGCCGCAGCACGGGCGAGCCGACATAGCCGTCGCGGTACAGCGACACCGCCGACCCCTTCAGGCGCAGCCGGCCGCCCAGGACCGGGCCCGACGGCTCCCACCGGGCCTCGACCAGCGGCGCCGCCAGGGGCAGGCTGTCCTCGTCCTCGAATTCATTCAGCGCGGGCGTCTCGTTGCCGAAATCGTCCACGCCGAAGCGGGTGATGCGCAGCGACTGGATGGAGAAGGCGGCCACCGACAGATAGCTGCGCTCTGTCTGACGCTCGGCGTAGAGCTGGCTGATCAGGCGGCGCTGGTCGCCGTAATAGAGCCCATTGTCCTGATACGGATTCTCGACGTCGTACCGGTCGAACAGCGTCTTGTCCGAGGTCCGCTCGGCGGTGAAGCCCCAGCGCCAGGGGCCGCCGGGATCGAAGGCGCCGTAGCCGAGCAGATAGCTCCGGTGATCGCGCGGCCCGAAGCGGACGTCGGTCTCCACCCGCCCGTCGCCGTCCAGGTCGAAGTCCCCGAAGTTGCGTTCATAGGTGTAGCCGCCGCGCATAACGACGGTCCCGTCGGCGAAACGCCGCCGCCATTGCACGTTCAGAAGCGGCGCGACCTGGCTGTTGAACTGCGGGCTGACCAGCCAGTCCTCGGACGGCGAGACCACGAACAGATACGGCGTCTCCACCGACAGTCCGCGCCCGGAGTTGTCGTAGTTGATCGTCGGCGACAGGAACCCGGACGCCCGTTCCACGGTCGGGTCCGGGTGGGCGAACACCGGCAGCCAGAACACCGGCACGCCGCGCACGCGGAACACCGCGTTGCGGTACAGGATCGCGCGCAGGGCCTCGTCCTGGGTGACCTTTTCCGCCGAGACCGAGATCACGGGCTCGCGCACGCCGTCCTCGGTCACACAGAGGGGGCACGGGGTGAACAGGGCGTAGTTCAGCTCGTTGACCGTCGGCGAGCGACGCACCGCGGTCGCGGCCATCAGGCCGGAGCCGTTCCTGAGCCGGGTCGCGAAGTCGACCGCGACCCCGGCGCGGAACTGGTCGTCCAGCTCCAGCCGCGAGGCGTAGACGACCGATCCGTCCACGTCGATCAGCTCGACCCGGCCCTCGGCGGAGCCCAGGCCCGTTTCCGGATCGTAGGTCAGGCTCTGGGCGCGCAGTGTGCGGCCGTCGACGCGGATCAGCGCCCGCTCCATGTCCCCCGCCGCGACGATGGCGCCGTCGGCGTTGCGGCCTGCGCTGTCGGCGCGGACATAGACCTGGCCCTCGCCGAGCCCGTCCGCGCGCGGCTCCGGCGTGGTCTGGGCCAGCGCCGGCCCGCCGCACAGGACGAACGCCAACGCCGCGCCGGCCAACAGCCGGCGCCGATCGCCACGTCCGTTCATGTGAAGCCGCGATCCGCTCATCCGCACCCGCCGTGTCCGAAGGGGTGGCCCTAGCCGTCTTCGGTATAGATGAGCAAGGTCAAGGCGGCGAGCGCCGTCAGGACCGGCGGAAGCCAGGCGGCGACGAACGGGGCCACGACCTCCGCCGACCCTAGCGCCGCCGAGAACTGGTTCAGGAAGAAGAAGCCGAACCCGAGCACCACCGCCGTCGCGCTCATCCGCGCCAGGTCGCCCAGCCGCATCAGCCTGAGCGAGAAGGCGGCCGCCAGGATCGCCATGGCGGCGAAGGTCAGCGGCAGCGACAGCTCCTGGTGCAGACGCAGCCGGTAGGCTGTGGAGGAGAAGCCCGCGTCCTCGATCCGCTGGATCTGCCGCGTCAGGGACCAGAACGGCGTCGACTGGGGCCGGGCGAATCGCTCGAAGGCTTCCTCGTCGGCGAGGGAGGAGGGCAGGTCCAGCGTGTCGTAGGCGACGGCGCGCTGCCCGACCTGGGCCCCGACCGCGTCCACCAGCCGCCAGCGTCCGGCCGACAGGCTGGCCGAGTCGGCGTCGATGCGTTCGGCGAAGCTGCGCGCGCCGTCCGGCCCGACCGCATAGATGAAGAAGGCGACGTCCATCAGGCGACCGGCCGCCCGGTCCTGCCGTTCCGCGCGAATGATGACCTGCCGCTGATCGTCGCCCTCGCGGAGCCAGATGGCCTCCTGGCGCTCGCCGGGCGCGGAGCCGCTGATGCGCCCCCGCTCCCGCTGCCACAGGCCGTCGGCAGAGGCGGCCAACGGCCCAAGCGCGGTGACCGTCAGCACCCCGACCACGAAGGCGAGGACCGCCGAGGGCGCCACGAAGCGCCAGGCTGACAGCCCCGCCGCCCGCATGGCGATCAGCTCGCTGCGCCGGTTCAGGCCGACATAGGCGCCCAGGGTCCCGAACAGAAAGACGAACGGCAGGAGCTGCAGGATCACCGCCGGCGACTTGACCAGCATCAGGCCGAACAGGCGGGCGCCCGACAGCTCGGCCTCGGATCCGAGCGTGCGGCTGATCTCGACATAGTCGATCAGCATCACTAGGCCGCCGATCACCGCCAGGGCCACGCCCAGCGCCCTGGCGGTCTGGATCAGGATGTAGCGTTCGACGCGGCCGGGCCGCCAGCTGAGGGACGCCATCATGCCGTCGCCCTCCGAAGCCTCAGCCGGAGGCGGGAGGGTCTGGGCTTGAGCTGCAGGAACAGCACGCGAACGGCCAGTGCGGCCACCGCGAGCGGAAGCGCGTACTGTAGGACGTTGAGCCAGGGGCTCCAGACCGAGGCGGCCACCAGGCCGTAGCCGACCACGCGGACCACCAGGAACACCCCCGCCGCCTTCGCGATCCTGAGGCCGTAACCGGTGCGGCTGAAGGCCCCCCCGAGGATCGACGACAGGGCCAGCGCCATGGCCGTCAGGGCGTAGAGCGGAGAGGCCAGGCGGGAATGGCCCTCCGCGGCCAGCTCAGGGCGGGGCCCCGCCGATTCGATCAGCGCCGGGCTCGGCGCGAACAGCTGCGTCAGCCACAGGTCGGACGCCCTGTACTGGACCGTCTGGTCCTCCGGCACGAAGGGCGACAGGTCGAAGGAGTAGCGGTCGAACGACAGGAAGGTCAGCACCCCGTTCGAGGCATAGCGCTGCATCGAGCCGCCGACGAGGGTCAGCACCGGCGCGCCGTCGATGCGCGAGAAGCGCGCCTCCTGGGCGTCCCAGGTGGTGACGTTGTCGCCACGCTGCAGATAGATGAACAGGTTCCTGAGCAGGCCGTTCTGCTCGATCTGCTGGACATAGACGGTGATCCCGTCGGGCCCCTGGACAAAGCGGCCCTCCTCGACCAGCAGCGCCGCGAGGTCGGTGCGGATCGCGAAGGTCGTGTCCCGCGCCTCGCGCTGGGCCCAGGGTTGCAGCCAGACGTTGGAGATCAAGCCGACGACCACGGCCGCGACAGCGATGCGCAGGGCCGGGCGCAGCGCCTGCCACCGCGTCAGCCCGCCGGCGAAGGCCGCCGTGAGCTCCTGCTCCCGCTGCAGCCGCGTCAGCGCGACCAGCGCCCCGACGAAGACGCCGATCGGCAGGATCACCGAGATGAGCTGCGGCATGGCCAGCAGCGTCAGCTTGATCATCACCCACAGGCTCTGGCCGCGTTCGACGATGATCTCCAGCTGGTCCAGGCTCTGACTCAGCAGGCCGATGGCCGCCAGCGATCCCACCGCCGCCAGGATCGGCATCGTCAGCTGGCGCTGCAGATATCGCTGGATGAGGGTCATGCGGCGGGGGGCGAGCGATGGACATCGACCGTCCGGCGAGGTTGCGGTCGCGGACGGAGCGGCGCATGTAACACATCGCGTGCGGGCCGACAGCGCCCCGTTCGCACTCACTTTCTTGTCTGTAGCAATCCCGGACCGCAGCCGGGCTGGAGTCACCCTTGATCACCATCGAGTTCGCCGCCGACGCCGGATCCGCCGAGGTACTTGCCCTGCTCGTGCACGATGGGGCCGGTCTGACCGGCCGCGCCGCCGACATCGATTCGGGTTCGGGCGGCGCGCTGACGCGGGCGATCGGCGCCAGCCGCTTCACGGGCGGCGCCCGCAGCACGCTCTCGGCCTTGGCGGTCCAGGGCGTCGAGGCGGGCCATGTGCTGCTGGTCGGGGCGGGCAAGGCCGACGGCTTCGATGATCTGGCGCTGGAGACGGCGGCGGCCCAGGCCTATCAGGCGGTGAAGACCTCCGGCGCGACGACGCTGGCGCTCGACGTCTCGCATCTGTCGCCGGAACAGGCCGCGCGGGCGGCCTTCGCCGTCGAGTTGGGCGCCTATCGCTTCGACAAGTACCTGACCAGGCAGAAGCCCGAGAAGCGGCCGTCGGTGACGACGGTTCGGATCGTGACGTCCGACGTCGAGGCGGCTCGGGCCGCCCATGGTCCCATGCACGCCGTGGCCGAGGCGATCCACTTCTCGCGCGACCTCGTGGCCGAGCCGGCCAATGTGCTCTACCCGGCCGAGTTCGCCCGCCGGGTCAAGGCGTTGGAGCCCCTGGGCCTGAAGGTCGAGATCCTCGGCGAGGCCGAGATGGAGAAGCTGGGCATGCGTCTGCTGCTGGGCGTCGGCCAGGGCAGCGTGCGCGAGAGCCAGCTGGCGGTGATCCGCTGGGACGGCGGCGCGGCGGGCGAGGCCCCCATCGCCTTCGTCGGCAAGGGCGTCTGTTTCGACACCGGCGGCATCTCCATCAAGCCCGCCCAGGGCATGGAGGACATGATCTGGGACATGGGCGGCGCGGGGGCCGTCGCCGGGCTGATGCACGCGCTGGCGGGCCGCAAGGCCAAGGTCAACGCGGTCGGCGTCCTCGGCCTGGTCGAGAACATGCCCGACGGAAACGCCCAGCGTCCGGGCGACATCGTGGTGTCCGCCTCCGGCCAGACGGTCGAGGTGATCAACACCGACGCCGAGGGCCGCCTCGTCCTGGCCGACGCCCTCTGGTACGTGCAGACGCACTTCAAGCCCCGGGCCATCGTCGATCTGGCCACCCTGACCGGCGCCATGATCATCGCCCTGGGCCTCGATTACGCGGGCCTGTTCTCCAACGACGACGAGCTCTCGGCCAACATCCTGGCCGCCTCGGGCAAGGTGGGCGAGAACGTCTGGCGCATGCCGATGCCCCCCCAGTACGACAAGATCATGGACTCCAAGCAGGCGGACATGCGCAACTCCGCCGGACGGGACGGCGGTTCCATCACCGCCGCCCTGTTCCTGCAGCGGTTCATCGAGAACACGCCCTGGGCGCACCTCGACATCGCCCCGACCGCCTGGGTCAAGGACAGCCAGCGCCCCACCGTGCCGGACGGACCGGTCGGCTTCGGCGTCCGCCTGCTCGACCAGATGGTGCGGGACTCGTACGAGTCGAACTGAACCGCCTCGCCTTGGAAATCTGGTTCTACCACCTCGAACGATCCAGCCTTGAGGAGGTCCTGCCGGGCCTCCTCGACAAGGCCCGCGAGCGGGGCTGGCGGTCGCTGGTCAAGGCGCCGGCCGGGCGTCTGGACCAGGTCGATCCCCTGCTCTGGACCTGGCGCGACGACAGCTTCCTGGCGCACGGGCGCGCCGAGGCGCCCCACGCCGCGCGCCAGCCCATCCTTCTGACCGAATCCGGCGAGAACCTGAACGGCGCTCAGGCGCTGTTCATTCTCGACGGCGCTGAGTTGGGCGAGACGAGGGATTTCGAACGTTGCTTCATCATCTTCGACGGTCGCGACGAGACGGCGCTCAGCGCGGCGCGCGCGCGCTGGAAGAGCCTCAAGGATCGCGGCGAGGCGCTGGCCTACTGGCGCCAGTCGCCCGAGGGGCGCTGGGAAAAGGCGGCCTGATGGCCTGTGTCGCGGCGCTCTCGGCCTGCGGCGGGGGCGAGGCGACACGCTCGACGCCGCCCGTCGCCACCGGCCCGGCCCCGGCGATCGTCGCCGACGCCGCCGCGAACCCGCCCGTCGGCAGCCGCCTGCCGACGCTGGACACCGACATCTGCAAGGCCGGGGAGCTTCAGTGGCTGGTCGGGCGTTCGAGGACCGAGATCCCGGTGCCGGTGGACGTCATCAACCGGCGCGTCGCCTGCACCACATGCCCGGTGACGGAGGATTATTCGCCGTACCGGCTCAACATCTTCTATGACCAGCAGACCGGCCTCGTGACCGAGGTCCGCTGCGGATGAGGGAGTTCCCGATGAAGTCCGTGCTGATCGCGCCTCTGCTGCTGGCGGCCGCCGCCTGCGCGCCGACGCCGACCGAGACCATCCTCGACGCGGGCGGCGACGCCCAGGCCTGTCCAGCGGCGCGGTACGCCTATCTGGTCGGCCGTCCTCGGTCCGAGGTCCCGCAGACCCCCGCCGGCGCGACCTGGCGGGTGACCTGCACCACCTGCCCGGTGACGATGGACTACAATCCCGGGCGCCTGAACATCCTCTACAATCAGGACACGGGCCGGGTGGAGCAGGTCAAATGCGGCTGATCCTCCTCGCGACGGCCGGCGCTTTCCTCTCGGCCTGCGCGCCGCTCGAAACGCCCGCGCCCGGCGGTCCCGAGCCCTGGCGCTGCGACGCCGACGCCGCCCGCTCCCTGATCGGCAGCCACGTCGGCGCCGTGACCTTCCCACGCGACGCGCCCGTGCGGGTGGTCTGCACCACCTGCCCGACGACGCGGGACTATCGGCCGGACCGGCTGAACGTCCGCTTCAACGAGGCGACCGGCGTTATCGAGAGCGTGGACTGCGGCTGAGCCCAGCGCCTCACGCCACCTGCGCCAGGGCCTCCTCCGCGTCCAGCCACTCCGCCTCGGCGGCGTCCAGCGCCTCCTGCGCCGCCGCGCGCCGGCGCGACAGGTCCGCCAGCTTGCCGGGATCGTCGACCGCGGCCTTGGCCAGGGCCTGATCCAGTGTCGCGATCTCGGCCGTCAGCTCGGCCATCCGCGCCTCGGCCCGTTTCGCCGCATGGCGCAGGGTCGAGGCGGACGGCCCCTTGCCCTTCGCGGCGGGCGTCGGCGGCGAAGGCGCCGCCGCCGGCGGTTCCGGCTCCGCCGGCGCATCCCGCAGCTGTCCGGGCTTCGCGCCCTGTTTCGCGCGCTCCAGCACGAAGCGCGCGTAGTCGTCCATGTCCCCGTCGAACGGCTTCACCGTGCCGTCGGCCGCAAGCCACAGTCGGTCCGCGACCAGCTCCATCAGCGACCGGTCGTGGGTGATCAGGATCACCGCCCCGGTGTACTGGTTCAGCGCATCCAGCAGCGCGCCGCGGCTGTCGATGTCCAGGTGGTTGGTCGGCTCGTCCAGGATCAGGATGTGGGGCGCGTCCATCGCCACCAGGTTCAGCAGGAGCCGCGCCCGCTCGCCGCCCGACAGGGCCGCCACCTTGGTCTCTTGCTTCTCGAACGGCAGGCCGAACTGCGCCAGGCGCGAGCGGCGGCTGGACTCCGAGGCGTCCGGCATGGCGCGGCGGATGATCTGCAGCGGCGTATCCTCTGGATCCATCGCCTCGATCTGGTGCTGGTGGAACCAGCCGACCCGCATCTTGCCGTCGCGGTGGAACTCCCCGGACTCAATCGTCAGCGCCCGCGCGATCAACTTGGCGAAGGTCGACTTGCCCGCCCCGTTGACGCCCAACAGCCCGATTCGGTCGTCCAGATCCATCCTGAGGTTCAGGTTCTTCAGGATCGGCTTGCCGGGCTCATAGCCGACGTTGGCCTTCTCCAGCCGGATCAGCGGCGGGGGCAGGGGCTTCTCCGGCGACGGCAGCACGAAGGGCGCGACCCGCTCCTCAGGCGGCAGCTCGATGCGTTGCATCTTCTCCAGTCGCTTGACCCGAGATTGCGCCTGGGCGGCCTTGGACGCCTTGGCCTTGAAGCGGTCGATGAACTTCTGCAGGTGCGCCCGCTCGGCGTCCTGCTTGACCTTGTTGGCCTCCAGCAGGCGCAGCTTCTCCGCCCGCGTCCGCTCGAAGGTGTCGTAGTCGCCGGTGTAGAGGTCGAGCTTCCGGTTCGACAGGTGCAGGATGTGGGTGCAGACCCCGTTCAACAGCTCCCGGTCGTGGCTGATGATCAGCGCCGTCGCCGGGTACTTCTTCAGCCGCGCCTCCAGCCACAGCGCGCCTTCCAGATCGAGGTAGTTGGTCGGCTCGTCCAGCAACAGCATGTCCGGCTCCGCGAACAGGGCGGCGGCCAGCGCCACCCGCATCCGCCAGCCGCCCGAGAAGTGCGCCATCGGCCGGTGCAGGTCCTCCTGGCTGAAGCCCAGGCCGACCAGGATCTCGGACGCCTTGGCGGGCGCCGCCTCGGCGTCGATCTCGATCAGCCGGGCCCAGATCTCGCCCATCTCCTCCGGCTCTGCGGTCTCCAGCCGGGTCATCAGCGTGTGCCGCTCGACGTCGGCCTCCAGGATGGTCTCAAGCACGCTGACCGGGGTCGCCGGATGCTCCTGGTCCACCGAGCCGACGCGCGCGGTCTTGGGCAGGGTGATCTCGTCGCCCCCGGCCTGGAGCTCGCCCAGGATCAGCTTGAACAGGGTCGACTTGCCGATGCCGTTGCGGCCGACCAGCCCGACCTTGGCGCCCGGCGGCAGGCTGACGGAGGCGTTATCGAGAAAGGCCCGGCCCCAGGCGTTGTAGGTCAAGTTGGTGATCTGAAGCATCGAAAGGACGGGTCTGAACTCGGGGTCTGTCTCGAAACCGCGCGGCCGGGCCGCCGGCGCGAGGGACGCCTTGGAAACGGGGGAGGCCGCGTCTATAAGCCCGCGACCTTCAAACTCCCACCCAAGAAGTCATCCATGACCGAACGCACCTTCTCGATCATCAAGCCGGACGCCACCCGCCGCAACCTGACCGGCAAGATCAACGCCGTGATCGAGGACGCCGGCCTGCGCATCGTCGCCCAGCGCCGCGTCAAGCTGACGACCGACCAGGCCAAGACGTTCTACGCCGTCCACGCCGAGCGCCCCTTCTACGGCGAGCTGGTCGAGCAGATGACCGCCGAGCCGGTCGTGGTCCAGGTGCTGGAAGGCGAGAACGCCGTGGCCCGCTACCGCGAAGTCATGGGCGCGACGAACCCGGAACAGGCCGCCGAGGGCACGATCCGCAAGCAGTTCGCCCTGTCGATCGGCGAGAACTCCGTCCACGGCTCCGATAGCCTGGAGAACGCCAAGATCGAGATCGAGCAGTTCTTCACCGAGGACCAGATCGTCGGCTGACGATCGGCCCACGCCTGTGACATCGAGGCCCGCGCCCGGAACCCGGTCGCGGGCCTTTCCGTTTTCAGCGCCGTCCTGAAACTGGAGACGACGCCATGAAGACCGTTCTGAAGTTCACGCCGCTGATCGGCGCCGCCGCCCTGCTGGCCGCCTGCGGCACGACGGTGGAGCAACGCGCCGCCACGGGCGCCGTCGCCGGCGCCGCGGCCGGCCAGGCCATCGGCGGCAACACCGGCGCGACCGTCGCGGGCGCCGCCGTGGGCGCCGTCGCCGGTGCGGCGACGAAGCCCGACAAGTAAGCGGCGGGCGGGGCTCGGGCGCGACCACCCGGGCCCTCAGCCCTGATCCGACAATCGGGATACGAACGCGGCCAGCGCGCTCGGATAGAGGCTGTGCTCGGCCTCCAGCACCCGCGCCGCGAGCGCCTCCGCCGTATCGCCCGCGAGGATGGGCACGCGCGACTGGGCCAGGATCGGGCCCTCGTCCACGCCGGCGGTCACGAGATGCACCGTACAGCCCGCCTCCGCGTCGCCCGCCGCGATCGCGCGCGCATGCGTGTCCAGACCCGGATGGCGCGGGAGCAGCGACGGATGGATGTTGAGCATGCGCCCCGACCAGCGCTCGCACAGCCAGGGCGTCAACACCCGCATGTAGCCGGCCAGCGCCACCACCTCGACGCCGTGGGCGCGCAGTCGGCCGTCGATCTCCCGCTCATGGGCCTCGCGGTCCTTGCCGAAGGGCCGGTGATCGATCGCCTCGGCGTTCACGCCCAGCGCCCGCGCCCGCTCCAGTCCGCGGGCGTCCGGCCGGTTCGAGAGCGCCAGCGCCACCCGGTAGGGACAGTCGGGCGCGCGGGCGGCCTCGATCAGCGCCGCCATGTTCGACCCGCCGCCCGAGATCAGGACGGCGACCGGGACCGGCTCAGTCCGCATCCGGAGCCGGTTCGGGGGCGTAGAAGGAGCCGGGGTCGCCCGGGAACACCACGGGGCTCTCCCAGCCGCCCTCGCCGATGGCGGACACGCCGAAGAAGTAGTCGTCGATGACCACGCCCGGCAGCGTCAGGGTCGTCGCCGCGCCGGCATCGCGATGGTGGGTCCAGTCCGGCGCGGTGGTGGCGCGCCACCACACCCGATACCCGACCGCGCCCGGAACCGGCTCCCACGTCAGGGTCGTGTCAGCCGTCACCGCCCCCGACAGGGTGACGCCCGACGGTGCCCGGGGGGCCTTGGCCAGGGCCGCCATCGTGGCGATGTTGAGCCGCGTCGCCTGGGCCAGATAGGCCCAGTTCACCCCGTCCAGGGTGTCGCCGTAGACGCGGCCGTTCTCGGTCCGCAGGTCCTGGTGCTGGCGGTCGTAGTTCTCGGCGCCCTCGGTGATGCGCACCGCCGGATAGCCGGCCCGCAGGAATTCGACCTGGTCGCCGCCCCGGCTGAATCGGTCGGTGCGATAGATCACCTCGACGTCGAAGTTGGTCAGGTAACGGTCGGCGACCGAGTCGATGAAGCGGGCCAGGTTGCGCGACGGGCTGTCGACCTCGCCGCCGTTGTAGCGCCGCCGATTGGCCTGCTCCGGAGTCTCCACCGTGCGGGTGCCCTCGGCGAAGACGCGGATGCGCGTGGTGTCGACGACGCCGCTCTGGCCCTCGACGTTGCCGACCATGTCGTTGTTCAGGTTGATGACGTCCCAGCCGCGCGCCCGGGCGTAGTCGGCGACGATCCGCGCGCCGTGCAGGCCCTGCTCCTCGCCGGTCAGGGCGGCGTAGACGAGCGTCGCGGGGAACCGCTCCTTCGACAGCACCCGCGCCGCCTCGATCAGGGCGGCCACGCCCGAGGCGTCGTCGTTGGCCCCCGGCGCGTCGTCGGTGAAGTTCATCACGTCGCTGACGCGCGAATCCAGGTGCCCCGAGATCAGGATCACCCGGTCCGGATCCGCTGTGCCGCGCTGCACGGCGATGACGCTGACCACCTCGGTGGGATTGGGGATGCGCGGCGGGGCGATGACCACGTCAGAGGGCGTATCGACGGTCAGGCAGCCGCCGCAGTCACGGCTGATGGTCTCGAACTGGCGCTGGACCCAGCGGCGAGCCGCGCCGACGCCGCGCGTGTCGCTTTCGGTCTCCGACAGGGTGTGGCGCGTGCCGAAGCCCACCATGGCCGTCACGTCGGCCCTGAGCCGCTCCGCCGACACCTGCGAGGTCAGGCGATGCACCAGCGGCTGTTCCGGCGCGGCCGCCGTCTGGGCGGCGGCGGGCAGCGCCAGGCTGGACAGGCTCACAGAGTACAGGGCGGCGATCAGCAGACGGTTCATGCGGCGATCCTCTCCTAGGCGTGTCAGGCGACCTCGAGCTGGCCGCAGACGAAGGCGGCCTCGCCCGCGTTCAGCAGGGCCGCCAGCACCGGCTCGGCGTTCTCCGGCGCGACGATCAGGATGAACCCGACGCCGCAGTTGAAGGTCCGGCGCATTTCATGGGCGTCGATCCCGCCGGTCTCGGCCAGCCACTGGAACACCGGCGGCATGGGCCAGGCCTCCCAGTCGAACACGGCCTTCAGCCCCTCGGCGACGCAGCGCGGCGGGTTCTCGATCAGGCCGCCGCCGGTGATGTGCGCCGCGCCCTTGACCAGACCCGCCTTCATCAGCGGCAGCACCGGCTTCACATAGATGCGCGTCGGCGTCATCAGCGCCTGCGCCAGCGACCGGTCCTTGGCGAAGGGCGCGTCGTCGCCCCAGCCAAGGCCCGACGCCTCGACCACGCGCCGGATCAGCGAATAGCCGTTGGAGTGCGGGCCCGACGACGCCAGGCCGATCACCACGTCGCCCGCCGCCTGACGATCCAGATAGGGCAGGGCGTGGCCCCGCTCGACCGCGCCCAGCGAGAAGCCCGCCAGGTCATAGTCGCCGCCCGCGTACATGCCCGGCATCTCGGCCGTCTCGCCGCCGACGAGCGCGCAGCCCGCCTGGCGACAGCCCTCGGCGATGCCGGCGATGACCCGGCGCGCGGCGTCCACGTCCAGCTTGCCGGTGGCGAAATAGTCGAGGAACAGCAGCGGCTCCGCGCCCTGGGCCAGCAGGTCGTTGACGCACATGGCCACCAGATCGACGCCGACCCCGTCGTGCCGCCCCGTGTCGATGGCGATCTTCAGCTTGGTGCCGACGCCGTCGGTGGTCGAGACGATCAACGGATCCTCGAACCCCGCCGCCTTCAGGTCGAACAGGGCCCCGAATCCGCCCAGCGACGGCGTCGAGCCCGGGCGCGCGGTGGATTTCGCCAGCGGCTTGATCGCGTCCACCAGCATCTCGCCGGCGTCGATGTCCACGCCCGCGTCGGCGTAGGTCAGGCCGTGGGCGGGGCGTGCGGGGGTGTCGCTCATCGGTCGCGGTCCGGAATCATGCGGCGGAAATCCGACGGGCCTCTTGCCACGACGGCGCTCGACGGGGCTATAGCATCCGAATGAAGACGATCACCACCGACGAGGCGCTCGTCGCGTTCTGCGCTGAACTGGCCAAGGCCCCCTTCATCGCCGTCGATACGGAGTTCATGCGCGAGACCACCTACTGGCCCAGGCTCTGCCTGATCCAGGCGGCCTCGACGGAACACGCGGGCATCATCGATCCCATGGCCGAGGGCCTGAACCTCGAGCCCTTCCTTGACCTCCTGCGGGACCCGAACATCGTCAAGGTGTTCCATGCGTGTCGACAGGACGTGGAGATCTTCGTGCGGCTCGGCGCCATGCCCAAGCCCCTGTTCGACACCCAGGTCGCGGCCATGGCGGCCGGTTTCGGCGAGCAGGTCGCCTACGACTCGCTCGTGCGCCAGATGATCAAGGTCGAGGTCGACAAGGGCAGCCGCTTCACCGACTGGGCGCGTCGTCCCCTGTCGGACGCCCAGCTGACCTATGCGCTCGGCGACGTGACCCATCTCGCGGCCCTCTACCCCAAGCTGCGCGAACGGCTTCGCAAGGAGGGTCGGCTGGACTGGGTGATGGCCGAGATGGCCGATCTGACCGATCCGGCGCTCTACGACACCAATCCGGACAACGCCTGGAAGCGGCTGAAGCCCAAGCGCTTCACGCCGAAGTATCTCGCCGCCTTCGTGGCCGCCGCCGTGTGGCGCGAGCGCGCGGCCCAGGAGCGTGACCAGCCGCGCGGCCGCATCCTCAAGGACGAGGCGATCGACGAGATCGCCACCCAGGGGCCGACGGATCCCGACGCCTTCAACCGCCTGCGCTCGGTCTCGAAGGGCTTCGGCGCCTCCCGGCTCGGGCTCGATCTGACCGAAGAGCTGAAGCGGGTGCTGGCGGATCCCGAGGCCCATGCGCCGAAACTCGAGCGCCCCCGCCACAACCAGCCGGCGCCGCCGTCCGTGGTCGAACTGCTGAAGGTCCTGCTGAAGGCCAAGAGCGACAACGCCGGCGTCGCCTCCAAGCTGATCGCCACAGTGTCCGACCTGGAGAAGATCGCCGTCACCGACGACGCGGACGTCGACGCGCTCAAGGGCTGGCGGCGGCAGATCTTCGGCGAGGACGCGCTGAAGCTGAAACGCGGCGAAATCGCCCTCGTTCTCAACGGCCCCCGCGTCGAGGTGGTGGAAATCGAGGGCTGAACCGAAAACCCTGTTGGACAGCGCCCGCGCCGCGTCTATGAGCGCGCGCTATGGAATTCCTCTCCTCGCCCGAATTCGCCTCGCAACTGACCGCGCTCGGTCAGGTGCTGATGATCGACCTGGTGCTGGCCGGCGACAACGCCGTCGCGGTCGGCCTCGCCGCCGCCGCCCTGGCGCCGGAGCAGCGCAAGAAGGCCATCCTGATCGGCCTGATCGCGGCGGTGGTGCTACGGATCGGCTTCGCCCTGATCACGGTGCAGCTTCTGGCCATCGTCGGCCTGCTGCTGGCGGGCGGCGTCCTGCTCCTCTGGGTGTGCTGGAAGATGTGGCGCGAGCTGCGCGAGCACGCCACCCACGACCAGGCCGAATCGACCGAGGAGATGGAGCACGCCCTCGCCGCGCACCATGGCGGCGGCGCCTCGCCCGAGGAGCTGGGGATCAAGCGCAAGACCTTCGGCGCCGCCCTGCTGCAGATCATGATCGCCGACGTGACCATGTCGCTCGACAATGTGCTGGCGGTCGCGGGCGCCGCGCATGAGCACCCCTGGATCATGGTCTTCGGCCTGGTGCTGTCGATCGCCCTGATGGGCGTGGCCGCCACCTTCATCGCCCGGATCCTGAACAGGTACCGCTGGATCGGCTACGTCGGTCTGGTCATCGTCCTGTACGTCGCGCTGCACATGATCTGGGACGGCTACCGCTCGGTGGTCGTGCGGACCGGCAACGTCGAGAGCTACAACGCCTCCGCGCCGGGCTTCCTCGAGATTCCCGCCGACGAAATCGCCAAGCACATGAAGGGCGTCCGCAGCGAGGAGAGCGAGCTCCCGGCCCCGCCGACCCCCACCCGCCCGTCGGACGCGCCGGCGCCGGTGGAGGTCCAGCCGGCGGGCTGAGGCTTAGGGCGATACGACGGGGTGATCCGCGGCCTTCGCCGCACGAGCGAGCCCCTGATCCAGCGTACGGATCGGAACCTCAAGCCTCTGCGCGACGGCGAGGTGAAGGGCGTCCGGTCCCTTCAGCTTGGCCCATCGTGATCCGGCGATCTCAGCCGCTGCGGCGAAGTCGGTGGGCTCGATCGTCCAAGTCGTGAAGGTTTGCACGAGCTCGGAGCGGAAGTGCGCCAGCGCCGACGACATGAGCACCTCGGTGATCTGCCTGGTCGAGACCTTGAACCGAAGGGCGGCTGCGAACTCCACCTCCACCCAGGCGCTGATGCCGAGAGCGCCGGCTGCTTGCGACCCCAGCCAGTCCTGCACCCGTTCAGTTGCGGGTTCGGGCGTCACGGCTGCGACGAGCACGGACGTATCGACGTAGATCATCAGTACCGATAGTCGTCACGCAGCTTGCGCATGAATTCACCGGTGCCCTCCGGCTGCATCGGCTGCCCTTCCGTCAACGCCCGCAAAGCCTTGACGTCGATGCGCTTCTTCTCCGGCGTCACCGGTGCGAGCCGCACCACCGGCTTGCCGCGCCGGGTGATCTCGATCTCCTCGCCGCGCTGGGCGCGGTCGATCAGTTCGCTCAGCCGCGCCTTGGCGTCCGCCAGATTGATCGACGTCACGGCCGCCTCCTGACCATCTTGTTGGTCAGTTTAGCACCTCGCGGCCCGAAGGTCAGCCTTGCGCCCCGCCGAGCCGTTCCGCCCTTTCGGCCTCGGCGGCGGCTCTGCGGCGGGCGTGATCGCTGAAGCGCTCACCGCCTTCGCGCTCGGTGCGCCAGCCGTTCATCTTCCACGGCTTGCACAGCTTGCAGCCCGCCCTTCGGCGGCGCGCGCGTCCTCGTTTGTGGTGCATGGGATCGCCTTCCGGTCTCGCCTTGGCGCGGAAAGGCCAAGGGACGAGAATAAGGCGAAGCCGCCGCGAGCGCCAGGCCGGGGCGATCAGCGGTCGCCGTCCGCCCCCCCGAACCGCTCCGCCCACTCCGCCACCTGGCTGTCCTCGATCTTCCTGAACAGGACCTCCGGGGCGTGCACAGCGCGGCCGGCGGGCAGGGCGGCCGGCCAGGCCTCGTCCGCGCCGGGCCAGGACAGGTCCGTCTCGCCCACCGTCGCGGCGATGCGTCCGGCTGTGAACGGCAGGATCGGCGCCGCCAGCCGCGCGAACAGGGCGACCAGGTTCAGGCCCGTGCGGACGCCGACGGCCGCGCGGTCCCAGTCCGTCTTCAGCGCCGTCCAGGGCGCCGCCTCCTGCAGGTATTCGTTGCCCAGCACCCAGGCGGCGCGCAGCGCCTGGGCGGCCTTCCTGAACTCCATGGCCTCGAACTGGGCCGTGGCGTCGGCCATCACGGCGCGGAGGTCGGCCTCCAGCTTCGCCTCCACCGGCCCGGCCTCGCCGCCATCGGGCACGACGCCGTCGAACTTGGATTCCGCGAACTTGACGATGCGGTTCACGAAGTTGCCCAGCACGTCGGCCAGGTCCTTGTTGACCGCCCCCTGGAAGGTCTCCCAGGTGAAGGCGGCGTCCGCGTGCTCCGGCCCGTAGGCCGTCAGATACCAGCGCCAGTAATCCGCCGGCAGCAGCTCCAGCGCCTGGTCCATGAAGACGCCGCGTCCCTGGCTGGTCGAGAACTTGCCGCCGTACCAGTTCAGCCAGTTGAAGGCCTTCAGCGTGTCGACCGTCTTCCACGGCTCGCCCGAGCCGAGGATCGTCGCGGGGAAGCTGACCGTGTGGAAGGCGACGTTGTCCTTGCCCATGAACTGGACGTAGCGCACGTCGTCCGCGCCTTGGTCCAGACGCCACCAGCGCTCCCAATTCTCATCACTGGCCTCGGCCCATTCCTGGGTGGCGCCGATGTATTCGATGGGGGCGTCGAACCAGACGTAGAAGACCTTCCCCTCCAGCCCCGGACGCGGGCCGCCGTCGGCGCCGACCACCGGCACGCCCCACTTCAGGTCGCGGGTGATGCCTCGGTCGATCAGGCCCTCGTCCAGATGCTTGTAGGCGATGGACCGGGCGAGGGGCTGCCAGTCGCTCTTGGAGCCGACCCAGTCGCGGATGCGGTCCGCCAGCTTGGTCTGCAGAAGATAGAGATGGCGCGTGTCGCGCACCTCCAGGTTCCGGCTGCCCGACACGGCCGAATAGGGCTCGATCAGGTCGGTGGGATCCAGCAGCCGGCCGCAGTTGTCGCACTGGTCGCCCCGCGCCTTGGGATAGGCGCAGTGGGGGCACGTCCCCTCCACGTAGCGGTCCGGCAGGAACCGCGCGTCCTCGATCGAATAGATCATCCGGTCGACCCGCTCCTCGATGAAGCCATTGCCCTCCAGCACCCGGGCGAAGTGCTGGGTCAGCCGGTGATTGGGCGCGTTCGAGGACCGGCCGAACCAGTCGTAGCTCAGGCCGAACGCCTCGCCGGCCGCCTTCTGGATCTGGTGCTGCTCGTCGCAGTAGGTCCGAACGTCCTGCCCGGCGGCGGCCGCCGCGAGCTCGGCCGGCGTGCCGTGTTCGTCGGTCGCGCAGACGTAGAGCACCTCATGTCCCTGGGCCCGCTTGAACCGGGCCCAGACGTCCGCCGGCAGCATCGAGCCCGCCAGGTTCCCCAGGTGCTTGATGCCGTTGATGTAGGGCAGCGCCGAGGTGATGAGGATGCGGGCCATGGTCGTCCGAAGGTGCGGGAAGGGCAGGCCATATAGAGACCCGCTCCTCGCCTTTCAAAGCGGGCGTGAGCGATGATCTTCGCCTGCCGGGTGCGCCGGGTTGCCGGAACCCCTCGCGGATCGCAGGGATTAGGGGCTCGTTAAGATTTCGGTAACCCCATGCTCCGCGCGCTTCGCATCGGCATCTTCATCGGCGTCTTCCTGGGCGCCTCGGCGTTCGCCGCCGCACTCTGAAGGAAACCGTGGCGCGGGCGCGCCCCGTCGCCTAGAATGCGCGCTGCGGACGCCGAATGTCGCGCCGCGTCGCGGGTTTCCCCCACCTAGATGTTAGCCGCCGCAATCGCCGTCGTACTGCTCCTCGTGGTGCTGAACGGCCTGTTCGCCATGACCGAGCTCGCGGTCGTGTCCTCCCGCAAGTCCAAGCTTCAAAGCCGCGCGGAACGCGGCGACCGCGGCGCGCGCCGGGCCCTGCGACTCGCCGAGGAGCCGACGCAGTTCCTGTCGGCCGTCCAGGTCGGCATCACCCTGATCGGCATCCTGGCCGGCGCCTTCGGCCAGGCGTCGATCGCCGGCGAGCTCGACCGGATGATCGAGACGTCGTTTCCGGCCTTCGCGCCCTATTCCGAAGCCACCGCCACCGCCATCGTGGTCGTGTTCATCACCTATGTGTCGGTGATCGTCGGCGAGCTGGTGCCCAAGCGGCTGGCGCTGATCTTCCCCGAGGCGATCGCCACCAAGACGGCGGGACCGATCTCGGTCGTGGCCAAGGTGCTGAAGCCCTTCGTGCTGCTGCTGACCGCCTCGACGTCCGCGATCCTCAAGGTCATGGGCGTGAAGGACCGCGACGGTTCCGACGTCACCCAGGAGGAGGTTGAGACCATCCTCGCCGAGGGGACCTCCGCGGGCCTGATCGAGCCGGAGGAGCAGATCATGATCGAGGAGATCCTGACGCTCGGCGACCGCCCGGTCCGCGTGGCCATGACGCCGCGTCACGAGGTCTTCTGGATCGCGCTCGACGACAGCGAGGAGCAGCTCCGTCAGGAGATCCGGACCTGCCCCTACTCGCGGATCGTGGTCGCCAAGGAGAACGACGTCGATAACCCGCTGGGCGTCGTCCACAAGAAGGACCTGCTCGACAGCCTGCTCGACAACGGCGAGTTCAATGTCGAGAAGCTGGTGGCCGAACCCGCCTTCATCCCCCAGTCGACCTCGGTGCTGAAGGCGCTGGAGATCATGAAGGGCTCGCGCGTCCACATGGCCTTCATCGTCGATGAGTTCGGCGCCTTCGAAGGCGTCGTCACCGCGACCGACCTGCTGGAGATGATCGCCGGCGACTTCAACGAAGGCCACGACGAGGCCCAGGCCTACATCCATGAGCGCGAGGACGGGTCCTGGCTCGTGGACGGCCAGACCGACCTCGACGACCTGGCCGACGCCCTGGGGGAGGACTTCGGCGAGACCGAGGGCTTTCACACCGTCGCCGGCCTGGTGCTGCACCAACTGTCGCGCGTGCCGAACGAGGGCGAGATTCTCCAGGTCGGCCGGTTCGAAGTCGAGGTCATCGACATGGACGACCGGCGCATCGACAAGCTGCTGTTCAGGCAGATCGTCCGCGCCGAGGACGAGGCCCAGGCGGTCGCGGCCCAGTACGAGGACTGAGGGACGAAGGGGTGGATTTCTATCCCCACGCCTTCACCGGCCGGATCGAGCGGCATGCGCTTGGGACCATGGTCTATACGGTGGTCTTCCTCCCCGACGACCTCGCGGCCGAACTGCCGTTCGACGAGCACCCGCGCCTGCGCATGTCGGGCGAGATCAACGACGCGCCGGTCACCGGCGCCTGGCAGCCGGTGCGCCGCCGCTGGTACCTGATGCTGAACAAGACGACGCTGCGCGCCATCGACGCCGGCGTCGGCGACGAGGTGGAGGTGCGGTTCCGCATCGAGCCGCAGGAGGCCGTGGATGCGCCCGACGACCTGCTCGAGGCCATCGCGCGTGATCCGGCCGCCGCCACCACCTGGTCGAGGATGACCGCCGGTCAGCGTCGCGGCTCCAGCCACATGCTCAGTTCGGCCCAAAGGGCGGAGACCCGCCGCAGCCGCATCCTGACGGTGGTCGCGGCCCTCGCCGCCGGAACGCCGCCGGGGCCCCCGAAGCGCACGCGGCCCCGCTGAGCCGCCTTCGCCCTTGAAATGCCCCCGCACGTCGGGCATAGGCCCGCGTCTGGCGTTCGCCGCATCCCGAGGGGACTCGAGGTGCGATCGGTCGTCGGGGCCCTAGGAGTTTAGCTCAGTTGGTAGAGCACCGGTCTCCAAAACCGGGGGTCGTGGGTTCGAGTCCCTCAACTCCTGCCATCCCTCTGTCGCCATAGCCGGGCCATCCCCATCTGGGGCGACAGGACAAGCATTCGAGAGACCCTTTACGCTCATGGCGAAGGCGAAGACACCCGGCGGGCGCCGTCCCGGCAGCCCCCAGCCCGCGCAAGGCCCCACCGTCTCGGTCGACCAGCCGACGGCCAAGCCGCGCGTGACCCCGATGCAATTCGCCAGCCAGGTCCGGGCCGAGGGTCGCAAGATCGTGTGGCCCAGCCGCAAGGAGACCTGGATCACCTCGGTGATGGTCTTCATCATGGTGGCGCTCGCCGCCGCCTTCTTCTGGATCGTCGATGCGCTGCTGACCGTCGTGTCGCAGTGGATCATCGGCTTCGGCGCCTGAGGAGACGCCAGAGATGACCGACGCCGCGCCCGCCGCCGCCGCCAACCCGCGCCACAAGTGGTACATCGTCCACGCCTACTCGAACTTCGAGAAGAAGGTGGCCGAACAGCTGCGTGAGCAGGCCCGCCAGCAGGGTCTGGAGGAGAACTTCTCCGAGATCCTCGTTCCGACCGAGGACGTCGTCGAGATCCGTCGCGGCCGCAAGGTCAACGCCGAGCGCAAGTTCTTCCCCGGCTATGTGCTGGTGAAGATGGAGATGACCGATCAGGCCTATCACCTGGTCAAGAACACGCCGAAGGTCACCGGCTTCCTCGGCGCCGCCGGCGGCACCAAGCCGCTGCCGGTGTCCGAACGCGAGGTTCAGAACATCATCGGCGCGGTGGAGGAGGGCGTTGAACGTCCCAAGCCGACCATCCGCTTCGACATCGGCGAGACCGTCAAGGTCGTCGATGGTCCCTTCGCCAGCTTCGACGGCCAGGTCGAAAGCGTCGACGAGGACAACGCCCGCCTGCGGGTGGCGGTGTCCATCTTCGGCCGCCCGACGCCGGTCGATCTGGAATACGGCCAGGTCGAAAAGACCGGCGCCTGAACCGGATCAGCGCGCGCCGAACGGCACGATCTTGTTCTCGGCGTCATGGCCGATGTCGGCCGCGCCCAGATAGGGAATGCCCGAGCGTGCGCACCAGTAGCGCGCGATCTCCTCGGCCGTCATGCCGAAGTCCGGGTCGTTCGGCGTGACGTCCGAGGCGCGGCCCATCCGGATGCCGGCCACGCGCCGGATCGAGGCCTGGCTGGTGATGTGGAACATGTACCGGTCGATGCGGTAGGCGGCCTCGGAAACCTCCTCCAGCATCAGCACATGGCCCGACAGGTCCGGCTCGATGGGCGTGCCGAGCAGCTGGCTCAGGATGGTCAGGTTGAACGCCGCCGCCGGCCGGGGGTCGTCCGCCAGCGAGGGTTCGTGACCGGTCGCGGCCCCCTTGGTCAGCCACTCGACGGCCCGACGGCCCGTCTCGGCGCCGCGCCGTGCGTCCGACGCCATCGGCCCGTGCGCCACGTGCTCGAACCCGGCCTTGTACAGCGCCGCCAGGAGGCTGCCGGCATCGGAATAGCCCAGATACCGCTTGGCCCTCGCGTGATCGTTCAGCTGCGGGATCACCGCTTCGGCGATGCGGCAGGACCCGTAGCCGCCGCGCGCGAACCAGATCGCATCCAGCCGCGGGTCGTTGGCGAACTCCACGAAGGCGCGCGCGCGCGTCGCGTCGTCGCCGGCGAAGTGTCCGTGCTTGGCGTGGACCGACGGATGGAAGACCAGCTTCGGCTCGCCCGACGGATAGTGCTCCGCCATCCAGGCCTCGACGGCCTTGGCGGTCTCGACGGAGAAGCGGGAGCTGACGGCCACGACGCCGATCTTCATGGGATGCGCTCTGGTCAGGCGTCTGACGGGCCGTTAGTCAGACCGCTCCAGCCTTCGCCGTTTCGCCCTTTCGGATCAAGTCGATGACGCAGCCCAAGGACCACTTCTTCTGCGGGATCGGCGGCTCGGGCATGTTGCCGCTCGCTCTGATCGTGAAGGCGTCCGGAGCTCGCGTCGAAGGCTCGGATCGCGCGCGGGACCAGGGCCGGACGCCCGAGAAGTTCGCCTGGCTGGAGGCGCAGGGGATCGGGCTGCACCCCCAGGACGGCTCCGGCGTGACCCGCGCGGACCAGCTCGTGGTGGCCACCGGCGCCGTCGAGGACACGGTGCCCGACATCGGCGCGGCGCGGCGGGTCGGGGCGAGCATCGTCACCCGCCCGGAGCTGCTCAGCGACCTGTTCAACCGCGCCGAGACCTCGGTGGGGATCGCGGGGACCAGCGGCAAGTCCACCATCACCGGCATGGTCGCCTGGATCCTCGACCGCGCCGGCCTCGATCCCACCGTCATGAACGGCGCGGTGATGAAGAACTACGTGGACCCCGACCACCCCTTCGCCGGCGCGCGGCTGGGCCGGCCGGGGCTGTTCGTGTCCGAGGTGGACGAGTCCGACGGCTCCATCGCCCGCTACGACCCGACGGTGGCGGTCGTGTCCAACATCTCGCTCGATCACAAGTCGATGGAGGAGTTGCGTGACCTGTTCGGCGGCTTCGTCGGGCGGGCCCGGACGGCGGTCCTGAACCTCGACAACGCCGAGACCGCCGCTCTGGCTCAGGTCTTCGCCGATGCCGCAACAGAGGTCCGCACCTTCTCGCTGGAGAATGCCGCCGCCGATCTGTCCGCGCACGGTTTGACGCCACTCGCCGACGGGATGGCGTTCGAGCTGCGATCCCGCGCCGGTCTGAGCTTGCCTGTACGCCTCACCCAGCCCGGCGCGCACAATGTGGCCAATGCGCTGGCCGCGCTGCTGGCGGCGGAGGCGCTCGGCGTGCAGCCCGAGGCGGGCGTGCGGGCCCTGGAGAGCTTCCAGGGCATCCGCCGTCGGCTGGAGGTGGTCGGGTCTCGCAACGGCGTCACCGTCATCGACGACTTCGCCCACAACCCGGACAAGATCGCCGCGACGCTGAAGACGCTGCACGCCTTCGACGGGCGGCTGCTGGTGATGTTCCAGCCTCACGGCTTCGGGCCGCTGAAGCTGATGCGTACCGAGTTCGTCGATGGATTCGCGGGCCTGCTGCGTCCCGACGACGTGCTGCTGATGCCGGAGCCGGTGTACTACGGCGGGACGACCGATCGCAGCGTGTCGTCCGGCGATCTGGTGGGCGACCTCGTCGCGCGCGGGGTCAGGGCGGAGGCGCACCCCGACCGAGCCGCCTGCGGCGAACGCTTGCTCGAACTGGCGCGGCCTGGAGACCGCATCGTCGTCATGGGGGCCCGCGACGACACCCTGTCGACCTTCGCCGAGGAGCTGCTGGGGGGCCTCTAGCGCCGGAACGCGCCCACCAGCTCCACGTGGGCGGACCACAGGAACTGGTCGATCGGCGTGACGCGCTCCAATCGGAAGCCCGCGTCGATCAGGACGCGCGCGTCGCGGGCGAAGGTCGAGGCGTTGCAGGACACGCCGACCACGACGCTCGCCGCGGTCTGGGCGATCTGGCGCGTCTGCTCCAGCGCTCCCGCGCGGGGCGGGTCGAACACCACGGCGTCCACGCCCTTCAGGTCGTGCGGCGACAGCGGGCGGCGGAACAGGTCGCGCGCCTCGGCCGTGATCGGCTTCAGGCCCGAGGCGGTCGCCGCGCCCGCCTTCAGCGCTGCTATGCCGTCGGCCGAGGCGTCCGCCGCGATCACCGGCGCGATCCTGGCCAAGGGGAAGGTGAAGGTCCCGGCGCCGCAGAACAGATCCGCGATCCGCCGGGCCCCTTCGACGGTCGCCGACGCCCGTTCGACCATCGCCGCCTCGGCCTGCGGCACGGCCTGAAGGAAGGCGCCGGCGGGCAGGGGAACGGTCGCGGGGCCGAAGGCGATCCGCGGCTGACGCGCCATCATCAGCGTCTCGCCCGCCAGGCTCAGCCGCGCCAGATCCGCCCGTCCGGCCGCCTCGATGGCTCGCATCTGGGCGTCGCGGGACAGACCGCCCGAGCGCCGCTCCACCCCGGTGACGTCCACGTCCAGTCCGGTCAGGGTCCAGGTGACATGCAGCGTCGGCGCCGACTTCGGGTGCTCCAGGAAGGGCGCGGCGACCTCGGCGAGCGCGGGAAAGGCCCGCACGACCCGGGGGTCGGCGACCGGGCATTCGCTCACCTCCACCAGCCGCCAGGACCGGCGCGCCTTGAAGCCCAGGATCGTGCGTCCGCCCGGACCCCGCCGCGCGTGCAGGGCCAGCCGTCGGCGGCTGCCGGGCGGGGTGGCGACCGTGGGCTCGATCTCGGTCTCGATGCCTTCCCGCGCCAGCGCCAGGCCCACCTGCTCGCGCTTCCAGCTCAGGTAAGGCGCGCTCGCCCAGTGCTGCAGCGAACAGCCGCCGCAGTCGCCGTAGTGGGGCGAGACGGGCGCCGACCGGTCCGCGCTCGCCGTGATCAGGCGGACGTCTTCCGCACGCCCCTCGATCACCTCCGCCTCGACCTTTTCGCCGGGCAGGGTCAGGGGGGCGAACACCGGTCCTGTCGGCGTCTCGGCCACGCCGTCGCCCTGGGCGCCCACGCGCGTGATGGTCAGCTGCTGCCGCATCCCCGCTCCATAGAGGGCCCCGCACGAGGCCGAAAGATGAACGAAGATGAACGGCGCGATCAAAGGCCGTTCAGCTAGCGGCCTCTATGCCTTGTCCTCACGGATGGGCGCCGGCGGTTCGGCGACGGTCCGAGACAGAGGGATGACCACCATGGCCGCCAAGGCTCTCCTGACCCCCGCGATCGCCGGCCTGGCCGCGCTGGCCGCGGTCGCGACGCCGACGTTCGCCTCGGCCCAGAGCTACGGCTATACCGCCCACGGCTATGGCGCGCCGGCCTATGGCGCCTCCCAGAGCTACTACGACCCCTGCGTCCGCGACCAGCGTCAGCGCCAGACGGCGGGCGGACTCCTGGGCGCGGCCATCGGGGCCATCGCCGGGTCCCAGATCGCGGCGCGCGGCCGTCGCACCGAAGGCAGCGTGCTGGGCGGCGTGGTCGGGGCCGCCATCGGCGCGGGCGTCGGCGGCGGTCAGGCCGCCTGCCGCTCCGGCTACGCCCAACCCTATCCGGCCGCCGACTACGGCCGCGACGCTTACGGCTACGGCTACGATCGCTACGAGGATCGCCGCGACTACGGCTACGATCGCTACGCCTCGCGTCCGGACTACGCCGACGACTACGGCTATCGTGACGACCGGTCGTACGGCTATCCGCGCTCGACCACGGACTACGGCTCGGCTGACGGCTGCCGCCTGGCCGAGAGCCGCATCACCCTTCCCGATGGGCGTCAGGACGTGCGCTACGTCCGCACCTGCCCCGACGCCTCGGGCCGCTATCGCGTCGTCGATTAAATCTTCAGCCCCCCTGTCGATCGACGACGTGCATGAGACCGCCGGTGGAGAGATCCGCCGGCGGTTTTCTGCTTCTTGGCGAACCCTACCGCTCGCAACGCGGTCGCCCGCTGCTTGAGGGCGAGGGTGTCAGCGGCGCGCCCAGAGCAGGTATTCGCGGTTGCCGTCGCCGCCGGTGATCGGGCTGTCGGCGGTAGCCTGGATGGCCCAGCCCTGAGCCTCCAGCCAGCCGACCACCCGCGCCAGGGCCTCCGCCCGGGCGGCGTCGTCCCGCACCACCCCGCCGCGTCCGACGTCGGCGCGACGCTCCATCTCGAACTGCGGCTTCACGAGCGTCACCAGATCCGCATCGGCGGCCGCCAATCCCAGCGCGGCGGGCAGCACCTTGGCCAGGCTTATGAAGCTGGCGTCGCAGACGATCAGATCCGGCGGCTCGAGGATGAGCGCGCTCGTCAGTTCGCGCGCGTCGGTTCGCTCCAGATCGACCACCCGCGGGTCGGCCCTGACGCGGTCGTGCAGCTGTCCGTGGCCGACATCGACGGCATAGACCTTCCGGGCGCTTCGGCGCAGGCAGACTTCGGTGAAGCCGCCGGTGGAGGCGCCGACGTCCAGCACGACCCGGCCCTCGATCGCGACGGGCCACTGCTCAAGCGCGTGCGCCAGCTTCAGGGCGCCGCGGCCGACATAGTCGTGCACGGCCCGCACCGACAGCGCCGCCTCGGGCGCGACCTTGCGGCTGGGAGACGTCTCGACCCGTCCGTCGACGGTGACGCCGCCCGCCTCGATCGCGGCCCTCGCCTGCGCCCGGCTGGGCGTCAGGCCGCGCTCGACCAGAAGGACGTCCAGCCGGATCATCGGGCGTCGAGCGCCAGGCGCGGCTGAAGGAAGTCGAGGAAGGCCCGCGCCTTTCCGGGCAGGGCGCGGCCGGTCCACACGGCGTGCAGCGGCGCCGGGTCGCCGCGCCAGGATGGAGCGACACGAACCAGCCGCCCCGCCTCGAGGCAGGCCTTCACCGCGAAATGGGGCAGGAGCGCCACCCCCACGCCCTCGCGCGCCAGCCGGTGGACGACCGCCCCGTTCGCGGCCGAGACCCGGCCCGCCAGCTCAACGTCCATGGTGGTCCTCTCGTCGGTCAGTCGCCAGCGGGCGGCCGTGCTGGTGCCGGTGAAGGCGATCCCGAGCCGCGCGAGCGCCGCCTTGAGGTCGCCCTCCGCGGCGACGCGCTCCGCCACTTCGGGCGTCGCCACCAGCCAGCGGGCGTAGCCGCCCAGCCGTCGAGCGGTCAGGCCGCTGTCGGCCAGTTCGCCCAGCCGGAACGTCAGATCGACCCCTTCCGCCACCAGATCGATACGAGCGTCGGTGGCGACGATGTCCAGCCGCACGCGCGGATAGGCCTCGAGGAAGGCGGCGGCCTGCGGCGCCAGCTCCGTCTCGCTGAACACCACGGAACCCGAGATCCGGAGGCGTCCGGCGGGCTCGCGATCGGCCCCGGACGCCACCTCGATCAGGGCCGCCTCCTCGGCGAGCAGCCGCTGGGCCTGCTCGTACACCCGCTGGCCCGCCTCGGTCGGCGACAGGCGGCGCGTGCTGCGCAGCAGCAGTCTGGCGCCCAACTGCGCCTCGAGGCCCGCGACCGCGCGGCTCGCCTGGGGCTGGGACACGTTCAGCTCCGCGCCCGCGCGCGTGAAGCTGCCGGTCTCCACCGTCCTGACGAACAACCTCAGCGCATCCAGCCGATCCATGCCGCCTTATTCATGCGCCATGCGCATAAGTCAAAGGCCGAAACCCTGTCTTCTGAACAGGGGAGGGGGCGCGCATCTTCCCCCTCGACGACGCGAGGTCGCGCCGCCGAACCATCGCAAGGAGACACGCCATGACCCAGTTCCCGATCCATACGATCGACACCGCCCCGGAAGCGTCCAAGCCCTACCTGGAGGGCGCGAAGAAGGCCTTCGGCCTCGTGCCGAACCTGGTCGGTGAGTTCGCCGAGAGCCCGGCGGTCATCGAGGGCTACCTCGGCCTGTCCGCCGCCCTGTCGAAGTCCAGCCTGACCCCGCTGGAGCGCGAGATCGTTCTGATCTCCGCCTCGGTCGAGAACGGTTGCCACTACTGCGTCGCCGCCCACACCACCGTGACCCAGGCCCAGAAGCTGGATCAGACGGTGATCCAGGCGGTCCGTGACGGCGGTCCGATCACCGATCCGCGGCTTGAGGCCCTGCGCGCCTTCACCGTCGCGGTGGTGCGCGAACGCGGCTGGGTCTCGGACGCCGAGGTGAACCGCTTCATCGGCGCCGGCTGGACCCGCGCGGCGGTGCTGGAGGTGGTGCTGGGCGTCGGCCTGAAGACCATCTCGAACTACGTGAACCACATCGCCGGCACGCCGGTGGACGCCGCCTTCCAGGCCAACGCCTTCACCCCGAAGAAGGCCGCCTGAACGCTTCTCCCTCACCCCCGAAGCGAGCCCCGGACCTCCCGGGGCTCGCGCTCCTTCAGGAGGCCCCGATGGCCCGCATCCTTTCCGTCATCCTGGCCGTCGCCATGCTCGCGGCCGTGATCAGCTTCGCAGGCCTGAACACAGGCGGGCCGCTGGTCCGCAGGGAGCCGTTGGCCATGATCGTGGCCGGCTGATCAGCTGAGCGCCGCCAGCCGTTCGCGGGCGGCGATCAGGCGCTCACGGTCGGCCTGGGCCGCCGCCAGCTTCTCGCGTTGCTCCTGGACCACCTCCGGCGCGGCGCGAGCGACGAAGTTGGGATTGTCCAGCTTCTTGGAGAACACCGCCGCATCCGCCTCCCGGGTCGCGATCTCCTTGTCCAGTCGGGCGCGTTCGGCCGAGACGTCCACCAGGCCCGCCAGCGTCAGCGCCGCCGCGCCGCCGCCGGCGACGAAGCTGACGCTGCCCTTGGGCGCGGCGTCCAACAGGGCGATCTCCGACACCCGCGCCAGACCGCCCAGCAGGTCGCGGTGGCGCTCCACCCGCGCGGCGATCTCGGTGTCCGCGGCGACGAAGGTCAGCGGCGGCCGCGACGTCGCCACCCCCATCTCGCCCTTCAGGGCCCGGATGGCCTCGACCACCTCGATCAACCAGCCGATCTCGGCCTCGGCCTCCGCATCGACGAAGGCGTCGGGCAGGTCCGGCCAGGCGGCGCCCAGCAGCATGCCTTCGTCCCGGGCCGCGCCGGCCTTCCCGAGTTCGGCCCACAGCTCCTCGGTGATGAAGGGCATGACGGGGGCGAGCAGCTTGATCGTCTGGTCCAGCGTCCAGGCGGTCATGGCGCGGGTCTCGGCCTTGGCGGCTTCGTCGGTTCCCTGGAACACCGGCTTGGCCAGCTCCAGATACCAGTCGCAGAACACCTTCCAGACGAAGCGGTAGAGGGCCGACGCCGCATCGTCGAACCGGCCGGCTTCCAACGCGGCGGAGACGGCGCGCTCGGCCTTCGTCAGCTCGCCCCGGATCCAGCGGTTCAGCGTGCCCTGGACCGTCGCAGGATCGAACCCGGCGACGCGCTCGCACCCGTTCATCTGGCTGAAGCGGGCCGCGTTCCACAGCTTGGTGCCGAAGTTGCGATAGCCCTCGATGCGCGAGGCCGACAGCTTGATGTCCCGCGTGCCCGACAGGATCGCCATGGTGAAGCGAAGCGGGTCGGCGCCCAGGTCGTCGATGATCGTCAGCGGGTCGATGACGTTGCCCTTGGACTTCGACATCTTCTGGCCCTTCTCGTCGCGGACCAGGCCGTTGATGATCACGCGGCGGAAGGGGACCTCGCCGGTGAAGTGCAGCCCCATCATCATCATCCGGGCGACCCAGAAGAAGATGATGTCCGCCGCCGTGACGAGGTCGCTGGTCGGATAGAAGCGCCTCAGGTCTTCAGTGTCCTCCGGCCAGCCCATGGTCGAGAACGGCCACAGGGCGGAAGAGAACCAGGTGTCGAGGACATCCTCGTCCTGGGTCAGCGGCAGGTCGCCTGCCTGGGTGCGCGCCTCCTCTTCCGTCTCGGCGACGAAGATCTCGCCGTTCGGGCCATACCAGGCCGGGATGCGGTGGCCCCACCACAGCTGGCGGCTGATGCACCAGGGCTCGATGTTCCTCAGCCACTCGAAATAGATCTTCTCGTAGCTCTTCGGCTCGAAGACCGTGTCGCCCTGCTCCACCGCCTTCAGCGCGGGCTGGGCCAGGACGGCGGCGTCGACGTACCATTGGTCCGTCAGCCAAGGCTCGATGACCACGCCCGAGCGGTCGCCGTGCGGGACGACGTGGCGGGTCTTCTCGATCTCCTTCAGCCAGCCCTCTTCCTCGGCGCGGGCGACGATGGCCTTTCTCGCGGCGAAGCGATCCATGCCCTCGTACTCGGCGGGCACGTCGGGCGTGTCGGCGGCGGTGATGCGGCCGAAGGCGTCCATGACGTTGAGCGCCGGAAGCCCCGCGCGCTTGCCGACGCCGAAGTCGTTGAAGTCGTGCGCCGGCGTGATCTTGACCGCGCCCGAGCCCTTGGTCGGGTCGGCGTAATCGTCGGCGACGATGGGAATGCGGCGGCTGGTGATGGGCAGGATCACCGACTTGCCGACCAGCCCGGCGTAGCGCGCGTCGTCCGGATGCACCGCCACGCCGGTGTCGCCCAGCATGGTCTCGGGCCGGGTGGTGGCGACGACGATGTGGTCCCGCGTCTCCCACTCGGTCGCCTTGCCGTCCTCGTCGAAGGCGACGGGGTGCTGATAGGTGACGCCGTCCGCCAGCGGATAGGCGAAGTGCCAGTAGGCGCCGTCGACCTCCTTCTGCTCGACCTCCAGGTCCGAGATCGCCGTCTGGAAGTGGGGGTCCCAGTTCACCAGCCGTTTGTCGCGGTAGATCAGGCCTTCCCGATACAGCTGCACGAAGACCTTGCGGACGGCCGCCGACAGGCCCTCGTCCAGGGTGAAGCGCTCGCGCGACCAGTCGCAGCTGGCGCCCAGCCGACGAAGCTGGCGCACGATCGCGCCGCCGCTCTCGGCCTTCCAGTCCCAGACCTTCCGCACGAAGGCGTCCCGGCCCATGTCGCGGCGGCCGACATTGCCCGCCGCCGCCAGCTGACGCTCCACCACCATCTGGGTGGCGATGCCCGCGTGGTCCGTGCCCGGCAGCCACAGCACGGCCTTGCCCTTCATGCGGTGGTAGCGCGCCAGGATGTCCTGAAGCGTGTTGTTGAGCGCGTGGCCGATATGCAGGCTGCCGGTCACGTTCGGCGGCGGGATGACGATCGAATAGGCGTCCGCCGCCGTGTCCTGCCGCGGCGCGAACAGGCCGCTTTCCTCCCACATCGCGTAGAGGCGCGGTTCGGCGGACTTGGGGTCGAAATTCTTTTCAAGCATGGCGGTCATTCTTTGGGCCCTACCGCGACACGCGCGGCGTGTCGCTACTTGAGGGCGTGTGGCGCAAAGGAAAAGGGCGGCCCCGCCGTGGGAGCCGCCCTTCGAAAGGCTCGCGAAGATCGCGAAGGCTCAGCCGGCGTTGCGGGCGATGCGTTCGACTTCCTTGCGTACCTGGGCCTCCACGATCGCCGGCAGGTTGGCGTCCAGCCAATCCTTCAGCATCGGGCGCAGCAGCGAGCCGACCAGCGCCTCCAGCGAGGTGCCCGAGCCCTGCGGCAGTTCGGGATCGGGCTGGCGCAGCGAGGCGGCGAGGCCGGCGAAGGCGGACGCGGCGCTGGCCGCCGCGGTCTCGCCGACGAGGGAGTCGTTCGAGGAGGACATGGGGATCGGAGCCGGGCTCGGTTCGGGTTGTTCGGTCGAGGGGAAGGGGGCGGCGGGCGACACGTCCAGATCGCCGATGGTCACGGCCTCGGCGGGCGTCTCGTAGCGGTCGGTCAGATCCAGAACGTCGTCCTCGGCGGCGGCCTCGGGCTCGAACGCCGTCTCCACGACCGGCTCGGGTTCCGGAAGGACCTCCGGCTCATGCGCCTCTTCCGGCTGGTCTTCCGCCGCCGGGGCGGCGGCTTGCGGCGTCTCCGCCGGCGCCTCGTCCTCGGAAATGATGCGCCGGATGGAGGCGAGGATCTCCTCCATCGTGGGCTCTTGAGACGACTGTTCGGTCATGTGGCGGTCCCGACGACGCTGATGACGATGTGATGTCCTGGCGGAACGCGATGCGGCGCGACGCCCCCTGCCGTCGTCGCATCATAGCCGCGTGGAATCAACGGCGGTTTTTCGCCTGCGAGGTTAATTGCAGCACGCCGTCAGGGCGCGGTGCGAACCACCTCCGACTTGAGCTGCGCGTCGATCGGCGCGTCCTCGGCGTCGTTCGCCGGGACCACGACAGGCGCCGCGATGTTGTCGAGCGCCTCGATCGCCCCGTCCCACGGCAGGCCGCCGCGGTCGCGCACCTGCTCGTAGTTCCGCGAGGGGTCGTACGCCTCGACGTCCGCCAGGCTGGGGCCGTCCAGCGAGCCCATGGCGGCGAGCAGCTGCGCCTGGGCGACGTAGTCGTTGCGCCGGGCCGAGGCGAGGTTGATCTGGGCGTTGCGCAGCTCGAGCTCGGCGTTGAGCACGTCCAGCGTGGTCCGCAGGCCGACCGACTGCTCCTGGCGCACGCCCTCAGCCGCCACGCGGGCGGCGCGAACGGCTTCCTCGTTCGCGGTGACGCCGGCGCGCGCGGACAGCAGGTTGGCGTAGGCCGCGCTGGCTTCACGCAGCACCGTCCGGCGCTCGCCCTCGACCAGGATCTGCGCGGCGTTCGCCTGCTCCAGCGCCTGGGCCACCCGCGATCGGTTCAGCCCGCCGGTGAACAGCGGCACGGTGACGGTGGCCCCGGCGCGGAACGACGTCGACTGGGACGGATCGAAGCCGCTCAGTTCGTCGCTGCCGCCATAGGAGGCGTTCAGGCTGGCGCTGGGACGGAAGGCGGCGCGCGCCTGGGCCACGCTCTCCTCGGCCTGGCGCTGGTTGTACACCGCGGCCAGAAGCGCGGGATTGCGCGCCAGCGCCACTTCCAGCGCGTCGTCGAAGTCCGCCGGCTGCGCCAGCAGCGGCGCGGGCGCCGTCAGGTTCGCCGGCGCCTGACCCACGACCGCGGCGTAGGCGGCGCGGGAGGTCGACAGCTGCGCCTCGGCCGACGCCAGTTCGGACTCGGCCTGCGCCAGGCGGGCCTCGGACTGGGCCACGTCGGTCCGGGTGATCTCGCCGACCTCGAAGCGGGCGTTCGACTCCTCGAGCTGACGGCGCAGGACCTGCAGGTTCTCACGCCGGATCTCCAGGATCTCGATGTCGCGCAGGACGTCGACGTACGCCTGCACCACGGCGACGATGACCTGCTGCTCGACGTCCCTCAGGGTTTCGCGGCCCTCCAGCACGCCCGCCTCGGCGGCCGAGATGGAGCGGGAGATGCGGCCGCCGGTGTAGAGGCTCTGGGACAGACCGATGGACACGCTGCCGCTGTCGCTTTCAGACACGCCGCCGGCGGTGACGTCGGGGAAGCCGTCGCCGTCCACGTCGACGGCGCCGCCGGCGCTGTCGGTGCGGGTGTAGTTAGCGCTCGCGGTGACATTCAGCGACGGCCGCAGCCCCGCCCGCGCCTGGACCACGGTCTCGTCCAGCGCCCGTTGGTTGGCGCGTTGAGCCAGCAGGGAAGGGTTGGTCCGATAGGCGAGCGCGATGGCGTCTCGCAGGCTCTCCGCCGACGCCGGGCCGGTCCAGAGGCCGGCGGCCAGCGCCAGGGCGGCGGCCGAAGCGATCGCGCGAGAGCGGTTGAGCATGTCGTCGTCCCACAAGCGTCGCCGTCGGGCGACGTCATCATTCCGTCCAGCCGCTAAGTGAGTGATGCCCCCTCTCATGGCCAGTTAAGTTTTTTTCACGCGCAGGCGCGCGAAGTCCGTCGTCAGAACTGGAAGGCCGGGGCCGGGCGCATCTCCGTGAGCACCTGTCCCGCCGCGTCGAAGAGTTCGCGTCGCGACACGCCCTCGCGCCCGCGGACATACAGAACCGCCCGCCCCGCCGGGCCGCGACGTTCGACCACGGCCAACCGACCGCCGATCCTGAGCGCGGCGATCCAGGGTTCGGGCCGGTCGGCGACCGCGCCCTCGCTGACGATGACGTCGTACGCCGATCCATGCGGCGCGGTCAGGGGAGCCTCGACCAGCTCCACGCCCTCATCCGCCAGGCCCGGGGCGACGACCGCCGCGACCGCCGGATCCGAGTCCTGCGCCACCACCGTCGCGCCCAGACGAGCCATCACCGCCGCGGCGTAGGGGGCCGCCAACGCCAGCGCCCGCTCTCCCGGCTGAACGTCCAGCGCCTGCAGGAGCTTGGCCACGTCGCGCGGCAGCATCAGGCGGCGATCGCCGGCGATCTCGACCGGCGTGTCCGCATAGGCCGAGAAGGCGCGCTCGGGGGCGCAGAAGCGCTCCCGCGGCACGGCCAGCATGGCGGCCTGAAGCGCGCGGTCGGTCACGTCGTTCACGCGGACCTGCGAGTCCACCATCACCTTGCGCGCGGCGGCGAAATCCATCGTCGGTCTCTCGTTCGGTACGGAAGCGGGGAGCGGAATCTGGCGCGCTTATAGGTCCGTGCGTTGCGCGCGACAATGCGATCTGATAGCCACCCCCTCCTCGCGACGACGCCCTGGACCCGGTCCAGCCGGCGGCCTGATGGCGGAGTGGTTACGCAGCGGACTGCAAATCCGTGCACCCGAGTTCGATTCTCGGTCAGGCCTCCATCGCGATTCAATCACTTAGCTCCCCTGCCGGGGGATCGGTTTGCAGCGCAGTTTGCAGCTTCCGATCCCTCTTCGTTCCGCCATAGCCGGTTCCGGAGCATCAGAGCGTTGGATTCAGCCACTTGTCCGCGAGCCGTGTAGCGCTCAAGCGTGCGCACATCCCGGATGCTGTGGCCGGTGCAAAAGATTATCTCCTCGGTCGTCCAACCCTCCTCGAACCGTTTGGTGACGAAAGTCCCACGAAGGTCATGAAAGCGGACGCCCTCGATTCCTGCCGCAGACCGAGCAGCCCGAAACGCTGATCTAAAACCGTTTCCGGTCCATGGGAGTCCCCGGCTGTTGGTGAGGATGGTTAGTGAATCGCCCCGAGGCGCGGCGTTCAATGCTCTCTGCAGAAGCGGACTTACGGGGATCACTACACGACGCCCACCCTTCTCCTGACGAAGATGAATGGTGCCGTTCTTAACGGCAGACCAAGGGAGCTTGAGCAGGTCGGCTTCCCGCTGACCTGTCTCGAGACCTAGGATCAGAGCGCGGGTCATATGCTCCGGGGCGGTTGCCAAGAACGATGCAACCTCCTCGTCGGACCAGACCATCTCACTGCGGTCTGCGCTGTAGAGTTTGTCCACTCCCGCCGCCCGGTTCGCCGTCACCAGCCCGCGTTTGCAGCCCCAGCCAAGCAGAGCGGACAGCACCTGAATCCCATAATCGGCTTGGCGCGGTGAAGCTCCCCGAGAGTCTCGCCACTTGTAGATGTGGTCCAAGATCGCGGGTGAACCCATGGCACGCAGGCTGAGTGGTCCAAAATGCGCAGCGATCCTAGAGAGCTGTTGCTCGTAATCCCGCTTCGTTCGCGGCCGTAGCTGGATGAAATCAGGCGACTGTCTGTAGCGAGTGATAAGGCTCGTCAGCGTCCCATCCTCCCCCTTTCGGTCGAGGGCTTCCGCAAGCTTCCGGTGGAACTCGGCAGTTCCTTCCCGCCCGAGGGAGATCGTTCCCGGTCCCCGTCCGAAGTAGCCGTAACGAACAATCGTTCCGTCCGAGAGCTTCTTCTTCTGAAACCAAACTCCTTTAGGCAGCATGCCGCAACATTCCCGTGAAGTGCCGGTCGATCTCATTTTGGATTTCGTCGCCAGCAGTTTCCTGAGATTGCCCTTCCGCAATCACGAGGGCGACCTCACCCGGTCTGATCCTGACCTCTTCGGGGACTAAACCATTCGCTTTCAGGGCAGCCAAGGCTTGGCTGATCTGCTGACTAGATGGGTTGCGGGAGCGTTGCTTCTTCGGGCGCTCCACAGATGGATAAGCACCATCGTGCACAAGCCGGATGGCTGGCACGCCATTAGAGTGTTCTTTCATGCGTTCGAGAGGCTGGCTTTCGGCCTGGAGCTATCCGCCCCCAACTCCCTCGGTCCGCCTACCGACCAGGGCGCGCTTGTTGCATCGCGTCGCTTCTAAGGAAGCGGCTCGTCCGGATCAAGAGCTGAAGACCGCCTCCCCTTCTCCCGAAGCCATCATGAGCTACTTTGGGCGACGGTGGCGACTTGGCCGCGGTCCCCGGTCTTGCCGAGGGGAGGCTCCTCCAAGTGTTCAAATCCTTGTGGGATATCAGGGGCCGACATCGGGCCGGGCAGCGGTTTGGACGCTATGCGTAACAGTCGCCAAGGCCCCGGATCGCTCATCAATCGCCGCCATGTGCGTTCGATTCTGACCCTCAGATAAATCGCTCGGAGGCGTGCTCGCCCCGCATCAAGAGCGCCTGCGAAGTCGAGGCTTCCAGCCTCACGTTCACGACGCTGCTCGGCTCCAAGAAGTCGAGGCGAACGGCTGTAATGGCGTGAGTGGCGAGACTGAAGATCGCCGTGACGAGCAGATGCATCGGAGGGCTCGGCAAAGTGCCGTCTCTCATTGCCCTATGCAGCTTCGTCGATGAGGAGGTCAGCACTCGGCGATTGCCGTCCCCATCGTTCCAGCTGGAGGTCGCCTTCAGTTCTAGGGCGCAGGCGAAGCCGTCTTGGGCGACTGCGCGTCTATCCGGATACCCACCCCCGGCTAGAGGTTCCACCAACAGCTGCTGACAGCCGAGTCGATCACTCACGAAATCGGCGACGACGTTCCCCCTAGACTGGTTGGATCGCTCCTCCCCAGCGTCGGTCCGCAACAAGTCAGGAACCACAGTTCCCACCAACGCCTGACACTGGGGGGCCAGACAGTCCCGGACTTGGGCTCGCCGCTCGTCTGTCCAAGAGCCGATCAGGGGGACGCCGCCGTCGCGGCCTCCTCGTGTTTCGAGAGCGGCGTAGAACCGTTCGAGCGTCCAGACGTCGTCGGCCATTATCTTCTCCTCCGACCACCGGAGTGGCATTCCCTCGATCTGCCAACTAGAACCCTAGGAGGCAACCGGGGGGAGAGCATGGCTCACAAACTGCTGTTCGAATGGGATTTGCACGCGCTGTCCGCCGCGATGGGCATTCCGTCCCAGGACGTCGAGGCCTACTTTCGAGACGGGCGACGAGTGTCGTTTCTGCTCGAACGACGCATCCGAGACTCCTTCCCAGGCTGGAAACTCGCTCCCTCTGAAGGGGCCGGGTTCGACCTCTTGGATGAGGCCGGTGGCAAGTGGGAAGTCCGTTCGGTTAGCAAGAACATCTACTTCTGCCCCAGTTACATGGTCGGCAGCGGGCGGAAGTTCGCAGAGGAGGGCTTTTTCACGAAGCTGGACGCCATTGGCGGCTACATCTGCTCTGACATCACGACCTTCCCGAAGGTGCCCGTCTACGTCATCCCTTCCGAGCTAATCCGGAGACTGTATCTGGCGGGAAAACTGGGCGGGACCACTGCTATTAGCCGTGATCGGTTCTATTCGGTCGTCGTTCCCGAGTTGAACGCCTTGGCGGCGGCCTAGGCGGGTTCCTGCGCTAGAAATCGAGCAACACGCCCTTTTCCTTGGCGAGGGCTTCGAAGAACGACCTGAAGCCCGCCATGGGCTGCAACGCAGATATGGGCGTCTTGAAGACACCGTAGGGCGTCCTGGCCCCACCTTTCATGGTCATCGGTTCCGCTGGCTTGCTCGTAGCCTGCGCGTGGGTCGCAAAGCCGCAGATTATGACCTCGGTTCCGGGCACGATCTCTTTCCGATATGCATCCGACACGTTGATTATGTTCTGGACATAGACATCCTTGAACTTTGCGCCGTAGTCTTCACGGATAACCAAGTTCAGAGACTCCCGAAACGGAAAGATCGATGTCTTGATTTCGATCAGTCCGAAGAGGTCGGCTTTCCCCCGATTCGAGCCCACCTCATTCTTGCGCCAGTCGCCGGTAAGCCATTGGGCAAAAGCGAACTCGCCCAGTATCCCCCCGAGCGTATCGACCGGGCTTACTCGGGTTCGATTCACCTGTGTTTCATGCACCAAGGCACCCGCTGCTTCGAGCATAGCGTCGGTGATTTTGACAACGGGCCGGTCCATCTTTTCCCCCAGACGTGACAGAGGACCTGCCTACCGTCTGGAGGAGATCGATGCCAGCAAAGACGCGACCACCAGACCGGCCTATTTTCGCTGAGCGATCACGATACGATTGGTGTTCGTTCCCTTCGCATTGTTGCTTACGCCCCAGCAGTTTGCGGTCTTCGTGAACTCCTGCACGTTCACGAGGACGCCAAGCGTGGTAAAGGGCAGCCCCTCCATCGCTTCCAGAACGAGGGCCTCTAGTTCGACCTTGCCGTTTCGAACCTCACCCACTTCGAAGCAGACATGACCGCCCGGCTTCACTACCCGAGCCAAATCTACAAAGACGCCCCGGACGAAGTCGCGCCACTGTTCCGGCTTCTTGTGCATCGCGATGGGCACGCCGCCGACGTCCACGTTGGCAAACCAGCACCGCAGCCAGTTGTCGGAAGCGTATTGGACGATATCCAGGAACGGCGGGGAGGTCACAACGAGATCGACCGAACCATCCGCGACCCCGACCGCGTTATCCGCAGATGATGTGACGAACTGACTGGTCCGGGGCATCGGCGGCACCCCATCCTTCAGTAGGCCCTTCGACTTCTTCAGGATGATGTCGGGAACGACGCGCCGGGGGGGCGTTTGGTTGCGCTTCTCATTGATCTTGCGCTGTGCATTGAGCGAGACTGCCTGATTAGGTGGCAAGGAGTAGACTGAGAAGAACCCGGTGGAGTGTCCGGTGAGCCTGTTGATGGCCACCATTCGTATCCAGTCGTCGATACGATCAAGCTCGCCAGACTGCTCCCGGTCGCTCAGGTAGCTCTTCAGAGCCTTTATCTCGGCAAGCGTCTCGGGATGATAGAAGACGAGCAGCTCCTCATCACCGTCGACGGCTGCGCGCCAATCGATCTCTCCCAGTCGGGTGCCGATCTCCGATATCGTCGGGGGGTCGGCCCGGGGGCGGGTCAGATAGACGCTCAAAGGATTGATGTCGTTTCCCACGCCGACGCGGCCCATCAGAACGGCCTGCAAGGGCGTGGTTCCACGCCCCATGAAGGGGTCATAAACCACGTCCCCCTCGCCAGTGAGGCGGCTGATAAAGAACTCGGGCAGCTGCGGTTTGAAGCAAGCGCGATAGCTCACTTCCTGAAGAGCGTGGCCCTGCCTTTGTCTGGCGGTCCAAAACTCATTGAAAAAGAACGGAACGCCGAAGCGTTCCTCAATGATGGTGGCTTCGCCGTTGTGGGAAAAATCCCGCAGTTCATCGGCCAAGTCCTGCTGATAAGGCGCAGCTTCGAATAGAGAGATTTGCGCTACGGCGTTCATTGCGACTCCTGTCACTCGAATCTAGCTGACGGGGTCACCCGGTCATAGTGGCATCGGTTGAGATCGGGGCGGGTTTCCCGACGGTTTTGGGACCCAGCCGCTTCTCGACCCGTTGAATGGCCGCTCGAGTGACGCCGAACTCCTTTGCGAGCGATCCCAAGGACGCTCCTGCGGCCCGCTGCGCCCGAACCTGTTCCTGCTGAGCAGCCGTTAGGGACGGAGGACGCCCAAGTCTCTTGCCTCCTTCTCTTGCGCGCTTGAGGCCTGACTGTGTCCGTTCGATCAGCAGGTCACGTTCGAACTCCGCTACAGCTGCGATGACACCCATCGTCATTTTGCCCGCAGGGCTTGTGAGATCGACGCCACCTAGGGCGAGGCAGTGGACCCGCACCCCTGCGGTCGCGAGGCGCTCAACGGTAGCTCGAACATCCATCGCGTTTCGGCCCAAACGATCCAACTTCGTCACAAGCAGGACGTCGCCAACCTCCAGGCGATCCATCAACCTCATGAACTCCGGTCGCTCCATCGCGGCGACAGACCCGGAGATTGTCTCCTCCACAATCCGCTGTTTGGCGACTGTGAACCCTGCTGCCTCGATCTCTGCTACCTGATTGCTGGTCGTCTGATCGCCCGTGCTCACACGGCAGTATGCGAATATCCGGCTCACGAGGCCCTCTCCGTATCGAAAACGTGCATTGATATAGAGGCTGTATTGAAAGACCCGTCAAGCTAGTTTTCGATACAGTCAGCTGACGTGTATCGGAAGCGGTCGGTTTCGATACGCCTGCCGCTGCGCGCAGCCGGGTCGCGCTATCGCGCGATAGCGTCAGCCCGCAGCTAGACCAGTTTGGCGCGGACACAGGCCTCCGTGTGGAGACGTAAAAAGTTGGTGCTGGCTGCGAGGCCGTCGTTCGTCAGCACCACTTCACTCGGCTCAAGCTCAACGCGAGCGCCGTCGACGACAAACCGTGTGAAACCAGCGTAGCCGCCGTAAGCGTTCTTCCCGTTCACCTCTCCGCAGACCACGGAACGACCGTCCGGCTGCTCGATTACCTCGACGGCCCGGAACTGCGCGGATGAGGGGTCACGGAGCTGAGCAGCAACAGTAGCTTCGGCTCGTGACTGCAGATCGCTGCCTCCCTCCGAGCCCAGGTCAATAAGCGCGACGTTCAGCTGGCGACTGGCGAGAAGGATGACGATGACGGCAGCCGCCGTGATGACCCACGGGATAGCTGGGTTGGCCGAAGGTCTCGGGGTCTTCTTCCGAAGCCGGAGGGCTGCCAGAGCCAGAGCTCCGGCAACAACGAGCAGAAACGACGAGGCCCAAATCGTCGTAGTCCACTGCAACAAGACGATTCCGAAAACGCCAATGACTACCGCCGCGACGATCAACGGCGACGTCCAAATCTTGCTCAAGGCACTCCCTCCCATGCACCGTTCTTCGGGTGCTCGCTCGGCGCTCCCTAGCAACGGGTCCGTTCCATTGGAAGGACCGGACGTCGAGAGTCCCGGCTGGGCATATCCGATTGATGATCCCTTGATGTAGCCGCTTATCCTCAATCGATTTCAGGAGGCTTGGGTGGCTTTGGAAGCCAGTAGTCGCTTGGGCCTTCGTCATGAGGATCGCCAACGGAGTAGTCCTCCGGTTCCTCGCGAAAGCGCTTGTATTCGAAGTTCTGCCACTCGATCACGGGCTGCTCACGCTGGTCTAGCGTCACTCGCCCGTCACCAACGCGCTGTCGCTCATCCGAGCCAACCGCCGATAGCTCAAAGGTATAGCCGCTTCTGCAGGGAAGCCGGTCCATCCAGCCACGTAAATAAGCCGTCACCTCTGTCTTCGCGGCGAAATCCCCATTAGCGGAAATAGGTCGATCCGGCCAAGTCGGCTCCCCACCGGGCCCGATGATTGCAAGAAAGTAGGCAATCATAAACATATGCTCCTTATGCTGCTTTTCTTTTACTCCTTGTAATATTACGGGCGATCGCAGCGCAAGTGATATTGACATCACATGTTATTTGCCATTCCTCTGTGATTGTCAGCCGGTATTCTGCTAATACTCTACCATTGGGGTCCGGCTGCGCAGACCGAACCCCGTGGCTCATCATGATGATTACCCAAGCTGCAGCTTGGTCGCGTGCCGATTTAGGCTTCGTGCCAGACATGGCCGGAGCTTCGCGCCCAGCGACGGCGCTACTCCTGTTGTGTCGTTGAGGAGCGTAGACACGGCCACGCTTGGCTCAACCCCGCAGTCATGGAGCTTCCAGCTCTACGACCCGACGATTCGAGGCGGGGATTTCGCTTTCAGTTTGAGAGGCTTTGCAGGGTTACAGGAAGTCGTTGTGCGTGAGGATGGTGTCGGTGGAGGCTTGTTTGACGGAATAGCTCGCGGCGCGCCGCCAATCAGATCGAAGGCGCTGCAGGTCGAAGGACGGTTCAACCGCCCCACGATGGATGATGGGACGCGGGGCTCTAGGCCGGTTCGCAATCGGCTCTAGAGGGAGGAAGGGTCTTAAGCGCCAGTCTGTCCCAGCTGGACAGACCACCGCCTCCAGGACATCTGCTCCGTGCGTGGCGTCCCGCCCGAACCGCTCGCGCAGAAATCCTCGCCAGCGCGGTTCCTCATCCGGCCCGAGAGTGATGAAATAGTTCAGGTGCGGATCGTGGTTTCCCGCCTTGTCGTAGAGTTCGACAGCGCCGACCACCGGCGCGAGATGCTCCGCCGCCAGTGAGGCCCGCTTCCGCAACCCCGAACGGACATAGCCGTATTGCCGGAACAGCACCCTGAGAGGCTTGAGGAGGTCCCGCTCGACGTCAACATGTGGCCAACCAAGGTAACCGATCTTCAGCACGCCCCAATGGGTCGCCCCCTGCTCCTCAGCAACGTCCTCGATGAGAGCGGCATAGGCGGCGCGGAGCGAGCGGGCAGGATGCATTCATTGGTTCCGAAGGGCACCTTTTGAAGAGTTCAGCGATGGAAGGTATATTACCTTCGTTCGGGCCTCTTTGCAATATACATGCTCGATTTGGTCAGAGTTTTTAGGTGGGGCAGCTCACTGGTGCCCCGGAACTCCAACAACCACAGGGGTATAAGACAAACCAAACATTCTGGAGCCTTATCCAGCGGGACACATACTGCTTTTATAAGCTTCAATCTGATCGCTCAGAAACCTTATACCCTCACTCCAACCTCAACTTCGCCGCACCGCATGAAGGTATAAGGGCCGACTAGGCGATCAATATACAGGCGCCATCAGGGTCAGCGTGCTCCGCATTTTCCTAGGGCTTCGGTTTGCAGGACAATGCGGACATTGCGGCTGATAACGACGCATCTGTGGTTGGTTTGTAGCCAAACACTTGATTTCTCGGAGAAAGCTTCGGACTGCAAATCCGTGTACGCCGGTTCGATTCCGGCTCAGGCCTCCATCGCGATGTCCCGGCTCAGACCCGACGGCTTCGGATCGCCGTCAGAATGTCCCGCCCCAGCGCCGGGATCAGGGCCCAGGGCTCCACCAGATAGCGCTGCCAGAGGCGGGCCGGGTCGCTGACCAGCCTGTAGGCCCACTCGATCCCCAGACGGCCCATCCAGCGCGGCGCGGCGCTCTGCACCCCGGCCTCGTAGTCGAAGGCAGCGCCCACCGACAGGATCACGGACGGTGGCAGGGCCTCATGGTTCTCCGCGATCCAGATCTCCTGACGGGGCATGCCCATGCCGACGAACAGGACGTGGGGGTCGAAGGCGCGGGCCTTGGCGAGGATCGCGGTGTTCGCCGCGCCGTTCCGGGTCATGTCGAAGTAGCCGTCGATCACCTCGATCCGCGCCCCCGGATAGCGCCGGGCCAATCGGCCGGCCGCGGTCGACGCCACCCCTGGGGCCCCGCCGACGTAGAGGACGCGCCAGCCCTTTCGATCCGCCAGGCTCCAGAAATGATCGCGCCAGTCCAGGTAGGTGCAGCGGTGGAACGGACGGCTGGAGACGCCGAGCGCCCGTGCGACCGCGATCAACGGTCGCGAATCGACCTCGACCAGCTCCGCCAGATCGTAGAACCGGCGCATGGGCGGCGTTCGCTGGAGCAGATAAAGGCTGTGCAGATTGTGGTTCGCCACCACCGTCTTGGTCCGGCTCTCCACGCGGCTCTCGATTAGATGAAGCACCTCCTCGGGGCGCACGAGATCCACCAGCTCCCCGAGCAGCCGGGTCCGTTCGGTGGGGCGCCGGGACTTCCTGAAGGCGGGGCGCGAGGCGCGACGCCGTTCCAGCGTCGTGACGGCGGCGTCGATGTGAGGGTCGGCGTGCATGCCCGCAGCGTGCGCGCAGCGCGTCAAATCCGGGTGCACAGACGACGTTAACGCGAGACGTCGTCGCGAAAGGATCGGTTAACCAAATCGGCTCAACGAGGAACTGTGTTCTTCGAGCACACCACCATCACCAGCCTTCAAAGGCCCGGCCCCAGCGCCGGGTCGTTTTTTCGGTGGTTGGGAGGGGAGTGGCTCCGCGGGTAGGATTCGAACCTACGACCAGCCGATTAACAGTCGGCTGCTCTACCACTGAGCTACCGCGGAACAGTCGCTCGGGAGGCGGGCCTATAGCAGCGCCCCAAGGCGCGATGCAATGCCCTTTCTCAACCGGCCGGCGTCCAGGTTCGCTGCACCGCGCCGTCGGGAAGACGCCATGCGAAGCTGACCCCTTGCGGGCTTTCGAGGTAGGCGATCGTCCCGACGTCGGGCGACTCGGCGAAGCGGGGGCTGACCGTGGCCGACCTCGCCCCGCTGCGAACCACGAGCGACGGCTCGGCCGGGACCTGGGCCTGCCACGCGCCGGCCGCGTCCGCCCGAACCGTCAGGCTCAGCCCGCCGGCGGCGTTCAGGGTCACCTCGGCCTCCGGTTCGACGGTTCCTGAAACGAGCCAGATCGCGCCGTCCGTGTCGATGGCCTCCACCAGGCGCCGGGCGCCGAAGACGAAGGATCGTCCACCGGGCGCGCCCAGGATCGCCGGCGCCGTCTCGCCGACGGCCGGCACGAGCAGCGTCGGGATGGCGCGCGCGACCGACTGGCCCTCACGGGTCTCGATCGCAAGGGCGCGAGGGGCGGGCGACGCCGGGATGACCAGACTGAATTCGCCCGCAGCGTCCGTCGAGGTGGCGAAGACCTGCTCGCCCGTCCGGAAGGCGACGCGGGTCTGTGGCGCGGCGCGCCCGCTTATCCGCCATCCGGCGGCGGTTTGCTGGACGGACAGGACCTCCGGGGACCCGCGCCACGCCGCGACATCGGCGATCCGTGTCGGCGAGGCCGCGCCCCCTCCGTCGCAACTCGCCAGCGCCAGTCCGGCAGCGGCGAACCACGCCAGTTTCCACCTTCCCGCAGGAAGGCTAGAGGAACCGCCGACCCGTGCCGTCCACGCCCGTGCGCCTTCAGGAGCTCCATGCCCGCCCCCCAAGACATCGCCCCCTTCGACGGCCTGTCGGTCTGCATCTTCTGCGGGTCTTCGGACACGGCGCATGAGACCTATCTACAGGCCGCCGCCGACCTCGGCGAGGGCCTCGCGCGGGCCGGCTATCGGCTGGTCTACGGCGGCGGCGGCGTCGGCCTGATGGGGGCCTCGGCGCGGGCGGCGCACGGCGCCGGCGGTCGTGTCGTCGGGATCATGCCCGCCTTCCTGCGGAGCCGGGAACGTCTGTTCGACGAGGTCGAGACCGTGGTCGTCACCTCCATGCATGAGCGCAAGCAGCTGATGTACGACCAGTCGGACGTCTTCGTTGTCGCGCCGGGCGGCATCGGCACCCTGGAGGAGGCGATCGAGCTGCTCTCCTGGAAACGGCTGGCGCTGCACGACAAGCCGGTCATCTTCCTGAACCTGCGCGGCTTCTGGAACGACCTGCTGGCGATGATCCGGCACAATGTCCAGGAAGGCATGACACCGGAGGCGTTCCTGCAAGCCTTCGACGTCGCCGAGACCGTCGAGGACGTTATGTCGCTGCTGCGCGGCGTCGCCCAGCCGCTTGACGCTGAACGGCGATAAGTTACCACTGTAAACATAATTGATCGGCAGCGAGGCCGCCGCCCTTGACAGTTGTCTAAAGCAACTGACTCATGGGCCGCCTCGTGTTCGGGGCCTGGTCATCGAAAGGATCGCAAAATGCGCGCTCTCGTCCTCCTCGCCGCTGTCGTCGTCGCCGCGCCCGCCGTGGCCCAGGCGCCCGCCGCCAATCGTCTGACGCTCGCGGACGCGGCCTCGGCTCCGACCCGCAGCACCATCATCGACGGGGCGACCTGGAGATGCGAACCCACCGGCGTCTGCGTGTCGTCCACCGGCGCGAACCAGCCGGCCCCGCGCGCCTGCCGCCGCGTCGTGGCGCGCCTGGGTCAGGTCACCGAGTTCGTCTGGAAGGGCGAGGCCCTTTCGGCCGAGGAACTGGCCGCCTGCAACGCCTGACGGCCGTGATCTGACCGGGCGGGACGGTCAGGCCGTCTCGCCCTTCAGCCGGCGCGCGATCCGCTCACGCCCGATCAGCGGAACCAGCATCGCCATGTCGGGTCCGTGGGCCTGACCCGTGAGCGCGAGCCGCAGCGGCATGAACAGGGCCTTGCCCTTGGCGCCGGTCACGTCCTTGACCGCGGACGTCCAGGCGCCCCAGGCGCCGGCGTCCATGTCGGACGGCAGCAGCTCGGCCGCCCGATCCAGGAAGCCCTGATCCTCCACCACCGGCGTGATGGGCCCGCGCACGATCCGGGCCAGATCGGCGACGTCGGCGAACTTCTGCAGGTTCGGCCGCACGGCGTCCCAGAAGTCGCGCCCCAGGTCGCAGTCCATCGCCCGCAGGCGCGGCTGGGCCGCTTCATAGCTCATGGCGTGAAGCGCCTGGGCGTTCAGCCGGTCGAGGTCCGCCACATCGTAGCGGGCGGGCGACCGACCCATCTTGTCGAAGGCGAAACTGTCGCCCAGCGCCTGGATCGATGCGGCGACCTCCAGCGGGTCCGAGGTGCCGATCCGCCCCAGGTGGCTGACGATGGCGATCGGCTCGTACCCCTGGTCCCGCATCTCGGCGATCGACAGAGAGCCCAGCCGCTTGGACAGCGCCTCGCCGTCGGCGCCGACCAGCAGCGGCATGTGGGCGAAGCCGGGGACCGGCCCGCCCAGGGCCTCGAAGATCTCGATCTGGGCGCCGGTGTTGGTGACGTGGTCCTCGCCGCGGATCACGTGGGTGATCCCCATGTCGATGTCGTCGACGACCGAGGGCAGGGTGTAGAGGTAGAGGCCGTCCTCGCGGATCAGCACCGGGTCGGACATGGAGGCGGTGTCGACCTCCGCGTGGCCCCGGGACAGATCCTCCCAGGCGACGCGCTTGCCCTCCAGCTTGAAGCGCCAGTGCGGGCGCCGCCCCTCGGCCTCCAGCCGGGCGCGCTCGGCGTCAGTGAGCTTCAGCGCCGCCCGGTCGTAGATCGGCGGCAGCCCGCGCGACAGCTGCACCTTGCGGCGACGATCCAGCTCCTCGGCCGTCTCGTAGCAGGGATAGAGTCGTCCCGCCGCCTTGAGCCGTTCCGCCGCGTCGGCGTAGCGGTCGAAGCGCTTGGACTGATTGTGGCGCTCGTCCCAGACGAGGCCGAGCCAGGTCAGGTCGTCCTCGATACCCCGCTCGAATTCCGGCGTGGAGCGCGCCAGGTCGGTGTCGTCGATGCGCAGGACGAACTGTCCGCCCTGACCCTTGGCGAACAGCCAGTTCACGAGCGCGGTGCGGACGTTGCCGACGTGCAGGCGACCCGTGGGGGACGGGGCGAAACGGACCTTGACGGACATGAGGGGACTTTCAGACGCGAAGGCGCGCTAGGTCGCGCTCAGACCCGGCGAAGTCAAGGACGGCGCGTTGAGCGGCCCACGGCGTCATGATAGTTTCCGCGCCATCATGAACGCACCTGTGCAAATACGTAAGGCCGACACTGTCGAGCGCCTGCGCCGCTTGGCTCAGGTCGAGGGCAAGACGATCACCGAGCTGGTGGATGAGATGGTTCGCGAACGCGACGAACGTCTCACGGCCAAGCGCGAAGCCGACATCGACCGACGGCGCAAGGCGGTGGAGGAAGCGGTCCGCCGTTTCAACGCCCTTCCAGTCATCGGGCCGATGCTGACGGACGATGATCTGTACGACGAGCTCGGGCTGCCGAAGTGATCGTCGTGGACGCCTCGGCGCTCGTGGCGATCCTGCTCGAAGAGCCGGAAGCGCGAACCTACCGCGAGTTTTTGCTGCTGAACCCAGGCGCGCGGCTGTCTCCTGTCGGTTACTGGGAAGCCGCGACACGGCTCCGGTCGCTGCGAGGCGAACGGGGACTGATCGAACTCGACATCGTAGTGGAGGGGTTGGGGATCGAAGTCACCTCCGCCACGGAAGCGACGGCGCGGCTCGCGTCAGAGGCCGAGCGCGCTTTCGGCAAGCGCTCGCCCGCCAAACTGAACCTCGGCGATTGTTTCGCCTATGCGCTGGCGAAGGAGCATGACGCGCCCCTGCTCTACAAGGGTGACGACTTCGCGCTCACGGACATTCGGCCCGCCGTCTGATCAGTCGTCGCGGTGGACGCGCTCGCGGCGTTCGTGGCGTTCCTGGGCCTCGACCGACAGGGTCGCGGTCGGGCGGGCCTCGAGCCGGCCGAGGCTGATCGGCTCGCCGGTTTCCTCGCAGTAGCCGTAGCTGCCGTCCTCGATCCGGCGGAGCGCCTCGTCGATCTTGGAGATCAGCTTGCGTTGTCGGTCCCGGGTGCGCAGCTCCAGCGCCCGGTCCGACTCCGAGGAAGCGCGGTCGACGAGATCGGGGTGGTTCTCGGTCTCGGCCTTGAGGTTGGAGACCGTTCCCTTGCTCTCGCGCAGGATGTCGTCCTTCCAGTCGAGCAGCTTCTTCTTGAAGTAGGCCAGCTGCCGTTCGTTCATGAACGGCTCGTCGTCGCTGGGACGATACCCCTCGTCGAGACCAGGCTCGACCTTCACCGCAGTCGCCAAAGCGCTCATCGCACTCACACGGTCACCCGACGCCCCCTGACGTCGCCCGCCGTATAGGGCGCGCGGAGAGTCGCGGCAACGGCGCTCGCGTTTCCGTGATGCCCGAACGCGCGAACGACGCCGCGAGCGTGGCAATTCTTCATCAGTTCTGCGGGGTTGTGACTTGCTCAGTGCGCCGGGCGGCCGGCCTTGGCGAGTTCCACGGCGGCGCGGAGCTCGATCTGGTCGATCACCGCCTTCAGGCCCGGGTGATCCACGTGACCCGCTTCCTCGCGCGCGGCTCGGGACAGGCTGTCGAGAGCGGCCCCGACCGGCTGGTCGGACAGCAGGGCGAGCTTCAAGGCGTCGAGCCGGTCCAGCAGACCCGCTCCGCGACGGATCGCCCGACGTCGGCGTTCGGTCGCATCCTCCACGCCCTGGAGCGCCATGAGGGCCGACACGCCGCCGACCGAACTGGGGCCGGCGGTCGCGGCGGGCGCGGACGTGGGCGCAGCGCCGCCGATCGGGCTGAAACCGCTCGGGGCCGCGCGGCCTGCGCGGCCTGCGGCCGATGGGGGTGTCGAGCTGGCGCCGGTGACTTTCATCGCGGGACGGAGTCCTCCTTGGGGCAACCTCGGCGCAGACGGTCACCGTTTGGTTAACGGCCCGGCAGGATTTGCCCGGGTGACCGGGCGTCCAGGGTGTTCCGTATTGTTTTCACGCTGGAAATCCGCAGGCACGAACTTCGCATGAAAGCCGTGGTGCAACGCGTATCGGACCGACCCATGCAGAAACTGCTGAGCGCCGCCTTCGCCGCCCCGGCCCTGATCCTGGCCCTCCTCGCGTCCGGCGAGGCGCTGGCTCAGTCCCGGATCAAGGACATCGCCGCCATCGAGGGCGTGCGGACCAATCAGCTGGTCGGCTACGGACTGGTGGTCGGTCTGAACGGCTCCGGCGACAGCTTGCGGAACTCGCCCTTCACCCGCCAGTCCCTGGAGGGAATGATGGAGCGGCTGGGCGTGAACATCCGCGACGCCAACGCCAACACCAAGAATCTCGCCGCCGTCATGGTCACGGCCGAGCTGCCGGCCTTCGCCACGCCGGGCTCGCGGATCGACGTCAACGTCTCCACGCTGGGCGACGCCAAGAGCCTGCAAGGAGGCACCCTGCTGGTCACCAGCCTCCAGGGCGCCGACGGCCAGGTCTATGCGGTCGCGCAGGGCTCGGTGCAGACCGGCGCGGTGTCGGGCTCCGGCTCCTCGGGCTCCTCGGTGACGCGCGGCGTGCCCACCGCGGGCCGGATCGCCTCGGGCGCGACGGTCGAGCTGGAGACCGGCTTCAGCCTGGACCAGATGCACGAGGTGCGGTTGACCCTGCGCAACCCCGACTTCACCACGGCCCAGCGGGTGGCCGCGGCCATCAACGCCGTCTATCCCAATGCGGCGCTGGCGGAGAACGGGTCGGTCGTGGCGCTGCGCCCGCCGCCCCAGCTCGGCATGGCCGGGTTCATCAGCCGGGTGGAGAACCTTCCGGTGCAGGTCGACTCGCCCGCCCGTGTCATCGTCGACGAGGTCAACGGCGTCATCGTCATGGGCGAGAACGTGCGGGTCTCCACCGTCGCCATCGCCCAGGGGAACCTGACCGTCTCGGTGCAGGAGACCCCCTTCGTCAGCCAGCCGGCGCCCTTCTCCGGCGGGGAGACCGTGGTCGTGCCGGACTCCGAGGTGACGATCGAGGAGGAACTGGGCCGCGAGATCCGGATCGTCGAGGGCTCGACCTCGCTCCAGACGCTGGTGAACGGACTGAACGCCCTCGGCGTCAGCCCGCGCGACATGATCTCGATCCTGCAGGCGGTGAAGGCGGCGGGCGCGCTTCAGGCCGAGATCGAGGTGATGTGATGAGCGATCTGACCGTCTCCCCCGATCTCCTGCGCGGCGTCGCCGGCCCCGGCGCGCCGCTGGATCAGGCCCGCATGCGTCGCGCCGCCGAGGACTTCGAAGGCGTCTTCATCGCCCAGATGCTCAAGCCCATGTTCGACAGCCTGCCGACAGACGGCCCGTTCGGCGGCGGGGAGGGCGAGGCCATGTGGCGCTCCTTCATGGTCGACGCCGTGGCGAAGCAGACCGTCCGCGCCGGGGGCCTGGGCTTGGCCGACGACATCATGGCCGAGATGATCCGGCTGCAGGAGGCGCAGGCATGAACGACCCCGCACAACGGGTCCAGGCCCTGACAAGTCTGACCCAACGCCTGACCGCCCGTCTGTCCGAAGAGGCGGCCGCCTTCGAGGCCAAGCGCCCTCAAGACATCGCCGCGGGGGTGGCGGAGACCCAGGAGCTGGCCAATCATTACCGACGCGAGTCCGCGCGGGTGAAGGCGGATCGTGCGGTGATCGCGTCCGCGCCGCTGGCCGATCGCAAGGCGCTGATTGCGGCGACCCAGGCGTTCGAGGCCGTGCTGACGCGCCACGCGCGCGCGCTGGACGCCGCCAAGACCGTGTCCGAAGGGCTGGTTCGTACGATCGCGGCAGAGGTCTCGGCCCATCGCGCCAAGGGCGTCGGCTACGGCTCCGGCGGTCAGTCGGTCGACGGCGACGCACGCGCGGTGGCGCTGAACCGCACCGCCTGAAAGGGTTGCTTCACCACGTCCGTTGGCGGAGGCCTAACGGCAGGCGTGGCCTAATCGTGGGATGACCATAAGGCGCAGTCTGCTCGGCCTGGCGTTCGCGGCGGCCGACCTTCTTCTCGAGATTGACGGCGATGGCCGTATCCGGATGGCGCTGGGGTCGTCGCCGACGGGCGCGGGCTCGGCGGAGGGGCTGGGCGGTCAGCCGCTGCTGGATGTGGTCGGCAAGGCCAGCCGCACGGTGCTGCGTCAGGCGTTGGCGGAGCTCAAGCCGGGCCGGCGAAGCCCGGCGCTCGATATCGTCCTCACCGTCGATGCGGGCCTGGTCCGGCGCGGCACGGCGCGCCTGTTCAGCCTGCCGGATCTGGCCCCGGCGATCTCGTGCGCGATCAGCTTCGAGGGCGCGCCGTTCCGGCTGGACCTTCTGAGTGCGCCGCCGGTCCTGTCCTCCGCCGGCTTCCTAGAGCGCACGCATCGCGCTCTCCTGGGGCCGGGCGAGGAGCCTTGCGAACTATCGGTCGCCTTCATCGATGTGGCGGGGCTCGCCGAGGCGGCCGGGAAGGATGAGGCGGGCCGCCGGACCCTGGACCGGGTGGAGAGCGCTCTTCAGGCGGCGTCCGTGGACGGCGCCTCGGCCGCGCGACTGGCCGACGACCGCTATGCTGTGCTCCGCGCCGCCGACGACACGCTCGATATCGTGGGCGAAGTCGCCGAGGCGGCGCGCGCCGAAGGCGTCGACATCGCCGTGCGCGGGGCCGACGTCGGGCTAGGCGGCGCCGCCGCTCCGGTCCATGCCCTGCGGGCGCTCCGCTTCGCCGTCGAGGGCTGCCTGAAGGACGAGGGACTCCAGAACCCGGAGATGACCTTCACCGCATCGCTCATGCGGACCCTGAAGGACGCCGATCGCTTCCGCGCCGTGGTGCGCGAGCGGCGGTTCGACCTGCATTACCAGCCGATCGTCGATCTGAAGACGGGCGCCGCGACCCACTTTGAAGCGCTCGCACGCTTCAGCGCCGACGCCAGTCCCGCGGACACCATCCACATGGCCGAGGAACTGGCCCTGATCGAGGGGTTCGATCTCGCGGTGGCCGAAAAGGCGATCACCCGTTTGCGCCAACCGGGCGCGGGGCTGTTCAAGTTCGCGGTGAACGTCTCGGCCTCGTCGCTCTCGGCGGACTCCTATGTCCAGAACCTGCTGCGCCTGACCGCCGTATCGCCGGAGGTGCGCAGGCGCCTGATCGTCGAGGTCACCGAAACCGCCGCACTGGCCGACCCGGCGGCGGCCGACCGTCGCCTCGCGGCCCTGCGCGGCGCGGGCATCAAGGTTTGCATCGACGACTTCGGGTCCGGTTCGGCGGGATTCGACTACCTGCGGCGGCTGTCGGTGGACGCCGTCAAGATCGACGGCGGCCTCGTGGACGGGTTCGAGCAGGACCTGCGCGCCACCCAGGTGATCCGCCACATCGTGGAAATGTGCCGTGAGATGAACCTCGCGGTCATCGCCGAGCACGTCGAGACCGAAGCGTGTCTGGAGGCCCTGGTCGCTCTGGGCGTCAATCAGGGCCAGGGATATCTGTTCGGGCGACCGGCGTCGGAGCCCCGGTTGCCGCGGACGGAGGCCGTGCGGCGCAAGGGCGAACTGGAGGCGTGGGCCTAGACCTCAGCGGCGGCGGCGAGCGCGCGCCGGGACGGGCTTCGGCTGCGGTCGACCGGCCGCGGCGAGCCCCGCGAGGCCGATCAGAACTCCGAGAACGATGGCGGTGGTCATCTTCCGCGCCTCTCACGAACAGGCCCTAGAGACTGGGGTCGGAGCGCATCCCGTGCAAGCGGATTCCGGCCGAGGCGCGAGGTCGCATGTGCGCGGCTCATTATGTTCGCGCTATGTTCTTGCTGAATCGCGCGGTTTGATACCCATATAGCGGCGTTGCCCCGGGTGCCTCGCCCGGCTTTCGCGCGTTCGCCCGGACACCATGACCGACAGCCAAGATCACATCCGCGTCCGTGGGGCGCGCGAGCACAACCTCAAGGGCGTGGACGTCGACATTCCGCGCGGCAAGCTGGTGGTCATGACCGGCCTTTCGGGGTCTGGAAAGTCGTCCCTGGCGTTCGACACCATCTACGCCGAGGGCCAGCGCCGTTACGTCGAGAGCCTGTCGGCCTATGCGCGCCAGTTCCTGGAGCTGATGGGCAAGCCGGACGTGGACCTGATCGAGGGTCTGTCGCCGGCCATCTCCATCGAACAGAAGACGACGTCCAAGAACCCGCGCTCGACCGTCGGCACGGTGACGGAAATCCACGACTACATGCGCCTGCTCTGGGCGCGGGTGGGCGTACCCTATTCCCCGGCGACGGGCCTGCCGATCGAGAGCCAGACCGTCAGCCAGATGGTCGACAAGCTGACCGCCCTGCCGGACGGCGAGCGCATCCTGCTGCTGGCCCCGGTGGTTCGGGGCCGGAAGGGCGAGTACCGCAAGGAGATCGCCGAGTGGCAGCGCCAGGGCTTTCAGCGCCTTAAGATCGACGGCGAGTTCTACGCCATCGAGGACGCGCCGACCCTCGACAAGAAATTCAAGCACGACATCGACATCGTCGTGGACCGCATCGTCACCAAGGCGGGACTTGAGGGGCGTTACGCCGACAGCCTGCAGACCGCGCTGAACCTGGCGGACGGCATCGCCGTGGCGGAATGGGCGAGCGCGGTCGAGGGCGAGACCGAGCCGCGCCGCATCGTCTTCTCCGAGAAGTTCGCCTGCCCGGTCTCGGGCTTCACGATCAGCGAGATCGAGCCCCGGCTGTTCTCGTTCAACAACCCCTTCGGGGCCTGTCCCGTGTGCGACGGGCTGGGGGTCAAGCTGGCGTTCGACGCGGACCTGGTGGTGCCCGACCGCGACAAGAGCCTGCACGGCGGCGCGGTCGCTCCGTGGGCCCGGGGGCCGTCGCCGCTCTACACCCAGACGCTGCAGTCGCTGGCGCGGCACTACGGCTTCTCGATGGACAAGCCGTGGCGCGATCTGCCGGAGAAAGCCCGGGCGGTGATACTGAACGGCTCGGGCGCTGAGAAGATCAAGTTCACCTATGACGACAACGCCCGGAAGTACGAGGTCTCCAAGGCCTTCGAGGGCGTGGTCCCCAACCTGGAGCGCCGCTGGCGCGAGACCGACTCCGCCTGGGTGCGCGAGGAGATGGCGCGCTATCAGTCCGAGACGCCCTGCGAGGCGTGCGGCGGCAAGCGCCTGAAGCCCGAGGCTTTGGCGGTCAAGGTCGGGGGAGAGGACATCGCCGAGATCAGCGGCCTGTCGATCTCCAAGGCGTTCCTGTGGTTCTCGACCCTGCCGGAAAGCCTGACCGACAAGCAGATGGAGATCGCCCGGCGGATCCTGAAGGAGATCACCGACCGGCTGCGCTTCCTGAACAACGTCGGGCTGGACTATCTCAACCTGTCGCGGTCGTCCGGCACCCTGTCGGGCGGCGAGAGCCAGCGCATCCGGCTTGCGTCACAGATCGGCTCAGGGCTGACCGGGGTGCTCTATGTGCTGGACGAGCCGTCGATCGGCCTGCACCAGCGCGACAACACCCGCCTGCTGGACAGCCTGAAGGGCCTGCGCGACCTCGGCAACTCGGTGCTGGTGGTCGAGCACGATGAAGAGGCGATCCTGACCGCCGACCACGTCATCGACATGGGCCCGGCCGCCGGGGTGCACGGCGGCGAGATCTGCGCCCAGGGCACGCCCGAGGAGATCATGGCCAGCCCCCGCTCGCTGACGGGCAAGTACCTGACCGGCGAGCGCGAGATCGAACTGCCTCCCGAGGGGCGCCGTCCGGTCAACAGGAAGAAGATGCTGAAGGTGTCCGGCGCGACCGGCAACAACCTGAAGGGCGTCACCGGCGAGATCCCGGTCGGCCTGTTCACTTGCGTGACCGGGGTCTCCGGCGGCGGCAAATCGACCTTCACCATCGAGACGCTCTACAAGGCCGCGGCGCGACGACTGAACAACGCCACCGAGGCGCCCGCTCCCTTCGACCGGATCGAGGGGCTGGAGTTCTTCGACAAGGTCATCGACATCGACCAGAGCCCGATCGGGCGCACCCCGCGATCGAACCCCGCGACCTACACCGGCGCCTTCGGGCCGATCCGCGACTGGTACGCCGGCCTGCCGGAATCCAAGGCGCGCGGCTACGGCCCCGGCCGCTTCAGCTTCAACGTGAAGGGCGGGCGCTGCGAGGCCTGCCAGGGCGACGGCGTCATCAAGATCGAGATGCACTTCCTGCCCGACGTCTATGTGACCTGCGACGTCTGCAAGGGCCGGCGCTACAACCGCGAGACGCTGGAGATCGTCTTCAAGGGCAAGTCCATCGCCGACGTGCTGGACATGACGGTGGAGGAGGCCGCGCGCTTCTTCAACGCCGTGCCGCCGATCCGCGACAAGATGCTGACGCTGGAACGGGTGGGCCTGGGCTACGTCAAGGTCGGCCAGCAGGCGACGACCCTCTCGGGCGGCGAGGCCCAGCGGGTCAAGCTGTCCAAGGAGCTGTCGAAGCGGGCGACCGGCAGGACCCTCTACATCCTCGACGAGCCCACCACGGGCCTGCACTTCGAGGACACCCGCAAGCTGCTGGAGGTGCTCCAGGAGCTGGTCGAGAGCGGCAACACCATCGTCGTGATCGAGCACAACCTGGACGTCATCAAGGTCGCCGACTGGCTGCTCGACTTCGGCCCCGAGGGCGGCGACGGCGGCGGCGAGATCGTCGCGGTCGGCACACCGGAACAGGTGGCGGACAACCCCGCCAGCTGGACAGGCCGCTACCTCAAGGAGGTGCTGGAGCGTCACGAACAGCGCCGCAAGGCGCGGGTCGCGGGACTGAAGAAGCGGGCCTAGAGCCGGCTCGCGTCAGGCTGACGGCGCTCACCCAGGCCTGGACCGCTTTAGGTCTAGGCCTCGTCGCCGGGAGTCCATCCGCCGGCCAGGGCCTTGAACAGCTCGACCTGGTAGGTGGTCACCAGCGCGTCGGAGCCGGCCAGCTGCGCCTCCGCCTGGGCCAGGGTCCGCTCGGCGTCCAAGACCGTCAGGAAGCTGTCGGCGCCCGCGTCGAACCGCTGGCGCGACAGGCGCGCGGCGCGCGCCGCCTGATCCCGCGCCTCGGTCAGGGCCGCACGACGATCCAGTTCGTTGGCGTAGTTGGACAGCGCCGTCTCGGTCTCCTGCAGCGCCACGAGCACCGTCTGGTCGAAGTCCGCGAGCGCGGCTTCCGCCAGGGCGCCCTGCTGGGCGATGCGGGCGCGGGCGGCGAAGATGTTGGGGAACGACCAGTTGATCAGCGGCCCCACGCTGAAGCGGAAGGCCGAGTCCTCGCCCAGGTCGGAGGCGTCGAGCGCTGTCGCGCCGACGGAGCCGCCCAGGCTGATGCTGGGGTAAAGCGCGGCGGTCGCCACGTTGACGCGGGCGGCCTGGGCCGCCAGCGCCCGCTCGGCCTGGCGCACGTCCGGCCGCCGGGCCAGCAGCTGAGCGCCGTCGCCGACCGGGATGGGCCGGGACAGCTGGGGCGGTCGGACGCAGGCGCGCGCGGCCTCGCTGGCCTCCGCCGGTGTCCGGCCGGTCAGCGTCGCCAGACGGAACAGCGCCCCGTCCCGCTGCGCCCGCAGCGGGGGCAGGGTGGCGCGGGTGCTCTCCACAGCGGCGCGGGCCCGCGCCACGTCCAGTCCGTCGCCGGACCCCACGTCCAGCAGGCGCTGGGTCAGTCGCGCGGTGTCCTCCTGGAGCGCGAGGGTGCGTTCGGCGACGGCGATCTGGGCGTTGGCGGAACAGGCGTCGGCATAGGCGCGCGCCGTCTCCGCCGCGACGCTGATCCGCACGACGTCCAGGGCCGCCTCGGCGGCCTCGGCGTCAGCCCGCGCGGCGCGGATCGTCGAGGCGACCCGGCCGAACAGGTCGACCTCGTAGGCGACGTCCAGTCCCACGTCATAGGAGTCCCCATCCTCGAAGGGCTCGCTCAGCCCCTCGGCCGCGGCGGCGGCGCGACCATAGCCGTAGCCGGCCGATGTGGTCGTCGTCGGCAGACGGCCGACGCGCGCCTCCGACAGGGCGGCGCGGACGGCGCGCAGGTTGGCCGCCGCCGCCTCGAGCTGGTTGTTCTCGGCGAAGGCCTCGGCGACCAGGGCGTCCAGCGTCGGGTCGGCGTAGAGCCGCCACCAGTCGTCGCGCGCGCTGGCCGAGGCGTCCACGGCGGCGCTGCTCGAAGATCCCACGAAGGCGCCCGACGCGAGGGAGGGGAGGGTTGCGTCGGGCGCCTCCGGCCCGACCGCGCAGGCGGCCGCGAGTGCGGCCATGAACCCGATTTGGGAACCGGCGGTCAGGAACTTGATCAAGCGGGTCGGGGTCATTGCGCGTCTCCGGCGCGGCGTTGCGGCTGGGCGATCGCGGTCGGCGCCGCCGGGGCGGTTTCGGGCTCGGTGCGGCGCGCCCCGCCGGGGGCGTGAACCACCTGGGGCCCCTTGGGCAGATACCCGGCCAGCTTGCGGCACAGCACATAGAAGACCGGCGTGAAGATCAGGCCGAACAGGGTGACCCCGAGCATGCCGGAGAAGACCGAGATGCCGAGCGAGCGTCGCATCTCCGCGCCTGGACCCGTGGCCAGCGCCAGGGGCACGACGCCGAGGATGAAAGCGATCGACGTCATCAGGATCGGACGCAGGCGCGTGCGGGCGGCGCGCACGGCCGCCGCGAAGCGGTCGAGGCCGTCCTCGTCCTCGGCCTGTTTGGCGAACTCCACGATCAGAATGGCGTTCTTGGCGGCCAGACCGATCAGCACCACGAGCCCGATCTGGACGAGGATGTTGTTGTCCAATCCGGCCAGGTTCACCCCGATCATCGCCGCGAGCACGCACATCGGCACGATCAGAATGACCGCGAGCGGCAGGGTCACGGCCTCGTACTGCGCGGCCAGCACCAGGAAGACGAACAGCACGGCGACGATGAAGACCACGGTGGCCCCGCCCGACGCCTGCTTCTCCTGCAGCGCCAGCTCGGTCCATTCATAGCTGAAGCCGGGCGGCAGGGTGTTCGCCGCCAGGGTCTCCATGTGGTTCAGCGCGTCGCCGGACGCCACGCCGGGCGCGGCCAGGCCCTGAAGTTCGGACGCCGGGAACAGGTTGTAGCGGACCACCCGGGACGGGCCGGAGTCGTTGGTGATCTCCGCCAGGGACCCCACGGGCACCAGGGCCCCCGACTGCGAGCGCACGCGCAGCGCGGCGATGTCGGACGGATCGTCGCGGAACATCGGCTCGGCCTGGGCGGTCACCCGGAAGGTGCGGCCCAGCAGGTTGAAGTCGTTGACGTAGGTCGAGCCGAGATAGGTGCCGAGCGTGGCGTAGACGTCCGACGGCTGGACCCCGAGCATCAGGGCCCGGTCGCGGTCCACGTTCGCCGAAATGCGCGGAGAGCCGGTGTTGTAGGTCGAGAAGACCTGCTGCACCTGGTCCGGCGTCTGGGCCGCGGCGCCCATCATGGCGAAGGTGGCCCCCTCCAGCGCCTTGTAGCCGGCGCCGGAACGGTCCTGGATCATCATCTTGAAGCCGTTGCCGTTGCCCAGCCCCTGAACGGCGGGCGGGGCGATGACGAAGATGTTCGCCTGGTCGATGCCGAAGGTCGCTCCGGTGATCGCCTGGGCCAGGCTGGCGGCCGCCATCTCCTGGCTCTCGCGATCCTCGAAGGGATCCAGACGGACGAACAAGGTGGCGGCGTTCGAGCCGAACGAGAAGCTGGAGCCGTCCAGGCCCGCGAAGCTGACGATGCCGTCGACGCCCTCGGTGCCCGCGATGATGTCGCGCGCCTGGGCCATGATCGCGTCGGTTCGCTCGAGGGACGCGCCCGCGGGCAGCTGGATCACGCCGATCAGGTAGCCCTGATCCTGCTCCGGAATGAACCCGGTCGGCGTGTCGGTGACGCGCCAGGCCGTCAGGCCCAGCAGACCGGCATAGACGATCACGACGATCAGAGAGGTGCGCACCAGCCGGGCGGTCAGGCGGCCGTAGCGGTCCGACATCCAGTCGAAGCCTTCGTTGAAGCGGGCGCCCGCCCAGCCGAGCCAGTAGAGGACGAACCCGAGCGGACCCGGCCGGCGGCGGGTCTCGTGGGCCTTGTGCGGCTTGAGCAGGAGCGCCGCCATGGCCGGCGAGAGCGTCAGCGACACCAGCAGCGAGATCAGCGCCGCCGACGCGATGGTGACCGCGAACTGGCGGTAGAAGATGCCCGGGATGCCCGGCACGAAGGCCGTCGGCACGAACACCGCGGTGAGCACGAGGCCGATGGCGATCAGGGCGCCGGACACCTCCTGCATCGAGCGATAGGCCGCCTCCTTGGGACTCAGCCCCTCGCGGATGTAGCGCTCCACGTTCTCGACCACGACGATGGCGTCATCGACCACGATGCCGACGGCCAGGATCAGGGCGAACAGGGACAGGGAGTTGATCGAATAGCCGAGCGCCAGCTGGATCGCGAAGGTGCCGACCAGCGAGACCGGAATGGCGATGATCGGGATGATCGCCGCGCGCCAGGTCTGCAGGAAGACGATGACGACGAGCACCACCAGCACCACCGCCTCGATCAGGGTGTGCTCCACCGCCTCGACCGAGGCCGCGACGTACTCCGTCGGGTTGTAGGGCACCGTGACGGCGAGGCCCTGGGGCAGGTCGGCGCGGATCGCCTCCAGCTCCTCCTGGACCAGTTCGGCGGTGCCCAGCGCATTGGCGCCGGGTTGCTGCACGATCGCGATGGCCACACCGCGGTCGCCATCGACATAGCCGCGGATGCCGTAGTCCTGGGAGCCGATCTCGACGCGGGCGACGTCGCGCACGCGGGTGACGCGGCCCTGGTCGTCGGTGCGGATGACGATGTCGGCGAACGCCTCGGGGTCTGACAGACGGCCCTGCACCTGCACCGGCAGCTGGAAGGCCGACGCGCCCGTGTCGAACGGCGGCTGGCCCAGGGATCCGGCGGCCGCCTGGATGTTCTGCGATCGCAGGGCGCTGACGATCTCGGTCGCGGTCAGGTCGCGGGCGGCCGCCCGGGTGGGGTCGATCCACACGCGCATCGAATAGTTGCCGCCGCCGAAGACGGTGACCCCGCCCACGCCGTCGATCCGAAGCAGGCGGTCGCGCAGCACCGAGTTGGCGTAGTTGCCGATGTAGTCGATGTCGTAGGTCTGATCCGGCGAGGTGACGGCGGCGATCAGCAGGAAGCCCTGGGACTCCTGCGCCACCACCACGCCGATCTGGCGCACCGCTTCGGGCAGGCGCGGTTCGGCGAGATTGACCCGGTTCTGAACCAGCACCTGGGCGTCATCCAGATCGGTGCCGGGCTGGAAGGTGACGGTGACCGTCGCCACCCCGTCCGAGGTCGAGGACGAGGTCATGTAGAGCATGCCCTCGACCCCGTTGATCTCCTGCTCGATCGGCGCGGAGACGGTCTCGGCCATGGTCTCGGCCGAGGCGCCGGGGAAGGTCGCTGTGACGGTGATCGTCGGCGGAGCGATCTCCGGATACTGCGCCAGCGGCAGCAGCGGATAGGCGAAGGCCCCGACCAGGGTGATGAACACCGAGATCACGATCGCGAAGATCGGCCGATCGATGAAGAAGCGGGAGATGTTCATGCGCGCGCCTGAACTGGGAGGAAGGGCGTAAGGCGGTTCGTGGGGGCGGGTCGGGTCAGTCGCCGGACGGCAGGGCGCCCGCCGGCGTGGCCGTGGCCGCCGGCTGCACGCTGACCGTGGGAGCTTCGCGCTCCTGCGGCGCCGGCGCGATGCGCCCGTTCTGCGGTGTGACCTTCTGGCCGGGCATGGCGCGCTGCTGCCCGCCGATGATGACCCGGTCGGTCGGCGCCAGGCCGGAGCGGATGACCCGCAGCCCCTGGGTGAGCGGACCCAGCTGGACCGGACGCGGCGTGACCGTGCCGTCCTGGGCGACGACATAGACGACCTTACGGGTCTGGTCCGTGGCGACGGCCGTATCCGGGATCAGCAAGGCCGAGTAGGCCTGCGATCCGGCCACCCGCGCGGCGCCGAACATGCCGGGGCGCAGGAAGCCGTTCGGGTTGTTCACGACCGCGCGCAGCCGAATTGCGCCAGACCTGGCGTCCAGCGCGTTGTCCGTGAAGTCGAGGCGTCCGGTCCAGCGATAGTCCGGCTCGTCCTGCAGGCGGATCGTGACCGGCACGGCGCGGCCGTTCGCGCCTTCGCGCTGATACTTCAGCAGCAGCGCCTCGGAGCCCTCGAAGGTGAAGTGGATCGGCGCGTCGGAGACCACCGTCGTCAGCACGTCTCCGGCGGAGGAGCCGCCGGCGATGACGTTGCCCGGATCGACCCGGCGGTCGGACACCCGCCCGGAGACCGGGGCGGTGACGCGGGTGAACTCCAGGTCCAGCCGGCGGGCACGGACCGCGGCCTGGGCCGCGGCGAGGTTGGCCTCGGCGGTCCTCAGCGCGGCGCGGTCGGCGTCGACCTGCGCCTGCGACACGGCCTGGCTGGCCAGCAGGCCTTCGGATCGGGCGAACTGCGCGCGGGCGAGCTCGAGGTTGGCCTCGGCCTGCCCGACCTGCGCCTGCGCCGACGCCAGGGCGGCCTGGGCCGGGCGCGGGTCCAGGGTGAACAGCAGCTGGCCCCGCCGGACGTACTGGCCGTCTCGGAAGTGCACCGCCTGGATATAGCCGCCGACCCGGGCGCGGACGTCGACATTCTGAACCGCCTCGAAGCGTCCGGTGAATTCGTCCCACTCGACGATCTCCTGGCGCAGCGGAACCGCCACCGTGACCGGCGGCGGGCCCGAGGGCGCCTGGGCCTCGGAGCGTTGCGAGCAGCCGTAGAGCGCGCCCATCAAGAGGGCGGAGACGGCGACGATCTTCAGCCTGCGCATGCGGCGCGTTCCCGTGTGTGGAATCCCTGTCGCCCGCTGAGCCGCGTGGCAGGTCAACGGACGTTGACGTAGATGTGCAGTGCGGCGCCGCTTGTCAACAGGCGATGACATGCCCATACAGGCTCTGGGGTTTTCACGGAGGTTACATTGGGTTTCGAAGCGCTGGGCCGTCAGAGGAACGCGGCGGCCACTCGCCAGGCCATTCTGGATGTGGCGACGCTGCGGTTCTCGCGCGAGGGCTACGACGACGTGGGCGTGCGCGACATCGCCGGCGACGTCGGCGTCGATCCGGCCCTGATCTCGCGCTACTTCGGCTCGAAGGAGGACCTTTTCGACGAGGTCATGAACGTCTGCATGGCCGGCTCTGACCTGATGGACGGACCCCGCGAGGACTTCGGCCGCCGGGTCGCTCACGAGATCGTCTACGGCCCCAAGAAGAAGGAGGCCAAGATGACCGGTCTCCTCATCATGCTGCGCTCGATCGGCTCGGCCAAGGCGTCGGAGGTCATTCGGCGCTCGTCCCACCGGTGCTTCTACGGCCCGTTCGCCGAATGGCTCGGCGCCCCTGACGGGGCGGTGCGGGCGCGACTGGCCGGGGGGCTGATGATGGGGGTGAGCATCGGTCGCGAAATCTCGGGCGGGTTCGACCTCAGCAAGGAGGAATGCGAAATCCTGTGCCGTCGTCTGGCCGCCGCGCTACAGGACCTCATCGACCGCTGAGGCGGCCGCTGGGGGATTGAACAGGCGATGGCGGTGTTCACGCCGGTCACGGCCGCGCAGGCTCAAGCGTTCCTTCAGGCCTACGACCTCGGGGCGCTGATCGAGCTCGCCCCCATCGCGGAGGGGGTGGAGAACTCCAACTTCCGTCTCGAGACCGAAGCGGGGCGGCACGTCCTGACGTTGTTCGAGCGACGCACGGACGCCGCGGCCCTGCCGTTCTGCCTGGGGCTGACGGCCCATCTGGCGAAGGCCGGGCGTCCCGCCGCCGAGCCGGTCGCCGACGGCTCGGGGAACTGGATCGGAACGCTCAACGGCCGCCCCGCCGCCATCGTCAAATGGGTCGAGGGCGTATGGCTGCGCGCGCCCGCCGACGCCGATCAGGCCAAGGCGGGAGCCGAGCTGGCGCGACTTCACATCGCGGCCGCAGACTATCCGGGACGCCGCGCCAATCCGGTCGGACCCGATGCGTGTCAGGCGCTGCTGGACCGCTGCCGGACCGTGGCGAAGGGCCACGACGCGGCCATGCTGGACGTGCTGGCGCGCGAGATCGGCGTCTGGCGCGCCTTGCCGGCGGACCTGCCGTCCGGCGCGATCCACGCGGACTACTTCCCGGACAACGTCCTGTTCGACCAGGGCGAGGTGTCGGGCGTCATCGACGTCTACTTCGCCTGCACCGGGGCCTGGGCCTACGACCTCGCGATCGGGCTGGCGGCCTGGGCGTTCAACGCGGACGGGAGTCTGGGACGGAGCGCCTTCGAGGCCTTCCTCAGCGGCTACGAGAGCGTGCGTCCGCTGCGGCCCGACGAGCGAGATCTGTTGCCCGCTCTCGGCCGCGCGGCGGCGACCCGGTTCACCCTGACCCGGCTGCACGACCGGCTGTTCCACGATCCCGAGGCGCTCGTCACGCCGAAGGATCCAGCCCCCTTCTTCCGACGTCTCGAGACCTGGCCGGCCTGATCACAGGACGGCGAGCACGGCCTCCAGCTCGGGCTTCACGCGGGTGAACCGTTCCGGCCGTCCGATCAGCCCCTCCAGCACCCAGGCGGGCGGCGGCTCGCGATGCACGGACTCCTTCACCGCCTCGGGGAATTTGGCCGGGTGCGCGGTGGCCAGCGCCACCACGGGGACGGCCTCCACCCTGCGCGCCGCCGCGAGGGCGACGGCGGTGTGCGGACACACGATCAGGTCGGTCTCCGCCAGCGTGCGCCGCATCTCCTGCGCGGTTTCGGCCTCGCCCACGGACACCGCCGACACCTCATCGCGCAACCGCCGGAGCAGGTCGTCGTCCAGGGTGACCGAGCCGTCGCGCGTGAAGGTCTCGAAGACCGCGCGGGTGCGCTCCGGGTCGCGACCGGCCGCCTCGAACACCAGCCGCTCGAAATTCGACGGCGCCTGCACGTCCATGCTGACGCTCATCGTCGGATTGGCCGCGGCGCGGGCGTAGACGCCGGTCTGAAGCGCCCGCGCGAGCGCATCGTTGCGGTTGACCGCCGCGATCAGCCCGCCGACCGCCGCGCCCATCCTGGCCGCGACCCATCCCGCGAAAGCGTCGCCGAAATTGCCGGTCGGTACGACATAGGTCGCCGGCGCCTCGACACCTCTGCGCCGCAGCGCCTCGGCGGCCACGACATAGTAGGGGACCTGTCCCGCCAGCCGCGCCCAGTTGATCGAATTGACCGAGCTGATCCGCCCGTCGGCCTTGAGCGACTCATGCGCCAGCAGCTGTTTCACCAGCCGCTGGCAGTCGTCGAAATCGCCCTCGACGGCGAGGTTCAGAACGTTGTCGGCGGTCGCCGTGGTCATCTGCCGCCTCTGGATGGGCGAGACCCGGTCCAGCGGATGCAGCACCACCAGGCGGACCCGGTTCATGCCCTCGAACGCCCTCACGGCCGCCGCGCCGGTGTCGCCGCTGGTCGCCACGAACAGGGTCAGCCGCTCGCCCGATCGTTCCAGCGCCGCCTCGGTCAGGCTGGCGGCCACCTGCATGGCCAGGTCCTTGAAGGCGGCGGTCGGCCCGTGGTGCAGCTCCAGCAGGAACAGCCGATCCGACAGGCGCAGAAGCGGCGTCACCTCCGGGGTGTCGAAGCCGGACAGCAGCCGCGAGACGGCGCGGTCGATCGCCGCGGCGGACAGGGCGTCGCCGGCGAAAGCGCCCATCACCTCCCGCGCCACGCGGCCGTAGTCTCCCGACAGCGCCTCCGCCGAAAGGGCGGGCCAGGTCTCCGGCACATAGAGCCCGCCGTCCGGGGCTAGGCCGTTCAGGAGGGCGTCGGTGAAGTCGGCCTCCGGCCGGCCGTCGCGCGTGCTCAGGTAACGCATGGGTGATCCTTAGCGAGACTCGGCCGTTCCGTCATCGGCGATGTCCGCGCGAGCGCGACAGCGCGGCGCTGGCCAACGGCTCGCGAACCGGCGAAGAGGAAGCCTTGGGCACGAGACGATCCTTCCTGATCCGCGCAGGCCTGGTGGCGGCCGGCCTCGGCGGCGCCTGGTGGCTGCGCGAGCACGTCATCTGGCCCGCGCCGGATGTCCGCTTCATGGCGTACGCCGATCCGCCCTGGCTGCGGTTCGCCGATGACCGCGCCCGGGCCCCGATCGTCGCGGCGAGCCTCGCCGGTCGCTCGGTCATGGCCTTGGTGGACTCCGGGGCCCAGTATTCGGTGATCGACCGCGCGCTCGTCGCGGAACTCAACCTCGGCGACACCTTCAGCATCCCCTTTCTGGCCTATGGCGTCGGCGGCGGCTCGCAGGTGGGACGCGGCGTGAGCGTCGATGTGGCGGTCGGCGGGGTCGCGCTGCAAGGGCTGCGCACGGCCATCCTGGACCTCGGTCCCCTGGCGGCCGCCGAGGGGCTGTCGACGCCGCTGATCCTCGGCCAGGACGTGCTGCAGCGCGCCGACCTGTGGCTCGATCTGCCCGGACGGCGGCTGGCCTTCGCGAGCCCCGGCGCGCCCCCGCCGTGGGCGGACCTGCGGCCGGCCGTCGTGCGCCGCCGGGGCGACGCCCTGGTCAGCGACGTCTCGATCGAAGGCGCGGTGACCACGGCCCTGGTGGATACCGGCTCCACGTCCCTTCTGGCGCTGAGCGCCGCGGCGGCGAGCGAGGTCGGCCTGCTGGACGGGCGCGAGGCGCGGGAAGGCTCCAGCCTGGTGCTCGGCGGCATGATCCGCTCGCAGGTGGTGACCGCGCGCACGGTCACCTTCGCCGACGCCCTGTTCCGCGACGTGGAGGTGGCGATCTACCCGGAGGTTGCGGGCGGAGCCTATCCCAACGGCCTGATCGGAATGGGCGCGTTCAGGGGACGCCGGGCTGTGCTGAGGCTCGGGGCCGGCGAACTGCTGGTCAGCCGCGCGATGGACGTCGACCTCGGTTGATCAGCGCGCGGCCTGGTCGGCGATCCAGGCGTCCATGCGCTGGTCCAGCAGGTCGAGCGGCAGCGGCCCGTCCACCAGAAGCGCGTCGTGGAAGTCCCGCACGTTGAAGCGCTCGCCCAGCGCCTGCTCGGCGCGTGAGCGGATGGCGCGCAGGCGGATTTCTCCGACCTTGTAGGCCAGCGCCTGACCGGGCCAGGCGATGTAGCGCTGAAGTTCCGTCTCGATGTTGTGAGGGGCCAGCGCGGAGTTCTCGGCGAAGCAGGCGCGGGCCTGTTCCAGGGTCCAACCCATGGCGTGGATACCCGTGTCCGCCACCAGCCGGCAGGCGCGCCACATCTCATAGGACAGCCGGCCGAAGCGCTCGTACGGGGTGCGGTAGAAGCCCATCTCCTCGCCCAGGAACTCGGCGTAGAGGCCCCAGCCCTCGGTGAAGGCGGTGACGTCCACCGTCCGTCGGAAATAGGGGCCGGCCTCGGCCTCCTGCTGGAGGGCGATCTGCAGGTGGTGGCCGGGCACGGCCTCGTGCAGCGTCAAGGCCGGCAGTTCGTAGAGCGGGCGCTGGTCCAGCCGGCTGGTGTTGACGATATAGCCGCCCGGCACCCCGCTCTCGGGTGACCCAGGGTGATAGCGGCCCGTCGTCGTCACCGCCTCGATCTCCGGGGCGGTCGGGCGCACGTCGTAGGGCAGGCGGGGCAGGGTGCGGAACAGGGCGGGCAGGCCTCCGTCGGCCCGCTTGGCCATCTCGGAGGCCTTCTCCAGCAGGTCCTCGCGGGTCTGGGCGTAGAACTGCGGATCGCTGCGCAGGAAGGCGAGGAAGCCCGGGAAATCGCCGGTCCAGCCGGCGGCCTCCATCTCGGTCTGCATGCGGGCGCGGATGCGGGCCACCTCGGCCAGACCCAGCTGGTGAATCTCGGCCGGGGTCATGTCGGTGGTGGTGAAGCTGCGCGCCTGGAAGGCGTAGAAGGCGTCGCCGCCCGGCCTCTGGCCGATGCCCAGCGTGTCCGGGGCGGCGGGCAGGTACTCGCTCTCGATGAAGCGCAGCATCTCGGCGCGCTTGGCGGCGACCGGACCCGCGACCAGCCGCGACAGCCGATCGCGCAGCGTCGCCTGTTCGGCGGCCGGGATCGACGCGGGCAGTTGGGCGAAGGGCTTGAGCAGCGGGTCGGTCGCGGGCGTGAACGCCACGTCGTTGCGCGCCGCCACCAGGGCGCTCTCCACCACCGAGCGCGGCTGCATGAAGCCGGTCTCGATGCCCCGGCGCGCGGCGATCATCTGCTGGTCGTAAAGAGCCGGAATGGCGTTAACCCGCGCCAGCCACGCCTCGGCGTCTTCCCGGCTCGTGATCCGGGTGGAGCCACCCAGGTAGCCGAACCAGGAGCCGGGCCCCTCATTGTCGAAGGCGAGCCGCCCGCCGTCGAGCGCGATGCGGTCGATGGACCGGACCAGCACCCAGTCCAAAAACGCATGGTTCAGACGGTCGTCGTCGTTCAGGCCTGTGGGGTCGATGGCGGCGAGCCGCGCCCGGAACGCTTCGAGCCGCGGGCGCTGGGCCAGTTCGAACTCGCGCGACACGTCGGGCCAGCGCGCCTTCGCCGTCTGGTCGCCTTCGAAGCCGGCCGAAATGGGGTCGATCTCGCGCAGATAGGCCTCATAGTCGGCGAGGACCGACGCCAGGGCCGGGTTGTCCGCCTGCGCCTCGGCGGCCGCGGGAGCCTGAGCTCCGACATCGGAGGTCGCCGCGTACGACAGGACGAGCGCGCTCGCGCAGGCAAGGATCAATCGCATGGTGCTTCCCCCAACAGCTTCGGCCCGCATGGGGCCGAAGCGAAGAGGGCGGGTCAAGCCTTCAGCGCGTCCCGGATGGCTTGCAGACCGGCCTCGGCCTTCGACCCGTCGGGAGCGCCGCCCTGGGCGAAGTCCGGCTTGCCGCCGGCTCCCTGACCACCCATCGCCAGCACTGCTGTCTTGGCCAGCTCCCTGGCGTCAAACTTCCCGACCAAGTCCGAAGTCACCACGACGGTATTTGCGACTTTGCCATCCGTGACTCCGTTCAGCACAATGATGCCAGACCCGATCTGAACCCTGAAGTCCTCGGCCACGCCGCGCAGGCCTTTGCCGTCGACGCCGTCCAGCACCCGGGCGATCAGCTTGACGCCGTTGATCTCCTCCGGCGCGGCGTTGCCGCCGGAGCCGCCGCCCAGCGCCAGCTGCTTCTTCAGGTCGGCGACCTGTTTTTCCAGGCTGCGGACGTTCGTCGACAGGGCATCGACGCGGGCCGGCACATCGGCGGGCTGCACCTTGAAGCCCTGGGCCAGCTTGCGGGCGATCCCGGCCTGGCCTTCCAGATAGAGCCGCGCGGCCTCGCCGGTCAGGGCCTCCACGCGGCGGATGCCGGCGGCGATGCCGGTCTCGGACACGATCTTGAACAGGGCGATGTCGCCGGTGCGGGCGACGTGGGTGCCGCCGCACAGCTCGACCGAATAAGCCTTGTCGTCGGTCAGCGACTTGCCGAGCGTCAGCACGCGGACCTCGTCGCCGTACTTCTCGCCGAACAGGGCGACGGCGCCGGCCTCGATGGCGGCCTGGGGCGCCATGAGTTTCGTTTCTGCCGGGATGTTCTGGCGGATGACGGCGTTCACCTCGGCCTCAATGCGGGCCAGTTCGTCCTCGGTGACCGGGGCGTTGTGGCTGAAGTCGAAGCGCATGCGCTCGGCGTCGACCAGCTGGCCCTTCTGGGCGACGTGGGGGCCCAGCACGTTCTTCAGCGCCTGGTGCACCAGGTGCGCGGCGGAGTGGTTGGCGCGCGTGGTCCGGCGCTTCTCTGCATCGACCAGCTGGGCGACGCGCGCGCCCATGGTCAGCGTTCCCGACGTGATCTCGGCCGACAGCACGTGCAGGTCGCCCGCCTGTTTCTTGACGTCGATGACCTCGGCCGCGCCGCCGGGCCATTCCAGCGTGCCGTGATCGCCCGCCTGGCCGCCGCTCTCGGCGTAGAAGGGGGTGGAGTCGAACAGGACCTCGACGATGTCGCCGGCGTTGGCGGCGTCGGCCGCCTGGCCGTCCTTCATGATCGCCAGCACCTCGCCCGAGCCGTCGACGGCGTCGTAGCCGGTGAAGACCGTCGGCCCCAGGCGGTCGCGGATCGACAGCCACTCGCCGGCGTTCGCCTGCTGGCCGGAACCCTTCCAGTGCTCGCGCGAACGGGCGCGCTGCTGGGCCATCGCGTCCTGGAAGCCGTCGACGTTGACCGAGAAGCCGCGGCGGCGCGCCTCGTCCTGCGTCAGGTCCAGGGGGAAGCCGTAGGTGTCGTAAAGGGTGAAGGCGGTCTGGCCGTCCAGCATGTCGCCGGGCTTCATGTCCTTCGCCGCATCCTCGAACAGGCTCATGCCCTTGCTGAGGGTGGTGCGGAAGCGAATCTCCTCCTGCTTCAGCGTATCCTCGACGAAGGCCTGGGCGCGCTTCAGCTCGGGATAGGCCTCGCCCATTTCGGAAACGAGCGTCGGCACCAGCCGGTGCATCAGCGGGTCCGAAGCGCCCAGCAGGTGCGCATGGCGCATGGCGCGGCGCATGATCCGGCGCAGCACATAGCCCCGGCCTTCGTTGGACGGCGTCACCCCGTCGGCGATCAGGAAGGACGAGGACCTCAGATGGTCGGCGATGACCCGGTGGCTGGCCGCCATCTCGCCGTTCGGATCGGTCGCGGTGGCCTCGGCCGAGGCGTGGATCAGCGTCTGGAACAGGTCGGTGTCGAACACCGAGTTCTTGCCCTGGAGCACGCTGGCGATGCGTTCCAGCCCCATGCCGGTGTCGACGCTGGGCTTCGGAAGGTTGCGAACGATCTCGTCGTTCTCCTTCTCGAACTGCATGAAGACGTTGTTCCAGATCTCCACGAACCGGTCGCCGTCCTCGTCCGGGCTGCCCGGAGGGCCGCCGGGGACGTGGTCGCCGTAGTCCCAGAAGATCTCGGTGCACGGACCGCACGGGCCGTTGTCGCCCATGGCCCAGAAGTTGTCCGAGCCGGCGATGCGGATGACCTTGTCGTCGGAAAAGCCCGTGACCTTCTTCCAGATCGCGGCGGCCTCGTCGTCGTCGATATAGACAGTGACCAGCAGGCGCTTCGGGTCCAGACCGAAGTCCTTGGTGACCAGCTCCCAGGCGCGCTCGATCGCGTGTTCCTTGAAATAATCCCCGAAGCTGAAGTTCCCCAGCATCTCGAAGAAGGTCAGGTGGCGCGCGGTGTAGCCGACGTTGTCCAGATCGTTGTGCTTGCCGCCGGCGCGGACGCACTTTTGCGAGCTCGTGGCGCGGGGCGCCGGCGGCTTGGCGGCGCCGGTGAAATAGTCCTTGAACGGCACCATGCCGGCGTTGACGAACAGCAGGGTCGGGTCGTTCTGCGGCACCAGGGGCGCGGAGTGGATCTTCTGGTGGCCGTCCCTCTCGAAGAAGTCGAGGAAGGTCGAGCGGATGTCTTTCAGGCTGGCCATGATAGAGGACGCGCGTCGGGAGGAATGGGAAACCGCGCGTCATATAGGCTTTCCGGCCAAAGCGCATCACCTTGGCCGGATTGTCGCCCGGAGCTCAGGGCACGACGCCGGTGACCGGCCCCACGCCCTCCTCGTTCTGCTGAACCGGAAGCTGATCCTCGAGCGCGTCAGCGGCCTCGCCGATGTCGTCGGCCTGACGCTCCAGATCGTCGGGCTTCGGCGTCTCGGCTTGGGGCGCGCCGCCCGTCACGCCTCTCGGTCCTCTTCCTCGAACGCGTCCGCCACGGCGTCGTCGTCGGACAGCAGCGCGTCGAGCGCATCGATGATCGCGTCGATCTGGTCCGGGGTCGCGCTGAGCGCGAGGCTGGAGCCGCCGTCGCCCTCGACCTCGATCAGATAGCCGTCGGGCGTCTCCGACAGGGTGAACTGGCTCAAGGCCTGAATCCGGGTATCCGCCATCATGGGCTCCTGGTTGCCGCCGCTCAACCGGCCATACGGCCAGACGTTCCGTCGCAGCGCGGCCCCCGCGCGCCCGGCGTATGAGGCGCCATGCCCGAGGTCGAGGTGTGGTTCGACGGCGACTGCCCGCTGTGCCGGCGCGAGATCGCCCTGATGCGGCGGCTGGACCGCGTCGGAGCGATCCGCTTCCACGACGTGGCGGCGGGGCAGGGGGCCTGCCCGATCGACCGCGCCCAGCTGCTCGCCCGTTTCCACGCCCGCGAGGACGGGCGTCTCGTGTCCGGCGCCGAGGCCTTCGCCGCCATGTGGCGGGCCATCCCTCTGTTGCGGCCCTTGGGTTTGCTGGCGAGGAACCACGCGGCGCTGGCGGTGATGGAGCGCCTCTATCTGTCGTTCCTGAAGGTGCGCCCCCGGCTGCAGCGGTGGCTGAAGCGGCGAGAGGGAGCACGGGCGTGAGCGATCTCTGGACGCCGACCCGGGCGGGGGGGCTGGAGCGGATGGCGGCGTTTCAGCCGCGCATGGGGCGCGCCTATGCGGCCGGCCGCAACACCGACCGGGGGCCCGGGCGCCAGGACGCCGTCTCGCAGCTGTCGCCGTGGGTGCGTCGGCGTCTGATCACGGAAGAAGAGGTCGCGCGGGCGGCCCTGGACGCGCACGGGCCGCGTCCGGCGGAGAAGTTCGTTCAGGAAGTCATCTGGCGCACCTACTGGAAGGGCTGGCTGGAGCTGCGGCCGGACATTTGGACGCGGTATCTCGCCGAGCGGGACGCGGCGCGGGTCGAGGTCGAGGCGAATGCGGGCCTCGGCCGAGCGCTGGCGGAGGCGACGGAGGGGCGTACCGGCATCGAGGGCTTCGACGACTGGGCCCGGGAGCTGGTCGAGACCGGCTGGCTGCACAATCACGCCCGCATGTGGTTCGCCTCGATCTGGATCTTCACCCTGAAGCTGCCGTGGACTCTGGGCGCGGATTTCTTCCTGAGGCATCTGATGGACGGAGACCCGGCGTCCAACACCCTGTCATGGCGGTGGGTAGGTGGGCTTCAGACGGCGGGGAAGATCTATCTTGCGACGCCCTCAAACATCGATCAGTTCACCGAGGGGCGGTTCCGACCGAGCGGCTTGGCCAAGGCGGCCGAGCCCCTGACGGAGGCCCCGATCCCGGCGGCGCGGGCGCTGCCCCCGGCGGTTGGCCAGACGCCGGACGAGCCGCATCTGCTGCTGATCACACCCGAGGACCTGTCGCCGGAAAGCCTGATCGGGCCGTGGGAGGTGGCGGGCGTGATCCTGGCGCCTGAACCGGGATCCGGGATGGCGGGTGACGCGGCGCGCGCGTTTCTGGCCGGCGCCCTGGACGACGCGGCGGCGCGGGCCGAGGCGCGGTACCGCCAGCCGGCTCGGCGGCTGGAGGCCTTGGAGCCGGAGGCCCTCATGGCGGCGGCCCAGGCCGTCGGGGTGAGGACGATCGTCACGCCCTACGCCCCGGTCGGGCCGACGGCGGAAGCGCTGGCGCGGGCGCGGCCGGTGCTCGCGGGCGAAGGGATCGTTCTGGTTCAGGTTCGCCGGGCCTGGGACGAGGCCCTCTGGCCGCTGGCGACCAGAGGCTTCTTCCCGTTCAAGGAGAAGGCCCCCGCCGCTCTGCGCGCTCTCGGGCTGCCGGCGTAGGCGAGCGTTAAGGTTTACGGCCCATCCTGCGGGCGACGTCCAAAGAGCCGCCATGCCCATCACCGCCGACGCCCTGCACGCCGATCTGGCCGAAGCCTTTCCGGACGCCGACATCCAGATCGAGGATCTGGCCGGCGACGGGGATCACTATCGCGCTCGCGTCATCTCCGCGGCCTTCGCCGGCATGCCCCGGGTGCGCCGTCACCAGGCGGTCTTTGCGGCCCTGAAGGGCAAGATGGGCGGTGATCTGCACGCGCTCGCCCTCACCACCCTGACGCCCGACGAAGCGAACGGAGGCTGACATGCGTTATCGCCCCTTCGGCAGGACCGGCGCGGCCATCTCGAGCCTGACGGTCAAGCTCGGCGCGTCCACGATCATGCGGGGGCCGGACTACACCCGGCAGCTCATCTTCCAGGCCCTCGAAGGGGGCGTGAACGCCTACGTGCTCGAAAGCGCGGACCCGGTGCTGGCTGAGGTCGTCGGCGACGCGCTCTCGGTCGTGGAGCGGGAGCTGGTGTCCGTCACCCTGACGCTCGGGGCCGGCGACGGGCGCCGCGGCTCGGAGCGTGACTTCTCGCCCGAGGGCCTGACCCACGCCATCGATCGGGTGCTGCACGTGTCCGGCCTGGGCTGGGTGGATGTGGCCTTGCTGGACCAGCCGGGCGAGGATGAGCTGCCGCAGATGGCCCTTCAGGCGCTCAAGGTCCAACGCTCCTCGGGCCGCGCCAAGATGCTGGGCGTCACCGGCGACGGACCGGTGATGGACGCCTATGTGTCCACTGGGGCGTTCGACGTCCTGATCACGCCCTACCACGTGAACTCCTCCTGGCAGGTGCGCGCGCGCATGCGCGAGGCGCGCGATCGCGACATGGCGGTCCTGGCCGTCGGCTTCTATCCCGAGGCGATCTCCCGCCGGGGACGGCCCAGCCCGGTCGTGGAGCCGCCCAAGCGGGGGTTCTTCGGCTTCGGCGCCGGACGGCCCGAGGCGCCGACGGAACAGCGGCCGGCCGATTCCTTCGCTTTCCTGCACCATATCCAAGGGTGGACGGCGGAGCAGCTCTGCCTGGCCTTCACCCTGACCGATCCTGCGGTGGCGTCCGCCGTCGTCGATATCGACACCTCGGACCGGCTGATGGCGCTGATCGACACGCCGGAGCGCGACCTGCCGGCGGGGCTCGCGGCCCAGATCGAGATGGCGCGCGTCCGCTCCGCCGCGGCCTGATGTTCGCTCACGCCCTCGCTTGACCCGGGCCTGTCGGGCGCCTAGGTGCGCCTCGAACCGAAAGGGCCCGCCCGTGACCGACACCGCCGCCGACAATCCCGCTCACGCCTTCATCGCCCAGACCGTGGCCGAGCACCCGGTGGTGCTGTTCATGAAGGGCGTGCCGGACCAGCCGCGCTGCGGCTTCTCCTCGCTGGCGGTGCAGATCCTCGACCACCTCGGCGCGCCGTTCGTCGGCGTGGACGTGCTTCAGGACGACACCCTGCGCGAGGGCATCAAGGCCTTCAGCGACTGGCCGACCATTCCGCAGCTCTACGTGAAGGGCGAGTTCGTCGGCGGCTCGGACATCATGCGCGAGATGTTCCAGTCGGGCGAGCTTCAGACCCTCATGGCCGAGAAGGGCGTGGCGCTCGGCGACGTGGACGCCTGATGGGCCGCAAGGCGCTGGAGCCGCGGGCCGATCGTGAAATCTTCGTCGTGCCGCTGACGGTCCAGCCGGAGCACATCGACGACAACGGGCACGTGAACAACGTGGTCTACGTCGGCTGGCTGCAGGAAGCCGGGACCGCGCACTGGAACGCCCGCTTCGACCTGGCGACGCGGACCCGATGGTCCTGGGTCGCGCTGCGCCATGAGGTCGATTACCTGCGCGGGATCGGGCCCGAGGCGACCGGCGTGGTCGCCCGCACCTGGGTCGGTGACCCCGACGGCCCTCGCTTCAACCGCTATGTCCGCATCGAGGACGGCGAGGGGCGGCTTTGCGCCCAGGGCGTCTCGGAATGGTGCCTGGTCGACGCGCGGACGCTGAGACCGGCCCGTATTCCGGCGGACATGCTGCCGAAGTTTCAGCGGGCCTGAACCCGGTCACAGATCGAGCCTGTGGACCTGGGCTCCGATGGCGAAGACGGACGTCCCGGTCTCGTCGCGGACGACGCGCACCTTGTTGACCGCCGGACCGAAGCCGGCAGCGGTCCAGGTCCGGCCGCCGTCCCGCGTCTCGAACCCGCCGGGGACGGCGCCGACGTAGCCATGGTCAGGGTCGACGAAGCCGATGCCGAACGCGCGGACGCGGGCGTCGTCGATCAGCGGAATCTCGGTCCAGGTCAGCCCCCCGTCCGTCGTCTTCGCGACATATCGCGCGCTGGCGGCGGCGTCGGGATTGTAGCTCTGGACGGTGACGTAGCCGATCTCGGGCGTCGGGAAGCTGGCCTTCCAGGTCAGCTCCCACGGACGCGTGCCCTCATGGACGGTGGCCCAGGTGCGCCCTGCGTCGGCGGTGCGCAGGATCCGCGCGCGGGACCGGCTGACGTCGCCGTCGGTGGCGCCGCAGATGGAGCCGACCTGGTCCGAGACGAACAGCACGTCCAGGATCATCGCGGTGTGGGCGGACATGTCCTCCGACGTCCAGGTCTCGCCGAGGTCCCGCGACGTCGCGAGGAAGGCCGGCGTGCCGACACGACCGCCGGCCCTGAGCGTCACCCGATGATCCAGAACGCCGGCGTTGATGAACGGCTGGCGGTGCACGTCGATGGCGCAGACACCCTTCACCGCCGGGCCCTCGATGGCGACGGGCTCCCAGCTCAGCCCGCCGTCGCGGGTGCGATACAGCGGCGTGGCGTCGGTCACGCCCGGGAAGTAGTCGGGCCCGATGTTGCCGAGGAATCCGAGCTGGGCGTCGACGAACCCCAGCGCGCGCGCGAAGGTTCCGGGCCGATCCAGCACCTGGGTCCAGCTGTCGCCGCCGTCCTCGGTGCGGAACAGCTTGCCCTGTCCGTTGCCGTACCACCCGTGTCGCCGGTCGACGAAGGCGATGTCGTCCTGCTTGCCCCGATAGGGTTCGGTCGGCAGCTGGGTCCAGCCCGTCGACTGGGTCCGGGCCCGGGCGCCGGCGGGCGCCGCCAGCGTCGCGCCGCCGGCGATGATGAAGTCGCGTCGATCCATGTCGGGGTCCTCCAGCCGAGGGGCTTATGGAAAGCACGCTTTACATAAAACGCAAGTGAAGCTTGCCTCATGGGCACGAAAAAGGGCCCCGGATCGCTCCGGGGCCCTTCGTCACTCTCGCCGTAGCGTCGTTTACGAGGCGTAATATTCGACGACCAGGTTCGGCTCCATCTTCACCGGATACGGCACGTCGGCCAGTTCCGGCGCGCGGACGAAGCGGACCGAGAAGCCGCGGTCGCCCAGCTCGAGGTAATCCGGCACGTCACGCTCCGACGACTGCTGGGCTTCGAGCACCAGCGCCATGCTGCGGGACTTTTCCTTCACCGAGATCACGTCGTCGGCCCTCACGCGGTAGGAGGCGATGTTCACCTTCTTGCCGTTCACCAGGATGTGGCCGTGGTTCACGAACTGGCGCGCGGCCCAGACGGTCGGCACGAACTTGGCGCGATAGACCACCGCGTCCAGGCGCGCCTCGAGCAGCGAGATCAGATTCTCCGAGGTGTTGCCCTTGCGGCGCGCGGCCTCGGCGTAGGTGCGCGAGAACTGCTTCTCGGTGATGTTGCCGTAGTAGCCCTTCAGCTTCTGCTTGGCCTTCAGCTGCAGGCCGAAGTCGGAAACCTTGGACTTGCGGCGCTGACCGTGCTGGCCGGGGCCGTAGCTGCGCTTGTTGACCGGGGACTTGGACCGGCCCCACAGGTTTTCACCCATGGCGCGGTCGATCTTGTACTTGGCGCTGTGGCGCTTCGACATGTCGTTCTCTTCAACTCGATGCGGCCCGGCATTCCCGGTATTGGGAAAGCGATCTCAACGGCGGTCCACGCATCATCCGTGTCAAAACCCGCGCACGACCGGGGCCGGCGCGAGAAAGCGGGCCTTATGGCGGCCCGCCCCCGGCAGGTCAAGTCCGGCTCAGGACTCCGGCGACCAGGCGAAGCCGTCGCCCTGACGCTGAATACGGCCCAGGCCCGGGAAGGGGAAGTGCACCGCATAGACCCGCAGGTTCTCGTCCGCCGCGCGCGCCAGAACGGCCTGCCGGCTGGCCTCGGCGACCGCTTCGTCGCCGTCGAAGGCGATGGTCCAGGTCGGGCGCTGAACCGAAATGACATGGTGGTGCACCATGTCGCCGACGTAGAGCAGCCGCTCGCCGCCGGACGCGATCAGATAGCCGGTGTGGCCGGGGGTGTGGCCGTCGATCGTGTAGGCCGTGATGGACGGTGTCACCTGTGCGCCGGGCTGGAAGGTCTCAACCTTCGGCGAGATGGCGGCGACCAGCTGGGCCAGCTGGGCATCGGCTTGGATCGCGGTCCACTCCGCCGCCGCCAGGCGGATGGTGGCGTTGGGGAAGGTCAGGGCCCCCGAGCCGTCGACCAGACCCGCGACGTGATCGCCGTGGCCATGCGAGATCAGGACGTCGGTGATCTGGCCCGGCTCCACCCCCGCGGCCGCCAGCGAGGCGCCGAGCTTGCCCGCGTTGGCGCCCATGCTGGCTCCACCGCCCGCGTCGATCAGCACCACGCGCTCGCCGTCGCGCACCAGCAGAGGCTGGATCGACAGGTCGAAGCTGTCCCCGGGCAGGCCCGCCGCAGTCAGAACCGCCGCCACCTCCTCCGGGGTGCGGTCCACGGCCAGCACGGTGTTGTCGTTCGGTACGCCCGTCATGCCGCCGTCGCGAAGCGCCGCCAGCTGAAGCTCGCCGACCGTGAACGAATGCACGTCCGCGCTTTCGGCGATGGCCGTGGCCGCTTCGGTGGTCTCGGCCTCCGGCGCGGGCGAGCAGGCGGCCAGCACGGCGCCCAGCGCGGCGGCGGCGAGCGCCAGTTTGAAGTGCAGCATGATCGGTGAGCCTCCCTGTGCGGACCTTCGCCGGGGAGACATAGGCGAGGTCTCTCGCGAAGCTAGGCCGCGACGCCAGATTTCGTCGCGGCCCCGCTCCGGGTCGTCGGCGTCAGGCCGTGGCGGCGGCGTAGAGCGCGTTGACCTTGTTCCAGTTCACCACCGACCAGAAGGCCTTCAGGTAGTCGGCACGGCGGTTCTGGTACTTCAGATAGTAGGCGTGTTCCCAGACATCGGCGCCCAGCACGACGGCGCCCTTTTCGTCCGCCACGTCCATCAGGGGATTGTCCTGGTTCGGGGTCGAGGTGACCTTCAGCTTGCCGTCCTGGACGATCAGCCAGGCCCAGCCCGAGCCGAACTGGCCGGCGCCGGCGGCGTTGAAGGCCTCCTTGAACTTGTCCATGCCGCCCAGGTCGCGGTCGATCGCGGCGGCGAGTTCCGCCGACGGCGCGCCGGTCTGGCCCTCGGGCGCCAGCAGCTCCCAGAACAGGGCATGGTTCCAGTGGCCGCCGCCGTTGTTGCGTACCGCCTTGGGCAGGCCGGAGATCGAGGCGAACAGCTCTTCCAGCGACTTGCCCTGCAGGTTCGCGTCGGCATCCACCGCCTTGTTCAGGTTGTCGACGTAGGTCTGGTGGTGCTTGTCGTGGTGGAAGGTCATCGTCTCCTTGTCGATGGCCGGCTCCAGCGCGTCATAGGCGTAGGGCAGGGGCGGCAGGGTGAAGGCCATGGGGAGACTCCTGTTCTGGATGGCTGGGTCCGCCTCAGATAGGCGCATCCGGCTTGAAGCCAACCCGCGCCAAACCGTTCCCGATCAACGCAGCCGCTCTGCGTGAAACGTCAGATGGTGGTCGACGAAACTGGCCATGAAGAAATAGCTGTGGTCGTAGCCCGGTTGCATCCGCAGAGTCAGCTTTTGGCCCGCCGCCTCCGCCGCCTCGACCAAAAGATGCGGCTTGAGCTGTTCCGCAAGGAAGCCGTCCGCGTCCCCCTGATCGACGAGGATGTCGTCGAAGCGACCCTTCGCCGCGCCGGCCTGGATCAGCAGCGCGGCGTCGTGCCGCGCCCAACGGCTGCGGTCGGAACCCAGATAGGCGCCCAGCGCCTTCTCGCCCCAAGGGCAGCGAGTCGGCGAACTGATCGGCGCGAAAGCCGAGACGGACCGGAAGAGCTCCGGGTGGTTCAGCGCCAGGGTCAGCGCCCCGTGCCCGCCCATGGAGTGGCCGAAGATGGCGCGCGTCCCGGTGGTCGGAAACGCCCCGTCGATGAGGGGGATCAGCTCCTCGACGACGTAGCTCTCCATTCGGAAATGCGGGGCCCAGGGGGCTTCGGTCGCATCGACGTAGAAGCCGGCGCCCTGGCCCAGGTCATAGGCGGGATCGTTCGCCACGCCCTCCCCGCGTGGCGAGGTGTCCGGCGCGACGACGATCAGCCCCAACTCCGCCGCCCGGCGATAGGCGCCGGCCTTGGTGGTGAAGTTGTCCTCTGTGCAGGTCAGGCCCGACAACCAGATGACGAGGGGGAAAGGGCCTTCCCCCGGCGGCGTGAAGACCGACAGCGTCATGGGCGTGCCGGTCACGGCGCTGTGGTGCTTCAGATAGCGGAGCGTGCCGCCATGGACGGCGTGATGCTTGACGATTTCCATGGCCGTTCCCCTACCGGTCGGGACGGTCCGACGTCCACATCAGGATCATTGGACGCCTCCGGCTCGCTGGCTATGCTGCAGTGTGGACGAGGGGGCGTGGATGCTGGGCGATCTGCCGGGTGACGTGCAATCGAACCTGATCGCGGGGGCGATCACGGCCGTCTTCATGGCGGCGCTTCAGTTCGGACGTCGGCAGTTCTGGGAGCTGGGCCGCTATCGCCGCCTCTGGCGGCCGATGAGCGCCGACGACGTGGCCGTCGTCACCTCCACGACGATCCGGGACCAGCAGCCGGGACACGTGCGCTTCGCCACGGGGGCCGGTCAGGTGAAAGCGCTGAGCTATCTCAATCGCGCCTTCTACAAAGCCTTTCCGAACCGGGCGATGGATCAGGTCTTCATGTCCGAGGAGGTCACGGACGCGGCTCGCTGCAAGCATCTCATCGTGGTCGGCGGGCCCCACACCAACGCCTTGACCGCCCGCATTCTCAAGGAACACGCAGCGATCCTGAAGCTGAGCATCGGCGAGAAGAACGCGATCGTCGTCGATGGCGAAAGGTTCGAGCCTGAGATCATCGACGGCAAGCTGGCCCGCGACGTCGGGGTGATCGTCGCCTGTCCGAACCCCTTCAAGGCCGGCAAGAGGGCCATCGTTTTCTTCGGCTCCCACACGTTCGGCACCGAGGGCGCCGCGCTCTTCTTCTCGGAGAACCACGGTTTCAGGAAGCCCTTCGACCAGATGCACTTCCTGGTCGTGACGCGTTCGCTGCTCGGCGACTACAGCGTCACGGAGAACGAGGTCGTGCTGGCGAGGGCGTTGACCTTTCCGGGCTCCTGAAGCTCACCCCGGCCGATGCATGGCGCAGATCTTGTTGCCCGAGGGGTCGCGCAGATAGGCCAGGATCAGCGTGCCGAACGGCCCGTTGCGCTCGCCGGGCGGGTCCTCGATGGCCTTGCCGCCGGCGGCGACGCCGGCGTCGTGGAAGGCCTGGACCATCTCCGGCGTCCTGGCGTGGAAGCCGATGGTGCCGCCGTTGGCGTGGCAGGCGGGCTCGCCGTCGATGGGCTTGCCGATGGCGAAGGCTCCCATGCGGGTTCGCCACCAGTAACGGCCCATGGCGTCGGGCCCGCTGGCAGGGTCGATACTCAGCGCGCCCAGGGCTGCGTCATAGAAACGGCGCGACGCCTCGACGTCGTTGGCCCCGACGGTGACGTGGGTGAACATGGCGGTCTCACTCCCTGTTGTCCCGCGACGCTAGCCGAGTAAGTTTTTCATTGCAACGAACTAGAAAACGACCACGCTGCGGATGCTCTCGCCCGCGTGCATCAGGTCGAAGGCCTCGTTGATGCGCTCCAGCGGCAAGGTGTGGGTGATCATCGGGTCGATCTCGATCTTGCCGTCCATGTACCAGTCGACGATGCGCGGCGTGTCGGTCCGCCCCCGCGCGCCGCCGAAGGCCGAGCCGCGCCAGACGCGGCCGGTGACCAGCTGGAACGGGCGCGTCGCGATCTCCTTGCCGGCTTCCGCCACGCCGATGATGACGCTCTCGCCCCAGCCCCGGTGACAGGCCTCCAGCGCCTGACGCATGACGGTGGTGTTGCCGGTGCAGTCGAAGGTGTAGTCCGCCCCGCCCCCGGTCAGCTCGACCAGATGAGCCACGATGTCCCCATGGTCCTTGGGGTTGACGAAGTGGGTCATGCCGAAGCGACGGCCCCATTCCTCCTTCGACGGATTGATGTCGACGCCGACGATCATGTCGGCCCCGACCATCTTCAGCCCCTGGATGACGTTCAGCCCAATGCCGCCCAGGCCGAACACGACGCAGTTGGCACCCGGCTCGACCTTGGCCGTATTGACCACCGCGCCGACGCCCGTCGTCACGCCGCAGCCGACGTAGCAGGCCTTGTCGAAGGGGGCGTCCTTCCTGATCTTGGCCACCGCGATCTCGGGCAGGACGGTGTAGTTCGAGAAGGTCGAACAGCCCATGTAGTGGGCGATCGCCTGACCCTTGTAGCTGAAGCGCGACGTGCCGTCGGGCATCAGCCCCTTGCCCTGGGTGGCGCGGATGGCGGTGCACAGGTTCGTCTTGCGGCTGAGGCACGACTTACACTGGCGGCATTCCGGGGTGTAGAGCGGGATGACGTGGTCGCCGGCGGCGACGCTGGTCACGCCCGGCCCCACCTCGACCACCACGCCTGCGCCCTCGTGGCCCAGGATGCTCGGAAAGATGCCTTCCGAGTCCAGCCCGTCCAGGGTGTAGGCGTCGGTGTGGCAGACGCCCGTCGCCTTGATCTCGACCAGCACCTCGCCCGCGCGGGGGCCTTCCAAGTCGAGCTCGACGATCTCGAGCGGCTTCTTGGCCTCGAAGGCGACGGCGGCGCGGGTCTTCATCTCAATCCCTCTCGTCGGTCGGGTCGACTCGTTCGACCCGACCGACGCTTAGGGGCTGGCGCGGCGAGGCGCCAGTGCGACGATCAGGTCAGGACGACGATCGCCACGCGACGGTTCTGGGCGCGGCCCTCCGCGGTGTCATTCGGAGCCACCGGCTGTTCCTCGCCATAGGAGATCGTCGCCATCCGGTTCAGGGCCACGCCCTGCTGGTTCAGATAGCGGCGCACGGCCTCCGCCCGCTGTTCGCCCAGGCGGTCGTTATAGGATTCCGGGCCGGTCGCGTCGGTGAAACCCTGGATCTCCAGATAGACGTTGCGGTTCTCGGCGCGCAGGCGCTGGGCCAACTCGGCCAGACGCTGCTCGGCCTCCGGCGACAGCTGGCTGGCGTCGGTGGGGAACTTCACCGAGTCGTCGGACAGCACGACCTCATACAAGAACTTGCCCTCGGCCAGGACATGGGCGGCGTTGGCGCGCTCCAGCGCCTGGCCGGCCGTGCCTTCCACCTGGGTCACGCGGCCGTCCACGGTGGTGACGCGGTCGTCCACCACGGCCACCTGATCACGCACGAAACGGTGGCTGGCGCAGCCAGAGGCGACGAGCCCCACCGACAGCAGCACGCCGGCGGTCACGGCGGTGCGAAGTTTGGATCGGGTCAACACATGTCTCCTTGATCGCCGGGGCGCGACAGCCGGCCTCACGCGCAGGTCACGACAAGGTGAGGTCCGATGGGCGCGGTCATGACGACCTTGGGGCATGAATGCGTCAGCTTGACTGTAAGATAACGAACTGTATCGCAATAATCTTGTTCGGCGAGGAACAATGGGAGGCGACAGGACGTTGTTCGCGACGATCGACGTCAAGCGCGGTTTACTGGATCGGAACGGCAGCGCTAGTCGTTTCGCCGCACACTGCGGTCGCCACGATACTGACGCGGCAAGTCGATTTTCTTCTCCACCATGATCCCTGATGGCCAAGGCCGCATGCGCCGACCCTTCGAGGCGCCGCGACGGAGCGGCCGACGTGCGCGGGCCACCCTGATCGTCGCGGGCGTGGCGGCCGTTCAGGCGGCGCTGCTGGTCATGTCCGGCTGGCGGGCGCCGCCGCCGCCGCAGCCGTCGCCCGCGCCCATCCAGGTGCGCCTCGAGCCCCCGGCGCGGGCTCCTGATCCAGTGGCGGAGCCGGCGCCTGAGGGCGATGCGCGGGCCGCATCCGAACCCGCGCCGGCTGTCGAAGCGACCGCGCCAACGCCGAGACCTGAGCCGCCTCGCCCCACGCCGCGACGAATCGTGCGGACGCCGCCGCCCGAATCGCCGGTCCCGGCTGTAGCGCCGGGACCCGTCGGACCTCCGGATCTGCCGATCCTGGGCGGCGCGCAGCTGGCCGGCGCTCTGCGCGCGAGCGGGGGCCCGGGCGGAGCCGGGAGCGGGCAGGGCGGCGGCGGCGGCCCCGGCGGGCGCGGCGGCGACTGCGACATGGTCGCCCGGCTCGAGAGAGCGCTGGCGGCTGACGCCGACATCCGAACCGCCGTCGCCGCGTCGCTCGCGGGCCGGGGCGGCGCCTCCGACGCGGTTCTGGTGTGGGATGGGGACTGGCTGCAAAGCCCTGGCGAGGCCGGCAAAGGACTGGCGGGCGTGCGTCAGGCCATCGCGGTGGAGGTCGGCTTCGCGCCCCGCGCCTGTCGCGAGGAGCTGGTGCGCGGGACCGTGGTGCTGGCCGCCGCGGCCGATCCCGGCGCGCCCCGACTGGCGCTCAGGGCCGCAACCTGGCGCTGGCGCGATTTGCTGGGCCTCTAGGCGCGGGCCGCAAGCCGGGGCACATCAGCGGGATGAGGCACAGGAACATCGTCATTCTGACCGGAGCGGGCATCTCGGCCGAATCCGGCGTCCCCACCTTTCGCGCCGACGCCGACGGTCTGTGGTTGGGCCACCGCGTCGAGGACGTGGCGACGCCCGAGGCCTTCGTCCGCGATCCGGCGAAGGTCCAGGCCTTCTACAACGCCCGCCGGGCGCAGCTGGCGACCGTTCGTCCGAACGCGGCGCATCTGGCCATCGCCCGGTTCGCGGCGAGGCATCCGGGGCGGCTGACCCTGGTCACGCAGAACGTCGACGACCTTCATGACCGGGCCCATGCCGAGATCGCGCCTGGACCGGGCTTCGAGCTGATCCACATGCACGGCGAGCTTCTGAAGGCGCGCTGCACGGCGTCGGACATGGTCTGCAACTGGCGTGAGGATCTCGAGGCCGATCACCCGTCGCCGCATCATCCGCAGGGGAGGCTGCGGCCGCATATCGTCTGGTTCGGCGAGACCCCCTTGGAGATGGACCGGATCGAGGCGGCGCTTCAGGCCTGCGACCTGTTCCTGTCGATCGGGACCTCGGGCGCGGTCTATCCGGCGGCGGGCTTCGTGCAGGCCGCGCGGTTCGCCGGCGCGCGGACGGTGGAGATCAATCTGGAGCCCACGACGGGACGTCGCCTGTTCGTAGAGGGTGTCTATGGTCCCGCCACGGAGACCGTGCCCGCCTTCCTCGACACCCTCTACTGATCAGATCAGGCCCAGGTGCTCCACCAGGATGGCGCAGCCGATCAGGATCAGCGCGACGCCGCCGATCAGCTCGGCGATCCTTCCGAAGCGCGCGCCCACCACCCTGCCGATCATCATGCCGGCGGTGGTGGCGACGAAGGTGGTGAAGCCGATCGCGACGGCGATGAGCCAGATGTTGGCGCCGATGAAGGCCAGGCCGACGCCGATGGCGGCCGCGTCGATGCTGGTGCCGATCGCCGTGGCGACGAGGGCGACGAGACCGCGCCGGGCGGCGGCGCTCTCGTCATAGGTCCCGGCCGGTCGCGTCGCCTCCCAGATCATCTTGGCGCCGACCGCGCCCAGAAGCGTGAAGGCGATCCAGTGGTCGATCTGTTCCACCATCCCGGCGGCGGCGACGCCCAGCGCCCAGCCGACGATGGGGGTCAAGGCCTCGATCAGACCGAACACCAGACCGCCGCGCACGGCGGTGGCGAAGGCGGGACGATGCGCGGCGCCCCGGCCCACGGACGCGGCGAAGGCGTCGGCCGACATGCTGAGCGACAGCACGGCGATCGAAAACGGACTCATGAACATGGACGCGAACTCCGCCGGACGCAGACGACAGCGCGTTCGCCGGGCATCCGGTGGCCCAGGCGAAGCACGCTGGTCTCGCTAGACGGACGGTGGTCCGCTGATCGCGCCACGCGGCGGGTACGGGCCCCGACGACGAGTGTGTTGACGCGACCCCGGCTGTTTGTGGGCGCCGGAAGCTACTCCCCAACGGCGCGGGTCCTAAGGCCGTTCGGCCGCAGGATCAACCCTCGGAGGGCTCGCCCCGCTTCTCCAGCAGCTTCTGCAGGCGCTGCCCGCGACCCTTGGACAGGGCGTGGATCACCCCGCGAAAGGTCGCCACCTCCTGTTCCGACATCTGGGACCGGCCCAGCATGACGCGCAGGTTCCGGACCATCGAGGGCCGCTTCTCGGGCGGGAAGAAGAAGCCGGCCTCGTCCAGTTCCTTTTCCAGATGCTCGAACATGCCGATGATCAGCTCGCCCCGCGCCGGCGGATCGGCGTCGCGGAAGGCAGGAGGCGGCGCGTCCTGGAGGGTGGTGCGCCACTCGTAGGCGTTGATCGACACCGCCTGCGCCAGGTTCAGGGAATGGTGGCGGCGGTCGATGGGGATTGTGACGATGCCCTGGCAGAGGGCGACGTCCGGCGTCTCCAGTCCCGTGCGCTCGCCGCCGAACAGCAGGCCGGTCTTCAGGCCGCGAGACGCTTCCTCGAACAGCACCTTCGCCGCCTCGCGGGGGGTGCGGACGGGCTGGCGCGTCTCGCGCGGCCGGGCGGTGGTGGCGAAGACGACGTTCAGGTCGGCCACGGCCTCGGCCACGGTGTCGAAGACCTCAACCCCCTCCAGAATCCAGTCCGCGCCCGACGCGGTCGCCCAGGCGCGCTCCTGCGGCCAGCCCTTGAGCGGCGCGACGAGGCGCAGTCGCTCCAGCCCGAAGTTGGCCATGACGCGCGCGGCCGCGCCGATGTTCTCGGCCAGCTGGGACCGGTCCAGAATGACGACGGGGGGCTCGATCATGGGCGGCTGACTAGCGCGACAGCGTCGTCAGGTCACGCGACGAGCGTCTCGGCCTGCTTCAGGTCGACGCTGACCAGCTGGGACACGCCGCGTTCCGGCATGGTGACGCCGTACAGCCGGTCCATCCGGCTCATGGTCACCGGGTTGTGGGTGATGACGAGGAAGCGGGTGTCGGTGCGTTTCCGCATCTCGTGCAGCATGCGGCAGAAGCGGTCGACGTTGGCGTCGTCGAGCGGCGCGTCCACCTCGTCCAGCACGCAGACCGGGGCCGGGTTGGCCAGGAACACCGCGAAGATCAGCGCCGCCGCCGTCAGGGCCTGCTCGCCGCCGGACATCAGGCTCATGACCGACAGGCGCTTGCCGGGCGGGCAGGCGAAGATCTCCAGGCCCGCCTCCAGCGGATCGTCGGACTCCACCAGCTTCAGCTCCGCCTGGCCGCCGTCGAACAGGGCCTCGAACAGGGTCTTGAAGTTGTCGTTGATGACGTCGAAGGCGGCGATCAGGCGTTCACGCCCCTCGGCGTTCAGCTCGTCGATGCCGTCGCGCAGCTTGGCGATGGCGGTGGTCAGGTCGGCGCGTTCGCCGCGCATGGTCTCCAGCCGCTCGGCGTATTCGTTCGCCTCGTCCTCGGCGCGCAGGTTGACGGCCCCGAGCTGTTCACGCTCGCGCTCAAGTCCGTAGAGCAGGTTCTCGGCGCCGGCCGCGTCGGGGGGGCGAGCGACCGCGTCGTCGATCAGCTTCTGGCCCAGCGCCTCGGGCGTCAGGCCGGAGGTCTCGCGCACCTGCCGGTCGGCCTCGGCCAGCTTTTCGGCCGCCGCCTCGGCGTGGGCGGCGAGGCCCGCTCGCGCCTCCCGCGCCCGGCCGGCCTCGGCCTCGGCGGCGCGCGTCAGGCGGTCGGCCTCCGACGCCTCGCCCTCGGCGACCGACAGGGCGTCGGCGGCGGCCTTGCGCCGCGTCTCGGCGGCGACCAGAGCGTCCATCAGCCTGCCGCGCTGTTCGGCCAGCGCCTCGGGCTGGGCCCTGGCGGCGGCGGCCTGGGCCTCGACGCGAACACGCTCGGCCTCCAGCGCCTCGATGCGGGCGGCGCTGTCGCGGCCCCGCGCGACCCAGCCGTCGCGGGCGCGCTCCAGCCCGCTCAGCCGCTGCTCGCGCTGCTGGTGGTCGCGCTGCTCGGCGTCGCGGGCGGCGCGGGCGGCGGCGGCGGCCTGACGCGCCTCGGCCGCCGCGCTCCGGGCCGCTTCCAGCTCGATCCGCATGGCGGTCAGGGTCTCGGTCGGGGCGTCGCCGGCGGCGCTTTCCGCCTGCGCCACGCGCGCGGCGTCCAGCTCCTCGCGCAGCCGGATCAGGGTCTCGTCCAGCGCCTGGGCGCGCGCCTCGCGGCGCGCCTGATCCCGCGCCAGGGCCTCGTGGCGGTCCCGCGCCGTCGCCACCGCGCGCTCAGCGTCGGCGGGCGCCTTCCTCAGCGTCTTAAGCTCGTCTTCGGCGGCGCGCAGCGACGCGACGGCCGAGGCGAGCGCCTCCTGCGCCGTCTTCAGGCCCGGCTTGGCCTGATCGACCTCGGCCTCCAGGTCCGCCAGCCGCGTGCGCTGGGCCAGGCGGACGGCGGCCGGCTTGGGCGCCTCGGCGCGCGCGACGTAGCCGTCCCAGCGATAGAGGTCGCCCTCCACGGTCACCAGACGCGCCCCGACGGGCAGAGCCTTCGCCAAGTCCGCCACGCGGTCGCGCGGCGCCACCGCGCACATGGCCAGGCGCGCGGCCAGTTGGGGCGGGGCCTGAACCCGCTCGGTCAGGGGCGTGACCCCGGCGGGCCAGCTGGGCGTGGGCGGCTCGGCTCCGGCCCAGTGGGCGGCGGCCGCGGGGTCCAGCGCCGCGTCCAGATCATCCCCCAGCGCCGCCGCCAGCGCCGCCTCATGGCCCTTGGCCGCCGACACCCTGTCCAGCGCCGGCGCATGTTCCCGTCGTGTGGACGTCAGCAGCTGGGCCAGCCCCCGCGCCTCGGTCTCCAGCCGTCCCAGCCGGTCCTCGGCCTGACGGGCGGCGGCGCGGGTCGCCTGTTCCGCGGCGGCCAGCTCCGAGCGGCGCGCCTCGCCCGCCTCCACAGCGTCGCGGGCGGCCCGCAGGTCCGACAGCGCCTGGTCCAGCGCGGCGCGGGCGGCCTCGACCTCAGGGGTCTGCAAGGGGCCCAGCGCCTCGCGCTCCCGTTCAGCGTTCGCCACGGCCTGTTCGGCGCGCGCCAGGCGGGCGTCGGCGTCTCGACGCCGCGCGGCCTCGGCGTTGACCCGCGCCTCGGCGGCCGCCAGCGCTCCGGCCAGACGCTCCACCTCCGCATCGCGTTCGGCCCGCGCGGCCTCGGCCGCCTGCATGGCGGCTTCCAGCTCCGGTCCTCGTTGAGGCGCCGCGGCGATCTCGCCCCTGAGGGCGGTCAGGCTGTCGTCGAGGCGCTTCAGCTCGACGCTCGCGTCCTCGTTCATCGCCGTCTCGCGGGCGGTGTCGGCGGCGATGCGGTCCAGCTCGGCCTTCAGCCGATCGACCTCGGCGCGGGCGGCCTGCTCGGCCATGTCCAGCCGGTCCCGCTCCAGGGTCGCGCGATGCAGGACGGCGGCGGCCACCGCGTCCTCCTCGCGCGCCGGCTTCATCGCCTCCTGGGCCTTCAGGGCCTCGGTCTGGGCCCGGGCGGCGGCGGCCGTCGCCTCGGCCACCAGCCGGTCGGCCTGGGCGAGCTCGTCCCTCAGCGTCTCGGCCGTCGCGCGCGCATCGTTCCAGCGCACCCACAGCAGCGAGGCCTGCAAGGCGCGGATCTCGGCGGAGATCTTCTTGTACTTCTCGGCCTGACGCGCCTCGCGCTTGAGCCGGGTCAGCGCCGTCTCCAGCTCGCGCCCGATGTCGTCCAGCCGCTCCAGATTGGCCTCGGCCGCCCGGAGGCGGAGTTCGGCCTCGTGCCGGCGGGTGTGCAGGCCGGAGACCCCGCCGGCCTCCTCCAGGATGCGCCGCCGGTTCTGCGGCTTGGCGGCGATCAGCTCCGAGATCTGTCCCTGACGCACCAGGGCCGGGGAGTTCGCGCCGGTCGAGGCGTCGGCGAACAGGAGCTGCACGTCGCGGGCGCGCACCTCCTTGCCGTTGATCCGGTAGGTCGAGCCCTGGCCGCGATCGATGCGGCGCGACACCTCCAGCACCGCCGCGTCGGTGAAGGGCTGGGGCGCGCGCCGGGCGGCGTTGTCGATGGTCAGCTGAACTTCGGCGTGGCTGCGGGGCGGACGGCCCGAGGCGCCGGCGAAGATCACGTCGTCCATGCCCTGGCCCCGCATGGCCTTGGCCGAGTTGGCCCCCATGACCCAGCGCAGCCCTTCCAGCACGTTGGACTTGCCGCAGCCGTTCGGTCCCACGACCCCGGTCAGGCCGGGCTCGATGAAGAGCTCCGTCGGGTCGACGAAGGACTTGAAGCCGACCAGCCTCAGCCGCTGGAACTGCATCGGCCCCTAGGGCGCCCCGGCGGCGCGGCCGGCCGCGAGGCGCGTCTCGATCGCGGCGGTCAGGGCTTCGAGCGTGGCGGGGACGACCTCGCCGTCGACGATGAGGGTGGGGGTGCCGGTGACGCCGGCGTTCCAGGCCGCCTCCACCATCGCCGTGAGTTCGGCCTCCGTCTCCGGAGCGTAGACGCAGGCCAGGACGTCGTGCGCGGGACGACCGGCCTGACGCACCGCCGCGCTCAGCCAGGCGTTCGGATCGCCGCCGTTCCGCATCGTCGCCTGGCCGCCGAACAGGCTGTCGACGACGTCGAAATAGGCCTCCGGCGCCGCGCACCGCGCCACCCGCGACGCGGTCTCCGACAGGGCGGCGGGCGCCGTGGGGAAGTCGCGATAGACCAGCCGCGCGCGCCCGGTGGCGATGTAGCGGCTCTTGATCTCGCTCAGCACGCGGGTGTGGAAGTCGGCGCAGTGCGGGCAGGTGAACGAGGCGTATTCGACGATCGTCACCGGGGCGTCCGGCGAGCCCATCACCCGGTCGGTCGCCGTCACCGGCGGAACCGCCGGCTGGGTTTGCGCCGTCGCCGCCGGGGCCAGCGCCAGAGCGGCGGCGAACACGACCGCTCTCATGCGCCTCAGCCTTCGGCCAGGGCGGCGTCGATCACCGTGGACAAGCCCTCGAGCGACGGATCGCTGACCCGCTCGCCGTTGACGAAGAAGGTCGGCGTGCCGTTCACCCCCTGGGCGATCGCGGCCTGGACGCGCTCCTCGACGGCGGCGATGGCCTCCCGGTCGGTGACGCACTGCTGGAACTCGTCCTGCGACAGCCCGGCCTCCTGGGCGATGCGCAGCAGCGACTGACGGGGCGGGGTGCCCGCCTGCCACTCGCGCTGGCTGTCCATGATGGCGTGGATCACGTTGAAATACTGGTCTTCGCCGGCGCAGCGCGCGATCAGGAAGCCGGCGGTGGCGACGTCGGCGGGCGGCGTCGGGAACTCGCGGAAGACGTAGCGCACCTGGTTGGTGTCGACGTACTTCTCCTTGAAGGCCGGCCACACCTGGGTGTTCCAGGCCGCGCAGACGCCGCAGGTGACCGAGGCGTACTCCACCACCGTGACCTTCGCATCGGGACCGGCGCCCAGGGCCATGTCGCCCTCGGCCGCGCCCGCGCCGCCGCCCGGGCTGCACGAGGCGAGGGCGGCCATGGCGGCGAGGGCGGCCCCCGTCACGGCGGCGCGACGGCTCATGGCGGCGAAGCGGAACTTGCGGTCGGTCATGGGGCGCCCCCGAAAGAAGGTATGACTGAGGTTCGCGCGGCTCCTGCCTGGACTCGCGCGTTCACCGGCATCGCTGACAGGTGCGGCGAAGGTTTGTCAACGCCGTCCTGTCTCGCGCGACCGGACGGCGCGGCCCAGCGCCTCCAGCGCGTCCTTGAGCCCGGGCGGCGCGCCGGCGACCTCGGCCCTCAGCGCGGCTTCGTCGGCCGCCGAGAGCGGCGGGGGGCGGGACGGGCGCGGCGCGGGCTTCGCCGCGGCGGCGAGCGGCTTGATCGGGCCCTGGGCGATGCGCAGGCGCTCGACCGCGCCCTCGCCGAGGAACAGGTTCACGCGCTGGAGAATCTCGGCCGCCTGATGCTGGACCAGAAGCGCCGCCGGGCCGGGCACGCGCAGCTCCAGCACCCCGCCGGACCCGCCGCGCCCCTTCGTCAGCTTCTGGGGGCGGGAGACGCGGGCCAGCTGCTCGCCAACGATCTCGACCCAGCGGCTCTCCAGGGCGCCCGAGCCCTGACCGAACCGGCCGTCCAGCTCCTTGATGAGGCCGGTCAGGGCGCGGCCGACCCGGGGCGCCGGGCGCGGGGCGGGCCGGGTGCGGCGCGCGGCCAGGATCTCCAGCGCCTCGCGCTCCGTGGGCAGGGGACGTCGCATGCCCCTATATAGCCCGCTCGATGCCGCCCGTCGCCGAAATCCGATCCGCCCTGCTCGCCTGGTACGACCGGCACGCGCGCGTCCTGCCGTGGCGCTCGCCGCCGGGGTCGGGAGAGCGCCCGGACCCCTATCGGGTCTGGCTGTCGGAGGTGATGCTGCAGCAGACGACGGTGCCGCACGCCACGCCCTACTTCCTGGAGTTCACGCGGCGCTGGCCGACGGTCGTCGATCTGGCGGCCGCACCGGACGAGACCCTGATGGCGGCCTGGGCGGGGCTCGGCTACTACGCCCGCGCCCGGAACCTGCTGGCGTGCGCGCGTGCCGTGGCGGTCGATCACGGGGGCGTCTTTCCGGACACCGAGGCCGGTCTGCGCGGCCTGCCCGGGGTCGGGCCCTATACGGCGGCGGCGGTGGCGGCGATCGCCTTCGACCGGCCCGCGAACGTCGTGGACGGCAATGTCGAGCGGGTGATGGCGCGGCTGTTCGCCGTCGAGACCCCGCTGCCCGCCGCCAAGCCGGAGTTGACCCGGCTGGCGGCGACGCTGGTCGCAGACCGGCGACCAGGGGATTGGGCGCAGGCCCTGATGGACCTGGGCGCGACCGTGTGCCGGCCGAAGTCGCCCCTGTGCGAGCGGTGCCCCGTCGCCTTCGCCTGCGCCGCGCTGACGACCGGCGCGCCGGACGCCTATCCGCGTCGGTCCCAGAAGGCGGATCGACCCCGGCGGCGGGGCTTCGCCTATGTGCTGCGCGACGGGCGGGGGCGGGTGGCCCTGGTGCGGCGGCCCGAAAAGGGGCTGCTCGGCGGGATGCGGGGGCTGCCGACCAGCGACTGGTCCGACGCGCCCGCCCCGGCGCCGCCGGTGGCCGCCGACTGGTGCGAGCTCGGCGAGATCGAGCATGTCTTCACCCACTTCCACCTGACGCTTCGGGTGGCGACGGCCGAGGGCGACTGGCCGGACGCCGTCTGGGTGGATGAGGTCGAGGCGGCGCAGGCGCTGCCGAGCGTATTCAGGAAGGCGCTGGCGCTCAGCCCAGGCCCGCGCGCACCTCGGCGCGGAGGGCGTCGATCGACTTGAAGCCCTGGTCGGTCTTGAAGCGCCAGTAGGTCCAGCCGTTGCAGGCCGGGGCGTTCTCGAGCAGCGCGCCGAGCTTGTGGATCGAGCCAGTCAGGTCGCCGACGACGAGCGACCCGTCGGCTCGGACCCGCGCCTCGCGCTCGCCCTTGGGGCAGTACAGCCGGTCGCCGGGCCGCAGCAGCCCGGCCTCGACCAGGGCGCCGAAGGGCACGCGGGGCTCGGTCTTCTTCGAGCCCATGACCTTCAGGTCGTCGGCGGAGGCGGGGATGACTTCGGCGATGCGTTTCTCGGCCAGATCCGCGTAGGTCGCGTCCCGTTCGACGCCGATGAAGCTCCGACCCAGCCGCCGCGCGGCCGCGCCGGTCGTGCCGGTGCCGAAGAAGGGATCGAGCACCACGTCGCCGGGGCGGGTGGCCGACAGCAGCACCCGATGCAGCAGGGCCTCGGGCTTCTGGGTCGGGTGCGCCTTCTTGCCGTCGGCGTCCTTGAGCCGCTCCTCGCCGGTGCACAGGGCCAGCGTCCAGTCCGAGCGCATCTGGACGTCCTCGTTGAAGGCCTTCAGCGCGTCGTAGTTGAAGGTGTAGCGCTTCTGGTCCCGCGACCGAGCCGCCCAGATCAGGGTCTCGTGCGCATTGGTGAAACGCGTGCCCTTGAAGTTCGGCATCGGGTTGGACTTGCGCCAGATGATGTCGTTCAGGACCCAGAAGCCCAGGTCCTGGATCGCGGCGCCCAGTCGGAAGATGTTGTGGTAGCTGCCGATCACCCAGATGGAGCCTTCGGGCTTCAGCACCCGGCGGCACTCGCTCAGCCAGGCGCGGGTGAAGGCGTCGTACTCGGCGAAGCTGCCGAACTTGTCCCAGTCGTCGTCGACGGCGTCGACCTTGGAGTTGTCGGGCCTCAGCAGGTCGCCGCCCAGCTGCAGATTGTAGGGCGGATCGGCGAAGACCATGTCGACCGACGCGTCGGGCAGGCCCTTCAGCATCTCCACGCAATCGCCGCGCAGGATCACGTCGGTCTTGAACTCGGTCATCACACGGCCCCGCTGAGCTTGAGCGCGGACGGTGAATCCTCACGGTTAAGACGGAGTTGATTCGGCGCTCACGGCGCGCCGGTCGCCGTCGGAGCGTCGGCCATCTGAACCGGCGGGGGCGGAACGAAGTCCAGCTGCAGCGGCACGCGCGGCGCGCCCGTTGCGGCGGCGTCAAGCGTGTTCAGCGGGCCGCCCATCATTCGCTGGTAGATCCAGTAGGCGGAGACGACCTTTTCGACATAGTCGCGCGCCTGGGGCACGTCGATGGTCTCGATCAGAAGCAGGGGATCGGGATCCGGGCCCAGTTTGCGGAGCGCGTCGATCATGGGCCCGGGCCCCGCGTTGTATGAGGCGACCACCCTCAGCAGATCGCCCTGCAGCGCCTCGTGCCCCAGCATCCGCTGCAGGTACATCTGGCCGATGCGCAGGTTCGTGGCCGGGACCAGCAGACGGTCCGGCTGTGCGCGGAAGCCCGCGTCGCCGGTCAGTTCGGACGCCGTGTACGGCATGACCTGCATGATCCCGTAGGCGCCGACGGAGGACCGGGCCGACGGGTCGAAGCCGGTCTCCTTGCGGGCCAGGGCGTAGACGAGCGCCCGCTCGACGACGAAGCCGCCCTCGGGTTCGAGCACCGGCATCGGGTACAGGGTGGCGTCGATCGTGCGGGCGTCCGCGTCGCGCGGGCGGGCGCCCATGACCTCGGCCAGGCGGGTCCACAGGGCGCGGGCGCCGTCGTCGATGGCGGTGCGCAGCCCCCGGCGAACCTCGGTCTGGGCCTCGGAGCGGCGACCGACCTCCAAGAGAGCGACGGCGCGGCGGGCCACGGGCTCGTCGCGGACGAAGCGGGACAGGGTCTCGATATCCTCCGCCTGGGCTTCGGTCGGGCGATAGGCGGCCCGGCGCAGCTCGCCCTGGGGCTGATAGGGTCGGGGGCCCAGGTTCTCGATCGTCGGAGTCTCGCCCAGCCGATGCAGGGCGATCTGGCCGTAGAAGGTGGCGGGCCACTGGGCCGCCAGCCGCAGCATCGGATTGATTTCCTCGAGCCGCGCCGCGCCCTCGGCGGCCTTGGCGGCCCAGACGGCGGCGCCGGCCCGGATCCACGGGTCCTCGGTGGGGTCCTCCGCCACCCGGCGGAAGGCGTCATACGACGGGATGAACCGGCCCAGGCGGTAGTTGGCGAGCGCCACGGTCCACCAGTCGCCGATCTGGGCCCCGACCTCCACGGCCTCGTCGAAGCGCTCGTTGTTCAGGGCGACGCGGGCGGCGCGGGCCGGGTCGTGCTCCATGTTGCGACCGCCGCCGGACATCATTGCGGTCCAGGTGCGCCCGCGGGACGGGGGCGTCGGGTCGGGGGCGCCGTCGGGCTTGCGGCGCAGGGCCAGGCTGTAGGCGCGGGGCGCCTCCGGCAGGTCGGCGTAGGTCTCGAGCCAGGCCGAGAGCTCTTCGTAGGTCGCGCTGTGGTCGGGGTGGAACAGGCGCTCGAACTCGAGGCGGCCCAAGAGGACCCGGTCCTGAACGGCCTGGGCCGCGCGGCGCGCCAGCTCCAGGTCGCCGCGGCTGAGCGCGTCGAAGGCGGTGGTGTAGGTGAGGCGGTCCTCGGGGCTGAGCAGGCGCACGGGCATCGTCTGCGCCTTGGCGGCGGCGGCGGCGAACACGAACGCCCCGACGATCCCCGCGAGCAGGGCGCGTGTCATCCCTATCGTCATCATCCCTTGGCGGCCCCCGTGACGCGGGCTGGGCCGTCCCGTATCGGCCATCCGCCCGCCTGCGTTCGGTCGTCAGGCAAGAAGGACGCCAGCCCCCTGCCCAGGGATCAAACGTCTCCGCCCAATGGGGCGTTTTTGAGTCGCCTCGGCCTTTGGATCAAGCCCCGGCCGCGATCAGGCGGCGGGCAGGTCGAACAGGTCCAGCTGAGGTCGCGCCTCGGGCGGGACGCGGAACTGACCCACGTCCAGGTCGTGGCGGGGGCCGTCCAGACCATAGCGCTTCACCGCCGCCTTGAACCGCGCGGCGATCAGGTCGGCCACAGGGCCCGTGCCCTTCATGCGCTGGGACCAGTCGGCGTCGTAGTCCTTGCCGCCGCGCGTCTGGCGCACCAGGGACATGACCCGGGCGGCGCGATCCGGCCGCGCCTGTTCCAGCCATTCGCGGAACAGATCCTTGATCTCCAGGGGCAGGCGCAGGGTGACGTACATCGCGGTGACGGCCCCCGCGTTCTTCGCCGCCTCGAGCACCGCCTCCAGCTCGTGGTCGTTCAGGCCGGGGATGACCGGCGCGAAGCCGACGCCCACCGGCACGCCGGCCTCGGTCAGGCGGCTGATGGCGTCGAGCCGCTTCTGCGGGGTCGAGCAGCGCGGCTCCATCGCGCGGGCGAGCGACCGGTCCAGGGTGGTGATGGAGATGAAGGCGCTGGCCAGCCGCCGCTGACCCATCGGTCCGAGAATGTCGGCGTCGCGCGTGATGAGGTGCGACTTGGTGATGATGCTGAACGGCTGGTTGAACCGCGACATCACCTGAAGGATCGCGCGGGTCGACTTCAGTTCACGCTCGGCCGGCTGATAGGGGTCGGTGTCGCCCCCGACATGGATGCGTTTGCAGACGTAGCGCGGGTTCGCGAGCTCGCGTTCCAGCAGGCGCGCGGCGTCGGGCTTGAAGAAGATCCGGCTCTCGAAATCCAGGCCCGGGGATAGGCCCAGGTAGGCATGGGACGGACGGGCGTAGCAGTAGATGCAGCCATGTTCGCAGCCCTTGTAGGGGTTGATGGACCGGTCGAAGCCCACGTCGGGGCTTGTGTTCCGCGAGATGATCGTGCGGGCGCGCTCGGGGCTCAGCGTCGTGCGGATCTGCTGGGCGGGCGGGTCCTCCGGCGTCCAGCCGTCGTCGAAATCCTCGCGCAGGTCGGCCTCGAACCGACCCGTGCGGTTCGACCGCGCGCCACGTCCTTTCATCGCAAGGGCGACCATGTGCGAACCCTACAGGGGCGCGAGAACAAAGCAAGAACAAACTTCCTTACGCGACTTTCATCTGACGGCCGCCCCTCCGCCCTGCTAGGTCTTCGGTCGAACACGGAGACGCCTTCATGCGCACCCTTCTGATCGGTCTCGCCGCCTCGGCCCTGCTCGCGGCCTGCGCCACGCCGGCGGAGCCGCCGGCCCCCGCGCCCGCGGCCGAGAGCCAGTTGATCGCGGACCTGCGCATCCTGTCGGCCGACGACATGGAGGGGCGCGACACCGGGGCGCCGGGCGGGGAGCGGGCGCGCGCCTACATCGTCCAGCGACTGGAGGCGATGGGCGTGGCCGCCCCGCCGGTCGGTCGGCTCCAGCCCTTCACCGCGCGGGGGCGCCATCCGCAGGGGCCCCGTGATTTCAGCGGAACCAACATCCTCGCGGCGATTCCCGGAACGCGCGCGGGCAATCGCTGGATCGTGGTGACGGCGCACTACGATCATGTCGGCGTGAACGCGGGGCAGATCTACAACGGCGCGGACGACAACGCCTCGGGCGTGGCGACGGCGCTGGCGCTGGCGGCGGAGCTGAAGGCCCGCCCGCCGGAGCACGGCGTCATCTTCGCCTTCGTGGACGGCGAGGAGCGGGGATTGCTTGGGGCCCGGCACTTCGTCGAGGTGCCCCCGGTTCCGCTGGATTCCATCGCGCTGAACGTCAACTACGACATGACCGCCCGGGCCGATGACGGGAAGCTGTGGGTCACGGGCACCCATCAGCATCCGAACCTGCGCCCGATCCTGGAGCCGATCGCCGCCGTCGGGAACGTGTCGCTGAGTTTCGGCAAGGACACCCCGCAGGACACGGGCGCCGACAACTGGGTCGAGGCCTCGGACCACGCGGCCTTCCACGCCGTCGGCCTGCCGTTCCTGTACTTCGGGGTCGACTACCACCCGGACTATCACCGGCCGTCGGACGACTTCGAGCGGGTGACGCCGGAGACCTTCACCAACGCCACGACCCTGTCGATCAACGCGTTCCGGGCGCTGGACCGTGCGCTCAGCCGTTAGGACGATGGCGGCGCTGGGGCTGGCGGCGCTGGCGCTCGCCGCCTGCGATCGGCTGCCCGGCCAGGGGCAGGGCGGCGGCGTTGCGGGCGGCGGATACAGCAGCCGCATCTCGGCGGATGCGTCCGGCGAGTATGCGCCGGTCGAGCCGGTGACGGTCCAGGGGCGCGCTCTGAACGGCCTCTATATCGGGCGGCCGGACGATTTCGCGGCGTGGGAGCGGGGCGAGCGGATGCCGGGCTATGCGCCGGTCATGCTGATGCTGGACGGACGCCGGATCGAGCCCGTCAGCTATCGCGTCACCGACGACGAGGTGCGCTTCGAGGGCGAGGGCGGCGTCCGGCTGAACGCGCGCATCGACCGGGATGCGCTGGATCGGGCGCGCCGGAACCTGGGCGATGAAGGCGCGGTCGTGACCGGGACCCTGACGGTCGGCGGCCGGACCGCGCCTGTGAGCCTACGGCTGCAAGGCGGCGGTTAGGCCACGGTCGCCTTGACGATCTTGCCCGGGCTGCGGGGCGGCTCGCCCTTGGGCAGGGCGTCGATGTGCTCCATGCCTTCGATCACCTGGCCCCAGACGGTGTATTGGCGATCCAGGAAGGTCGCGTCGTCGAAGCAGATGAAGAACTGGCTGTTGGCGCTGTTCGGGTCCGAGGTGCGGGCCATGGAGCAGACGCCGCGCACGTGGGGCTCGGACGAGAACTCCTGCTTCAGGTTCGGCTTCTTGGAGCCGCCCGAACCGGCGCCCGTCGGGTCGCCGCCCTGGGCCATGAAGCCGGCGATCACGCGGTGGAAGACCACGCCGTCGTAGAAGCCCTCGTTGGCCAGCTCTGTGATGCGCGCGACGTGGTTGGGCGCCAGATCGGGGCGCAGCTTGATCACCACGTCGCCGGTTCCCGCGCCGGTGTCGACGGTGAAGGTCAGGGTCTCGGCCATGTCAGCTCCTCGGCATTGAAGTCGCGCGGGTCATAGCGGCGAAACCCCGGCGGAGCTATGGAAGTTTCCATGAGCGACGAAGCGCCCCCCGAACGCCGACGCATGGTCCGACCGCCCTCGGGCGGGACCGCCGCCGGGCGCGGGCTGGGCCAGAAGATCAGGACGGCGGACAAGAAGTCCATGTCCAGCCAGCAGTGGATCAAGCGCCAGCTGGCGGACCCCTATTCCGACCGCGCCCGCGCCGAGGGCTGGCGCAGCCGGGCGGCCTTCAAGCTGATGGAGATCGACGACCGGCTGGGCCTGATCAGGCGGGGCTCTAGGGTGATCGATCTGGGCGCGGCGCCCGGCGGCTGGACCCAGGTCGCGATGAAGCGGGGCGCCGCCGCCGTGGTCGGCGTCGACCTGCTGCCGGTCGAGGCGGTGCCGGGCGCGACCCTGATCGAGGCGGACTTCACCGCGCCGGGGGTGGATCAACAGTTGATCGACCTGCTCGGCGGGCCGCCGGATCTGGTGTTGTCGGACATGGCGCACAACACCGTGGGGCACCGCAAGACCGACCACCTGAAGATCATCGTGCTGATCGAGATCGCGGCGGACTTCGCCATTCGCACGCTGAGGCCCGGCGGGACCTTCGTGACCAAGAGCTTCCAGGGCGGCGATCTGGGCGAGGTCATGGGCCGGCTGCGCGCCGCCTTCGACCGGGTGCAGATCATCAAGCCGGGCGCCAGCCGCAAGGATTCCGCCGAGGTGTTCCTGGTCGCAACGGGCAAGCGGTGAGCGAGGCCGAGGTCCGCACCGCGTTTCTGAGGCAGGCCTCGATCTGCGCCGATGCGGGCGCGCCGTTCACGGGGCGGCTGTGCCGCTTGATGGGGGAACGGCCGTGGCCGGCGGGCGCTCTGGCGAAGCGGCTCGCCCGCTGGCCCGGCAACCCCAGCCATGAGGGCGACGCCCTGCCGCTGAGATTGATGGGCGGGCTGCACGCCCTGGCGCGCTCGGGCGCGTCGCCCGGATTGACGGCGATCTATCCGCCTGGGACCGCGCCGCCCGAGGACGAGCAGGTTTGGGACATCGTCGCGGGCGCGCTCGTCGCCGACGCCGTGCGGCTGAACCCCTGGCTCGATCACCCGCCGCAGACCAACGAAGTCGGGCGCTCGGCCGGGCTGATGGCGGGGTTGCTCGTGCTGGCGGCGCGATACGGCAAGCCGTTCCGGCTGTTCGAGCTGGGCGCCAGCGCGGGGCTGAACACGGTGCTGGATCGCTACGCCTATGATCTGGGCGGGCGCCCGGCGGGGCTGGCGGGCTCGCCGGTGCTGCTCACACCGGACTGGACCGGGTCGCCGCCGCCCGAGGGCGAGGTGCGGATCGTCGGGCGCGCTGGGGTGGATCGTAACCCGCTGGACGTCGCCGATCCGGAAACCCGGACCCGGCTGGCGGCCTACGTCTGGGCCGACCAGCGCGAGCGGCTGGCCCGGCTGGAGGCCGCGCTGAAGCTGGCGGCTGCGGAGCCCGCGCCGATCACGAAGGGAGACGCGGCCGACTGGCTGGAGGCGGAGCTGGACGTCGGGCCGGAGCCCGGGGTGTGCCGCGTCGTCCTGCACACCATCGCGTTCCAGTACTTCCCGCCAAGCGCGCGGGCGCGGATCGCGCGGCGGATCGAGGACGCTGGTTCGCGGGCGACTGGCGACGGGCCCATCGCATGGCTCAGCTTCGAACAGGAGGGGACGACCGATCGGCGCACGCCGACGCTGCGGCTGAGGTCATGGCCCGGCGACCGCGACGATCGGCTCGCGGTCGGCCACCCGCACGGCGCCGCCTATGACTGGTTCGGCGCCCCGGATGTAAGCTAGGCTGTGGCCATGAATCCGAGCGCCATCCGGGATGTCGTCATCGTCGGCGGGGGCACCGCCGGGTGGATGGCGGCCGCGGGCCTCGCGCGGGTGTTCGGCGAGCTGATCCGCATCACCCTGGTGGAGTCCGAGGAGATCGGCACGGTCGGCGTCGGCGAGGCGACGATCCCGCAGATCCAGCTGTACAACCGGCTGCTCGGCATCGACGAGGACGCGTTCGTGAAGGCGACGAACGGCAGCTTCAAGCTGGGCATCGTCTTCAACGACTGGGGCGCGATCGGCGACCGCTACATCCATGCGTTCGGCGAGCCGGGCGTGCCGCTGGGCGGCCTGCCGTTCCACCACTACTGGCTGCGGGACCGGCTGGCGCGAGGCGAGCGGGGCCGGCCGGACCTGTGGGACTATTCGCTGAACGCCGAAGCCGCCTTCGCCGGCCGGTTCGCGCGCACGCCCCAGAGCGGGTTCGGGCCGCTGGGGGAGATGCCCTACGCCTTCCACTTCGACGCACACCTGTACGCCAGGTTCCTGCGCGCCTACGCCGAGCGGCTGGGAGTCAGGCGGGTCGAGGGCAAGGTCGTCGACGTGACGCCGGGCGAGCCGGACGGGCGCGTCGTCTCGATCCGGCTGGAGCGCGGCGAGGTGGTGGAGGGCGAGCTGTTCGTCGACTGCTCCGGCTTCCGGGGCCTGCTGATCGAGGGCGCGCTCAAGACCGGCTACGAGGACTGGAGCGAGTATCTGCCCGCCGATCGGGCGGTCGCCGTACCCTGCGCGTCCGTAGAGCCGCTGACGCCCTACACCCAGGCCTCGGCCGACGCGGCGGGCTGGCGCTGGCGCATCCCGCTGCAGCACCGGACGGGCAACGGCTACGTCTTCTGCAGCCGCTTCATCTCCGAGGACGAGGCGACGGCGGTGCTGCTGTCCAGGCTGGACGGCGAGGCGCTGGCCGACCCGCGCCCGCTGCGCTTCCTGACCGGCAAGCGCCGGCGCATCTGGAACAAGAATGTCGTGTCCCTCGGCCTGGCGTCGGGCTTCATGGAGCCGCTGGAATCGACGAGCATCCATCTGGTGCAGTCGTGCCTGGACAAGCTGATCCAGTACTTCCCGGACAAGGGCTTCGCCGACGCCCCGCGCGACCGGTTCAACGCCGAGGCGGACGCCGAGTATGTGGCGATCCGCGACTTCCTGGTGCTGCACTACACGGCGACGACGCGGGACGACACGCCGTTCTGGCGGCACTGCAAGGACGCGCTGCCCCGAACCGAGACCCTGAAGGCCCGGATCGACCTTTGGCGCACCGGCGGGCGGCTGCCGGTCGATGAGCGCGACCTGTTCAAGCCGAACAGCTGGTTGCAAGTGCTGGTGGGCCAGGGGATCGAGGCGGAGGGCTGCAGCCCGCTGGCCGGACGGATCGAGGACGCCAAGCTGAGCGCCTGGCTGGGCGACGTGCGCCGACTGGTGGCCCAGACCCGCGACCGTCTGCCGGGGCACGCGGACTTCATCGCCCGAACCTGTTCGTCGGCGGCGGCCTGACCCTCAGGCGAGCTTGCTCAACGCCTTGATCGCGGGCTTCAGCGGGCGCGTCGCGTCCTCGTAGCCGGCCCAGGGATCGGCTTTCAGCGCCTTCAGGGCGGTCGCGAGGGTGTAGCGTTTCGGATCGAGCTTCGCCGTCGCCTGGCTCCATTTGATGGGGGCCGAGACGGTGGCGCCGGGTCGGGCCCTCGGCGAGCCCAGCGCCACGGCTGTCGCGGTGCGGTCGTTCCGCAGATAGTCCAGGAAGATCTTGTTCCCGCGCGCCGCCTTCTTGAGGTTCAGGGTGTAGCGGTCGGGGCTGTCGGCGGCCATCCAGGCGCAGAGGTCGCGGGTGAAGGCCTTGGCGGTCTTCCAGTCGATGCCCTGAGCGTCCACCGGCGTCACGACATGCAGGCCCTTGCCGCCGGTGGTCTTCAGAAAGGGCGCCAGGCCGACGGCCTCCAGCCGGTCCTTCAGATCCTTCGCGGCCTCGACCACGCGGGCGAAGTCCATGCCCTCGTCAGGATCCAGGTCGAAGACGAAGCGGCCGGGAACCTCGGGCTCGTTCGGCGCGCAGTTCCAGGGGTGAAGCTCGGTCGCGCCGGACTGGGCCGCCGCGATGAGCGCCTCGGGGCTGTCGATCTGGAGATAGGCCTGCTTGTCGCCCTTCACCTTGACCTGGGTGAACAGGAGCGACGTTCCCGCCCCCGCATGGCGTTGGAAGAAGCGCTGCTCGCCATTGATCCCGTCGGGCGTTCGCACCAGCGAGCAGGGGCGGCCCTGGATGTGCGGCAGGATGTAGGGCGCCGCCGCCAGCAGATAGTCGGCGAGATCGCGCTTGGTGAACCCGACGTCGGCCCACAGCACCTTGTCGGGGTTTGAGAGCGGCACGTCGGCGACCTTCGGCTTCGCCGGTTTGGACGACTTGGCCGCCGCGGGGGCAGGGGCTTCGCGCACCACGTCGTTCGGCGGCTTGTCCTCGCGCAGACCCTTGAAGCTGGCGTGGCGCAGGTGGCCGTCGCCGGTCCAGCCCGTGAACTCGATCTCGGCGACCAGCTCGGGCTTGACCCATTGGACGTTGGACGCGGCCTTCGGCCCGGTCTTGCCGAAGGGCGAAGTCCTGGTCTCCAGCGGCTTCAGGCGCCGCATCAGCTCCTCGGCGACCGCGCGCGAATAGCCGGTGCCGATCCGGCCGACGTGGACCAGCTCGCCCCCCCGCATCACGCCCGCGATCAGCGAGCGGAAGGCGCCGTCGGTGGTGGCGTAGCCGGCGACGATCACCTCCTGTCCGCCCCGGCACTTGGCCTTGACCCAGAGATCGGAGCGGCCCGAACGATAGGCGGCGTCCGCCCGCTTGGAGACGATGCCCTCCAGGTCCAGCCGACAGGCCGATTTCAGCACCGCGGCGCCGGAGCTCTCGAAGTGCTCGACGTAGATCAGCCGGTGATCGGCGCCCTTCAGATGCGCCTTCAGGGCGACCTTGCGCTCGACCAGGGGGACCTTCGTCAGGTCGCGCCCGCCCGCGTGCAATAGGTCGAAGGCGTAGAAGACCAGATGCTCGGTCTCGCCGCTCGACAAGGCGGCCTGAAGTCCGGCGAAGTCCGGCTGCTCGTCGGCGTCCAGCGCGGTGGCCTCGCCGTCGATCAGGCCGTCGGGCAGGGCGGCGGCGGCCTCGGCGATCTCCGGGAAGCGGTCGGTCCAGTCCAGACCGCTGCGGGTCAGCACGCGGCAGCGGCCCTTCTCGGTTCGAAGCTGCAGGCGATAGCCGTCGAACTTGATCTCGTGCAGCCAGCCGGGGCCGGTCGGCGGGGCGTCGACCAGCTTGGCCAGCTGGGGCGGAACGAACTTCGGCAGGGCCGTAGTGTCTCCGGTGGTGGCGGCGGGCGCGTCTCTCCCTGCCGCCTTGGGCCGCCGCACGGTCTTCAGCGTCATGAACTTCGTCGGCTTCGCGCCCTGGCCGGCCGCGATCTCGTCCATGCCGCGCCCCGAGGCGATGGAGGTCATGTTCTCCTCAACGAGGCGTTCAGGGGTGTCGCCGGCATGTTCATCCCGGTGCTTGATCAGGAGCCAGTTCTTCCGTTTGCCGCCGGTGCGGTCGTTCTTGATCTCGACCAGCACCCACGAGCCCTTCATCCGCTCGCCGTCGAGGGTGAACTTCAGCTCGCCGCGCTTGAGCTGATCATCGACGGAGCGGTCGCCCTCCGGCGTCCAGAAGCCCCGGTCCCACAGCATGACGGTTCCACCGCCGTACTGACCCTTGGGGATCGTCCCTTCGAAATCGCCATAGTCCAGAGGGTGGTCCTCGGTCTGGACCGCCAGCCGCTTCTGGGACGGGTCGCAGGACGGACCGCGCGTGACCGCCCAGGACAGCATGACGCCCTCGTGCTCGAGCCGGAAATCCCAGTGGAGGCGGGTGGCGTCGTGCTTCTGGACGATGAAGCGGAGGCGCTCCGAGGCGGGCGTGGATCTGTCGCCGCGGGGCTCGGTCGTCTTCGCGAAGTCCCGCTTCGTGCGATAGGTCGCGAGCTTGGCCTTGGGCGTCGCCATGGCGTGTGAAGCGCGGGGGGACGAGCGCGGTTCCGCCGCCCTGCGGGGTTTCGAGACGCGAAACCGAGTCTCAACCGTCTCAAAAGTCTAGTTGGCGGAAATATCAGGGTTTTTCTGGGTCGACCGTTTCGAGCGCGACGCTCGACCGTCTCAAAACGCCCCGTTCGAAAGCCCGGCAGGGCTTCGCATTCTAGCTGCTTCCGCGACGGGGAAGGCCAAGGCGGCCGCACCTTCCTATCCTTGGGGCCGAGCGGTTCGCCCCTTTTGCGATGGGAGAGCGGTGTTCAGTGGATGAATCGTGGTTTGCTAGAGTTCTGGACCAGAGTGGGAGGCGGCCTTGGGCCACACGGTCACGATCACCGAGCTGTTCCTGATCGCCATGCTGATCATCTTCGCCGCACCCTATCTGGTGTGGCGGGTGTTCAAGACCGACTACTGGGCGCCGCTGGTGGTGGTGCAGATCGTCGGCGGCATCATCCTGGGCCCGGGCGTGCTGGGCGCGGCCTTCCCGGGCTACTACGCCTTCGTCTTCCGGCCGGAGGTGGTCCAGGCCCTGAACGGCGTCGCCTGGTGGGCCGTGATGATGTTCGTCTGGATCGCGGGGGTGGAGCTGGACCTTGAGGAGGTCTGGCGCCGACGGGGCGAGACCGGCGTCACCGCCGGGCTGGCGCTGGCCACGCCGCTGCTGTTCGGCGCGGCGGCGGCGGCCGTCATGCTGGCCACCGGCGGCGGTTGGGCGGGGCCGGAGGGGCGCACCTGGCAGGTGGTCCTGGGCATCGGCATGGCCTGCGCGGTCACCGCCCTGCCCATCCTGGTGCTGTTCATGGAGAAGCTCGAAATCCTGCGCCGGCCGATGGGCCAGCGGGTCCTGCGCTACGCCTCGCTGGATGACATCGCCATCTGGGGCGTGCTGGCGGTGATCCTGCTCGACTGGGAGCGGGTGGGGCGGCAGGGGGCCTTCCTGGTCGCCTTCGCCGTCGCCGCCTTCGCCATGCGCAAGCTGATGCCGCGGCTGGTCGAGCGCGACCGCTGGTTCGTGTCCTTGATCTGGCTGGCGCTGGCCGGGCTCGCCGCCGACTGGGCGGGGCTGCACTACATGGTCGGCGCGTTCCTGGCGGGCGCGGTCATGGACGCCCGCTGGTTCGACCAGGCGCGCATGGATCAGTTCAGGGACACCATCCTGATGGCGGTGATGCCGGTCTTCTTCCTGTCGACCGGGCTGCGGACCAACTGGGACGTGGGCGGCGTGGCGGTGTTCGGGGCGGCGGCTCTGCTGCTGTTCGCCTCGGTCAGCGGCAAGCTGGTGGGCGTGCACATCGCCGGCCGCATCCTGAAGTGGGCCAAGGGCGAGGCGGCGATCATCGGCTGGCTGCTTCAGACCAAGGCGCTGATCATGATCATCTTCGCCAACATCCTGCTGGACAAGGGCGTGATCACCAACGCGGCCTTCACCGCCCTGCTGCTCATGGCGGTCGGCTCCACCATGCTGACGATTCCGATGGTGTCGCCCCGGCTCAGGAAGATGGCCGGGCTGGCCGCCAAGAGCGGCTGAGGCCTATTCCCAGTCGGGCGGGCAGCCGTCGAAGCGGCCGGCCTCGACGACGGTCAGGGTGTTCATGTTCAGCGGCATGGCGGGGCGCATCGAGCCCCGTCCGTGGCCGGTGTAGAGATCGATCTTGGAGCCCTTGATCGCGCCCCCGGTGTCCGACGCGTACCAGAAGCCGTCGTGCACACGGCCGTCGGGCAGTTGCATGCCCACCGTCTCGCGGATGAACAGGCGGGTGCGGCGGGGCACGACGCGCGGGTCGATGGCGACCGTGCGCATGGCGATCGGACGACAGCCCAGCGAGTCGGCGCCCGTCGCCCCGCCGCCGCCCGCGTGATAAAGGCGCGCCGACAAACGCCAGTCGGGCTCCTCGTTCATGAAGGCGTCCGCCGCGGCGGCGGAGGCCTCGATCGCGGCCGCCTCGGCCGCCAGCACCTCGGTGTAGGGAACCGCCGTCGTCTCGGCCGCGTTGGCGGCGGGATCGGACACGGCGAGCGACCACAGAAGGGCCAGCGCGGCGGCGGCGTTCAGCACGATCTCGACTCACTGTGGCACCGTCCCCGACAGCCGACGGCGACGGGGAAGATATGCGGGCTTGGGGCGAAAAATGGGCGGCCTGATAAGCGCCTGACGCTCAACGTCTTTCCGATGCGGGCGATGGCGAAGGGTTGACCTCGACGCGCCTTCCGGCCTGAACACGCCCATGACCCTCGCCAAGATCTGCGGCCTGAAGACGCCCGAGGCGCTGGACGCGGCGCTCGGCGCCGGCGCGGCCTTCGTCGGGGCGGTGACGTTTCCCAGGAGCCCGCGCCATATCGAGCCGCTGCACGCGGCGACGCTGTATGAGCGGGCGAGGGGGCGGGCCAAGGTCGTGTCCCTGCTGGTCGATCCGGACGATGCGCTGGTCACCGAAATCGCCCTGATCCTGAAGCCGGACCTGATCCAGCTGCACGGCCATGAGACGCCGGAGCGGGTCGCGGAGGTGCGTCGTCTGTCGGGGGCGGGAATCATCAAGGCGCTGCCGGTCTCGACCCCGGCCGATCTGGACGCGGCGGCGGCCTATGCGCCTGCGGTCGGTCACCTGATGTTCGACGCCCGGCCTCCGGAGGGGTCGGCCCTGCCCGGCGGCGTGGGCGCGCGGTTCGACTGGACGATGCTTCAGGGCCGGACGTTCGACCGGCCGTGGTTCCTGGCGGGCGGCCTGACGCCGGACAATGTGGGCGAGGCCATTCGTCTCACCGGCGCCCCCCTGGTGGATGTGTCCTCTGGCGTGGAAAGCGAGCCGGGTGTTAAGGACCCGGCCCTGATCGCGGCCTTCATGGCGGCGGTCGACGCCGCCTCCCCGCGGCAGGGACGAACCAAGTGAACGCCATCCTTCCAAACACCTACAGCTGGCCCGACGACGAGGGGCGGTTCGGCCCCTACGGCGGCCGCTTCGTGGCCGAGACGCTGATGCCGCTGGTGCATGAGCTGAACGCCGCCTACGAGGCCGCCAAGGCCGATCCGAGCTTCCAGGCTGAGCTGGACCAGTACCTGGAGCACTACGTCGGCCGGCCCAGCCCCCTGTATCTGGCCGAGCGCCTGACCGAGCACTTCGCCGAGGTTTCAGGGGGGGCGGCCAACATCTGGTTCAAGCGCGACGAGCTGAACCACACCGGCGCGCACAAGGTGAACAACTGCATGGGCCAGATCCTGCTGGCCATGCGCATGGGCAAGACGCGCATCATCGCCGAGACCGGGGCCGGCCAGCACGGGGTGGCGACGGCCACCGTCTGCGCCCGCTTCGGCCTGCCGTGCGTGGTCTATATGGGCGCCACGGACGTGGAGCGGCAGAAGCCCAATGTCTTCCGCATGAAGCTGCTGGGCGCCGAGGTGGTGCCGGTGACGTCCGGGCGGGCGACGCTCAAGGACGCCATGAACGAGGCGATGCGGGACTGGGTGACCAATGTCGAGGACACCTACTACCTGATCGGGACGGCGGCGGGCCCGCACCCCTATCCGGCCATGGTGCGCGACTTCCAGAGCGTGATCGGGCGCGAGGCCCGCGCTCAGATGCTGGCGCGGCGCGGCAAGCTGCCGGACGCCTGCGTGGCGGCCATCGGCGGCGGGTCGAACGCCATCGGCCTGTTCCATCCCTTCATCGGCGACGAGGGCGTGCGGCTGATCGGGGTCGAGGCGGCGGGTCACGGGCTCGACGGGCCGGATCACGCCGCCTCGCTGCAGGGGGGCCGCCCGGGCGTGCTGCACGGCAACCGGACCTATCTGCTTCAGGACGAGGACGGCCAGATCCTCGAGGGCCACTCGATCTCCGCCGGGCTCGACTATCCCGGCATCGGTCCGGAGCACGCCTGGCTGAAGGACATCGGCCGCGCCGAGTATCGCGCCGCGACCGACAAGGAGGCGCTGGAGGCGTTCCAGCTGTGCTCGAAGCTGGAGGGCATCATCCCGGCGCTGGAGCCCAGCCATGCGCTGGCCCGCGTCGGCGAGATCGCGCGCGAGGTCGGCGAGGGCGGCGACGTGGTGCTGAACCTGTGCGGTCGGGGCGACAAGGACATCTTCGCGGTGGCCGAGCATCTGGGGGTGGAGCTGTGAGGGCGGTGTTCATCTCCTCCCCCGCAAGGCGGGGGAGGGGGACCGCGAAGCGGTGGAGGGGGCGACCGGGAGCGCCCGCGCTTGAACGCGCCCCCTCCACCATGCTGCGCATGGTCCCCCTCCCCCGTTTCGCTGCGCTACCCGGGGGAGGAGCCAAGGCATGACCACTTCACGCATCGACGCCCGTTTCGCCGCGCTGAAGGCCGAGGGCCGGGCCGGGTTCGTGGCCTATGTCATGGCCGGCGATCCCTCGCGCGACGAGGCGCTGGAAATTCTGAAGCGTCTTCCGGCGGCCGGGGCCGACATCATCGAGCTGGGCTTTCCCTTCTCTGATCCGATGGCCGAGGGGCCGCCGATCCAGCGCGCGGCGCTGCGGGGGCTGAAGGCCGGGCTGACGCTGAAGGGGACGCTGGAGCTGGCGCGCGCCTTCCGGGAGGGCGAGGCGGACACCCCCCTCATCCTCATGGGCTACCTCAACCCGATCGAGAGCCATGGCTATGAGGCCTTCGCCCGCGATGCGGCGGCGGCGGGCGTGGACGGGGTGATCGTGGTCGATTGCCCGCCGGAGGAGGCCGGGCCGCTGACCGACGCGCTGGACGCCCATCAGGTGTCGCTGATCCGGCTGGCCACCCCGACCTCGGACGACGCCCGGCTGAAGGTCGTCGCCGAGCGCACCTCGGGCTTCGTCTACTATGTGTCCGTTGCCGGGGTGACCGGCGTGAAGGAGGCGCAGGCCCTGTCCGTGGCGCCGGCGGTCGAGCGGGTGCGCCGCGCCTCGGGCCTGCCGGTGGCGGTGGGGTTCGGGGTCAAGACGCCCGAGCGGGCGGCCGAGATCGCGCGCGTGGCCGACGCGGTGGTCGCCGGCTCGGTGCTGGTCGACGAGGTGGCCGCGGCGCTGGACGCCGCAGAGCCGGCCGCGCCGCGCGTGCTGGCGAAGGTGAAGGCGCTTTCCGACGCGGTGAAGGGTGCGCGCGTCGGCGAAACCGTCTAAAGGCGCGCGCCATGGCCGATAAATCCCCTCCGGAACCCAAGCGCGGCGGCTGGCTGAGCCGGTTCGCGCCGGGCGTGCGCAAGATCGTCAGCCGGCGCGACACGCCGGACAATCTGTGGGTCAAGGACCCCGACACCGGCGACATGATCTATCGCTCGGATCTGGAGGCGGCCCTGTGGGTGACGCCGTCCGGTCGGCACATGCGGATCGATGCGCCGACGCGCCTGCGCTACACCTTCGACGACGGCGAATACGAGCCGATAGACACGCCGGACGTGCCCGAGGACCCGCTGAAGTTCTCCGACGGCAAGCCCTATCGCGAGCGCCTGGCCCAGGCGCGTAAGGCCGCGGGGCGCAAGGACACCATGGCCATCGGCGTCGGCGAGATCGGCGGCGAGGGCGCCGTGGTGATCGTCCAGGACTTCAGCTTCATGGGCGGGTCGCTGGGCATGGCGGCGGGCGAGGCCTTCATCCGCGCCGCCGAGGTCGCCCAGGCGCGCCGGCTGCCGCTGGTGTGCTTCACCGCCGCCGGCGGCGCGCGGATGCAGGAAGGCGCGCTCAGCCTGATGCAGATGGCCCGCACCACCCTGGCCATCGACGAGCTGAAGCGGGCCAGGCTGCCCTATGTGGTGGTGCTGACCGACCCGACCACGGGCGGGGTGACGGCGTCCTATGCGATGCTGGGCGATGTGCATCTGGCCGAGCCGGGCGCCCTGATCGGTTTCGCCGGCCCGCGCGTGATCGAGACCACCATCCGCGAGAAGCTGCCCCCCGGCTTCCAGCGCGCCGAGTACCTGCAGGAAAAGGGCATGGTCGACCGCGTGGTGGCCCGTGCGGACCTGCCGGAGACCCTGGCGCGGGTGCTGTCGGTGCTGACGGGCGGTCGGCGAGCGGCGTAGTCGTTATCCTCCCCCGCGCGCGGGGGAGGGGGACCGCGAAGCGGTGGAGGGGGCGAGTGCGAGCTTCCATATTGACCGCGAAGCGCGCTAGAGAGCTGCGTCGCGCCATGACGCTGCCGGAGGTGCTGCTCTGGCGCTGCCTGCGCGGAGGCCGAGCGGGCGGCCACAAGTTCCGTCGCCAGCACGCCCAAGGTCTGTTCGTAATCGACTTCTTCTGCGCCGAAGCGCGCCTCGCCGTCGAGGTGGATGGCGATGTGCATGGCCATCCGGATCAGGCTCGCCGAGACCAGGATCGCACGCGCTGGCTGGCAGAGCAGGGCGTACGGGTCATGCGGGTACCGGCGCGGGACATCCTGAATGAGGAGACCCGGGCCGGTGTCATCGAAGCGATTGTGCGTGCGGTCGCCCCCTCCACCCCTTCGGGGTCCCCCTCCCCCATGAATGGGGGAGGATGAATATGTCTGATCCCATCTCCGTCCGCCTGCGCGCGCGGCATCCGCAGCGGATCGACCTGTCGCTGGAGCGGATGCGGGCGCTGTGCGCGGCGCTGGGGGATCCGCAGGAGCGGCTGCCGCCGGTGGTGCATGTGGCCGGGACCAACGGCAAGGGCTCGACCATCGCCTTCCTGAGGGCGATGGCCGAGGCGGCGGGCTTGCGGGCGCATGTCTACACCTCGCCGCATCTGGTGCGGTTCAACGAGCGCATCCGGCTGGCGGGGGCGCTGATCTCGGATGAGGCGCTGAACGCGGTCCTGGACCGCATCGAGGCCGCGCCCGGCGAGGCGACGGTGTTCGAGAGCACGACGGCGGCTGCGTTTCTGGCGATGGCGGAGACCCCGGCCGATCTGGCCATCGTCGAGGTCGGCCTGGGCGGGCGGCTGGACGCGACCAACGTCATCGCCCGGCCGCTGCTGAGCGTCATCACGCCGGTCGATCTGGACCACGCCGAGTTCCTGGGGACCGACCTCGCGACCATCGCGGGCGAGAAGGCGGGCGTGCTGAAGGCCGGAGCGCCGGCGGTGATCGCGCGACAGGACGAGCGGGCGCTGAACGTGATCGAGGCGCGGGCAAATCTGGCGGGCTGTCCGCTGACGGTGCTGGGCCGCGACGCCGACGCCTGGTCAGAGCGGGGCGGGCTGGTGGTGCAGGCGGGCGAGCGGTTGCTGGACCTGCCGGCGCCCGCGCTGGCGGGCCCGCACCAGATCGACAACGCGGGCGTCGCGGCGGTGGCCGCGCTGGAGCTGGGGCTGTCGGAAGCGGCGATCGCCGAGGGTCTGCGGAGCGTCCGCTGGCCCGCGCGCATGCAGCGGCTGACCGTGGGCCGTCACGCCGAGACGGCGAAGGCGGCGGACGCGGAGCTGTGGCTGGACGGGGGGCATAATCCGCACGCGGGGCGCGCGCTGGCCCAGACCCTGGCGGAGCGGCAGGCGCGGGCACCCCGGCCGACGGCGCTGATCATCGGCATGCTGGCCAACAAGGACGCCGGCGGCTTCTTCGACGCGCTGGCGGGCTCGGGGGCCCACGTCTTCACCGTGCCGTTCGAGGGGGCGGCGGCGGATCCGGCGGCGCTGGCCGCGGTGGCGCAGGGACGGGGGCTCGGCGCGCAGCCGACGGCGTCGGTGGACGAGGCTCTGGCGCTGGCGATCCGGTTCGGCGCCGGGCGGATCGTGATCTGCGGCTCGCTTTATCTGGCGGGCGAGGTGCTGGGCGAGGACGAACGGACCTGGCCGACCTGAATCGGCATTGATAAGCGTTCGCAATTCATCTAAGCGGCTGCAACTCAATCGCAACGCTTGGCTGGAGTTCGCATGTCGCCCCGCACCCTTCTGTTCGCCTCGGCGGCCGCCCTGATCGCTCCTGTCGCCCATGCCCAGGACGTCGACCAGACGGCGGTGACGGAGGTCTCCGAAGTGGTGGTCACCGGTCGGGCCCAGCGTCTGTACCGCACGCCCGAAACCTCGGTGGCGCGGGGCGGCGAGAGCGTGCTCGACATCCCCCAGGCGACCACTGTCATCAACGAGGAACTGGCGGCCGACCAGGGCGCGCGGGACGTCACCGACCTGTATCGCAACATCGCCGGGGTCACGACCTTCAGCTACTCCGGCGTGACCTTCCGGGGCTTTCGCCAGGACGAGGTCTTCTACGACGGCCTGCGGGGCAATCCCTTCATCGGCTTCTCCGTGCCGCAGCTGTTCAACATCGAGCGGGTCGAGGTGCTGAAGGGGCCGGCTGGGATGCTGTACGGACCCGGTTCGCCCGGCGGCCTGATCAACTACGTCACCAAGACGCCGTCCGACGTGTTCGAGGCCGAGGCCACGGCGGTGCTGGGCGACAACGAGCGGCGCGGCGGCTCGGTCGAGGTCACCGGGCCGCTGACGGCCGACGGGCGGCTGACGGGGCGCGCGGGCGCCTTCTACGAGTATCGCGGCCCGATCCGGGTCAACACCGATTCCGAGATCGCCATCCTGGACGGCAGCGTGGGGTACGAGGTCAGCGAGGACCTGCGGCTGGTGCTGCAGGCCACGCACTATGAGCAGAAGCTGGACGGGAACCGGCTGCGCGGCGTGCCCGCGGACGACGACGGGAACTTCCTCGCGCCCATCGACTGGAACCACAACGAGCCGACCGACTATCTCGACCTCGAGGCCGACGTGGTGCAGGGGCGGCTGTTCTGGGACTTCGGGCCAGCGACGCGGCTGGACGCGGGCGTGCGCTGGGGCCAGGCGACCGAGGTGCAGCAGTATCACGAGCCGCGCGGCCTTCGGGACACCGACGGCGACGGCGTGGTGGACTTCAGCGACCGGGAGTTCCGCGACCAGGCGCGGGAGGGCGAGAGCCTGGCCTTCGCCGCGAACCTGGTCCACGAGACGCGCCTGTTCGGCCTGGAGCACCGGCTGCTGGCGGGCGGCGACTGGAGCCGGGAGGAGGCGCTGTCGTCATCGCGCATCGCCCGCACGGCGCGTCAGGCGGGCGGCGTGGTGCCGGGCCTGAGCCTGGTCAGCCCGGTATACGGACAGACTTCCGCGGACGATTACAACCTGTCGGCCATCGCGCCGTCGTTGGGGGACTCCGAGGCGGTGAGGTGGGGCGTCTATCTTCAGGACGCGGTGCGTCTGACCGAGCGGCTGAGCGTCGTCGGCGGGGTGCGATACGACCGGTTCGACGACCGGAACCGGCGGTCGGGAGCCAGCTTCGAGACCGAGGCGACCACCCTGCGCGGCGGGGTGATCTATCGCCCGGTCGAGGGGCTGTCGCTCTACGCCAGCTGGTCGGAGGGCTTCGAGCCCCAGGGCATCGGCTCGCAGGATCCGCTGGCCGGCGGGCCGTTCGATCCGGTGACCGGCGAGCAGGTCGAACTGGGGGCCAAGGGCGAGCTGATGAACGGACGGCTGCAGTTCGGCGCCGCCCTGTATGACATCAAGCGCCGGAACCTGTTGCAGAACACCGGGCTGGACGCCGGTGGCGACGGCGTCGACGACCTGGCGCCGATCGGCGAGGTGACGTCGACGGGCTTTGAGGTCGAGACCGCGTTCGACCTGACCGCGAACTGGGTGGTGACGGCGAACTACGCCTACAACGACGCCCGGATCACCGGGACCGTGCCGGGCCAGAGCCTGAGCAACGCGGTCGGCGACCGTTTCGCCAATGCGCCTGAGCATCAGGCGGGGCTGTGGACGCGCTATGACTTCGACTCCATCGGCTTCTCGGCCGCGATCGGGGCGGAGTACGTCGGCGAGCGGCTGAGCCTGGATGGCCAGAGGGTGAAGCCCTACACCATCTTCGACGCCAGCCTGATCAAGCGGTTCGGCGAGCGGTTCGAGGCGCTGGTCCGGATCGACAACCTGTTCGACGAGACCTACGCCGCGTCCGGCTTCATCGAGCGGACGGGCCACTTCCCCGGCGAGCCGCGCTCGGCCTTCGTGGAGCTGCGCGCCCGGTGGTGAAGCCGAAGGGGCAGAAGGGGCGGCGCTCGGTCTGGTGGTGGGTGCACCACTGGCTGGGGCTGAAGCTCGCCCTGTTCATGACCTTCGTGCTGCTGACGGGGACGCTGGCGACGGTGGCGCACGAGATCGACTGGCTGGCCGATCCGGCGATCCGGGTCATGCCGCGCGACGAGGCGCAGGCGAGCTGGGGCGCCTGGGCGGCGGCGGTCCAGGCGGCGGCCCCGGAGGCGGAGATCGAGGCGCTCAACCGGCCGCTGGAGCCGTGGTTCGCCGCCTCGGCGGTGCTCAGGATGCCCGACGACAGCCGCCGCATCGCCTATGTGAACCCCTGGACCGCCGAGGTTCAGGGCGTATCGACCTGGTTCAACGCCCACCGGTTCCTGCGCTTCACCCACCGGCACCTGATGCTGCCGGTGAAGTGGGGCCTGCCGATCGTCTGTTCGATGGCGCTGGTGCTGCTGGCGTCGCTGGTCACCGGCCTGATCGCCTACAAGAAGTTCTGGCGTGGATTCTTCCGGCTGCCGCGCTGGCACGCGGGGCGGAAGGGCGAGGCGCGGCGCTTCACCGGCGACCTGCATCGGTTCGCCGGCCTGTGGTCGATCTGGTTCCTGGTCCTGATCATCGCCACCAGCGTCTGGTACCTGGTGGAATGGGGCGGAGGGCAGGCGCCGCCGCAGCCGCGCCCCGAGGTGGTGACCGGCCCCGCCCAGCCGGTCGGCGCCGAGCTGGACGCCCTCATCGCCACCGCGCGGGCCGCCGATCCTGAGCTGAGGATCACCGGCGTGCGGTTTCCGGGCGAGAAGGGGCGCGGCGTGATCGTGGAAGGGCAGGCGCGGGCCGTGCTGGTGCGGGAGCGGACCAACACGGTCCAGATCGATCCGCGCGACGGCGCGGTGCTGCTGACCACCCGCGGCGAGGACCTGAACCTGCATCAGCGCATCTCGGAGATGGCCGACCCGCTGCATTTCGGCACGTTCGGAGGCCTGCTCACACGGCTGATCTGGTTCGTCTTCGGCGCGGTGATGACGGGCCTGTCGGTCACGGGCGTGATGATCTACGCCCTGCGCATGAAGCGGGCGGAGGATGAGGCGGCGATCGGCACGGCGCCCTGGCTGTGGCGCAGTCTCGGGCCGGCGGCTTACCCGTCGGCGGCGCTGATCCTGTTGAGCCTCGCCCTGACCCCCATGGTGGCCGCCGGCTTCGGACTGGGGTGAGGGCGGGCGCGGACCCTCGTCGATCCGCGCCCGCGCCCGATCAGTACTTCAGGCTGACGCCCACATAGGCGGCGCGGCCGGGCGAGACGAAGCTGAAGACCTCCTCGCGGTCCTCGTCCAACAGGTTTTCGATCCGGCCGAACAGGCTGGCGCGGTCGCCGAGCGCGAGATCCCCCGCCAGGTTCACCAGGGTGTAGGAGCCAAGCCGAACCCGGACGGGGACGTAGCTGGGATCGGTGAAGGCCACGTCATCCGTGGCGCCGACGTGCCGGACGACGAGGTTCAGGCCGCCGCGTCCGGCCGGGTCGCGCCAGTCGACCGCCAGGCTGGCGGTGTTCCCGGGCCGCCGGACCTCCTCGACGCCGTCCTCCGCCGCGTCCAGCCAGGTCGCCGCGATGTCGACGCGCCAGTCGGCGGAGGGTCGGATCGTGGAGCGCAGCTCGAGACCGGACTGGGTCGACTCGGTCGTCCGGTTCGCGGGCGTCGCGATGAAGTCCGGCGCCGGGTAGGTGGTGAAGATCTCATCCTCGAGCGTCGCGTCGAACCAGACGGCCTCGACCGACCAGGCGGCGCCGATCTCATGGCGGACCCCGGCCTCCCAACCCTCGGAGCGTTCCGGCTTCAGGTTGGGATTGCCGATGTAGCGACCGTCGGAGAAGCCGTAGAGTTCGTAGAAGCCGGGGTTCTTCACCCCGGACCCGGCGGCGGCGTGAAGGCGCGTGCCGGGCAGAACGTCCAGCGCGCCCTGGACCCGATAGGTGGTGGCGTCGGCGAAAAGGTCGTTGTCGTCATGGCGCGCCGCGGCGCCCAGGCTCCAGCCGCCGGCGAAGGCCTCGTACTGAACGACGGCGCCCCGGGTCTCGACCTCGCGTCGGCCGGTGAAGGCGAAGCCGGAGGGATCGCGGCTGCGGAAGCCCTCGGTTTCCAGGTCGATCGCGCCGGTGAGGCGCTGGGCGACGGGGCCGCCCCAGCGATAGGTCGTCTCCAGCGACGCCTTCACCCGGTCCCCGGTCCAGCCGTAGGTGCGCGTGTCGAACGCCAGGTTCTCGCGCGCGATGTCCGCGCCCTGGATCGACAGGGTCGAGGTGAGGCGGCCGTCCAGGAGGGTCAGGTCGGCGGCGGCGAGGCCATAGACCGCCTCTTCCTCGTAGCGCACGCCCGGCGAGTCGACGATCAGGCCGAAGGTGGGGCTCGTCGGATCGTTGTCGCTTTCGTTGTAGTCGCCCGACCGGTCGACGCCGCGCACGACGGCCCGCAGGCCCACGGCGTCGGACAGCCGCCAGCCGCCCTTGAAGGCGGCGGTCAGGGTCTCCCGCCCCAGGTCCCGCGAACCGCCGCGCGCGTTCGGCGCGCCGTCGGTGCTGAGGGCCGAGACCGTCAGGGCGTAATCGCCGTCGCCAGCCGCGCCCCCCAGACGCGCCGCGCCCTGGACCGTGCCGAAGGATCCCGCCTCGAGCCGGGCCTGCACGCCCGGATCCTCACGGCCGGACGCGGTGATCAGGTGGACGACGCCGCCCACGGCGTCCGAGCCGTAAAGCGCGCTCCGGGCCCCGCGCAGCACCTCCAGCCGCGCGCCGGGCGCGGACTGCAGCGAGCCGAACTCGAACTCGCCGGTGAAGGCGTCGGACGCCTCGATGCCGTCGATCAGGGTCAGGACGTGGTTGGCCTCGGTCCCGCGCAGCCGGACCTGGGTCTGGCCGGGCGCGGTCGAAACGGCGACGCCGGGAAGGTCGCGCAGCGCGTCGACGAGGTCGCGCACCTGACGCCGCTCCAGCTGTTCGGCGGTCAGGACGTCGGCGGACGCCAGGGTGGACAGGAGGGCGCCTTCGGGCGCGCGGCTGCCGGTGATGACGACCTCCGCCACCTGGGGGGCGTCGTCGGAGGGGGCGTGCGCGAAGGCGCAGGCGGGCGTGAGCGCTGTCGCCAGCGCGAGGGTCAGTCGATGGGCGTTCATGACGAACGGTCTCCGGGCGTCGAGCAAGGAGAGCCGGAGCGTCCGCGCGAAAGCGGTCGGCGCGCGCGGGCGTGCGGACGCTTCGCCCGCCGACGCGTTCCGATGCGGCCCCGGCCGCGGTCGTCGCTCAGACGAAGTCCGTTCGCGCCTGGCCAACCCCTGAGCCGGGCAAGAGCGACACGCGCCGGTCGGTCTCCTGGCTCGCGGGTCGTCGCACGCCGGACAGCCTTCCCGGTTCCGCCCGTCGCCGGGCCGTTCCAGTGACCGCGAACCCCTGTTGAGAGGGACCCGCACGTCCGTCGCGCTCGCCGCTTACAGTTGCAGGGACAGCCTCGGCCTTGGGCGATAAGCCCGCACCGCGTTCCCGTTACCGTCGCGTCGAGGGCTAGGTGCCATGTTTCGGGGCCGGCGGGAAGGTCGAGCTTGACCCCCGCCGACGCGGCTGGGGAAGATGCCGCCACAGCAGGAGACGCCCATGACCTCAGGTCCCGACCGCTATCCCGTCGATCCCGCCCGCGCCGCGCGCGCCCACATGGACAGGGCGGCCCATGAGGCGGCGGCGATCGCGGCGCGGGAGACGCCCGAGGCCTTCTGGGCCGAACGGGCGAAGCGGCTGGACTGGTTCAGCTTCCCCACCCGGATCAAGGACGTCAGCTTCGCCAAGGACGACTTCCGCATCCGCTGGTTCGAGGACGGGGTGCTGAACGTCGCCCACGAGTGCGTCGACCGGCACCTGCCCGCGCGGCGGGACGAAACGGCGATCATCTGGGAGGGCGACGACCCGAAGGACAGCCGCCGCATCACCTATGGCGAGCTCCACGCCGAAGTCTGCCGCATGGCCAATGTGCTGAAGGCGCAAGGGGTGGCGAAGGGCGACCGCGTCACGATCTACCTGCCGATGATCCCCGAGGCCGCCTACGCCATGCTGGCCTGCGCGCGGATCGGCGCGATCCACTCGGTGGTGTTCGGCGGCTTTTCGCCCGACAGCCTGGCGGGGCGGATCGAGGACTGTGGCTCGAAGGTGGTGATCACCGCCGATCAAGGCGTGCGCGGCGGCAAGGTCGTCCCGCTGAAGGCCAATGTCGATGCGGCGCTGACGAAGGCCGAGGCGGACCGGGTGATCGTGGTGCGCCACACGGGCGCCGACGTGCCGATGCGCGACGGGCGCGACGTGGACTATGCGACGGCCGCCGCCGGGGTCTCCGACGACTGCCCCTGCGAGCCCATGAACGCGGAGGACCCGCTGTTCATCCTCTACACCTCCGGTTCGACCGGGAAGCCGAAGGGGGTGATGCACACCACCGGCGGCTATCTGTTCTGGGCGTCGTGGACCCACGAACTGGTGTTCGACTATCGGCCCGGCCAGGTCTTCTGGTGCACCGCCGACGTGGGCTGGGTGACGGGGCACTCGTACGTCGTCTACGGGCCGCTGGCGAACGGCGGCACGACCCTGATGTTCGAGGGGGTGCCCAACCACCCGACGGTCAGCCGCTTCTGGGAGGTGGTGGACAGGCACCGGGTCGAGATCTTCTACACCGCCCCGACGGCGATCCGCGCTCTGATGCGGGAGGGGGAAGGGCCGGTGAAGGCGACCCGTCGCGACAGCCTGAAGCTGCTCGGCACCGTCGGCGAGCCCATCAACCCGGAGGCCTGGCGCTGGTATCACGAGGTGGTCGGCGAGGGCCGGCTGCCGATCGTGGACACCTGGTGGCAGACCGAGACCGGCGGGGTCCTGGTCTCGCCGCTGCCCGGCGCGACGGAGCTGAAGCCGGGGTCGGCCACCAAGCCGCTGCCGGGCGTGGAGCTTCAGATCGTGGACGCCGAGGGCCATGAGCTGACCGGCGCGGTCAGCGGAAATCTGTGCCTCACCGACAGCTGGCCGGGCCAGATGCGCGGCGTCTGGGGCGATCCGCAGCGGTTCTTCGACACCTATTTCTCGACCTATCCGGGCCGCTACTTCACCGGCGACGGCTGCCGCAGGGACGAGGACGGCGACTATTGGATCACCGGCCGGGTGGACGATGTGATCAACGTCTCGGGCCACCGCATGGGCACCGCCGAGGTCGAGAGCGCGCTGGTGCTGCACGAGGCCGTGGCCGAGGCGGCGGTGGTCGGCTTCCCGCACGACATCAAGGGCCAGGGCATCTACGCCTATGTCACGCTGAAGGCCGGGGTCGAGGCCAACGAGGACCTGCGCCGCGATCTGGTGGCCCATGTCAGGACGGAGATCGGGCCGATCGCCTCGCCGGACGTCATCCAGTGGGCGCCCGGTCTGCCCAAGACGCGCTCGGGCAAGATCATGCGCCGGATCCTGAGGAAGATCGCCGAGAACGAGCTCTCGAACCTCGGCGACACCTCGACCCTGGCCGATCCCGGGGTGGTCGACGAACTGGTCGCCAACCGCCCCGGGGCCTGACGGCTCTAGAAGGCCAGCCGCATGCCGAGCGACGCCACCACGCCCGACCCGGTCGCCTCGCCGCGCAGGCGCGAGACCGTGTCGGCGCCCGTGCCTTCGTACAGCACGCGGTCGTCGTTGATCGTCGCCGTGTCGATGGCGATGTAGGTCAGGGCCGCGTCCATCATCAGGCCATCGCGCGGCTGGATCGTCGCGCCGACGGAGTAGAGCATCCGGTCCTCGTCGGGGATGCGCGCGGTCCGGCGCTCGTCGCGCGTGGGCGTGGGGTCGAAGGCGACGCCGGTCCGCAGCGTGACCTGCTCGTTCAAGCGGTAGTCCAGACCGACGGCGCCGCTGGTGGTGTCCTTGTAGTCCTGAACGATGACGTCGCCGCCGCCCGGATAGGACACCCGGATGGCGTCGAACTCCGACCAGCCGATGCGGTTGATCTGGCCGTTGAGGGTCAGCCGGTCGTTCACGGCGAACCGCACGCCGGCCGAGGCCATCCAGGGGGTGGTGAAGGTCGCCACGCCGTCCGTGTCCACGTTGGCCGCCGCCAGCGGGCCGGCCAGGCCGCTGATCGTCACCTCGCCGTCCAGTTCGTGCTCGATAGCCGAGCGGTAGCTGAGCCCGGCCTCCCACCTCCCCGCGTGGGCGCGGGCGCCGACGGTCCAGCCCAGGTCGATGCCGTCGCCCTCCAGCTCCGACAGGCCGTCGGGCGAGCCGGGCGCCAGGTTCGGCAGGGCGGAGCTGAGCTCGGCCGAGACGTATTCGCCGCTGACGCCCACGCCGACGTCCAGCCAGTCGGTGACGCGCGCGGCCAGGGTCGCCTGCAGGTCGACGGTGAGCACCGAGCTCTTCAGGGCGTCGTAACGGGTGAAGGCGGCGTCGTCGTACTCGGTCGACAGGTTGTAGGGGGCCATCGCCGACAGACCCAGGACGAAGCGGTCGTTCAGCGGGATGGCGACCGCCGCGTTCGGCACGACGCCGCCCTGGACCGGATCGATGGCCACGGGCTGGCCGCCGACGGCGGTGGTCACGCCGCCCGGAGCGAGCGGACGGGTCAGGGTCGAGCCGCGATCCTCGACGCGGGAGTCCAGCAGGATGCCATGCAGGCCCAGATAGACCTCCCGGCGCGAGCAGGCGATGGAGGCCGGGTTCCACCACAGCGAGGCGACGCCGCAGTCGGCCACCTCGCCGGAGAAGGCGCGTCCGGCGCCCCTCACGGACTGTTCCTGAAGATAGAAAGAGCCCGCCTGGGCGGCGGGCGTGGCGGCGAGGGTGAACAGACAGGCGAGCGCGGTCGCGCGCGCCGAACGGTGCGTGGTCAACGGGAACTACCTCTTGCGGGCGCCGGGGGAGCGGCGCGGGGCCGGCGTGAAGCCACGCCAGCAACTCATTCCGCAAGGCCAAGTTTCAGATCGAACGCGGGTTTTCGCCCGTCTCACACAAGCGTGACGTTGATCCCGCGTTCGCCGAGCGTGGTGATCAGCGCATCGGCGGCGGCCTGGACCGCTTGCGCGTCGCGCCCCCGCACCACCAGGTTCGTCCCCATTTCGCCCACCGTGCCGTGGCCGAACGGATAGCTGCCGAAGCTGAGGTTGCGATGGGCCTGGGCCAGCTCGGCCAAGGGAGCCGCCACCTCGCCCTCGCCGACGCCGACGACCTTCAACGTCCGGGCATGCACGATCGCGCCGGTGCGCAGGCGCGGGGCCACATCCTCCAGCATGGCCTGCATGATCTTCGGCACGCCCGCCATGACGAAGACATTGCCGATCTGGAAGCCGGGCGCGTCGGTCACGGGGTTGGCGATCAGCGTCCCGCCCTCCGGGACGCGGGCCATGCGCCGCCGCGCGGCGTTGAACTGGTCGCCGTAGCGGCGTTCGAGAATGGCCACGGCGTCGGGGTGCTCCGGCAGGGCCACGCCGAACGCTTCCGCCACGCAGTCGGCGGTGATGTCGTCGTGCGTCGGCCCGATGCCGCCGGTGGTGAAGACGTAGTCGTGGGTGGCTCGCAGAGCGTTCAACGCCTCGATGAGCTGGCGCGGCCGATCGCCGACGGTGCGCGCCTCCATCAGGTCGATCCCCAGCGCCGAGAGGAAGCGGGCGATGGTGTTCAGATTGGTGTCGGCGGTCCGCCCCGACAGGATCTCGTCGCCGATGATCAGGACCGCGGCGGTCGGGGATGCGTCGCTCATGCGCGCCAGTTCTCCAGCTTCAGAGCCGGCACCCGACCGAATTCGCGCGTGTTCGCCGTCACAAGCGTGAGGTCGCGCCGTAGCGCCTGGGCCGCGATGAGGGTGTCGTAGGGGCCGATTGGGCCGCCCTGCCGCTCCATCGAGGCGCGCAGTTCACCGGCGAACCAGGCGTCGTCGGCGTCGAAATCGAGGATGGCCACGCCCCCCTGCAGAAAGGTTCTGAGCCGGTCCATGTGGGTCGGGTGAACACGTCGCTCGGCTCCATAACTCAACTCGAACAGCACGATCGAACTGAGGTGAAGCTCGCCGGCGTCACGCGCCCGACCCATGCGCTCGATCAGGCTGGGGGGCGGATGTCGCAGGAAATCTATCGCCGTCGACGAATCGAGACTGAACATCAGTCGTCCCAACCGGACGGCGGAGGCGGCATTTCCGGCTGATTGCGGCCTTCCTCCATGAAGGGAATGTCGCGAAACTTGTCCAGCGCCGCCAGCCATTCCTCGGCTGTCTCGAACATCGGTTCGAGGATGATGCGGTGACCTTCACGACGGACGCGCACCCGATCCCCTTCGACCCGAAACGCCTTGGGTAAGCGGACAGCTTGGCTGCGGCCGGTCATGAATACGCGGGCGATGGCTGTGTCGGACATGGCGGGACTCCGATATACACTCTGAATATATATCAGAGAGCGCCGAGCCGCCAGATGATCTTCAAGACGCCTCTTCGCCGCGCCATCCTGATCCGGCGCTACAAGCGGTTCCTGGCCGACGTGATGCTGGAGGACGGCGCGGAGACGACCGTCCATGTGCCAAACCCCGGCGCCATGCTGGGTCTGACCGCGCCGGGGTCGCCGGTCTGGCTGTCCGTGTCGCCGGACCCGAAACGCAAGCTGCCGCTCACGCTGGAGTTGATCGAGGCGGACGGGGGCCTGGTCGGCGTCAACACCATGAATCCCAACCGGATCGCCGAGGCCGGCATCGCGGCGGGCCTTGTGCCCGAACTGGCCGGTTACGCCGGAATGCGGCGCGAGGTGCGCTATGACCTGGACAGCCGGATCGACCTGCTGTTGACCGACGCCTCGCGGCCGCCGGCCCATGTGGAGATCAAGAACGTCCATTTCCTGCGCCGCCCCGGCCTGATCGAGTTTCCCGACTGCCGCACCACGCGCGGCGTCAAGCACCTGAAGGCGCTGGAGCGGGTGGTCGCGGCGGGCGGGCGCGCGGTGATGCTGTTCGTGGTGCAGCGGATGGACGGCGAGGTCTTCACCACCGCCGACGACCTGGACCCCGCCTACGGGCCGGCGCTGCGGGCGGCGGCCGAGGCGGGGGTTGAGGTTCTGTGCTATGCTTGCCATGTGAGCCCCGAACAGATCCGACTGGATCGCCGCCTGCCGTGGTCGCCCCACGCGCCTGAAAGCCTTTGATGTACGAACCTCAGGACCTCGAGACCGACGCCCCGGTGCGTTCCTCCACCATCCGCGTGCATCCGCCGGAAGACTTCGAGGGGATGCGCCGCGCCGGTCGGCTGGTGGCCGAGGCGCTGGACATGATCGCGCCCCACGTGAAGCCGGGCGTGACCACCGGCGAGATCGACGACCTGATCCGCGAGTTCACCCTGGACAACGGCGGGCTGCCGGCGTGCCTGGGCTACAAGGGCTATGAGAAGACCGTCTGCACCTCGATCAACCACGTGGTCTGCCACGGCATTCCCGGCGACCGGGTGCTGAAGGACGGCGACATCGTCAACATCGACCACACGGTGATCGTGGACGGCTGGCACGGCGACTCCAGCCGCATGTACGCGGTGGGCGAGATCAACACCCGGGCCCGGAAGCTGGTCGACGTGACCTACGAGGCTCTGGAGCTGGGCCTCAAGCAGGTGAAGCCGGGGAACACCTTCGGCGACATCGGCTTCGCCATCCAGAAGTTCGTGGAGTCCCACCGCATGAGCGTGGTGCGCGACTTCTGCGGCCACGGCATCGGCCGGGTGTTCCACGACAGCCCCAACGTCCTGCACTTCGGCCGGAAGGGCGAAGGGGCGGTGCTGAAGGCCGGCATGTTCTTCACCGTCGAGCCGATGGTGAACCTGGGCAAGCCGCAGGTGAAGGTGCTGTCCGACGGCTGGACCGCCGTCACGCGCGACAAGTCCCTGTCGGCCCAGTGCGAGCACACCGTGGGCGTGACCGAGGACGGGGTGGAGATCTTCACCGCCAGCCCGGCGGGACTGTTCCGCCCCAACTGACGTCGCCGCTGGTCGCCGCCGCCGGCTCGCGTTAGCGTCACCCCGGCGGAGGGGGCATGGACGACGAGATCGCTGAGGACGCGCCGCGTCGTGCGACGCCGAAGCCGCACCACGTCGGCCACCGGGAGCGGCTGCGCGAACGGGCGCGCGGCGCCGGGATCCATCACCTGCCCGACTACGAACTGCTGGAGCTGTTCCTGTTCCGCAGCCAGCCGCAGGGGGATGTGAAGCCCATCGCCAAGGCCCTGCTCGAGCGCTTCGGCTCGCTCGCGGCGGTGCTGGCGGCGTCGGTCGAGGACCTGACGACGGTCAGGGCGGCGGACTCGCGCGGCCGGACCAAGGGGGTGGGGGCGGAGACGGCGCTGGACCTCGCGGCGCTGCACGAGGTGGCGCGGCGGGTGGCGAAGGAGGAGGCGAACCGGCGCACGGTGATCTCGTCCTGGACCTCGCTGCTCGCCTACGTCCGGCTGACGCTGCAGCACGAGCCGCGCGAGCAGTTCCGGGTGCTGTTCCTCGACAACCGCAACCAGCTGCTGCTCGACGAGGTGCAGAACCGGGGCACGGTGGATCACGCCCCGGTCTATCCCCGCGAAGTGGTGCGCCGCGCACTGGAGGTGTCGGCCAAGAATCTGATCATCGTGCACAACCATCCGTCGGGCGATCCGACGCCGAGCCGTGCCGACATCGACATGACCAAACAGGTGATCGAGGCGGCGCGGGCCCTGTCGATCACGGTGCACGATCACCTGATCGTCGGCCGCCAGGGCGTGGCCAGCTTCAAGCAGCTGGGCCTGATGTAGGGCTCACGAAAAAAGCCGCCCGACTCCGGGGAGAGTCGGGCGGCCGCCTCCGGTCCGGACCGGGCGGGGTCGGATGGCGGGTCGCGCCGGACCCGACCGGAGGGAAGGGACGGCGGGCGTCGGCCCGCCGGTCAGACGGATCAGCCCTCGAGGTCCTGCCCCTCGTCGGGCTCGGGCGTGCCCAGGAGCTCGTCGGCGATCTTGGCGGTGGAGCCGCGCACCGCCTTCTCGATGGCGGCGGCCACGTCCGGGTTGGCCTTCAGGAACTCGCGCACGTTCTCGCGGCCCTGGCCGATGCGCTGGCTGTCATAGGAGAACCAGCTGCCGGACTTCTCGATGACGTTGGCCTTGACGCCGAGGTCGATGATCTCGCCGAGCTTGGAGATGCCCTCGCCGTACATGATGTCGAAGATCACCTCCCGGAACGGCGGCGCGACCTTGTTCTTGACCACCTTCACCCGGGTCGTGTTGCCCACCACCTCGTCGCGGTTCTTGATCGCGCCGGTGCGGCGGATGTCGAGGCGCACCGAGGCGTAGAACTTCAGCGCGTTGCCGCCGGTGGTCGTCTCCGGCGAGCCGTACATGACGCCGATCTTCATGCGGATCTGGTTGATGAAGATGACGATGCACTTCGACTTGGAGATGGAGGCCGTCAGCTTGCGCAGCGCCTGGCTCATCAGGCGCGCCTGAAGGCCGGGCAGGCTGTCGCCCATCTCGCCCTCGATCTCGGCGCGGGGGGTCAGGGCGGCGACGGAATCGACCACCACGATGTCCACCGCGCCCGAGCGCACCAGGGTGTCGGTGATCTCCAGCGCCTGCTCGCCGGCGTCCGGCTGGGACACCAGCAGGTCGTCGAGGTTCACCCCCAGCTTCTGGGCGTAGACCGGGTCCAGCGCGTGCTCTGCGTCGACGAAGGCGGCCACCCCGCCGGCCTTCTGAACCTCGGCCACCGTGTGCAGCGCCAGCGTCGTCTTGCCCGAGCTCTCGGGACCGAAGATCTCGATCACCCGGCCCTTGGGCAGGCCGCCGATCCCGAGCGCCATGTCGAGCCCGAGCGAGCCGGTGGAAACCGCCTCGATCTCGTTCACCACCCCGCCCTTGCCGAGCTTCATCACCGAGCCCTTGCCGAAGGCGCGATCGATCTGCGCGATCGCCGCCTCGAGCGCCCGTTGCTTGTCGCCGTCGTCCTTGCCCACCAGTTTCAATGCCGCCTGCGCCATGGATTTCGTCTCCCTTGCCATGATTCCCCGAAAGGCTCGGGAGAGACCCGCCATGGACCCGCCCCCGTGAGGTGAGACGAGTATGTGCACGGTTTGTTCCGGTTCACAAGATGTTCTCTTTCTGGGCTCGGGCGCGCTCGTCCGGCCTGCGACCGGGTCTGACGCAGGCGTCCACTCGGGTTGGACCGAAATCTGAGCCCTTTGGCCGTGCGCCCAACTGGACCGATTTCGGTCTAGGTCGGGCCGCCGGGCCGGGCCGCCGGCGGGGGTTCGGCGACCCGGGCCGAGAGGGCGACGCCCGCGCCCGTCAACGCCAGCAGCGCCGCCACGACAAGGGCCGGACGCGCCAGACGCCCGCCGGGGGTGAACAGCCGCAGGCCGGCCCCGACCAGCAGGACGAAGACGGCCGTCACGCCGGGGAGATCCATGCCGACGCCCAGGATCACCGGATGCGCCTGGTACAGCAGCCAGGCGACGACCGGGACGGCCAGGATCGCGGAGGGAAGCAGGGCGCGTCCCTCCTGCAGCCGACGGGCAAGCCCCGCCGCGACGACCAGCCCGACGGCGAAGACCAGCCCGGGCCAGAGGAACAGCACGGCCGCGGTCGGCGCCAGGATCTGGATCAGCAGGCCGATCCCGAGGACCGCCGCCGACCAGCCGATCGCCGCGCCGTAGGGGGCTTCGGGTCGGGCGGCCGGGGCGAAGGCCAGCGCCGCCGCGAGCCCCGCGACGATGAGGACGACGAGGTTCAGCCCTCCGGCCAGCACGGCCACGGCCGCCGACAGCGCCAGGCCGCCCGCCCACCAGACCGGACGTATGCGCGCCCGTCCGGCGAGCAGCGCGATCAGAAGGCCCAGCAGAGCCAGCGCCAGCCCCGCCTCGATCCACGGAAGCCGTCGCAGCATGGTGTAGTAAAGCTCCGGGCCCGCGCCGTAGCGGTCGCCCATCGGTCCGGCGAGGCCCCGCACGGCGTAGGCGAAGGTGAAGGCGGCCAGGAGCGCGAACAGCGCGTCCAGAGCCCCGCGTCCGATGTCGCCCCAGCCCGCCTCGCGTCGCCAAAGCCAGGCCGCGCCGCCCAGCGACCCGGCGGCGGCGAGCAGGATCGCCCAGCCCGACCAGGCCGGAAGGGCGACCGGCCCCCAGCCGAGCAGGTCGGCGAAGGCGACGTCCCGGGTCGCCTCGGGCAGCCGCGGCGCCGCCAGGGCCTCCCGGGCGATCGCCAAGGTCTGGTCGCCGATGTGCTGCACGCTGCCGACGTCCAGCGCCTCGGGCGTCGATGTGGGCGAGTGATACTGCGACGGCCGTCCGATGAAGGCGAGGTTCAGTCCGGCGATCCCGCGCGCCTTGGGCACGGTGTAGTCGGTGCCGTTGGGCATGTTCTCGTAGACCAGGGTGGCCAGCGAGTTGGACGTCACGCCGCCCCTCACGTCCCGGGCCGCACGGGCGAACAGGGCCACGGTCTCGGCGTTGCCGGGGCCGGTCTCGAACATCATGGCCCGGCCGCCGCCGCCGCGCGCCTCGAGGTTCACGATCAGGCCGATCCGGTCGCGCAGCGGATGTTCGCTGAAGAAGGCGCGGGCGCCGTCCAGGCCCAGCTCCTCCGCGTCGGTCAGGAGCACGACCAGATCCCGGCGGCGCGTCTCGTCGTTCCGCAGCGCCCGCACCGCCTCGAGGATGGCCGCGACGCCGCTCGAGTCGTCGGCCGCGCCCGGCGAGTCCCAGGCGCTGTCGTAATGCGCCATCAGCATGACCGCCGGAAGGGCGCTGTCCTGCCCCGGCAGCACGCCGACCAGATTGTCGACGCGGCTGTGGCCGGCGATCCGTCCCGCGCTCCATCGCTCGAGCCGTCGGGAGGAGTCCGGACTCATCAGGCCGGTCTGGACCGTCGGCGACAGGCCCAGGCTCTCCATCCGGCCGAGAAGATAGGCCCTGACCCGCGCGTGCTCGGCGCTGCCGACGGGGTGCGGACGCCGGCCGATCTCGCGGATGTCGATCATGGCGCGCTCCGCCGAGAAGCGGTCGGCGGGCGCGTCGGTCCCCAGGGGGCGCGGCGCCTGGGACGCCAGCACCGCGAGGGCCGTCGCCACGATCAGCGTGGCCGCCAGATAGATGATCCGCGTCATGGTCCCCTCCGTCGCGCCCGCGGAGGTTATCGAGCCCGGAGGCTGACGTCGATCAGGCGGCGCGACGGGCGCTGGACGTGCCCTTGACGTAGAGGCCGCGGCGGCCGGCGACGGCGCGGAAGGCGACCGTGTCGCTCTCCACGCGCTCGTTCGGCGCGAGGAACAGGCAGCCGTCCTCCGCCAGCTCGGCGTCCAGGCGGTCCAGCAGCTGGGTCCGGCGCCCGGGCTCCATGTCCGACAGCACGTGACGGCACAGGACAATGTCGAATCCGCCGCCCGGAGCCCCGGCGTCCAGCAGGTTCTCCCGCTCGAAGCGGATGTCGTCGCGAAGACGTCGGGTCGCCCGCCAAAGCTCCCCGGCCTTGTCGAAATAGGTCAGCATGAGCCGGGCGCTGAGCCCGCGCTGGATCTCGAAGGGCGAATAGGCCCCCGCCCGGGCGCGCTCGATGGCGGCATGGGACAGGTCGACGCCGACGATCTCGGCGGCCACGCCGGCTTCGGCGCAGGCGATGGCGAGGGAATAGGCTTCCTGTCCGGTGGCGCAGCCCGCCGACAGCAGGCGGAGACGACGCCCGCCCCCGCGCGCGCGGGCCAGCGCCGGCAGCAGCTCGGCCTCGAGGGTCTGGTAGGCGCTCCGGTCGCGGCGGAACCAGGTCTCGAGGTTGAGCATGGCCTCGATCACCGCCCAGCCCAGGGCCCCGACGGGGCGGGACCAGACCGCGTCCATCAGGGCGTCGATGGTCTCGAATCCCTCGCGCCGGGCCACCGGCCCCAGCCGGTGCGCGGCGAGGTGCATCCGCGCGCGCGTCAGCCGATAGCCGGCGCGAGACGCCACCAAGGCCTGGAGCCGCTCGAAATCCTCCGCCCTCATGCCATCGCCACCGCGCCGATCTCGGCGAGCTTGGACTGCAGGATCTCACCGTCGAAGGGCTTCATGACGTAGTCGTCCGCCCCGGCCTCGAGCGCTTCGGCGATCCGTGAGGGGTCGGTCTCGATGGTGCAGAACAGGACCTTGGGCATGGGGCCTGGCAGGTCGCGCAACCGACGCACGAACGTGAGGCCGTCCATCACCGGCATGTTCCAGTCGAGAAGGATGACGTCGGGCGAGGCGGCGGCGCAGAACGACAGCGCCTCGGCGCCGTCGGCGGCCTCGTCGACCTCGAAGCCGAGACCCTCGACGATACGACGCGCGACCTTCCGGATGATCCGGCTGTCATCGACGATGAGACAGGTCCTGACGTCCAAGAGGGCGGTCCTTCCAGCGCGAAACGGAACGCCGCGCTTCACCTCCGATGATGAGGCCGGGCGGTTAACGAGGGGTTGGGAAGACCCGTTAAACGGGCATTAGGCACGTCAGCGCGACCTGGTCCTCCTGGGTGTGGATCGCCAGCCGGCCTCCGGCCTCGGTGACGGTCAGCCAGAGCCAGTAGGGCTGGATCCATTGTCCATGAAGCCCTTCGATCAGGACCTCGCCCGCGAGGCCGGTCGTGGCCTCCGGCTTCAGCCGCGCGCGGGGCCCGGCGGCGCGACCGGCGAGACGAATCTCCTCGCCCTCGGCGACGACCTCGATCACGGCCTCGCCCCCCGAGGGCAGGGCGCCGACGGTCATGTAGGCCAGGTTCAGAAGGGCGCGGGCCTGGACCTTGGACAGGTCCTGGACCTCCAGCCGCCAGGCCAGCCGCGCCCGCCCGCCGGCGAGGAGGGCCTCGGCGAGGTCGCGGATCGCCTCGGCGGAAAAACGCTCGGCGGTGGTCGAGGCGCCGAAGGCCACGCGCGCGAAATGCACGAGCGCCACCATCTTGGACGCGCTCTGCTCGATCAGCGCCAGGGCGTCTTCCCGCATGTCCTGCGCCGAGGGATCCTTCAGCAGGTCCAGGCCCGAGGTGATCGCGCCCGCCGGGCTGATGAAGTCGTGGCAAAGCTTCCCGGCCACCAGCGCGGCGAGGTCGACGGCGCGGATGGCGGAAGGGGACGTGGCGGTCATGGCGGCGGCTCACTCTGAAACCAGGCGAAGTTGGGGTGATTTGCCCCTTCGTCCAACCGTCCCGACCGGCTATGGGCTGGCGTCATGACCCCTATCGTGAGCGGCGACCCGGCGGCGGATCTGGACAGCGGCGCGCTGGAGGCGACGATCGCCGACCTCGCCGAGGAGGCCGGGCGGGTGATCCTGCCGTTCTGGCGCAACGGCGTCGCCGTCGAGCGCAAGGCCGACGACAGCCCGGTGACCCTGGCGGACCAGAGGGCCGAGGCGCTGATCCTGGAGCGGCTGGCGGCGCTCTGGCCGAGCGTGCCCGCCGTGGCCGAGGAGGCCATGGCGGCCGGCGGCGAGGGGCGGGTCGCCGCGTGGTGGTGGCTGATCGATCCCCTCGACGGCACGCGGGGCTTCGTCGAAGGCAAGACGGCCTTCACGGTGAACATCGCGCTGATGCGCGGCGACGCCCCGGCCGCAGGGGTCGTGTCGGCGCCCGCCATCGGCCGGACCTGGGCCACCCGGGGCGGCGGCGCCGTGGCGCGCGACGACGGCGGCGCCTGGAGGACCATCGCCGTGCGCGCGCGGCCGACGCGGGGGTCCATGCTGCTCAGCCACTCGGTCAAGCCGGAGGCGGCCGCCCGGCTGGCGGCGGAGCACGATTGCGCGGCCTGGGAGGGCACGGATTCGTCCCTCAAATTCTGCCTGATCGCCGAGGGGCTGCACGACCTCTATCCCCGCGAGGGCCCGACCTCGGAGTGGGACACGGCGGCGGGCCAAGCCGTGCTCGAAGCGGCGGGCGGCCAGGTGCTGGACAAGGAAAAAGCCCGGCTGCGCTACGGCAAGCCGGGCTTTCTGAACGGACCCTTCCTGGCGAAGGGGGCCTGATTACTTCTTGGCGCGGGCGCCGCGGGCCGGCTTCCGGCCGCCCTGGCCCAGACCCATCTGCTTGGCCAGTTCCGAGCGCGCCTTGGCGTAGTTCGGCGCCACCATGGGGTAATCCTTGGGCAGGCCCCACTTGGTGCGGTACTCTTCGGGGCTCATGTCGTACTTGGTGCGCAGGTGACGCTTCAGCGACTTGAACTTGCGCCCGTCCTCCAAGCAGATCAGGTAGTCGGGCGTGATCGACTTGCGGATCGACACCGCGGGCTCTTGCGGCGTGGGCTCGGGCTCGACAGGACCGTCCGACACCTGCGACAGAACGCTGTGGATGTTCTGGATGAGCTGCGGCAGAGCCGCCGCTTCGACAGCGTTGTTGCTGACGTAGGCCGAAACGATGTCGGCGGTCATTTCAAGCAGTTCGGGTTTTTGTTCCATTCTGCGGCTCCCCAAGATGTTTTTCTGCAGCGAATGCGATGGACGGTAAATCTACCGTGGCGCGATACACATCTTCGCGGCGATGATCAATGGTCGGCGACTGAATCGGCGTGCAGTTGAGCGGGCTTCGGTTGATCAGGCCCTGAAATCGTCGGACAGGGCGAGAATGGCGAGACGTTCCGGCGCCGCATAGGGATCGGCGGCGTCTTCGTCGCCGTCGCGAATGGCTTGAATAAGTCGTGGCGTGAGCGCCGACGACAGCGCCCAATTCCAGTATCGAAGCACGGTCTGGGCGCGGTCCACCGCCAGCATTTCGAACGTCTGCATGACCCGTTCCAGCACGGGGTGGGCGCCGCCGTCCTCATCGAGCTCGGGTCGGCGGAGCGATCGCCACAGCCCGAGCAGGTCGTTCCGCGTCAGGCCGGTCGCCTTGCACAGGATCGCGAGAGGTTCGCCCCCCAGGTCCGCCAGGATCTTTGCGCCCGTCAGCGGCTTCACGCCGGACAGGTGAGCGATCTCGGTGGCCAGCTCCCGGGTCAGGCCGTCCCGCCCGGCGACGGCGACCGCCGCCTCGAGATCCGGGAACGGACTCTTCTCGATGGCGGCGCGGTTTCGTTGCCGGCGCTCGATGAACTGCAGCGCCTTGCGCGCGACGGGATCCGACCATCCCTCGGCGGCGGCCAGGGAAAAGACATCCTCGGCCACCTCCTGCATCACCTCGCGGGAGACGGCGAACCGCTGCAGGATCGTGCGCCGTTCCTCCGGGCCGCACCACCAGAACATGGCGTAGGCGCCGGACGGGCGTAGCTCCGGCCGCCGCAGCAGCGCTTCGCAAAGCTCGCCGTGGTCGCGGCTGAGACCGACCATCATCTCGACGCCGGGCTGCGACAGTCGTGCGGTCGCATTGCGGAGCAGCGCCATGATGACCTCGGGCTCCCCCGGCGACATCAGGGTCTCGGTCACCACCTCGGACAGGCCGCGACGCTGGGCCATCAGCAGGCGATGGGCCGTTCCGGTGTCCTGGGCCGCCGCGCAGAGGTCGGCGTCGCTGAGGGAGGCGCAGCGCTCGATGAGAAGGCCCGCGATCTCGGGCTCATCCCGCAGCAGCAGGCGCGCGAGGGCGTTCGGCAGCTCCGCGAGTGGCGCGAGCCGCGCGGCGATGCGGCGCCGCTCATCGACGCCCGCCAGGCGCATCATCTCGACCAGCAGATCGCCGACGACGGACCGTTCGAAGGCGTTGATCCGGCTGGCGGGCAGCGAGACGACATCCGCCAGGCGCTTCAGCAGCGCCTGACGGGCGCGAGAGCCCTCGGGGGCGGGCCCCGGGGCGGCCAGGGCCGCATCGTCGGACATGTCGAACGAGAGGTTAAGGCCCCGCCGGTTAACCGGGCGTGACGGCGCTGGAGCCGTGAATCAGGCTCGCACTCAAGTCGGACCGAACTTCGAGCCCAGTTGGACGTGCGTCCAACTGAACCGATTTCGGTCTAGAGGCCCTCGAACAGCGCCGTCGACAGATAGCGCTCGGCGAAGCTGGGAATGATCGTGACGATGGTCTTGCCGGCGTTCTCGTCCAGGGCGGCCTGACGGAAGGCGGCCGTCAGGGCGGCGCCGGAGCTGATGCCGACCGGGATGCCCTCGGTCCGGGCCGCCCGACGGGCCATGTCGAACGCGTCCTCGTTGGAGACCTGTTCGACCGCGTCGATCACCGTCCGATCGACCACCGAGGGCACGAACCCCGCGCCGATGCCCTGGATCTTGTGCGGCCCGGGCTCGCCGCCCGACAGCACGGGGCTGGCGGTCGGCTCCACCGCCACCATGCGGACGGAGGGCTTCTTCTGTTTGAGCACCTGGCCGACGCCGGTGATGGTGCCGCCGGTGCCGACGCCGGAGATGACGATGTCGACCGTCCCTTGAGTGTCGGCCCAGATCTCCTCGGCCGTCGAGACGCGGTGGATGGCCGGATTGGCCGGGTTGTCGAACTGAGCCGGGGATACGGCGCCGGGCGTGCGCTCCAGCAGCTCCTGGGCCATGGCGATCGCGCCCTTCATGCCCTTCTCGGCGGGCGTCAGCACCAGTTCGGCGCCCAGCAGCGCCAGCATCTTGCGCCGCTCGATGGACATGCTCTCGGGCATGACGAGCACCAGCCTGTAGCCCTTGGCCGCCGCGACGAAGGCCAGGGCGATCCCGGTGTTGCCGCTGGTCGGCTCGATCAGCACGCTGCCCGGGCCGATGCGTCCGGCCTGCTCCAGCGCCTCGATCATGGCCACGCCGATCCGGTCCTTCACCGAGGCGATCGGATTGAAGAACTCCAGCTTGGCGAGCACGGTCGCCTTCGGCTGGAGCTCCGCCGACAGCCGGGGCAGGCCGACCAGCGGCGTGTCGCCGATGGTGTCGAGGATCGAGGCGTAGACCTTGCCGCGACCGGACTTGGCGTGACGGGCGGCGTCGTAGGGCTGGGCGACGGACATGGGGAGGCTCCGGCGGTTGTCTGGAGCTAGACTTAGGATGTGATCGCGGACGCCACAACGCGCGGTCTGCCAGCTGATCAATAACGAAACCTCATGGCATGCATCTCGTTCATCAGCTTCTGAGATCGCGACGCGAGACGTATGTGCGCTCCACGCAAATCTGGAGCTTCCTATGACCCAACTCGTCACCGTGGCCTTCGGCGACGGCATCGGCCCGGAAATCATGACCGCCACCCTGTCGATCCTGGACGCCGCCGGCGCGGACCTGCGCTACGAGGTCATCGACATCGGCGAGCGCGTCTACGCCGCCGGGCACACCTCCGGCATCGCGGCCGAGAGCTGGGACAGCCTGCGCCGAACCAAGGTGTTCCTGAAAGCGCCGATCACCACGCCCCAGGGCGGCGGCTTCAAGTCGCTGAACGTCACGATCCGCAAGACCATGGGCCTGTACGCCAACGTCCGGCCCTGCGTGGCCTATGCGCCCTTCATCCAGACACGTCATCCAGCCATGGACGTGGTCATCGTGCGGGAGAACGAGGAAGACCTCTACGCCGGCATCGAGCACCGTCAGACCAGCGAGGTCTATCAGTGCCTGAAGCTGGTCAGCCGTCCGGGCTGCGAGCGGATCGTGCGCTACGCCTTCGAGTACGCGCGTGCGAACAACCGCAAGAAGGTCAGCTGCTTCACCAAGGACAACATCATGAAGCTGACCGACGGCCTGTTCCATCAGGTCTTCAAGGAGATCGGCGCCGAATACCCGGAGATCGAGCAGGATCACTGGATCATCGACATCGGCGCCGCGCGGCTAGCCGACACGCCCGAGATCTTCGACGTGATCGTGACGCCGAACCTGTACGGCGACATCATTAGCGACGTGGCGGCCCAGATCACCGGCTCGGTCGGCCTGGGCGGCAGCGCCAACATCGGCTCGCAGATCGCCATGTTCGAGGCGGTCCACGGCTCTGCGCCGGACCTCGCCGGTCGCGGCGTGGCGAACCCGTCGGGACTGCTGCTGTCGGCGGTCATGATGCTGAATCACCTGGGCAAGGGCGAGGTCGCTCAGCGGATTCACAACGCCTGGCTGAAGACCATCGAGGACGGGGTGCACACCCAGGACGTCTTCCAGCATGGCGTTTCGCGAGAGGTCGCCTCGACGGACGCCTTCGCCCGCGCCGTGATCGCGCGGCTGGGGGAGCGGCCGGATCAGCTGAAGCCGGTTCGCTACGCCGCCAACGCCCCGCTGCGTCTGGAGCCCGCCGAGGCGCCGCGCCGTCCGGCGGCGAAGAAGACGACGGTCGGCGTCGACCTGTTCGTCGACTTCCGCGACGGCTCGCCTGACGATCTGGCGGCCCGCCTGCAGACGCTGGAGAACGCGCGGCTCAAGCTGAAGATGATCACCAACCGCGGCGTGAAGGTCTGGCCGAACGGCGCGCCGGAGACCCTTACCACCGACCACTGGCGCTGCCGCTTCATGAACGGGGGCGGGCCGGTGTCGATACAGGAGATCGCCGCGCTGCAACTCAGGGCCGCAGACGCCGGGGTCGATTTCATCAAGACCGAGCACCTGTGCGACTTCGACGGCGAGCCTGGCTACAGCCTGGGGCAGGGGCAGTAAAGCGTCTCCTCCCCCCTGAGGATGGGGGAGGGGGACCATGCGCAGCATGGTGGAGGGGGCGAGATCAAGCGCCGGTGTCTCGGGTCGCCCCCTCCACCGCTTCGCGGTCCCCCTCCCCCGCCACGCGGGGGAGGAGATAAGACTTAAGCCACGATTAACCATGATGGCGGAAGCCTCGGGGCCTGTTCCCGGGGCCTTCGTCTGTGCACACCCTCATCGCCGCCGTCGATGCGATCGATCCACTCAGCGTGACCGGCAAGGTGGCGGGGGTGAACGGCCTGCTCATCGAGAGCCGGGGGGGCTTGAGCCGCCTCGCCGTCGGGGCCCGGGCCGAGATCGAGCGCCGCCACCAGCCGCCGCTGCCCGCCGAGGTGGTGGGATTCCGCGACGCCAAGGCGCTGCTCATGCCGTTCGGCCCGGTGGAAGGCGTCGCGCCCGGCGCCGACATCCGCATCGTCGAGGCGGCCGCGAGCGTCCGGCCGACCACGGCGTGGCTGGGCCGCATCGTCGACGCCTTCGGCCAGCCCATCGACGGCAAGGGGCCGTTGCCGAACGGGCCGGCCGCCTATCCGCTGCGCGCCGCGCCGCCGCCCGCCCACGCGCGGGGCAGGGTGGGCGAGCGGCTGGATCTGGGCGTGCGCGCCATGGACGTGTTCACCACCACCTGCAGCGGCCAGCGCCTGGGCATCTTCGCGGGCTCGGGCGTCGGCAAGTCGGTGCTGCTGTCGATGCTGGCCAAGCGCGCCTCCTGCGACGCGGTGGTCGTCGGCCTGATCGGCGAGCGGGGCCGCGAGGTGCGCGAGTTCATCGAGGAGACCCTGGGCGAGGAGGGGCTGAAGCGCGCCATCGTCGTGGTCGCCACCTCCGACGAACCGGCGCTTAAGCGTCGCCAGGCGGCCTACATGACCCTGGCGATCGCCGAGTTCCTGCGCGACCAGGATCTGGAGGTCCTGTGCCTGATGGACTCCGTCACCCGCTTCGCCATGGCCCAGCGCGAGATCGGCCTGGCGGCGGGCGAGCCGCCGACGACCAAGGGCTATACGCCGACGGTCTTCTCCGAACTGCCCAAGCTGCTGGAACGCGCCGGGCCGGGGCCGCGCCGCCCCGACGGCACGACGGCGGCCCCGATCACGGCCCTGTTCACCGTGCTGGTGGACGGCGGCGACCACGACGAGCCGATCGCCGACGCCGTGCGCGGCATCCTGGACGGCCACATCGTCATGGACCGAAAGATCGCCGAGCGCGGACGCTTCCCCGCCATCGACGTGCTGAAGTCCGTCAGCCGGACCATGCCGGGCAACCAGTCGGGCGAGGAGCGCGAGCTGAACCGCCGCGCCCGCCAATGCCTCAGCGCCTATTCGAACATGGAGGAGCTGATCCGCATCGGGGCCTACCGGACGGGGGCCGATCCGATCGTGGACCGCGCCATCGCCCTGAATCCCGCGCTCGAGGCCTTCCTGTCCCAGGCGCCGGACGAAGCCACGCCGATCGACGAGAGCTTTAGGCGGTTGGAAACGATTCTGAACCAAGGGTTGCTGACGGAGGACCTGCCATGACCGCCTGGGCTCAATCCCTGATCCGGATTTCGAACTATCAGGTCGAGACGCTGCAGAAGCGCCTGGCCGAGATCACCGAGCGGCGCGCGTCGGCCGAAATGCGTCTGGCGGTGCTGGAGGCCGAGGTCGAGGTGGAGCGGGAGCGCGCCCGCGACGACGCCTCCGCCGGCATGCTGCTTAGCGCCTATCTGGACGGCTGGAAGCTCAGGAAGTCGGCCGCCGAGGGCGATCTGACGGTGGTCGAGGCCGAGGAGGCCGGCGCCCGCGACGCCCTGACCAGCGCCTTCGAGGAACTCAAGAAGTTCGAGCACGTCGCCGAGGTCACGCGGCTGGACAAGCTCGCGGCGCTCGGTCGCCGCGAAGCCGCCGCCTTCGACGAAATGGGTCTGCGCCGGCGGACGGCTTAGTTTTTTTCCTTCTCCCCTCGTGGGAGAAGGTGGCTCGCGGAGCGAGACGGATGAGGGGGATTTATCCGCTTGAGCCGACGGTGCGGAAGCTGAACCAGCCCCCTCATCCGAGCCGCGGCGCGGCCCACCTTCTCCCACGAGGGGAGAAGGATTTTTGCCGCCGCTCCCTCCTTCTCTCGACCCTCGCATTGGCCGCCTGCGGGCGCGCGCCGGTGCAGGCGCAGGCGCCGTCCGCGCCGCTGAAGGCCCTGACGCCCGCGCCGCTCGGCGTCGCCGTCATGTCGGGTCAGCTCGACGACCCCGCCTGGACGACCCTGGCGCGTCGCCACGTCTCCCAGCTCACGCCGGAGTGGGAGATGAAGATGGAGTACATCCTGGGCGACGACGGCGCCTTCCGCTTCGACGCCCCGGACCGGATCGACGCCTTCGCCCGCGCCAACGCCATGCGCCTGCATGGCCACGCCCTGATCTGGTACTCGCAAGGCCAGGACTGGTTCGAGGCGATCAAGCCGGCGCGGCGGGAACAGGCGTTCGACGACTACATCGCCCGCGTCGCCGGACGGTACCGGGGTCAGGTCGCCGGCTGGGACGTCGTCAATGAGGCGGTGGCCGAGGACGGCGACGGACTGCGCGACTGTCACTGGAGCGCGCAGTTCGGTCAGGACGGCTATATCGCCCGCGCCTTCGAGCGGACCCGAGCCGCCGACCCCGACGCTGTGCTGTTCCTGAACGACTACAATCTGGAGAACCTGCCGCGAAAGGGCGCGACCTTCCTGCGGCTGGTGGAGCGTCTGCTGCGCGCGGGCGCGCCGATCACCGGCATCGGGACCCAGGCGCATCTGGATATCGACATTCCGGCGGGTCAGATCACCGCCTTCATGCGCGACGCCGCCGCCTTCGGCCTGCCGATCCATGTGTCGGAGCTGGACGCGCCGATGGGTTCGGGCCTGATCGACCGTGCGCGCCGCGACGCGCGTCGCCGGCTGCAGACCGCGCGGGTGACGGAATACGCCGAGGCCTTCGCCGCCCTGCCCGAGCGCCAACGCTACGCCTTCACCCTATGGGGCCTGCGCGACACCGACAGCTTCGTGAACCGGCAGGGCGGAGACGACAGCCCGCTGGCCTTCGACGGGGACGGGCGTCCGACGCCGCTGTTCCAGGCCCTGGCGGACGGTTTCGCGGCGGCCCGCTAGACCTCGAGCGCCGCCTCGCCCTTCAGGATCGCATCGGCCTCGGGCGCGTGCTTCGCGCCGGATCGGTCGTGGAGCACGAGGGCGGGGAGCAGTTCCAGCGGGGCCCGCCCGCCGCGGATCGCGCGCACGAGCACACGCTTCGCGGGCTTGTCGGCGAAAGGCTGGATCGGCCGGATCGCGAAGGAGCCGCACCGACGGCTCCAGCCCTGAAGGATGTCCGCCAGCCGGTCCGCCCGGTGGATTATCAGCACCCGCCCCCCGTCACGCACGGCCAGCGAGAGGAAGTCGAGCCAGACCTGAAGCCCGTCGTCGGCCATCCAGGCGCCGCGCTTGGCTTCGGCCGGCGCCCTCAGCGCGCCCGGATCGTCGAAGAAGGGCGGATTGCACACCGCCCAGTCGAAGGCGGGGCGGTCCAAGGCCGCGAACCCGGCGGCGACGTCGCCCGCGACGATCTCGCCGGAGAGCCCGTTCAGCCCGAGGTTCTCCGACGCCAGCGCCGCCGTCGCCGGGTCGCGCTCGAGTCCGAACAGATGTACGCCGGGGCGCCGCACGCCGATCTGGCAGAGCGCCCCGCCCGCGCCGCAACCGGCCTCAATTACTCGCTGCCCGGGCTTCGCCCCGCAGGCGGCGGCGAGCAGGGCGGCGTCCATCCCGGCGCGATAGCCGTCCGCCCCCTGGCGCAGCACGACGCGCCCGCCCAGGAACCGGTCCTCGGTGAGCGGGGTTTCTCGCCTGGTTGCGACCGTCACGCGGCTTGACCCTTCATGGCCGCCTCACCATTGTCGCGCCACATCCGCCGGGCAAGACGCCGGCGAAAGAAAAGGGCGCGCCGCTCCGCGCCGGATTGGACGAGTACGCCTTTGGACGCCGCCATCGCCGCCCCGCGCGCAGGAACCGCTCGCCCGTCCGGCGACGCGGAGGCTCTGGTCCGTCTGGCGCGGCCGGACATGGTCGAGGTCGATCGGCTGATCCTGGAGCGCATGCAGTCGACGGTGCCCGTCATTCCGCTGCTGGCCGAGCACATCGTGTCGGCGGGCGGCAAGCGGCTGCGTCCGCTGATCGCCGTGGCGGCCGCCCGGGTCGTGGGCGGCGAGCGGCTGGCTGACGCCCACCGGTTCGCCGCGGCGGTGGAGTTCATCCACACCGCCACCCTGCTGCACGACGACGTGGTGGACAGCTCCGAGCTGCGCCGGGGGAAGGTCGCCGCGCATCTGATCTGGGGCGCGCCGTCCAGCGTGCTGGTCGGGGACTTCCTGTTCGCCCGGGCGTTCGAGCTGATGGTCGAGACCGGTCAGATGCGGGCGCTGGGCGTTCTGGCCCATGCCTCCAGCGTGATCGCGCAAGGCGAGGTGCTTCAGCTGACCCGCGCCCACGACCTGAAGCTGGACGAGGAGACCTATCTCCGGATCATCGCCGCCAAGACGGCGGAGCTGTTCGCCGCCGCCGCCGAGGCGGGGGCGCTGGGCGTCGAGGCGCCGGAAGGGGCGGTCGCGGCGCTGAGGTCGTACGGCCTGAACCTGGGGCTGGCGTTCCAGCTGGCGGACGACGCCCTCGACTATGGCGGCGCCTCGGAGACATTGGGCAAGAACGCCGGCGACGACTTCCGCGAAGGCAAGGTCACCCTGCCGCTGCTGATCGCCATGGCCCGCACCGCCGGGCGCGAGGACGCCTTCTGGCGCGCCGCCATCGACGACGGCAAGCGCGGCGACGAGGAGTTCCGCCGCGCGCGCGAGCTGATCATCGGGACCGGGGCGCTATCCGCCACGCTGGATCGCGCCGGCGCCTATGCTGACGCCGCCAAGGCCGCGCTCAGGGCCGTGCCCGCCAGCCCCTGGCGCGCGGCGCTGGCGGACCTCGCCGACTTCGCCGTCAGCCGGGCGGCCTGACCTAGCAGGGAATGGCAAAGGCGTGTCCGGCGGCCGCGAACTCAAGGATCGGGCGATCGCGGGTCATCAGGCGATAGTTCTGGGCTCTCGCGGTGGCTGCGATGATCCGATCTGACGGGTCCCGTAGGGGAGGTCCGGGCAACTGCGATGCGGCGATAAGGATTTCAGGCGACATTTCCGCGAGCGTCGCGCCCTCGTCCAGCAATGTTTGAAACCAGGACAGCGGCGGCAGGACGAGCGCGATACGTCCGCGCGAAACCAAAAGCCCGATCTCCCAAGCCGTGATCGGCGAGACGAGGACCTCTATGCCCTGCTCCTTGGCCAAGCGAATTTCACTCTCGGCACGGCTGGAAAGGCCGCCCTCGATCATCCAGATCGCGGCGCAGGTATCCAACAGGATCGGCCTAATCACTGAGTTTCCGCGTCCCACACCTCGCCCGTCGGATCCGTCAAATCTACACCGGGCGCGATAGTGACAGTTCCAGACAATCGCGCCCGAATACGCTCGAGAAAGTCTGGGTCTCCCTTCGGAGCCGCAGATGTCATCGTGGGCTCTCCCGATCTGGTGTCGCGTCGGAACACCAGGCGGCGGCTAGCCATATCGACTCGCTCTGTGACGTAGCCGGCGGCGAGCCACGCCTTCGTCATGACGTTGTTAGACGGATTATTGCTCCACCAAGCGCGTATGCCGCTCGCTTTGCCCGGCAATGGGAAGCCGAGAACCCGTTCGATCTCCGTGAACGTCATCGGCACTTCCTGGGTGCGCTGCCCGGCGAGAAACCGCGTCAAAGGCTCATATTTGCTCATGCCGACTCCTCCCTACCGCATGAGCCATGAAAACACACTGTGTGTTTTTTGGCAATGGAGTGTGTTTACTTCAAACTCGCCGCGAAGCGCTGGATGCGGCTGCAGGCCTCCTCCAGCACCTCGTTCGAGGTCGCGTAGCTGATGCGGAAATAGGGGCTCAGGCCGAAGGCGGCGCCGTGCACCACCGCCACGCCCTCGGCCTCCAGAAGCGCCGTGGCGAAGGTCTCGTCGCCGTCGATCACCGTCCCCTCCGGCGTCGTCTTGCCGATCAGGCCCTCGACGGACGGATAGACATAGAAGGCGCCCTCCGGGTTCGGGCAGCGGACGCCCGTCGCCTGGTTCAGCATCGACACCACCAGGTCGCGGCGACGCTCGAACGCCCGGCCGCGCTCGGCGATGAAGTCCTGCGGCCCGTTCAGCGCCTCGACCGCCGCCCACTGGCTGATGGAGGAGGGGTTGGACGTCGTCTGGCCCGCGACCTTGCGCATCAGGTCGATCAGGGGCTTGGGCCCGCCCGCATAGCCGATGCGCCAGCCGGTCATGGCGTAGGCCTTGGACACGCCGTTCACGGTCAGGGTGCGGTCGTAGAGCTCCGGCGCGACCTGGGCGATCGTCGTGTACTCGAAGTCGCCGTAGATCAGGTGCTCGTACATGTCGTCGGTCATCACCCAGACGTGGGGGTGACGCGCGAGCACGCCCGCCAGGGCCTTCAGCTCGTCGGCCGAGTAGGCGGCGCCGGTGGGGTTCGACGGGCTGTTCAGGATCAGCCACTTCGTCCTCGGCGTGATCGCCGCCTCCAGCGCCTCGGGCTTCAGCTTGAAGCCGTCGGCCTCGTGGCCGATCACGACGCGGGGCTCGCCGCCGGCCAGCAGCACCATGTCCGGATAGCTGACCCAGTAGGGCGCGGGCACGATGACCTCGTCGCCCGGCGACAGGGTGGCGACCAGCGAGTTGTAGATCACCGCCTTGCCGCCGGGGGCGACGTGAATCTGGTCGGTCCCGTAGGTCAGGCCGTTCTCGCGCGCGAACTTGGCGACGACTGCGGCCTTCAGCTCGGGCAGGCCGTCGACGTCGGTGTACTTGGTCTCGCCGCGCTGGATGGCCGCTATGGCGGCGGCCTTGATGTTGTCCGGCGTGTCGAAGTCGGGCTCCCCGGCGCCCAGGCCGATGACGTCGCGCCCCTGCCGCTTCAGCTCGCGCGCCTTGGCGGTCGCGGCGAGCGTGGCCGACGGCTTGACGCGGGCGAGGGCGGAGGACTGCAGCTGGGACATAGAGGCTTCCGGCAGGATCAGGCGTCACGTTCTTACGCAGTTGCGAACAGCGCCGCAAAGCTCTTCGCGGCCGATGAGGCGAATGGTAAGGCCCCGCCATGCGCAGGCTCCTCGATTTCGTCCTGAACATGGAGGCGCGCCGCTGGCGCACGGCGCTGGCGGCGGGGGCTCTGCTGGCGGCCACGATCGGGCTTCTGTGGCTCGGCAAGACGCAGCTGGGGCTGCAGGCCGAGCACCGCCTGGAAGCCTGGCTGCAGGGCTATTCCGGCAGCCCGTGGGCCTTCGCCGCGACGGTGGCGCTGTTCGTGCTGTCGGCCTTCATCGGCGCGCCCCAGTTCATTCTGATCGCCGCCTGCGTCGTGGCGTTCGGCCCGTCGCTGGGCTTCTTCTACAGCTGGGCGGCCACGGTGGTGTCGGCCGGGGTGACCTACTGGCTGGGGCGTGGGCCGACCGCGCGGCTGGTGGACCGGCTGGACAGCCGCACCCTGACCCGGCTCAAGCGGTTCGTGGGCCGGAACGCCTTCTACGCCAGCTTCATGATCCGGAACGTGCCGTCGGCGCCGTTCATCGTGGTCAACATGGCGTTCGGGGCCACGCGGGCCTCCTATCCCGCCTTTCTGGTGGGATGCGCGCTCGGCGTGCTGCCCAAGACCGCGCTCGTGGCCTTCTTCGGGGGCGCGGTGGTCACGGCGGTCAGCGGCGACGGGGTCTGGACGTCTCTGATCCTGGCCCTGGTGGCGGTCGTGTGGCTGGGCCTCATGCTCGTGGTGCGCGAGTGGGTGAGACGGCGCGAGGCGGCCGCCGGGGAACCGTGACGGCCCTTGTTGCGATAACGGACAGGGCCTAGACCGAGGCCCACACCGGCCACGGAGGGCTCCGATGCTGAAGCTCTACTATTCGCCCGGCGCCTGCGCGCTCGCGTCCCACATCGCGCTGGAGGAGGCGGGCGCCGCCTACGACAGCCAGGCCATCGACCTGCGGAAGGGCGAGCTGAAGACCCCAGAGTATCTGGCGATCAATCCGGCCGGCGTGACGCCGGCGTTGCAGACGGATCGCGGCGTCGTGACCCAGAACGCGGCGATCCTGGCCTATGTCGCCGAGCTTTATCCCCAGGCGAACCTGGCCCCGACCGACCCGTTCGAGCGGGCGCGGTTCAACGCGTTCAACGGCTTCCTGGCGTCGTCGTTGCACCCGGCGATCGGCCGTCTCCTGTTCAGCCGACCGCCCCTGGAAGGTCAGGCGAGGGACGACGCCCGCGACCTGGTGCTGTCCAAGCTCCAGCTGGTCGAGGACACGATGCTCCAAGGGCCGTTCGTGTTCGGCGAGGGCTTCACCGGCGCGGACGGCTACCTGTCGGTCTTCAGCCGCTGGTCGCGTCAGGCGCAGTTGCTGGACCCGGAACGGTTTCCCAAGCTGAACGCCCATCTGGATGTGATCCAGTCCCGCGACGCGGTCCGGCGCGTTCTTCAGGCCGAGGGCATTTCACCGGTTTGAGATCGCCGCCGCGCCTTGCGCGCGAAGGGCTTGTCATTCTGTGGTTTCGGGGGCAAACGGGCCCCACGGTCGTGTCGGCGGAACGACGAAGCAGCCGCGTGCGTGGGGACGCGCGCGGCGGGGGCCTCGCCGGCGCTTCCAGCCCTGTCAGACGCCCGCAAAGGCCCGAACCGAACGGTATTCCACCCCCATGAGCTTTTCCCTCTTCGGCTCGATGTCCAACGACATCGCCATGGACCTCGGCACCGCCAACACCCTCATCTACATGAAGGGCAAGGGCATCGTGCTGAACGAGCCGTCGGTGGTGGCGCTCAGGAACGTGGGCGGCCGCAAGATCGTCCATGCGGTGGGCATCGAGGCCAAGCAGATGCTGGGCCGGACCCCGGGCCACATGGAAGCCATCCGGCCCATGCGCGACGGGGTCATCGCCGACTTCGAAGTCGCCGAGGAGATGATCAAGCACTTCATCCGCAAGGTGCACTCGCGCCGCGGCTTCGTGCATCCGAACCCCAAGGTCATCGTCTGCGTGCCCTCGGGCGCGACCGCTGTCGAGCGCCGGGCCATCAACGACTCCTGCCTGAACGCCTCGGCGCGCCGCGTGGGCCTGATCGACGAGCCGATGGCCGCCGCGATCGGCGCCGGCCTGCCGATCCACGAGCCCACCGGCTCCATGGTCGTCGACATCGGCGGCGGCACCACCGAGGTGGCCGTGCTGTCGCTGTCGGGCATCGTCTATTCGCGCTCGGTCCGCGTCGGCGGCGACAAGATGGACGAGGCGATCATCAGCTACATGCGCCGCAACCATAACCTGCTGATCGGTGAAACCACCGCCGAGCGCATCAAGAAGGACATCGGCACCGCCCGCATCCCGCCGGACGGCGAGGGCCTGTCGATCGAGGTCAAGGGCCGCGACCTGATGCAGGGCGTGCCTCGCGAGGTGCGGATCTCGGAGCGTCAGGCCGCCGAGGCCCTGGCCGAACCGGTCACGCAGATCATCGAGGCGGTGAAGGTGGCGCTCGAGGCGACCCCGCCGGAACTGGCCGCGGACATCGCCGACAAGGGCATCATGCTGACCGGCGGCGGCGCGCTGCTTCGTGGACTGGACGCCGAGCTGCGCGACCATACGGGATTGCCGGTAACGGTGGCCGACGACCCCCTGTCGTGCGTCGCCATCGGCTGCGGCCGGGTGCTGGAGCATCCGCGTTGGATGAAGGGCGTTCTGGACGCCACGCTCTGACGCGCGCCTCATACCCGCGTGATCGGCGTTTCCTTAGCGCCCTGATTCTGCAATAGGCTGACCCAGCGGCGGGGGGCGTCCCGCCGATTCCGATCTCCCGCAGAGGAAGGCGCGCCGTGGCGTTTCGCGACGGACCGTTCGAGAACCTGAAGGTGCCGCTGGCCTGGACCGCGGGCGCCGCCACGATCGGGGCCGGCGTCGTGGCGCTCTTCCTGCTGCTCGGCGACCGACCGGGGGGCGGGGAGAGTCCGTACGCGGGGCTGAGGAACGGCGTGTCCCAGGTGGCCGCGCCCGTGGGCGGCGTGTTCGCGGCCCCGGTGCGCTGGATCGGCGCGGCCTCGGACTACGTCGGCGGCTACTTCAACGCCGTGTCGGAAAACCGCCGCCTGAAGCGCGAGCTCGCCGAGCTCGAACCCTGGCGCGATCAGGCCATCGCCCTGAAGAACGTCAACGCCCGCTACGAGGCGATGCTCGGCCTTCGGGTCGAGCCGCCCGTGGCCATGGCGACCGCCCGATCGGTGTCGGAGGCGAGGGGCCCCTTCGCCAACGCCCGGCTGCTGGACGCGGGGGCGTCCAAGGGGGTGCGGGTGGGCAACCCCGTCATCAACGAGCACGGTCTGGTCGGCCGCGTCGTCGGGACCACCGGCGGGGTCAGCCGCATGCTGCTGCTCACCGATGTCGCCAGCCGGACCCCGGTGCTGATCGACCGCACCGACGCCCGCGCCATCCTGGTCGGCGACGGCAGCGGCAACCCCCGGCTCGAGTACATCCGGGGGGAGGGGGCGCTCCAGTCCGGCGACAGGGTTCTGTCCTCCGGCGACGGCGGCGGCGTGCCGAGGGGGCTGCCGGTGGGCGTCGTGGCGCGCGGCATCGACGGCAGCTGGCGGGTCAAGCTGTTCAGCGACCGGGGCCCGATCGACTACGTCCGCATCCTGCTGTTCCAGGATTTCGCCCAGCTCGCCGACCGGGAGGCCCTGAACGCGCCGCCCCTGGCCGGCCTGTCGACCGCGCCCGCGCCGTCGGAGGCCGAGGCCGCGGCCCTGCGCGACGCGGCCGCCCGCCGGGATCGCCAGGCTCCGACCGCGGCGGAGGCGCAAGCCCCCGAGTGAGACGCGCCGGCATGGTCAGGGTGGTGGGGCCGGTCCAGTGGATCCTCTATCCCCTGCTGATCGCGCTCGCGGCGACGGTGGTCCTGGCGACGCCGATCAAGCTGTTCGGTTTGTCGCTGCCTGAGCCCGTCCTGTTGACGCCGTTGGCGTTCGCCTGGCCGCTGATCCGTCCGTCCATGCTGGCGCCCGGCGCGCTGTTCCTGGGAGGGGCGTTCCTGGATCTGTTCTGGGGCGCGCCGCTGGGCCTTTGGACCTTCTGCCTGATGGCGGTCTACGGATCGATCCTGTTGTGCCGCAACCTGCTGGCGGGTCAGGAGACCCGGGCCCTGTTCATCTGGTACGCGGCCGCGACGGTAGGCGCCTTTCTTCTGGCCTATCTGATCGTCACACTGCGGGTGGGCAATCCGCCCAGCCTCCTGTCGCTGGTGGGACAGATCGTGCCGACGCTCCTGGTCTTCCCGGCCGCCGACTGGCTGATCCAGCGGTTTGACGATACGGACGTGCGGTTCAGATGAGCGAGCCCTCGATCTTCTTCTCGGATCCGAACGAGCGGCAGGGGTCGTTCCTGCGCCGCACCCTGGTGCTGGGCGGCCTGACCGCGTTCGGCGTCACGGCCCTGACCTTCCGGCTGGGGCAGCTGCAGCTGGTGCAGGCCGGGGAGTACGCGACGCTCGCGACCCAGAACCAGTTCAACTTCCGCCTGATCCCCCCGCCGCGCGGGCTGATCAAGGACCGCAACGGCGTCGTCATCGCGGGCAACCGGCCGTCCTTCCGCGTGCTGGTGGTGCGGGACGAGACCAAGGACCTGGACCAGACGCTCGACCTGCTGGGTCAGCTGCTGCCCGACACGGTGGAGCGGCGGCGCTCGATCATCCGCGACGTCAACGCCGCGCCCCGCTTCTCGCCGGTCCCGGTCAAGAGCGACCTGACCTGGGAGGAGTTCGCCAAGGTCAACCTCTACGCCAACGAACTGCCGGGCGTCATGGCCGACATGCACGAGCAGCGCTACTACCCCTTCGGCGGGGCCTTCGCGCACGTGGTCGGCTATGTGGCCAAGCCCAACGCCAGCGACCGGGAGGTCTTCGCCGAGCGGGGCGAGGATCCGCCGGCCCTGTTCTTCAACCCCAGCTACCGGGTCGGTCGCCAAGGCATAGAGAAGGCGCTCGACGAAGCCCTGAGGGGCGAGCCCGGCGGCAATCGGGTGGAGGTCGACGCACGCGGTCGCGTGGTCGCCGAGGACGTCGGCGGCAGCCGCCCCCCGGTTCCCGGCGCCGAGGTGATCACCACCCTGGACGCCGACATCCAGAACCGCGCGCTTGAGGTCTTCGGCGAGGAGTCCGGCGGCTGCGTCGTCATGGACATTCGCAATGGCGATATCCTGTGCATGGCGTCGGCCCCGGCCTTCGACCCCAACCTGTTCGTCACGGGCGTCTCGAGCGACGTCTATCGCGCCTGGGCCGACTACGAGCGTCGGCCCCTGCTGGACAAGACGATCTATGGCACCTTTCCGCCCGGTTCGACATTCAAGATGACGACCGCGCTGGCCCTGCTCGACGCCGGTATTGATCCGTCAGACCGGGTCGTCTGCACGGGCGGCTACCGCTACGGGGGGCGGACCTTCCGGTGCTGGAAGCCTGGCGGACACGGCGCCCAGGACATGCACGACGCCATCAAGAACTCTTGCGACACCTACTTCTACCATATGTGCAATCGCGCAGGCGTGGACCGGATCGCACGGGTCGCCGAAGACCTCGGCTTCGGTCAGGCCTATGAGATCGGCATCGGCGGCCAGTCCGACGGAACGGTGCCCTCGACGCGATGGAAGCGCGAATACGTCGAGGCCGTGGGAAGAGGCGACCCCACCTGGTACCCCGGAGAGACCCTGTCGGTGGCGATCGGTCAGGGTGCGCTGGCCGTCAACGCCCTGCAGCTGGCGGTGATGACCTCCCGCTTGGCCAATGGCCGCAAGAAGGTGCAGCCGCGCCTGATCAAGGCGGTCGGCGGGGAAGAGCGGCCGCTTGAGGCGTTCCCCGATCTGCCCTTCCCGGACGAGCAACTCGATATCGTGCGCGCGGGGATGGCGGCGGTGGCCAACGATGTGACCGGGACCGCCTATCGCGCCTCTCAGCTCGGGCTCGGGGACATCCTCATGGCGGGCAAGACCGGGACGGCCCAGTCTCGGGACTACAGGCCCGGCGAGAGTCGCGGCCCCCGTAACGCCGTCTGGAGCCGCCGCGACCACGCGCTCTTCGTCGCCTTCGCTCCGCACGACGCGCCCCGGTACGCGATCGCCCTGATCATTCAACACGCTCCGGCCGGGGGTTCCGCCGACGCCGCCCCCCGCGCGCGCGAGGTGATGAAGGTGGCGTTGCTCAAGGACCCCGACATGAGAGCCCGTATCGAGCGGCCGTTGCCGCCCGCTCCCGAGGCCCCTGTCGACTCCATCGACGAGGGCGCCGCGCCCCCCGCACCCGAAGTCGCCCCCCCGGCGGCCACGCCACGCGCGAGCCCCGCGTCTGAGGCGACGCCGACCGGCCCGCGCCCCTATCTGTCGGAGCCGCCCCGGTGACCGCCTCGGCCCTGACCCGGCCCGGGGAGCGCGACCGCCTGCCGGTCAAGCTCAGCCAGATCGACTGGCGCCTGACCGCGCTGCTGTGCGTCATCGGCGGGACGGCGACGGCGATGCTGTACTCGGTCGGCGGCGAGTCGTGGGAGCCGTGGGCCGCCAATCACCTGCTGCGGTTCGGCTTCGCGCTGGGGCTGATGATCGTCCTGGCGCTCATCGATCTGCGGGTGTGGTTCGCCCTGGCCTATCCCTTCTATGGCGTGACCCTGCTGATGCTGATCGCCGTCGAGCTGATCGGCGTCACCGTCAACGGGGCCCAGAGCTGGATCGACCTGGGCGTCACCCGCGTCCAGCCCGCCGAGTTCATGAAGCTGGCCGTCGTGCTGGCGCTGGCGCGCTGGTATCACGGGGCCACGGCCAAGGAGGCGCAGCTCCACTGGAAGCTGATCTTCCCGGCGGCCATCGTCGGCCTGCCGTTCCTGCTTATCGCCATGCAGCCGGACCTGGGCACCGCCATGTCGCTGGGCCTGACCGGGGCGGCCATCATGTTCGTCGCCGGGCTCAGCTGGAAGCTGATCGTCCCGGTGATGGGGGCCGCGCTGGTCGCCATCCCGCCCTATGTGATGTTCGGCATGCACGAGTATCAGCGCGACCGGGTGCTGACCTTCCTCAACCCGTCCGCCGACCCCTCGGGCACGGGCTACAACATCATCCAGTCCAAGATCGCGCTCGGCTCCGGCGGCTTCCTGGGCAAGGGCTTCGGCCTGGGCAGCCAGAGCCAGCTGGAGTTCCTGCCCGAGAGGCAGACCGACTTCATCTTCGCCGCGGTGGCCGAGGAGTTCGGCTTCGTGGGCTCGGTGACCATCCTGCTCTGCTATCTGGCCATCGTCTTCACCTGCCTCAGGATCGCGTCCCTGTCGCACAGCCACTTCGCGCGGCTGGCGGCGTTGGGGGTGACGGCGACCTTCACCGCCTATCTGCTGATCAACGGGGCCATGGTGATGGGCCTGGCTCCGGTCGTGGGCGTGCCCATGCCGCTGATGTCCTACGGCGGGTCGATGATGCTGATGCTGATGGCCGGCTTCGGCCTGATCCAGTCCGTCCGCGTGCACCGCTACACCGAGCTGCCCAAGGGCGCCGGCCTGTTCTGAGCGGCGTTCGCTCAGGGCTCGGACCGCCATGCCCGCCACCACTCGACGAACCGCGCCAGGCCCTCCCGGAGCGGCGCCTTCGGCGCGTAGCCGGTCAGGGCGGCGAGCCGAGACACGTCTGCGTAGGTGGTGGAGACGTCGCCCGGTTGCATCGGCCGCATGATCTTGATCGCCTCGCGGCCGATCAGGTCCTCAAGGGTGGAGATCATCTCCATAAGCCCCACAGGTTGGGAGTCGCCGATGTTGTAGATCTCGTGCCCGCCCCGGGGCGGCGGCCGGTCCAGTACGCCGACGACGCCGTCGACGATGTCGTCGATGTAGGTGAAGTCCCGGGCCAGCCGCCCCTCGCCGAACACCTCGATCGGCTCGCCGCGGAAGGGTGCGCCGGCAGGGACCGGTCCCGGCGCCGCGGGTCGATGGCGTGAGCCGTCGACCCTCTGCCGTCCTCAGCGCGCGAAGGCCGCGCGCAGTTCGGCGGCGCCTTGAGCCACAGCCGCGCGGGCCGGCGTGCTCTCAGCCAGGGCGTTCAGCATGACGAAGTCGTGGATCGTGCCGTTGTAGCGCGTCGAGGTGACCGACACGCCGGCCTGGATCAGCTTGCGGCCATAGGCTTCGCCTTCGTCGCGCAGCAGGTCGTTCTCCGCCACGATGATGGTCGCCGACGGCAGGCCGGTCAGTTGGGCGACGGGGGCGCGCAGCGGGAAGGCCAGCACCTCGTCACGACGCTCGGCCGGATAGTTGGCCTCCAGGAAATAGTCCGGGCTTGTGACGCGAACACGCGATTCTCATGACGAACGAGTTGTTCGGGTCTCGCTGTCTGCGAAGGGACGCCAAGTCGCTGACGAAGCTCAGCGTTGCGTACCGGGCGAGATCCAGACGGCCACGGGGCTTGGCGACGGCGACCTCGCGTCCCTGACGCAGCAGCTGACGCGACTGGCCGCCACCTTACGCGACACGGCCGGGGCGTCGGACTGATCGAAGCTCGCCCGATGGCGCAGGTGCGACCGCGACCTGGATGGGTCGAACGGCCTAGGGGGCCAGTACCGGTGGGGCGACGCCGAGGGTCGCCTCGCGTAGGCGGCCCGCGTCGGTCGCGGGCGGGCGGCCGAAGACGCGGGAATAGTCGCGGCTGAAGTGGGACGGGCTCTCGTAGCCGACCGTGAAGCCCGCGCTGGCGGCGTCGAGGGCGTCGGTCACCATCAGGCGGCGGGCCTCCTGCAGGCGCAACTGGGTGCGGTACTCGATCGGGCTCATCGCCGTGACCGCCCTGAAATGCAGGTGAAATGTCGAGCGGCTCATGCCCGCGACCTCGGCGGCCTCCTCGATCCGGCACGGCTCGCGGAAGTGGGCCCGGATCCAGAGGATGGCGCGCGCGATCTGGCTTAGACGGCTGTCGCTCGTCGCCATCTGGCGCACGATGTCGCCGCCCGGACCGGTCAACAGCCGATAGAGGATTTCCCGCAAGGTCAGGGGCGCCAGGGCTTCCAGATCCTCCGGCGCATCGAGCAGGCCGATCAGTCGAGAGGCCGCGTCGATCAGGGGCGGCGTGGTCTCGTTCAAGGTCAGGCCGGCCGGCGCGTCGAGGCCCGGCCTCCGAGCCGGATGACGCAGGATCAACTCGCCCAGCGCCGTCATGTCCAGATCGATCTGCAGCGACAGATAGGGCTTGGCCGGGCTGGCCTCGATGACCGATCCCATGACCGGCAGGCCGACCGAGGCGATCAGGAATTGCGCGGGATCGTAGACATAGGCGACCGGCCCCAGCATGGCGCGCTTGCGGCCCTGGGCCACGATGCAGACCGTCGGCTCGTAGATGACCGGCATCGGCAGGGTCGGCGTGGCCGAACGGATCAGCTTCACGCCGGGAAGCGGCGTCTCGAACGTCCCGTCGGAGGGCGCATGCCGCGCGATCCGGCCGGCGAGAGTGTCCAGGGTGTCCATGGCGACGTCATCCCACGGAGGATGGGCCAAAAAAAGCCGATGAGGACCATTGCCGGACGATCCGGCAAGCCTCTCGGACAGTCAGGCTACCCGGTCGCGAGCGCGATGCGAGACAAGAGGGTCAGCCGCAGCCCGTACCGCGCTGCCTGCAATCCGCTCGTGGAGATTTTCGATGACCCTGCCCACCGCACTGGACCATTACCGCCTGCTCGGACGATCCGGCTTGCGCGTCTCGCCCCTGTCGCTCGGCGCCATGACCTTCGGCGAGGACTGGGGCTGGGGCGCCGAGGAGGGCGAGGCTCGCCGGATCTTCGACGCCTACGTCGATCATGGCGGCAACTTCATCGACACCGCCGTGAACTACAACAACGGTTCGTCCGAGCGCATCCTGGGTCGTTTCATCAAGGACCTCCGGGACCGGATCGTACTCGCCACCAAGTTCACGATGGCGAGGGACCCGCGGAACATCAACTCGGGCGGCAACCATCGCTTCAACATGGTCCGGTCGGTCGAGGCCAGCCTGCGTCAGCTCGATACGGACCGGATCGACCTGCTTTACGTCCACGCCTGGGACTTCACGACCTCTCCGGAAGAAGTGATGCGTGCGCTCGACGACCTCGTCGCGTCCGGGAAGGTGCTCTATCTGGGCATCTGCAACACGCCGGCCTGGCGCGTGGCCCAGATGCAGACCCTGGCCGATCTGCGCGGCTGGTCGCCCTTCGTCGCCCTGCAGATCGAGTACAATCTGCTGGAGCGGACGGTCGAGCACGAACTGATGCCGATGGCCCAGGCCCTGGGGCTGGGCGTCCTGCCCTGGTCGCCGCTGGGCGGCGGCATCCTCAGCGGCAAATACAGCCGCGAAGACCTGTCCGACGAGAACAGCGCCGATGTGGCCCGGACCCGCAAGGGCGTGATCGCCTCCAGCGGGCACCTGAACGCCCGCGCGCTCGACATCGCCGAGGTGGTCAAGGAGGTGGCCGTCGAGATCGGGGCCTCGCCGTCGCAGGTCGCCCTGGCCTGGACCCTGCGCCATCCGGCCGTGGTTTCACCGGTCATGGGCGCGCGCACCCTGGAGCAGGCAAAGGATAATCTGGGGGCCCTGCAGCTCAGCCTATCGGACGATCAGCTGGAGCGTCTGAGGGCGGCCAGCGCCCCGGCGCCGATCTTCCCGGCGCGCTTCACCGCCCGACCGATGGTGCGGCAACTGATCCGGGGCGTCTCCACCCTCGTGGATCGTGCGGGAAAGGCCGCGTGATCATGACCGCTCTGAGAACACTGGCGCTCGTCGCCGCCTTCGCCGGCTTTTCGCTGGCGTCCACCTCGGTGGCCCGAGCCCAGCCGGGTGCGGCCGCCCTCGCCATGACCGACAACCGCGCCGTCATCGCTTCCGCGTTCGACCGCTGGGCGGCGGGCGGGACCGACTTCTTCGCCACCGTGCTGTCGCCGGACGTCGTCTGGACGATCGAGGGGTCCGGGCCCAGCGCCGGGACCTATCGCGGTCTCGAGGAATTCACCTCCCGCGCCATCCGCCCCTTCGCGACGCGGATGCGCGAGCCGGTCAGGCCCGTCGCCGTCCAGATCTGGGCGGAAGGCGAACATGTCATCGCCCGGTGGGAGGGCCGCGGCGTCGCCGGCGACGGCCAGCCCTATCGAAACGACTACGTCTGGATCTTTCGCATGGCCGGCGGGCGGGCGGTGGACGTGACCGCCTTCCTGGACCTTCCGGCCTATGACGACGTGCTCCGGCGTGTGCCGGCGGCTCAGCGGTAAGCCGCCCGGTCGGAATATGGACGGCGGCCGGAGCCGGCGTGAGATCGGCGATCCCCGTGGCGGGCCTGACCACCCACACGATCCGGGCGGCGGCGCCTCAGGCGTCGGCGTCCCAGGCGATCCAACACCCCCCCAAGGTCATGAGGAACCAAAAATGACGCAGCACCCCTATGTCGGCATGTGGATCACCGCAGACGGCCATATCCGGCAGGAGCTCCTCGCGAACGGTCGCTACGATGAAGCGCGCGGGGCGCGTCAGAGCGCCTATCAGGGGCGCTACGAAGTGCGGGGATCGCACATCGACTACTGGGACGACACCGGTTTCACCGCCGACGGGACCTTCGTGAACGCGGACGAACTCCATCACGGCGGGATGATCTTCTACCGCGAGAAGGCCTGATCGCCGGGAGGAGGCCTCAGGACAGCGCTTTCGGACGATCGGGCAAACACCGTCTTCGAATGGGCATTCGCATTTCGCGGGCCTCCGTCACCCTGTGGAAGACGGCTCGCGAACACCCGCGAGCGACAGGCGGAAGACACGATCATGGCGCGTTGGACGACAGCGAACATTCCCGACCAGAGCGGTCGCACCGTCGTGGTGACCGGGACCGGCGGGCTCGGCTTCGAGTACGCCCTGGCCCTGGCCAAGGCGAATGCGACGGTCATCATCGCCGGGCGCAACCCCGCCAAGGGGGCCGAAGCGGTCGCGCGCATCCGCGCGGCGGCTCCTTCCTCGGATGTCCAGTTCGAAGAGCTGGACCTGGCCAGCCTGGCCTCGGTCGCCCGGTTCGGCGATCGCCTGAAGCAGTCGCGCGACAGTCTCGATGTCCTGATCAACAACGCCGGCATCATGGTGCCGCCGCGCCGGGTGGCGACCGAGGACGGCTTCGAGAGCCAGCTGGGGGTCAACTATCTGGGCCACTTCGCCCTGACCGCCCACCTCATGCCGCTCCTGCGGAGAGGGCGGGACGCGCGCGTCGTCACCCTGTCCAGCGTCGCGGCCCGGCAAGGCGCGATCGACTTCGACGACCTGAACGCCGAGCGCCGCTATCGGCCCATGCCGGTCTACGCCCAGTCCAAGCTGGCCTGCCTGATCTTCGCGCTGGAACTGCAGCGCCGGTGCGAGGCGGCGGGATGGCCGGTCATCAGCCTCGCCGCCCACCCGGGGGTTTCGCGCACCGAGCTGCTGAACAACGCCCCGAGCCGCGAGAGTTTCGAACACTGGGCCCGCAACAATCTGAGCTTCCTGTTCCAGCCCGCCGATCGCGGGGCCCTGCCGACCCTGTTCGCCGCCACGGCGCCGAACGCGCGGCCCGGCGGCTACTATGGCCCGAACGGCATGGGCGAGGTCCGGGGCTGGCCCGCGCCGGCCCGCATCCCGCCCGCGGCCGAGAACCGGGACACGGCGCGGCGTCTCTGGGAGGTTTCCGAGCAGCTGACGGGCCTGGAGCTCGGCTAGGCGGTGACTGAGCGCTTCGCCAAAGGCAGCGTCATCATGCCTCGGCTCGACGAGGCCGCCTTCGCACGCTTTCTGGACGAGGACGACGGCCGTTCGGTGCTGATCCTCAACCTGATGCGCTTTCCCTCCGGCACAGGGCCGGGCCGCCTGGCGGACTCCCTTTTCCGCATGCGAGCGGAGCTGGCCCGCTTCGGCGCGGAAGTCGTCTACATCGGCGAGACGTCATCGGCGCTCTGGGAGGACGGCGGCGGGCCGTGGGACGCCGTCGCGATCGTCCGCTATCCCGGACGCCGCGCCTTCGCAGACATGGTCGAAAGCGCCGAGTATTGCGAGACGACAAGCAGCCTGCGCGACGCCTCCCTGCTGGAGGTCGTCCTGCGACCGGTGCGGCTGATCAATTGAGTTCAGCGGTCGGGCGCGGGCCCGTTCTCGACACGAAGCGCAGTGACGCGAGCCACAGTTCGTGGGCGAGATAGACCAGGAGGTCGCCCCTCGCCCGCGTCTCGCGTGCGAGATCGCCGACGCCGACCTCTTCGGTCGTCACCGTGCAGCCCGAGCCCGCAGGCGTCAGCAGCCAGCTCTGGGCGTAATGCGGGGGCGGACCGGGCGGGGTGACCGTATAGCCGAAGCGACGCCCGGGCTCCGCCACGAATACCTCGGCGACGATCGGGATGTCGAAGATGCTCCAGGCGAAGCGCGACCCAACGTCGACGGGCGCCGACGGGTCCTCGAAGCGCACGTCGCGCGCGAAGATCAGCCAGGTCGGCCAGTCCTGGGGCGCAGACAGCCAGCTGTAGATGACGTCGCAGCTCTGCTCCATCGTCAGTCGATTATGGTTGAACAGGTCGGCCGTGTCGGGATTCAGCCCGGTCGGCCAGGCCATCTCAGGGTCGCGTCGGGGGAGGTCCTGTTCCGTCGTCTGCGCCCACGACGGCGTGGCGGCGAGGACGCCCGCGAAAGCCAGGATGGAAACGAGGGTCTTGAGCATGACGAGAGCCTCGGGGACCTGCCAGGGGATGTCGCAGCGAGCCGTCCGCGATCGCGAACGAAGAGGTGCACGTTAGACAGGGCAGTGGAGCTTCGACATGCCGTGAGATTGCAAGGCCTTGTGAGCCCAGATCAACAGCCTTGACCGTACTCGGATATCACGTGCTCGGCGTCCGGCCTGTCGCAGCGGCCAGCGCCTCGATTCGTCTGGCGTCGGCGTCGTTCGTGGGGGTGTAGACGAGCAGCGTCAGGTCCGGGCGCCCGTCGACGGCGAAGGCCGAATGCTCGATCGTGATGTCGCCCAGCACGGGATGACGCAGACGTTTGACCCCGGACCCGAAGTCTCGAACCTCTATGTCGTCCCAGAGCACGGAGAACTCCGGGCTCCGCGCGCGCAGGTCCTGGATGAAGGGCTCTAGCACCGGGCCCGCGCCGGCCCGGGCCACGTCGGCGCGAAAGGCGCCCACCACGAAGCGGGTGACCTCCTCCCAGTCCGTGTTTCGCTGCCGAGCCTCCGGATCGAGAAACAGCCGATGCAGCACATTGCGTTTGTCGGCCGGCAGGGCCGCGTAGTCCGTCAGCATGACCGTCGCGGCCGTGTTCCAGGCGACCACGTCCCAGTTCACCGTTCGCAGGATCGCCGGACAGCCGGACATGGAGTCCAGCACGCGCTGCAGCCGCTCTGACACCCCCTCGGCCGGTCGATAGCGGACATCAGGCGCCCGCCCCAGCCCGATGAGATACAGATGCTCCCGCTCGAGGTCGGTCAGCATCAGGGCCCGCGAGATGCGGTCCAGGACATCGGCGGAGGGCGCCCCGCCGCGCCCCTGTTCTAGCCAGGTGTACCAGGTGGCGCTGATGTTGGCGCGTTGGGCCACTTCCTCTCGCCGCAGGCCGGGCGTGCGTCGGCGACCGGGGGCGAAGCCCAGCGCCAGCGGGTCCATGCGGGCGCGTCTTTCGCGCAAGTAGACGCCGAGAGCAGAAGCGGTCATCCGCATATCCTGTTAGAAGTTATACCTGGATAAGGTCACGCATTTAACAGGATCAGCATCCCCGTCATTGAAGGCTAGTTCAAGGTCAAAGGAGACGGACGATGCATGTTTTTGTTACCGGCGCGACGGGCTGGGTTGGCGCGGCCGTCGTCGACGAACTGCTGGCCCATGGCCACGAGGTCACCGGTCTGGCCAGGTCCGCAGCGAAAGCGAGCGTGCTGGCCGCCAAGGGCGTTCGGCCGGTGATCGGCTCGCTGGAAGACCCGGCGCTTCTGGCCGAGGCCGCGCGGGAGGCCGACGCGGTGGCTCACCTCGCCTTCAACCACGATTTCTCGCGGTTCGCCGAAAGCGCCCAGGAAGACCGGGCGGCGATCGAGGCGCTGGGAGCGGCGCTCGCGGGCACGCGCAAGCCTCTGCTGATCACGGCCGGCCTCGCCCGGCTCGCCCCGGGTCGCGTCGCGGTGGAAGCCGACCGACCGATCGCGGACCCGTCCTATCCGCGGCGGTCCGAACAGGCAGCGCAGGCTCTGCTGGACGCCGGCGTCCGGGTGGCGACCGTGCGCCTGTCACCCTCGGTCCACGGGGTGGGCGAACGGCACGGCTTCGTGCCGATCCTGATCGACATCGCCCGGCAGACGGGTGTTTCGGCCTACATCGGCGACGGCGAGAACCGCTGGCCGGCCGTGCATGTGTCCGACGCCGGCCGTCTTTACCGACTGGCCCTTGAAAGCGACCTGCACGAACCCGCGTACCACGCGGCGGATGAGGAGGGCGTACGCTTCCGCGACATCGCCCAGGCGATCGGCGACAAGCTGGGACTGCCGGTCGAGGCGCGCGGTCCGGAACATTTCGGCTGGTTCGCCGGCTTCGCCGGCGGCGACATGCCGGCTTCCAGCGCCGTGACCCGCGACCGTCTCGGTTGGACGCCGACGGGGCCGAGCCTGCTCAGCGACATCCGACATCCGGACTATTACGCCGGCTGAAGGTCGACCCAGGCGGCCCTTCGGACGATCAGGCAATCAACTCGAAAGATCTGGCATCTCCACCGCCCGCCCCGCCGACTAAGGTGTCATTCGTGACGAGACAGCGACAGGCCCCATCCCCCCGGGCCTTCCGCATAGCCGTCGCGGACGCGCGAACCGGCTTCTCCCCCAGCCGCCGGTTCGCAAGGGGTCGCCATGCCCCTGGTGATCCTCAGGTCGTCGAGGACGCGCGCGCAAGTCCCGCGTCTTCGACGACCCCCGGGGGCGTTCAGAGACCCCAGAGCCTCCGGCGCTCCGAGTTCGTAGAAACAGGCAAATATTCCCGATCCCAAGGCAAGCCCCGCGCGACCGATTGGGCGACAATCCCATCGACGACGCAATCACTGGAACGAGCCATGACCCTCACCCTTTCGACGGAGCGGACGGCGCCGGAGTCCGAAGCTCGTCGCCGCCTGCGGGCCTTTCAGCGCCACCTCGCCCTGTGGACCCTCCAGGCCTGGCTCTCGATGTTCTTCATCGGCGCCGCCTATGCGAAGCTGACCAGCTCGTCGGAGCTCATGGTCCTATTGCTGGGCTGGCCGGAGGACGTCGACGGGTCGCTCGTTCGCGCCATCGGCGTCTTGGAGCTCTCGCTGGGGATCGGGATCGTCGCGCCGCTGCTGACGTGGAGACTTGCGCCGGTGATGGCGGTCTCGGCGATCGGTCTGACCGGCATGACCGGCGTCAGCCTCGCCCTCATCTCGGGCGTCAGGAGTTCGGTTTCGCCGGGCTGAACCTGCTCCTGGCCGTGGCCGCCTTGGCGGTCCTGATCGGTCGGCGCGACCGCTAGACCGCGCTGACCCGCGCCCCGCCGAAGACGACATGCTGGCGCATCTGATCGCTGAACAGGCCGTAGAGCATGGGCAAGGGCGGAGCGCTCGCCGCGACCAGCGTCGCCAGTTGGTCGGCCGTCAGATGCAGATCGATCGCCGCGATGTTGTCCCTGAGTTGGGAGACACGGCTCACGCCGGTCAGGGTGGTGCGCACGGCGGGGCGACCCAGGATCCAGGCGAGCGCGACCTTGGCTGGCGTTTCGCCGATCTCTGCGGCGACCGCCTTCACGGCCTCGACGATCGACCAATTTCGCTCTGTGAGCAGCATGTCGCCGAACGGATTGTCGCCGTCGAGACGGTCGCTGCGGTTTTCCCTGCTGTCGATAGCCCGCGATCACGGCGTCGATGACCGCTTGGGCGATGCGATCCGCATCGCTGGCGGAGGTCTTCTGCAGGTCGGTCATGAATGTCTCTCTTCTGGACGCCACCCAGATGAGACAGTCGCGACCACTACAAAAGACGGGACTTTATAGGGGTATAGCGCCTACCCCTGAGGCGGCGTTCGGCGGATGGCGTTTGCCGGATCGCGGGATGGCGACGCCGTCCGAGGAGAGACCGCCGAGGTCGCAGATCACTCACAACCTGGAGGATCGGGCAAAAAGCGCTTCCTATCCGGCAAGACCGGAGAGAGGTCGCGTGTTGATCTGACGTCATCGCAACCGGAGACCTCGTGATGACCCAGACCTCTCGCCGCTCCCTTCTCGCCCTGGCCGCCGCCGCCGCTCCGGCGATGGCGGCCGGCGTCGCCCAAGCTCAGGCGGCCGTGTCCGCGGACGGGCCGCGCGCCCTGCCGGGCGCCGGCCGCGCCGCGATCGTCAGCGGCTCGTCACGCGGCATCGGCGCCGCCACCGCCAAGCGCCTGGCGCGCGACGGCTTCGCCGTCACGGTCAATTATCTGACCAACCGCGACCTGGCCGCACAGGTGGTGCGCGACATCGAGGCGGCGGGCGGCCGGGCCATCTATCGCCAGGCCGACGTCGCCGACCCCGCCGCCGTGCGCGCCCTGTTCGACGCCAACGACGAAGCCTTCGGCGGCGTCGACGTGGTGATCTCCAACGCCGCCATCATGAGCGTGGCGCCCTTCGCCCAGTTCGAGGACGCCGCCTTCGACCGCATGATCGCGACCAACATCAAGGGCAGTTTCAACGTCCTGCGCGAGGCCTCGCGCCGGGTGCGGGACGGCGGACGGATCATCACCCTGGCGTCCACCTCCATCAAGGCCAAGCGCGCCACCCACGGTGGTTACGCCGCGACCAAGGCGGCCCAGGAGATCTTCGCCGGCTGTCTGTCCAAGGAGCTGGCCGGGCGGCGCATCTCGGTCAACGCCATGGCCCCGGGACCGACGAACACCTCGTTGCTGGACATTCCGCCGCCGGCGCGGGCTCAGGCCGCCTCGATGACGCCCTACGGCCGGATCGGCGAGCCCGAGGACATCGCCAACGCCATCGCGGCCCTGGTGTCCGGCGACGGGGAATGGATCAACGGTCAGATCGTCTTCGCCAACGCCGGCTTCATGTAGGCGCCGAGGCGTCCCAGGCATCTCGGGCGGCCCGGCGGGTCGCCCGCCTCCTCAAGCGAAAGTCCTCCTCATGCGTCCTTGCGCTCCAGTCTGGGCGGCCCTGCCGCTCGTCCTCGCCACCGCGGCCCTGGCTCAAGAGGGCCCGGGTCCTCAGGACCGGGGCGGAGGCTTCATCGCCGTCGGGCCGGGAGCCACGCCGGAGTATGACGGCGCCGACACGCTTAGGATCGTCCCGTTCGTGGCGAGCGACGTCCGCTGGAACGGCCTGGATGTCCAGGTGCGCGGCCTCGGCGGCCGGGTCGATGTGGCGTCCGATCCGCGACTGGCCGTCGGCCCCGTGGTCAACATCCGCCTGGGCCGCGACGATGTCGATGGACCGGTCGGACGGCTTGCGGACATCGACGCCGCCGTCGAGCTGGGAGGTTTCATCGCCTACCGGATCGGGGGCGGACGCGACGGGCAGGGCGCGCTGACCCCCGAGCTTTCCGTCGTACAGGACATCTCGGACGGTCACGGGGGCCTGCTCGCGACGGCGGGCGCAAGCTACGCCTTGGTCCGGCGCCGCAGTCTGGCGGTCGATTTCGACCTGCGGGCCACTTGGGTCGATGATGACTATTCCGTCACCTATTTCGGCGTCGATGCGATCGGCGCCGCCGCCAGCGGCCTAGCGGAGTATCGACCCGGGTCCGGGGTTCGCGACATCGGGGTGGGCGTGACCGCGGCCTACTGGTTCACGCAGAGCCTCGGCCTCCTGGCGCGAGCGGGCGCGAGCTATCTGCTGGACGAGGCGGCGGAAAGTCCGATCGTCGAGGACGGAGCGCGGTGGCAGCCGACCGTGGGCCTGGCCCTGGCCTACCGCTTCTGACCGGCTGCCCGATCCGCCGAGAGTCTTGCCGGATCGTCCGGGGCGATTGCCGCGCACTGGTCCCCAGGGTTACCGTGGGCGCCGAACCGCAAGGAGGCCGCAGATGGCCGATGACCTGACCTCCGCCATTGGTGCGATCCTGGACAATCAGGGCATCGTAAACGGGGTCTATGTGACGTCCGTCCCGGGGCTGCGGCTGCTCCGCACCCATGCCGACGTCGCGCCGCGCCACATGCACTATCGGCCGTCGCTCTGCGTGATCGCCCAGGGGCAAAAGGAGCTGCTGGTCGGCGACCGGACCATCCGCTACGGCGACATGCAGTCGATGATCGTCACGGTCGAGGTGCCGATCCTCAGCCAGATGTTCCGCACGCCGGACAAGAAGCCCTACGTCGGGGCGGTTCTCGAGCTCAATCCCGAGATCATCCTGGAGGTCGCGACCCAGCTGGGGGCGGCGGGCGAGCCCGTTCGCGGCAGGATCGGCGATGGACTTCTGGTTCAGGACATGGACGCCCGCATCTCGGCGGCGATCAAGCGGCTGCTGGATCTGGTGGATCAGCCGTCCGCCGTCGAGATCCTCTATCCGGTCATCATGCGCGAAGTGTCCTACTGGCTGCTGACCGGTCCGGCGGGGGCCAACGTCGCGCGCCTGGCCATCCCCGAGGGGGAGCCCGCGCGCATCGGCAAGGCCATCCAGAAGATGCGTGAGAACTTCGACGCGCCGATCAGCGTGCCCGAACTGGCCAGGGTCGCGGGCATGAGCGCCTCCACCTTCCATCAGCACTTCAAGACCCTGACCTCCATGTCGCCTCTTCAGTACCAGAAGCACCTCAGGCTGCTGGAAGCCCGACGTCTGATGCAGACCGCCGGCGAAAAGGCGGGCGCAGCCGGACTGTCCGTCGGCTACGAGAGCGTCTCCCAGTTCAGCCGCGAGTTCGCGCGGATGTTCGGCGCCTCGCCCCGCCGTCAGACGCAACGGTCGCTTCCGCGGACCGCCGGCGCCGGCTCCGCGGATCACGCCGCAGGCATCTCCGCCGTGGCGGTCTGACCCTGTCGCCGTTTTCGTCCGACGGCGATGCGCGCGCTGTCGAGGGCGGAACCTTCGCGGGCGGTCGGCTGATCGCGCTGCTGTTCGGTCTGTTCCTGGTCAACGCTCTGTCCCAGGTCGACCGGATCCTGCCGTTCATTCTGGCGGAGTCGATCCGCCGCGACCTGAACCTCAGCGACACCCAGATCGGCCTGGTGACGGGCCTGGCCTTCGCCGTCTGCTACGCGCTTCTGTCCCTGCCGCTGGCCCGCGCCGCCGATCGGGGCTCGCCGCGGGGCGTGCTGGTCGGCTGCATCGGTCTCTGGAGCGCCATGACGGCGCTCGGCGGCCTCGCGACGGGTTTCTTGACGCTCGCCCTGACCCGCTTCGGCGTGGCCTTCGGAGAAGCCGGCGCGATCCCCGCCGGTCACGCCCTGATCGCGCGCAAGGTCCCGATAAAGCGCCGCGGCCTCGCGCTCGGCGTCTTCTCCATGGGCATTCCGCTCGGCACCATGGCGGGGTTCGTCCTGGGCGGGGTTCTCGACCAGGCGATCGGCTGGCGCTGGACCTTCTTCGCGGCGGGTGGTCTGGGCCTGGGCGTCGCTCTCCTGACTTTTGTCGTGGCGGGGCCGACGCCGCGTCTATCGCGCCGGGCGACCGATCCGACCTTTCTGAGGTCCGCGGGCAAGCTCCTGCGCGGCTCGGCGTTTCGCGGCCTCGTGCTCGCCGCCCTCCTGATGGGGTTCGCCGCCGCACCCTTCTACGCCTTCATGCCCTCATTCCTGATCCGGACCCACGGGTTCAGCAGCGGCGAGGCGGGCCTGACCATCGGTCTGTTGCAGGGCCTCATGGGCGTGGCCGGCGCCATCCTGGGCGGGCGGGGCTTCGATCGGACCGTCCGCGCCGGGAGCCGAAGACTCTTGAGCTATCCTGGCCTGGTGTTCCTGATCGGCGCGGCGACGACCGCCGTCGCGCTCAACGTTCCCCAGGGATGGTTGGCGGCAGCGCTGCTGTCGCCCGCGATGTTCGGGTTCTCCTACATGCTGCCCTGGGGCTTCGGCGCCGCCCATCTCCTGGCGGGGCGCGGCAAGGAGGCGCTGGCGTCCAGCCTCGTCGTCATCGCGACGGGCCTGTTCGGCCCCGCGCTCGGACCGGTGCTCGTCGGCGTCGTCAGCGACCTCGCGGCCGGTGTGGGCCGGCCGAACGGTCTTGGTCTCGCGCTTCTACTCGTGCCGATCACGAGCCTGCTGACGGGATGGGCGCTGATCCGGGCGGATCGGCGCCTGGCGGCGGCCCGAGCCGAAGCGGACGCCGCGTTCGGTCCCTGAATGTCGAATAGGATCGACTTCTTGCCTGATCCTCCGGGCCGGGTTGCTCGCTCGCGCCGCCGCATCTAGCGTGGAGACGCTCTCGCAAAGGCTCCGACATGACTCAGGTCCTGCACGACGTCATCACCCGCCTGCTCGACGCCGAGATCGGGCCCGACGGATACATCGACACGGCCGTGCCGGGCCTGACGCTGATGCGGACCACCCTGCCGACGCCGCCCAGCCACATGCAGTACAGGCCCAAGCTGTGTGTGGTCACCCAAGGCGCCAAGCAGGTGCTGGTCGCGGATCAGACGATCGCGTACGGGTCGGGGCAGGCCATGATCGTCACGGTGGAGATGCCCGTGGTGAGCCAGGTCGTCGAGGCCGCGTCGGAGCACCCCTTCACCGGCCTGACCCTCGATCTGGATGCGGAGATCGTCCTCGACGTCGTCACGAGGCTGGATTCCGTGAGCCACCTTCAGGGCGCCGCGGGTCTCGGATTGACAGTCAGCGTCGTCGAACCGCAACTCGAAGGGGCGCTGCTGAGGCTGCTGGAATTGGTCGATCAGCCCCACGCCGTCAGTATTCTTTACCCCGCCATCATGCGCGAACTGGCGTACTGGCTGTTGATGGGGCCCGCCGGTCGCAATGTGGCGCGGATGGTCCTGCCGGAAGGCCAGCCGCAAAGGATCGCCCGCGCGATCGCCCACCTGAGGCAGACCTTCGACGCCCCCGTGAGTATCGCGGACCTCGCGAGCCTGGCGGGGATGAGCCCGTCCTCGTTCCACCACCACTTCAAGACGCTGACTTCCATTTCGCCGCTGCAGTACCAGAAGCAGATTCGGCTGCTGGAAGCGCGCCGGATGATGGTCACCGAAGGCGTCAACGCCGGCGTGGCGGCCTCCGCCGTCGGCTACGAGAGCCCATCCCAGTTCAGTCGCGAGTACGCGCGCATGTTCGGGGCGCCGCCTCGCCGGGAAACTCAGAGGGCCAGGTCGGATCCGGCTCGCTTCGCCACGCTCGAGAGTGGTCGTTCGGAGGCGTCGTCCAGAGCCTGATCGGCTTATGCGGAATCGCTGCTCGGTTCCGCTTGAGGCGTGACACAGGCCCTCGTTCGAACTGAACCGATTTCGCTCCAGGTCGTTCGGTCGTCAGGCGAAGGCGGTTCCGCAGAGACCCTCGAGCGCGCCCCAGAGGCGCCCGGCGTCGGCCTCATTCCTCGCGAGGGCCGGCACCTCGACTTCCTCCGGCGAGCCCGCGATCAGGGCGGCGGGACCATAGTATCCACCGCCTCGCGCATCGGTGGAGGCCCCCGCGTAGAGATGGGACAAGGCGCCGCGCGCGGCGGGCCCGAACATCATGGGCAGAGCCCGCTGGCGAAAACCTTCGGCGCTATCCATCCCGGGCCCGTCCGGCACCAGGAAGGTCCGAGCCACGCCGGGGTGACAGGCCATGCTGGCGACGCCCCATCCCGCCGCCTCGCTCCGGCGCTGCACCTCCTGTGCGACCAGGAGCACCCCAAGCTTGGAACGGTCGTACGCCAGAGCGTAGTCGTAGTCCCGCTCGAACTGCAGGTCCGTCAGCGCGAGCCGGCCGATCCTGCCGCTGGCGACCCAGACGACGCGGGGCGCGCGTCCCTGGCGCAACAGCGGCATCAGTTCGGACGTCAGGACGAAGGGCCCCATGACGTTGGTGGCGAAGACCCGTTCATGACCGCCAAGCGTCGTCTCCCGCGTTCGCCGGCCCATGACGCCGGCGTTGTTGATCAGCGCATCCAGGCGCTCGCCCGAACTCCGCCAGCGCGCCGCGTAAGCCTTGACCTGGTCCAGGCTTGTCAGGTCGAGGGTGTCGAAACGGACCCGGGCTCCGGGGACGGCGGCGCGGATGAGGCGCACGGCCTCGGCGCCCTTGTTCGCGTCGCGCGATGCGATGGTGACGTCGGCGCCCTTGCGGACCAGGGCGAGGGCGGCCTGATATCCCAGTCCGCTGCGATCCTCGCGCGGGTAGCCGTTCCCCCCGGTGATCAACAGACGCCGGCCCGTCTGGTCCGGAATGTTGGCGGCCGCCCACGCCTGCGCTTCGCGATCCGCGGACTGCGCCGCCCCTGGCGCCGCGCACCCGGCCGCCAGGCCGGCGACGGCCCCCGCGGCGCCCAATCGTAGAAGTCGCCGCCGTGAAACGTCCGCCTCATGATCGGACGGATGAAACGGGTGTCGGGACATGGCGCAAACCTTTCGTTCGTCACCATCCAGCCTAGGGGCCGCCCGCGCGGAGAAAATGCCGGAAGCAAGGCTATCCTTGCCCGATGATCCAGCCAGGCCGTGACCCCTCAAGCGGACCCAGGCTCCGGCGCGACCGCAGAATCCATGGCGCCCCCGATCCACCGCGTCGTCGGGCGATCTACCCGCGACGAGAATGTCCGGTTAGGGCAAGGCCGATGGCGGAGAGGGGGGGATTCGAACCCCCGGTACGCTTCCACGTACGCCGCATTTCGAGTGCGGTACATTCAACCACTCTGCCACCTCTCCGCGATCTCAGAGGCCTTACGGCGAGCGAGACGGGGTGTTTAGTCAAGCACGGGGGCCGCCGCAAGAGGGCATCTCACCGGAGCGCCGGAAGCGCCAGGCCCGGCGCGTGGCCGTCGATCCGCTCGCCGGCGCGGGCGGCGAAGAGTTCGGCCGGCCGGCCGCCGGTGCCGGCCACGGTGCGCCCGAGCGGCGTCACCAGCCCGGTGCGCTCCACGCCGCGCCGAAAGTTCTGCTTGTGAAGCTTGAGGCCCGACACCGCCTCGGCCGCCGTCTGCAGTTGCGACAGGGTGAAGGTCTCCGGCGCCAGGTCGAACAGCACGGGGCGGTACTTGAGCTTGCTACGCAACCGGCCGAGCCCCGTGGCGAGGATCCTGCGGTGGTCGGACTCCATGGGTTGCCCCAGCCGCGCCGACGGCCCGTCGGCCGCGCCGTCCCGCTCGGCCTCGGCCACGAGCCCGGCCTCATAGAGCAGCTCATAGCGGTCCAGCACCGCCGACTCGTTCCAGCGGGCGTCGTCGTCGAGGGCGAACAGAGCCTCCACACGGCGACGTCGCTTGGCGGTCTCCGCCGAAGCGGCCCAGGCTTCCAGGCGCGGCGTGATGACCTCGTCGATCATGGGGGCGCGGCCGGCGCGCCGGTCCTCCCAGGGGAAGAAGGCGGTCACCTCGCGCCAGCGGGCGTCGACGCTGGGCGGCGCCGCGATGTCCCGGGTCAGGGCCAGATAGCCGACGGAGACGACGCGCAGACGACCGGGGGCCGGCGTGGCGCGCGGCGTCTCACGGCCCGCGTCGCCGAAGGTGTAGAGCTGCTCCACGAAGCCCAGACGCAGCCCTGTCTGGGCGGTCACGAAGGCCCGCAGCGCCAGTTCGAAGGTGCGGTGGCGGCCGGGGTCGAAGGGACCGAACGGCAGGCCCGGCTCACCCTCCTTGGCATGGGTCGTCAGCACCGACAGGCGGTCGCCGTCCAATGCGAAGACCACGGCCGACAGGCCGATCAGGACGCCGATGTCGTCGTCCCGCGTCATGCTCACTCCGTGTGCCAGGCGTCGGGCCCGGGCAGGAGGCCGCAGGCCTCGGCCAGAACCCGATAACGCTCCAGATACCGCGCCTGGGCGACGGAGGCGGACTGGGGCTCGAGCGTCAGGGTCATGCCCGCGGGCGGCGGCCCGAAGAAGCGCAGCGCCTCCTCGCGCTCGAACCCGGCCAGCTGGGTCGCCTCCAGGTAGGCGCAGGCCCGGTCGGCTTTTTTGATCAGTGTCTTGATCGCGGCCGGCGTGGCCGGCGGCAGACCGAAGCGCAGATGAATGGCCGCCTCGAGCCGCGCTTCGAAGGCCTTGTAGCTGAAGCCGAGCGCCGCCTTGAACGGCGAGATCATGTCGCCGATCACGTATTCGGAGGCGTCATGGACCAGCGCCGCCAGCCGCCATTTCGGCTCGAGACCCGGCTTCAGGTGCTGGGCGATCTCCTCGACGATCACACTGTGCTGGGCGACGGAGAAGGGATGGTCGCCGGTGGTCTGGCCGTTCCAGCGCGCCACCCGCGCCAGGCCGTGGGCGATGTCCTCGATCTCGATGTCGAACGGGGAGGGGTCGAGCAGGTCCAGCCGACGGCCCGACAGCATTCGCTGCCACGCGCGGGGCGGCTCCTTGGCCTTGGCGGACACGGCGGTCTTGGGGGGCAACGCTTCACCTGAACCTGTCGGGCCCGTCAGGTGACGCATCCGGCGTCACGGATCAACCGGCTATTCGCCGACGTTCAGCGTCACGAGGTCCTTTGCGTCGTCGAAGACGCTGTCGCCCTCGCGGTCCTTGGATTTGACCGTGGCGATGATCAAGGGGCCGCCCTGGGGGCCCCGAGCCTCGTAGCCGACCGAGCGCCAACCCAGGGAGGAGGGCTCCGAATCGCTGAGAATGTAGGTGGTGCGCGTCGCATGGCCGCCCGCGTGGACCCGCACCTCGGAGACGTCGTCGCGAGACTGGATCGACACCTGACCGTCGCCGCCGCCCAAGGTGACGGACTGGCCGCCGCCCTCCGCGCTGTGCACGCGCACGCCGGCCACGGCGACCCGGCTGCCGCCTTCCTGGCTGGAGACGGAGACGCCCGGCATCCGCACCTCGGCGTTCTCACCCACGGTGCTGATCGACAGACCCGGCAGACGGATGTCGACCCGCTCGTCGTCGCGCGCGCCCGGGCTTTCGGGCGGCGTCGGCGGCGTGGGCGCGTCGGCCGCCGGCGCGATCGGCGCGACCCGTGACGACGCCTCCGGCATCAGCTGGTGCAGGCGGGTCTCGAACGCCTCCAGCGTTTCCTCAGGCGACGCGCCGTCGAGGCTCACGAGGTGCAGCGCCACCTCGGCGCCGCGCGGCCCGGCATAGGTGCAGATCTGGCCCTCGTCGCTGGACACCGACTTCCGCGTCAGGGCGCCGATCGTCTCCGGGCAGGTCAGGGTCTGGACGACCTTCAGGACCCCGGCGTTCGGCGAATCCTCGCTGCGCTTGGTGATTCTGACCGTCCTGTCGTCACACGCGCCCAGGGCGAGGACGGCGACACAGGCGGCGGCGATGACGACGGGGCGTCTCATGCCCTTATCCTGCTCCGCTTGGCGACGAACGCCAGTGAAATCGCGTTAACCGCCGGGGCGCGCGCCCTCGCGGCGACTCAGGAAGGCCAGCCGCTCGAACAGGTGCACGTCCTGCTCGTTCTTCAGGAGCGCGCCGTGCAGGGGCGGAATGAGCCGATTCGGCGAGCTCTCACGCAGGGACTCCGCAGGGATGTCCTCGACCATCAGCAGCTTCAGCCAGTCGAGCAGTTCGGAGGTCGACGGCTTCTTCTTCAGGCCCGGCGTCTCGCGGATCTCGTAGAAGGTCTTGAGCGCCTCCGACACCAGCCGGGTCTTGATGCCGGGGAAGTGCACCTCAATGATCGCCCGCATCGTCTCGTCGTCGGGGAAGCGGATGTAGTGGAAGAAGCACCGGCGCAGGAAGGCGTCGGGCAGCTCCTTCTCGTTGTTCGAGGTGATCACGACGACCGGTCGCCGTTCCGCGCGGATCGTCTCGTCCGTCTCCTGGACATAGAACTCCATGCGGTCGAGTTCCTGCAGCAGGTCGTTGGGGAACTCGATGTCGGCCTTGTCGATCTCGTCGATCAGCAGAACGGGCCGCACCGGGCTGGTGAAGGCCTCCCAAAGCTTGCCGGGCTTCAGATAGTTGCGCACGTCGTGGACCCGCTCGTCGCCCAGCTGACTGTCCCGCAGACGGCTGACGGCGTCGTACTCGTAAAGGCCGTTGTGGGCCTTGGTCGTGGACTTGACGTGCCAGGTGATCAGCGGGGCGTTCAGCGCCTTGGCGAGCTCATAGGCCAGCACCGTCTTGCCGGTGCCGGGCTCGCCCTTGATGAGCAGCGGCCGCTCCAGCGCCACCGCCGCGTTGACGGCGATCCTCAGGTCGGGCGAGGCGATATAGGCGTCCGTGCCCTCGAAGCGCGACGTCGGTTGCGGCATGGCGGTCTCCCTTGGCTCGGGGTTACGCCTAGCCCAGCCGAGGCCGACTTAACAGCGATCAGTCGTCGCGATCAGGTGATGTGCTTGCCGGTCGCCGGGTCGCTGGCGGGGAAGGTCTCCTCGAGCCCCTCGTCGACCAGCGCCTCCTCGCGGCTCGCGGCATCGTGTTTCAGCTGATCCGGCTTCTCGTGCGCCGCGACGCGATCTTCGGCCGGGCGGAACGGGCTGGCGTTCGGGTCGCTGTCGCGAGGTTCCGGCGACCGAGCCGGCGCGGCGTCGGCGTTCTGGGCGCCGGCGGCGTCGGGATGGATGTGCGAGCGGTCTTGGTCGGTCATGCCTTGTCCTCCGTATCGTCGGCGTAGCCCAGGGCCTCGATGTCGTCGTCGTCCAGGCGGCGAGCTTCCCAGTGGGCGGCGCTGGCCTGGGCGCCTTTCGCGTCGGTCAGGTCGCCGGCGTAGACCAGCTCGATCTCGTCGGGTCGGTTCGGGTCGCCCTCTTCGCCTTCCAGCTCGGCGACGCGCGGCGCGTCCTCGCCCCAGCGCTCGTCGGCCTCCGGCTCGACCCCTTCGGCCGACAGGACCTCATCGACGTCGAGATCGGCCTCGTCGCCGTCACCTGCCTCGGCCGTGACGTCCCTGACGTCCGGCAGGTCCTCGAAGGTGCGGAACTCGTTGGACGACGCGCCTGCGTCGCTCGGGTCGAAGTTGTCCTCGTCGAAGACCTCGGACTGGTCCTGGGGATCGATGGAATAGTTGGTGTCGGACATGGGCGTTCCCCTCGGGTTCCAGGGGGAAACGCCGCGCGGACGCGGCCGTTCCGGCGTTCGGCGATCTAGTCGAAGCCGCCCCTGGCGGCGGCGGCCTCCAGATCCTCGCGCACCTTCGCCAGCGCCACCGGCCAGCCGTCGAAGCCTTCGAGGGGAATGAAGCGCATGCCGGGATAGAAGGGATACCCCTCGGTCCCCAGCCGGTGCCAGTCGTCCGGCGCGTGGATCATCCAGGTCCGCGCGCCCGTCGCCGCCGCGAGGTTCGTGCCCGCGACGCCAGGGCCCACCACCAGATCGACCGCGACCGACAGGGCGGCGACGTCCTCCAGATCGTCCTTCAGGTTGATCGGCGGGGTCCAGATGTCCACGCCGGCCGCCTGCGCTTCGGCCAGGTCGTCGGCGACGTCGCCGCATTGCAGGTTGATCATGCGGCAGCCGGGCGTGGTCAGGACCGGCCGCCACCGCTCGAAGCTGGAGAAGTAGCGGACCCGCGCGCCCTTCATGACCAGGCTCTTCCAGTGCAGCCCGACCTTGAGTCCGGGCCCGAGCGCCGATAGCTCGTCGCGCCAGCGCGCCACGCGCACCGGATCGGCGGGCAGATAGCCGGGCCGCGCGGGGAAGCGGTCGATCGTCGGCCTCAGCGCCGTCATCAGCGACCCCATCGGCGCCCAGCAGTCCGGCCCCTCGCCGTCCAGCTGGTCCAGGAACGGGAACAGCCGGTGCAGCCGTCCCTGATGCTTCACCGAGCGGTGGCCGCCGACGATCGCCGTCGGCAACGCCCGCTGGAACATGGGGACCAGCCGGCTCTCCACGGCCACGAACAGCCGGCCCGTCGGCCCCAGCGCCTCGACCAGATCGGGCAGGAGGGAGCCGAACAGCATCTCGTCGGCCAGACCCTGTTCGCCGGTCACCAGCAGCCGGCGTCCCTCGAGCGGCTCGTCCGGACGCCAGCGGGGCACGGGGGTCGCGAACCTGGGCGCGTCCGGCATGGCGGGGTCCAGGCGCGCCTCGTAGTCGGCGTAGCCCTCGGCCAGACGCCCCGCGGCCATCAGCTGCATGCCGCGCGCCATGGTCATCATGGCCCGCTCATAGCCCGGCTCGGCGCCCTTCAGGGCCTGGGTCAGATCCTCCAGCGCGCCGTCGCGGTCGCCCAGGATCTGGCGGGCGTTGCCCCGATTGTAGCGGGCCTTGACGAACCTGGGCTCCAGCCGCAGCGCCTCCTCGAAGAAGACCATCGCCTGGCGCGCCTCGCCCTGGTCGCTCAGGACGGTGCCCAGGGTGTTCCACAGCACGGCGCTCGTCTGTTCGATGCCGAGCAGGGCCTTCAGCAGGTCGACCGCCTCGCCGTAACGCCTCTGATCGCGATACACGCACGCCAGGTTGTTGGTCGCCTCCACATGGCCCGGGTGCGCCGCGAGGTAGCGGGTGAGCAGCTTCTCCGCGATCTCGGCCTCGCCCATGCGCTCGGCCAGCCGCGCCAGGTCATGGGCGATGTCCGTGTCCTGGGGCGCCAGCTTGAGCGCCGCCTCATAGGCGAGGATCGCGGGGCCGAACTGACCTGATTTCTCCTGACAGATCGCCAGGATGTGCCAGGCCAGGAAGCTTCGCTCGTCGGTCTTCAGCGCCTCCAGGGCGGAGCGGGCGCCGCCGGCGAAATCGCCCTGGCGCACCCGGGCCAGCGCGGCCTTGAGCTTTTCCCGCAGCTTGCGGTCGTCCGCCTTGGCCCGCCCGCCGCCGTCGGCCAGCGCCCGCGACAGCCGTCCCAGCGCCTGGGCCGAGGCCGCGTCGCCGAACAGGCCCTCGGCGCGGGCCTGCACCCCCAGCACGAGCTGGGATGCGTCAGGCGCCGGCGACGGTTGCGGCTGAACGGGCAGGGCGGTCATGCGGCCTCCAGAATCACGGGACCAAGTCTGCACCATGCGGCGGAAGGTATGGTTAACCACGTTCCTTTAGTGTGCGTCAGCCGTCGTCCGGCTAGTCCTCATCCGGACCGGCGACCAGGGGAGCCGCCACGCCATGCCTTTGAAACTGTCGCTCAAGCCCGGCGAAAAGTTCGTCCTGAACGGCGCCGTGGTTCAGAACGGCGACCGGCGCGGCGTGCTGATCCTTCAGAATAAGGCCTCGGTGCTGCGCGAGAAGGACATCATGCAGGCGCACGAGGCGACCACGCCGGCGCGCCGCATCTATTTCCCCGTGATGATGATGTACCTCGACGAGGCCTCCGTTCCGAAGGTCTACGACGAGTTCGTGCGCCGCCTCACCGAGTTCATGGGCGCCACAAAGAACCCCGACGTCCAGGCCGAATGCGTCGCCGCCTCGCGGCACGTGCTGGCGCGCGAGTACTACAAGGCCCTGATGTCGGCGCGGAAGTTGATCGAATACGAGGACGAAAGGCTGGGCGATGTCGCTTCAGGCGTACACGGCGGCGGCGTCGCGGGCTGAGAGCCCGCGCGAGACCGAATATCGGCTGTTCGGCCAGGTCACCCGCGCGCTGATGCACGCCGCGACGGTGGACCGAACCGACATCCAGACGCGGATCAAGGCGCTCGACTGGAACCGGCGGCTGTGGTCGACCCTGGCGACCGACTGCGCCGATCCGTCCAACAGCCTGCCCATGGCGCTGCGGGCCCAGATCATTTCGATCAGCCTGTTCGTCGATCGGCACAGCTCCGCGATCATGCGCGAGGGCGAGGGGTTCGAGCCCCTGATCGACATCAACCGCATGATCATGCAGGGGCTCCAGCCGCCGGCCGACCCGGCGCGCGCGGCCTAGTAGCCGGGAAAAAACCGCCGCCCACACACGAGCGGTGATAAGGCCGGAAAGCTAACCTACTGAAAAGAATGCCATCCGCGCGTCCACGCGGCTGGCAGGGTCCTTGCGTGGGCGCGCGCGAACCAGAACCGGTTCGACGGCCAGAAGGCCGTTCGCATCTCCCGACCAGAATGGAAGGACCCGCCGATGTTCAATTCGGTCAACACCAACGTGGGCGCGATGATCGCGCTCCAGAACCTGAACGCGACCAACGCCGAACTCAGCCTCGCCCAGAACCGTATCAACACCGGCAAGAAGGTGGCGACGGCGAAGGACAACGGGGCCATCTGGGCCATCGCCCAGGGGCAACGGGCCGATATCGGCGCCCTGAACGCGGTCAAACAGTCGCTCGACCGGGGCGTGGCCGCGGTCGACGTCGCCCTCGCGGCCGGCGAGTCCATCTCGGACCTGCTGCTGCAGATGAAGGAGAAGGCTCTCGCGGCGACCGACGCGTCGCTCAGTTCCTCGGCGCGGGCCGCGCTGGATGAGGACTTCACCGCCCTTCGCGACCAGATCACCCAGGTGACCGACAACGCGGTCTTCAACGGCGTCAACCTGTTGGAGACCGGCGCGACCGGCTTCCAGGCCCTGGCCAACGCGGAGGGGACCAGCACCCTGACCGTCCCGGCGGAGGTGCTGGCTCTGGGGTCCACCAACGTGACCGTGACCTCGACCCAGGCGATCGCCACGGCCTCGGCGGCGACGGCCGCCCTGTCGTCGGTCAATGCGTCGATCGCCAACGTGTCCGGCGCCCTGGCGCGCCTGGGCACCAAGTCGAAGGCTCTCGGCACCCATGTGACGTTCGTCGGCAAGCTGATGGACTCGCTGGAAGCCGGGGTGGGGAATCTGGTCGACGCGGATCTGGCGAAGGAAAGCGCCCGCCTCCAGGCGCTGCAGACCAAGCAGCAACTGGGGGTCCAGGCCCTGGGCATCGCCAATCAGGCGCCGCAGCTCCTGACCCAGCTGTTCGGCCGCTGAGGTCCAAAGACTGAAGCCCCGGGGGTTCGCCTCCGGGGCTTTTTCCTGTGCCCATCACGACTTCGGGAGCATCCTTTGCCGACCCGGCGAAGCGCCCTACCTTCGTCCTCCCTGTCCAACAGTTGAAAGGAGGTGATCCAGTGATCTCATTGTCCCATACCCCGACGGTGCAGACCTGGGCCTCCGCGAAGGCGGCCAACGCCTGAGCGCGTCATCGAGGTCGACCGCACGGCGGTCATAGACAATGCGAAGCCGCCGGGTCCGCCCGGCGGCTTCTTCCATTTCCGGCGTCAGACGCCCAGAAGGAAAGTCAGGGGAATGTCGGCCCGCGCGGCCCACGCCGCCTCGTTGTGCTCGGCCCCCTCGAAGCGGCGGGTGACCCAGTTGTGGCCTTCGGTCCAGCCCGCGGCCCGCATGGCGGCGTCCATCCGCGCTTGCAGCGGAGGATAGAGCGCGTCCAGCGTCGCGGTGCCGTAGTCGAAATAGATCCGGTGCGTGGCCGGATCGGGCAGGTTCCGCGCCAGCCAGTCGATCACCGCCCCGTCCCCCGCCGGCCAGTGGGTCGAGACGCAGGCCGCGCCGCCGAACACCTCTGGGTATTCGGCGATCGCATAGGCCGAGATCAGCCCGCCCATGCTGGAGCCCATCACGAAGGTGTCGTCGCGCCCCGCCAGCGTGCGATAGCGCGCGTCGACGGCCGGCTTCAGCTGTCCCGTGAGATAGTCCAGGTAGGCGTCGGAGGTGATGTCCGCCGCGCGCATCACGTCGCGCCCGAAGCCCAGGGTGAAGGTCTCGCCGGTCACGGCCTTCCGGGGCATGTAGTCCAGGGCGCGGTTCTGGCTGTTCCAGATTCCCACGACGATGGGCGCACGGACGCGCCCCTCGGCGATCAGCCGCTCCAGCGTCTCGTCGATCCGCCATTCCTGGCCGCCGTAGGCGCGCCCGGGTTCGAAGATGTTCTGGCCGTCCTGCATGTAGAGAACGGGATGGCGTCCAGTCCCCGCGTCATAGCCGGGCGGCAGCCAGACATCGACGGCGCGGGGCAGGACGCCGACCGGCTCCGGTCCCTCGAACCGCTCCACCCGCCCGCCGTCGAGGCGTCGGTGCGAGGCTGCGATCGGGAGGGCGGCGAAGCCGGCCAGAAGGTCTCGTCTGTCGATCATGCCGCCACGGTAGCGCCGTCTCCGCCGCCTCGCCAGCGGTTCAGACCAGGCCGCCCCACCAGGCGCTGACCGCCTCGATCGTCCGCATGATCGCCTCCCAGGCCAGCCAGACCACCGTGGCGAACGCGGCCGACCCGACCCAGGCGGCGATCACCGCGACCCCGTCGCGCTGCATCAGGCCGAAGCCGAAGGTGGCGACGAACAGCGAGGGAAACAGGTTGAAGCCGATCAGCGGCAGCATCAGGACCCCCGCCCAGATGACGCAGGCCAGGCCGATCAGGCACTCCGACAGGTCGGTGCTCATGAACTGCAGGCGCGGTCGGCTGAACCGCTCGACCCGCTTCAGGTGCGGCATGACCCGGCTCGCGGCGTCGGCGAAGGCCTTGCGCTCGATCTCGCGCTTCAGGATCCAGCCGGGCAGCCACAGCTCGTCGCGGCGGAACAGCAGCTGGACGCCCAGGATCAACATGGGCAGCCCCAGGATCGTCGTCGTTCCCGGGATCGCTCCGATCACCGCGCTGATGAGCCCGAGCAGCAGCAGCAGGGCGCCGAAGCCGCGTTCGCCGAAGGCCTGCACCAGCTCCTCCAGCGACACCTGCGCGCCGGGCCGGGCGCCGACCCGCGCCAGCACCTCGGAGAAGGGCAGCCCGTCGTAGGGATGAGGCGAATCGTTCATTCGAGGGGCCGCTCAGGTCTGGCTTGCGATCTAGGGGCTGGCGCGCCCGCCCGCCAATGAACAATCGGCAAGGCGCGACATCGCTGTGTTCAAACGACGCCCTGAAGCCAGCGCCAGCCGGCCTCGAACCCCGCGACGACCAGGTTCCAGGCCAGGACGATCACCGCCGTCGCCGCCGCCGTCGTCAGCCAGCCCAGGATCACCGCCAAGCCGTCGCGCTGCATGACCCCCAGCGAGAAGAAGCCGATGGCCACGGCTGGGATCAGGTTCCCGCCCCAGACCGGCAGCACCAGGATGATGGCCAGGAACAGGCAGGCCAGCCCGATCAGCCCCTGTCCGAACGGCCCGGTCAGGACATAGAGGCGCGGCCGCGACAGGCGCTCGGCGAACCGGATGATCGGCAGGAGCCGACGGCTCAGTCGCTCGAACGTCGACCGGCTGAGCGACGCCTTCCTGATGAAGTTGGGCAGCCACAGCGTCTCGCGCCCCCAGGCCAGCTCCATGGCCAGGAACAGCAGCGGCGCCCCGGTCAGGGTCGTGCCCCCCGGCGGCCAGGGCAGCATGTTGATGATGGCGAACAGCAGCATGACTGCGCCGAAGGCTCGGTCGCCGAACGCGTCCACGATCTCGCCCAGATGCAGCTTCTCGCCGCCGACCTTGCCCATGCGCTCCAGCACGGCCGAGAAGCCGAGCGGCCGTCCGGTGCTGGTCTCGGTGATCGCCATTCGGAGAGCTTAGCCGCCGATGATGACGGACGACCTAACGGGCCTCAGTCGCCGGCATGCTCGGGCTTGCCCTTGCGCTTCGTGGACGCGAGCTCCTCGAGCTGTTTCTCGCTCATGGAGGCGGCCATGGACTTCGAGGCGCCCTGAAGCTTCGACTTGGGCGTGTCGCCGCGCTTGGCGGACAGCGCGGCTCCGGCGGCCTTCTGCTGGGCGGCGGATTTTGCGGGCATGACGGGTCTCCTTCCGCCGGAACCAACCCGCTGCGCCTCGCCCCGTTCCCCTAGAACCCGACGCAGGCGGTCTGCTGGATCAGCATCACCGCGTCCTGATCGAAGCGTTCGACATAGGCGGCTCGGATCGCATCGAGCGACGCCTGCTCGGTCTCGGCTTCGGTCAGGATGATCATCACGGCTTTCGAGGGCTCGCGCACGATAACCCCGTCGGGTCCCCGCCACTGGCCTGAGACGTCCGTCACGCTCAGGCCGTTGGGGAAGCGCGGCGTGATTTCCCGATCGACGAAGTCCTGCCAGTCTGCGTCCGACACGCCCAGCGACGCTCCGATGAAGCGGCCGAAATAGAGATGCGCCACAGGCGTGGGCGACAGTCCGGCGGCGCAGCCGGCCGGCCCGCGCGCCTCCCCCCGCTCGACATCCACACTGACGCAACCGCCCAGCGCCAAGCCGCCGAGGATCGCTACCATCTGTCGTTTCATCGTGGCCTCCCGATCCGCCTTGGTTAGACGACCGAGGCTCTGGCGTCACCTTCAGGACAGGGGCCTTGGCGTTGTGGCGAGTTCCGTCCCCTGCATGATCCGCGTCTGGATTCGCCGCAGGGCCGAGATATCCGCCGTCGGATCGGCCTCAAGCATCAGGAAATCCGCCTCGCAGCCTGCCTCCAGGCACCCGATCCGGCGCTCCGGAAACAGCACCGCTCCCGTCTCCAGCACCATCCGCGTCGCCTCCGCCGGAGTGGCGACGCCGATCTCGACCAGATGCTCGGCTTCCGAGAAGATCGGGCCGCGCCCGTCGGTGCCGATCAGGATCGGCACGCCCGCCTCGCGCAACAGCCGCAGGTTCTCGCGCTGCAGGGCGATCTGGCTTTCCGCAGCCGGGTTCAACGCACCCGCTTCATCGTAGGCGGAGCCCCGGATCACGCCATAGGTCGGGATGACCCGCATGCCGGACCGCGCGACGAGGGCCGCCAGTTCGGGTGTGATCCGCTTGCTGTTTAAGGCCTCCGGGTCGTCGCCGCCATAGCCGGGCAGGTGGGCGGCGAAGTCGGCCCCGGCGCTGGCTGCGACCTCCAGATCGTGCGCCGTCTCCATATGCACCGCGACCGGCAGGCCCCGCGCATGCGCCGCCTGGACCAGATAGGCGAAGTTCTCCGGGTTCAACCCCTTGCGGCCATAGCCGGACGGATCGTCCCTCAGCTCCGCATAGCGCTCGGAGTTCAGCAGATAGGCCTTCACGAAGTCCGCCCCCTGCGCCTTCAGCAGGTCCAGCGCTGCGTCGATCTCGGCCGGCGTCGAGCCATAGTGGAAGGCGTTGCCGATGAACCATTCGCGCGGCCGCCCGCCGTAGACGCTCTGGGCCAGGAACTCGACGTAGAGCCGCTCCGGATGGCCGCCGGGCTCGGTGATCCCGCCCTGGGCGACCCGCACATCGAACGTGTCCGGCCGGGCGAAGAAGGCCTTGTCCTCGGCGTCCTGTACGATGGTGTTCGGGTTCCAGACGTAGAAGACCCCGCTGTCGGTGTAGACGCGGCTCGTCTCCATCGTCGCATTGGTGATGTGGGCGTGGGCGTTGGCATAGGCCGGGGTCAGCCAGCGGCCGGTCGCATCGACCCGCGTCGCGCTCGGGCCGAGCGTCGACGGGTCGATGATCCGATCACCACGCACCGCCAGGTCCCGCGCCTCGAAGCCCCGGCCGGTCCATACATGTCCGCCGTGGTAGAGGGTCTCGACCGGAGTTTGCGCCGCCGCGCCTCCCGCCGCCAGACAGACCAGCACCATCCATCCCGCACGTTTCATCGATGCCTCTCCGCTTCGCGTTGAACCGCGATTAGGCCGGAACGGCGGCCGGGAGAGCGCGGATCGGCGAACGGACATCCGCGCTTCGGCCAATGGCGTCAGAGCGTTCGGTCCCTCAGCGCCTTCGCGCCCGCGCGGCTGGCGTGAACCGGCGGCCCGGCCTCCAGATGGATCAGCAGACGCCCGCCGCCGGCGGGCTCGGCCCGCACCATCCGGTCCAGATTAACGATGGCGGAGCGATGCACGCGGAGGAACCGCGCCGGGTCCAGCATGCGCTCGAACTCCGCCAGCCGCGTCTGGACCAGACGATTGCCGTCCAGCGTCACCACCTCGGAGTAGTCGTCGGCGCCGCGCACCGCGACCAGCCGTCCGACGGCCAGCGGCCGGATGTCCTCGCCCTCGCGCACCAGGAACCGGGCCTCGCTCTCGGCGTCCTCGGCCGTCAGCACGATCAGCCCGCCCCGCGCCGGCGTCCGCTCCAGCGCGATGAGGCAGGCGAGCAGCCCGTAAACGAACAGCCCCTGAAATATCTGCCATTCGGCCGCGGGTCCTACGAGGAAAGGGTTCACCACGAACCGCATGACCGACTCCGCTCCGAGCAGCGCCCCGGCCACGGTCAACACCCACAGCCACGCCAGGGTGAAGGCGACGGCCAACCCGATGTGCGCGACCGCTTGCACGGGCGGCTTGAGCTCCAGCGCCCGCCGCACCCAAGGCCGGATCAGCGCCGCCACCAGCGCCAGCGACGCGGTGTTCCTCAGCGTCGCCTGCAAAATCTCTACGAAAGGGACATCGCGCGTCAGCAGGAACAGGGTGAAGTAGCCCAGCGCCACGACGGCCAGCGCCGCCGCGTCGCGCGCCAGGTCACGCCGCCAGCCGCGACCGAGACCGGCCATGCCGGTCTTCAGCCAGGGTTGGGCGGAGCTGGTCACGACCCGAGCAGCTCCCGCCCGATCAGGAAGCGGCGGATTTCATTGGTGCCGGCCCCGATGTCATAGAGCTTGGCGTCGCGGACCAGCCGCTCGACCGGCCATTCCTTGGTGTAGCCGGCGCCGCCCAGGGCCTGCACGGCCTCCAGCGTCACCTTCACTGCGTTTTCGGACGCCAGCAGGATCGCGCCCGCCGCGTCGTAGCGCGTGGTCAGCCCCTGATCGCACGCCTTGGCGACCGCATAGACATAGGCCCGGGCCGAGTTCAGGGCGACGTACATGTCCGCCACCTTGCCCTGCATCAGCTGGAACGAGCCGATCGGCTTGCCGAACTGCTTGCGGTCGCGGACGTAGGGCAGGACCACGTCCAGCGCCGCCTGCATGATGCCCAGCGGGCCGGCCGCCAGCACGGCGCGCTCATAGTCGAGCCCGCTCATCAGCACCGCCGCCCCGCGGCCCTCGCCGCCCATTACGTTCTCTTCCGGGACCTCGCAATCCTCGAACACCAGCTCGGCGGTGTCGGAGCCGCGCATGCCCATCTTGTCCAGCTTCTTCGAAACGCTGAAGCCCTTCATGCCCTTCTCGATCAGGAAGGCGGTGACGCCCCCGTTGCCGTCGCCGGTGCGGGCATAGACGACAAGCGTCTCGGCGTGCGGCGCATTGGTGATCCAGAACTTGGTGCCGTTCAGGACGTAGCGATCGCCCTTCTTCTCGGCCCGCGTCTTCATCGACATGACGTCCGAGCCCGATCCCGCCTCCGACATGGCCAGCGAGCCGACGTGCTCTCCCGAGATCAGCTTGGGCAGATAGCGGCGCTTCTGCTCGTCGGTGCCCCAGCGGCGGATCTGGTTGACGCAGAGGTTGGAGTGGGCCCCGTAGCTCAGGCCGATCGAGGCCGAGGCGCGCGACACTTCCTCCATCGCGACGCAGTGCTCCAGATAGCCGAGCCCCAGTCCGCCGAACTCCTCCTCCACCGTGATGCCGTGCAGACCCAGTTCGCCCATCTCGGGCCACAGGTCGCGGGCGAAGGTGTTGGTCTCGTCGATCTCGGCGGCGCGGGGCGCCAGCCGGTCGGCGGCCCAGCGGGCCGTGGTGTCGCGAATGGCGTCGGCGGTCTCGCCGAGGCCGAATTCCATGGATTGCGGGGCGTTCGGGATGCTCATGGGCGCCGGGTTAGCATCGGTCGCCTACCCCGCAAAGGCGCCGCGCTCAGGCGTCGCGGTGGTGGTGCCGCCGCCAGAGCCGCATGAGGTTGTAGGCCGCGATGCCGCTGCAGCCCGCGCCCAGCAGGACGAGGGCCGCGAAGATCAGAAGGGTCTCGCCGCTGGGACCCGCCCCCTGGTTCAACAGCACCTGGAACGCCGGAACCGCCGCGCCGAGCGAGATCAGGCCGACCGCGCCCATGCCGACATAGGCGCCGATCTCGCCCACCTCGACGCCGGGACCGGGGTCTTCCAGGTCCTCGTGGCGCATGACAGGGCCGAGCGAGGTGTCGGCGGCCAGCTCCTCCTCGGTGAACAGATCGACGCTCAGCGCCGCATCGTCGCGGGCCTCGGCGCGCTCCTCGGCGGTCCAGACGGGACGGGCCGACACCGGAGCAGGCTCGGGCTCGGCGGGGGTCAGGACCAGGGTGTCGGGCGCCGCGAAGCGGGGCGTCTCGATGGGAGGCGGCGGGGCCGGTTCCGATGCGGGCGCGGGCGGGGGCTCCGGCGCGGGCGGCGGCGCCGGCGCGGGCGCGGCGGGGGGCGGGGGCGGCTCCGACGCCGGCGCGGGCTTGGCGGCGTCCAGGGGCAGGGAGCCGTACATCATGCCAGGGAAGGGCGAGAACTGGCGACGGACCATCTCCGCCATCGCCGCCGCCCGGGCCGAATCCTCGGCCGCGGGCTGGATCACCGGCTCCGGCGCGGGCGTTTCGGCTTCCGGTTCGGATGCGGCTTCGGGCTCCGACGCGGTCGCCGGCTGGGCCGAATCCTCGGCGGGGGACTGAGCCTCTCCCGAGGAGGGAGTCGCGGGCGCGGCGGCGGGCGTCGCCTCGAGCGCCGCCTCAACGACGGGGTCGGCGGGTTGAGCGGGCCCCGGCTGAAGGGGCGCGTCCTGGTTGGCGGCGTCAGGCGTCCGGACGATCGGCTCGGCTTCGTCGGCCTCGCCCAGCAGCTGGGATATGGCCGCATAGCGGACCTGCAGCGCCGCCGGGACATCGCGCTCAGGCCCCGGCGTCCGGGGTTCATCGGCCGGGAGAGGCTGCGGCGCGGAAGCCTGCGCGGCCTCCGCTTCGGCCGCGACCGGGGCGGACAGAAGCTGCGCCAGGGCCACGGGACCGGACGGGTCGGCCTCGAACAGCGCGCGTTCCACCGCGCGACGCCGGCCGGGCCGGGCCAGGGCGGGATCCACGTCGCCGCGCGCGCCGAGCGTGCGCGCCGCCGCCTGCGGGCCCTCGCCGTTGAGCGCGGAAAGGACGTCGGACCGGGCGAACGCATCCACGCCGACGCTGAGGGCGAAGCTGGCCAGGGCGTCGAACTGGTGCTGGTTCAGATCGACCCTCACATGGTCGTGCAGGGCGGCGACCACCGGCAGCAGATCGTACTGCAGAAGCAGTTCCGCGTCCGCCTCGCTGACGCTCAGCCCCTCGCGCGCCGATCGGGTGTGGCCATAGCCGATGACCCACGTCCCGTCGGGCCGGCGCGCGGCGCGGGGCGTGAACCCCTCGAAGCTCTTGATGAGCACGAGGCCCTCTCGGGACACCTTCCTGCGCTGAACGCTCGTAGACACCGGCATGTGATCCAAAATGGGACGCCCGGGACGGGCTCGCACCCCCCGTCGCAAAGGCCGGGCCGCCCCTTCGGGCCGTTAACCTCCGCGCGTCACAGAAGGACGACGGTCGCCAGGCCGAGGAAGATCAGGAATCCGAAGAAATCGGTGGTGGCGGTGACGAACACGGCCGACGACACGGCGGGATCCTGCTTCAGCCGGGACAGGGTCAGCGGCGTCAGCACGCCGACCGTGGCCGCGACCAGCAGGTTCAGGATCATCGCCGCGCCGATCACCAGGCCGATCCGCCAGTCCTCGCCCCGGAACCAAAGCGCCGCCGCCAGGCCGATCAGGGGCGCCAGGATCAGCCCGTTGGCCAGCCCCACCGCCAGCTCGCGCACGAAGGTCCGGCGCGCGTTGGAGCTGTTCAGCTCGCGCGTCGCCAGCGCCCGCACCGTCACCGTCAGGGCCTGGGTTCCGGCGTTGCCGCCGATCGCGGACACGATGGGCATCAGGATGGCCAGGGCGACGATCGCCTCGATCGTGCCGGCGAACCAGCCGATCACGCTGGCCCCGATCGCCGCCGTCGCCAGATTGACCGCCAGCCACGGCACACGGCCGCGCACGATCTCCGGCACGGAGGAGCCGCGCCCCTCGTCCGACACCCCGGCCAGACGCAGGATGTCCTCGCGGTTCTCCTCCTGGATGATGTTGACGATGTCGTCGACGGTGATCTGCCCCACCAGCCGGCCCGCCGCGTCGATGACGGGCGCCGAGATCAGGTGGTATTTCTCGAAGATGTAGGCGACCTCTTCCTGGTCCTGACTGACGTCGATCTCGGTGACCGGCTCCATCAGATCGGTCAGGGGCGTGGCGCGAGGCGCCCGCAGGAGCCGGCTGATGGCGACGCCGCCCACGGGCCGGTTCAGCGGATCGACCACGTAGATGTCGAAGAACAGCTCCGGCAGCTCCTCGCCCTGGGCGCGGACGTGGTCGATGGTGTCGCCGACCGACCAGAACTGAGGCGCGGCCATCACCTCGCGCTGCATCAGCCGGCCGGCGGAGTCCTCCTCATAGCCCAGCGAGCTCTCGATCGCGGCGCGGTCGACCTCGGGCATGGCCGCCAGCACGCGCTCGCGCTGGTCGTCCTCCAGGTCCTCGACCACGGCGGCGGCGTCGTCGGAGTCCAGCTCCTGCAGCGCCTCGGCCAGGGTGCCGTGCGGCACCCGCTCCAGCACCTCCTCGCGGATGCCGTCGTCCAGCTCGGGCAGGGTCTCGGCCAGCAGTTCGGGCGGCAGCCACAGCACGACCACCGCGCGGTGCTCGGCCGTCAGGAAGCCCATCAGGTCGGCGACGTCGGCGGGGTGCAGATCCTCGAGCAGCCCGCGCAGCTTCAACCCGTCGCCGTCGTCGGCGGCGTCGATCACCTTCTCCACGAAGGCCGGCGTCAGGGCGTAGTCCTCGCCCAGCGCCTCGTGCTCGATGTCCGGCTCGGGAGCGTTCAGGAGGGCGGAGTCGGTGCTGCTCACGCGGGGCCTCCCTGAAGATGGATCAGCGTCTAGCCGATGGCGGGTCCTGAATCAGATCGACGCCCGGAAAGGCGACGGTCACGCGGTGTCTCGCTCAGGCGCAGGGGGCGGTCAAGCCGGCCACAACCGTTTGCGCGCGAAGGCGTGGCCGGAGCCGGATTTGAGGTAGCGTTCGAAATCCTCGGCCTGGCTTCGGCGGGAGAACGTAATGTAAGTCACCAGACGCCACGGGACGTGTTTCGAGGTGTGGCCGGACTTGCCAGCGTTATGTTCCGCGAGGCGGCTCTTCAGATCAGACGAGACGCCGACATAGCGTTGGGTCGGATCGTTGAGGCTTTCGAGCAGGTAGACGTAGTGCAATCGGCGGCTCGCGTCAGCCAGCCGTGCTTCGCCAAGGCTTCGCAGGGCATCCTGCTTCTCCCATTGGCTTGCGCAGGACTTCGTCCTGCGAAGCCCGCAGGGCGAAGCAGGATGGTGCGGTCGAGAAGACTCGAACTTCCACGGGTTGCCCCACAGCGACCTCAACGCTGCGCGTCTACCAATTCCGCCACGACCGCTCGCATCGGAGGCGGGGGGAATAGCGGAGTGCGAGGGCTATGGGAAGGGGGCCGAGAAGGGCTTGGGCAATAGGCAGTAGGCAGTAGGCGATTCAAGTGCCGCCGTGAGCCTCGAGGCTGACGATGAGGCTGCGCAACATTCGACCGAGTTCGTCTGCCTGCTCCAGAAAAGGATCGGTTTCGGCAGCCGAGCAGATCGACACGCGCGCACACAACAGCAGGTGAGTCTCTGTTTCCTTCAGCGAGCCTTGCGCGATGCGAAGGTGGTTCAGGTAGGCCGGCTTGGAGGCTCGGCCGTATCCTTCGGCGACGTTGGCGGCGATGGAGCTGCTGGCGCGCCTCAGCTGCGAGGTAAGCCCGAATTGCTCGTCTCGCGGAAACGACTTGGTCAAGGTGTAGACCGCGACGGCGAGATCCATCGCGCGCTGCCAGACCTTGAGGTCACGATAGCTTTTGACCTCGGCCAACAGCGTTCGTCCTTACTGCCTACTGCCTACTGCCCGTTAAGCCGCCCCCGCCATGAAGTCATAGACGTCGGCCGGTCGGGTCACGACGATGGTGATGCGGTCCTCGCGCAGCTCGATCTGACCGCGGGCCACGGGGTGGTTGTTGGCCAGGATCCAGACCTCGTCCTGTTCGCCCGCGTCCAGCGGGATCACCGCGCCGCGGCCCATGCGCAGCAGTTGCGCCATCGGCAGCACGGAACGGCCGAGGACCACGCTGATCTCGACGTTCACCGCTTCGACTTGGGACATGGGATACTCGGCACTGGAGGAGTGGTCTTGCATGGAAGCCCCCGAAAGCCACATTGCCCCGTCATGCTTGCTGAGCCGTTAAACACGTCGGACCGACGCCTTCATCGCGCCGATCGACAGCCCGTCGAGTGGGGCGTGGCGCGCGGATATGTCGGCTACGACGCCGCCGTGGCCGAGATGGAGGCGCGCGCGGCGCTGATCGCGGCGGGCGAGGCGCCGGAACGGGTCTGGCTCCTGGAGCATCCGCCGCTCTACACGGCCGGCGTGTCGGCCAGGGACGACGACCTGCTGGACGCTCGGTTTCCCGTGCATCGGACCGGGCGCGGCGGCCAGTTCACCTATCACGGGCCCGGCCAGCGGGTGGCCTATGTGATGCTGGACCTGGACAAGCGCGGGCGCGACGTGCGCGGCTTCGTGCGGGGCCTCGAGCGCTGGCTGATCGAGGCGCTTAACCGGTTCGGCGTCGAGGCCGACGTGCGCGAGGGCCGGGTCGGCGTCTGGGTCGAACGGAAAGGTCCCGGCTGGTCGCGCGAGGACAAGATCGCCGCCATCGGCGTGAAAGTCCGCCGCTGGGTCAGCTTTCACGGCATCAGCCTGAATGTTGAGCCGGAACTGGACCACTTCGGCGGCATCGTGCCCTGCGGCATCCGCGAGCACGGCGTGACCAGCCTGGTCGATCTCGGCGTCCTGGCGACGATGGACGAGGCGGACGCGGCGCTGAAGTCGGCGTTTCAGGCCGTCTTCGGACCAGTGGTCGACGCCAGTGCCGACGGCGGCGCGCCGTAGCGGTTGAACACCTTCTGGCCGGGCCAGACCGCCAGGGCGCCGAACCAGATCAGGTGCAGCGCCACGCTGACCTCGTCGCGGAACTCGCCCATCGGGGAGGGGGCCATCCAGACGATCGCGGTCGCGGGCGCCGCCCACCAGCCGCTGCGACCGATGTCGTGCAGCCGCTGCGCCATCAGGCAGAACAGCACGAACAACAGCGGCAGCCGGATGGCCCAGAACAGCGCCTCGCCCGTCCAGCCCGCCGGCGGGATGAGCCCGGCCAGAAGCGCGACCGCCGTCACCGCCCCCAGCCCGAGCACGAACATCAGCCTGCCGATGCGGCCGTTCCCGGTGAACAGGGCGTCGGTGAATTGGTGCGGGGCGATCACGGTCGGGCTCGCGGTTGATGGTCGCCTAGATCAAGCGGATATCTGCAGGGTAGCCGCCCAGGGACGCGTCGGATGTGAACAGCACGCGCTCCTCGACAAGCGCCTGAGCCACGATCAGGCGATCGAAAGGATCCTTGTGAATCGGCGGCAGGAGAGGGGCGGCAAGCGCATGCTCTCCGCTGACAGGCAGCTCGACATATGCGGCGGCCAACAGCCCTTGGCGCAACGCGGCTGGATCAATGCGAAAGTCAGACCGAGCGAGCGACCGCTTGATCCCTATCTCCCAAAGGCTCGCGACGCTGTAGGCGACATCCGTGGCGGGATCGTCGACGACCGTTCTCATCGACTCAGCTCGTGCGTCGCCCGCGGCGATCCAGATCAGCAGGTGAGTGTCCAGCAACGCTCTCAATGGTCGAGGCCGAACTGCCGCTCGATCTCTTCCCGGCCGAGCGCATCGAAGTTGTCCGGCACTGAGATCAAGCCCTTCATCATGCCGAATCGTTTAACTGACATAGGCTCCGACGACACCGCCTCGACCTTCACCAGAGGCTTTCCCGCCTTCGCGATGATGAAGGGGTGGCCTTGCAGCGCCTGCTGGATGAGACGCGAAAGATGCGTCTTGGCCTGATGAATGTTTACCGTCTCCATAAGACTAGACTAACAGACTTAGTCTATCTTCGCCAGCGTCAGACGAACTCCACGAGCACGTCGTCGGCGGCGACGCTGTCGCCGTCCTTGGCGCCGACGGTCTTGACCACGCCGTCGCGCTCGGCGCGCAGGATGTTCTGCATCTTCATCGCCTCGATGATGGCGACCGCCTCGCCCGACTTGACCTCCTGGCCCGGCTTCACCGGGATCGAGACCACCAGCCCCGGCATCGGCGACTGGATCAGCTTGGAGGTGTCCGCCGCCGCCTTCTCGGGCAGGCGGGCGTAGAGGTCCGCGACAGAGGGGCTGAGCACCCGCACCCGGGCGCGGGCGGCCCGCTGACGGATGTCGAAGCCGTCGGCGACGCGCTTCACCTCGGCGGTGAAGGGCTCGCCGTCGAGCACGGCGCGGAACTGCGCCAGCCCGGGCCGCCAGTCGATGTCGGACAGCCGCACCGGCGCGTCGCGATCGCTCAGGTCCAGCGTCAGCGCCTCCGCGTCGTCATAGGCGAGCGCGACCTCCACGGGCGTCTTGTCGAACAGGACCGTCCACTGCGTGCGATCCGACGGATCGCCCGACTGCTCCGCCAGGATCTCATGCATCGCCATGGCCGCGGCGATCATCAGGTCGCGTTGGTCCGGCGTGGCGGGCAGACCATGGAAGCCGTCGGGGAACTCGTCCTTGATGTAGCTGGTCGACAGCCGCCCTGACCGGAACCGCCGCTGGTCCATCACCGCGGACAGGAACGGCACATTGTGGCCGAGGCCCGAGATGTGCGTGTCCTCCAGCGCCCGGGCCATGCCGTCCACGGCCGCGTCTCGCGTCTCGCCCCAGGCGCACAGCTTGGCGATCATGGGGTCGTAGAACATGCTGATCTCGTCGCCCTCCCGGACGCCGGAGTCGTTTCGCACGACGTAGCCGTCCTGCTCGCCCTCCTCGGGCTGCTCATAGCGCACCAGCCGCCCGATCGAGGGCAGGAAGCCGCGATAGGGGTCCTCGGCGTAGATGCGGCTCTCGATCGCCCAGCCGTTGATGGCCAGCTGGTCCTGGGTGAAGGGCAGGGGCTCGCCGGCTGCGGAGCGGATCATCTGCTCGACCAGATCCACGCCGGTGATCAGCTCCGTCACAGGATGCTCGACCTGCAGGCGGGTGTTCATCTCCAGGAAGAAGAAAGACTTGTCCTGACCGGCCACGAACTCGACCGTGCCGGCGGAGTCGTAGTTCACGGCCCGCGCCAGGGCGATCGCCTGGGCGCCCATCGCGGCGCGGGTCTCAGGATCCAGAAGCGGGGAGGGGGCCTCCTCGACGACCTTCTGGTTGCGGCGCTGGATCGAGCACTCGCGCTCGAACAGGTGCACGATGTCGCCGTGCTTGTCGCCCAGCACCTGGATCTCGATGTGGCGGGGGTCGACGATGAACTTCTCGAGGAAGACCCGGTCGTCGCCGAAGGCGTTCTTCGCCTCCGCCTTCACCGCCGCGAAGCCCTCGGCCATGTCGGCGTCGGAGTGGGCGACGCGGATGCCCTTGCCGCCGCCGCCGGCCGAGGCCTTGATCATCACCGGATAGCCGATGCCGCGGGCGATCTCGACCGCCTGTTCGGCCGTGTCGATCAGGCCCATGTGGCCCGGCACGGTCGAGACTCCGGCGTCCGCCGCGAACTTCTTGGAGGTGATCTTGTCCCCCATGGCCTCGATCGCCTCGGGGTTCGGCCCGATGAAGGCGATCCTCTCGTCGCGCAGGCGGCGCGCGAAGCCCGCGTTTTCCGACAGGAAGCCGAAGCCTGGATGCACCGCCTCCGCCCCCGTCCGGCGCACCGCCTCGACGATCTTGTCCGCCAGCAGGTAGGACTGGGCCGCCGGCGCCGGTCCGATCAGGACCGCCTCGTCCGCCATCTCGACCGCCAGGGAGCGTGCGTCGGCCTCTGAATAGACGGCTACGGTTCCGATCCCCATGCGACGGCAGGTCTTGATGATGCGAACGGCGATCTCGCCCCGGTTGGCGATCAGGATCTTTGAGAACATGCTTCCTGGCGGTCCCTGAGGTCGGGCGCTTCGACGGCCCCTTGGCGACCGTCCGATTAGGCCGGACCTCGACGCGAGTAAACGGCGGGCCGCGCTCGCCCGCGGGGGGAAAGGCTGACGCAGGGTGCCGCTTTGGCCTTGGCAAGGCGATGGTGAATGGGGATAACGACCGCCATCCCCGACGCGACAGCCTTTCCGGAGTGACTTCGATGATCCGCGCGCTCGCCGCTTCCGCCGCCGCCCTGGCCCTCTGCGTCGCCGCCGCGCCGGCCGCCGCCCAGAACTGGCAGGCCATCGCCCAGCAGGACCTGACGGCCGCCCGCGACGCCCTGAAGGCCGACCATCCGGCCGTGGTCGTTCCGGGGCCGGGCGACACCTTTCGCGCCTGGGTCGACGCGGGCTACGACCAGATCGCCGCCGAAATTCCCCGCGTTCGCGGCGCGCGCGACTACTTCTATGTGCTGCAGGGCTACGCTGGCGGCTTCCGCGACAACAACATCCGCCTGAACCCGTCCTACGAGCCGCTGCCGGCCTGGTTCGCCGCCGCGACGCCGAACTTCGCCACGGCCTGGCGCGACGGCGGCTATGTGGTGTCCTGGGTCAAGTCGGGCGTGCGCGGCCTGCCGCCGCTGGGCGCGCGGGTCATCTCCTGCGACGACCAGCCGATCGAGGAGTTCGCCCAGGTGCGTCTGGACCGGTGGGAGGGCAACCTCCAGCTGGAGGCCGAACGGGTGCGCACCGCCCCCTATCTGCTTTGGGACCGCGACAACAGCTTCGCGCCGGGCGTGCCGCGCCAGTGCCGCTTCCAGGACGGCCGTCGCCAGCGCAACTTTGTCCTGACCACCGCCATCACGTCCGAGGACGACCGTCGCGCCGCCTGGGCCGCGTCGGTCTACACCGCGCCGACGCCGCTCGCGGTCGAGACCGTGGATGGCCGCGGCTGGATCCATGTGCACACCCTTGAGGCCGATGCCGACTGGACCGCCTTCTATGCGGCGGTCGAGGCTCAGCGTGATCTGCTGCAGGGGCCGAACGGCGTGGTCATCGACCTGCGCGGCGCCTCGGGCACGGACGCGGAGGCGACCCGCCGCGGCTATGGCCTGGCCAACCGTCTTTGGACCGTGGAGTACACCGCGCCGCGGCAGCCGGAAGCCGGCACGATCGTATATCGCGCGACGCCGGGGAACCGCGAGTGGTACGCCCAGACCCTGGCGCGGATGGAGGCGGACCCCCTGTTCGTCGCGGAATCCATGCCGGTGATCGAGCAGACCCGCGCCATCGTGGCGGCCTTCGACGCCGCCATCGCCGCCGGCCAGCCCAGCTTCACCCTGGACGGCCGCGCCGCCGCCCCGGACACCGGCGCCGCCAACCCGGTGCAGGGCCGCGTGGTCGTGCTGATCGACGGCGGATGCTCGGGCGGCTGCCTGGACGTGGTCGATCTGCTGAAGAACCTGCCGAACGTGGTGCTGGCCGGCGCGCCGACGAACGCGGACTCGATCTTCATAGAGGCGACCGACATCCGCCTGCCGTCGAACTACGGCGACCTCAGCTTCGGTCACAAGGCCTGGACGACGCGCGAGCGCGGCCACAACGTCCCGCACACGCCGCAGGTCCCCTATACCGGCAACCCGACCGACGAGACGGCGGTTCGGGCTTGGGTCAACGGCCTGTTCGCGGGCTGAGCCACGGGTGGCGGCCGGGTCGGGCCGCCCCCACATGCCTGTCATGACCGAAGAGACGCTCCGCTCCGCCGCCGGCTACGATCTGACGCCCCCCGACGAGGGCCAGCGCGTCGCCCTCGAGGCCGGGCTCGACGCCGAGGAACGGCGCGTCCTGCTCGCACACGGCACGGAGGCCCCGTTCTGCGGGACCTTGCTGGGCGAGAAGCGGGCCGGCGTCTTCTGCTGCCGTATGTGCGGCCTGCCTCTGTTCAAGGCCGGCACGAAGTTCGAGAGCGGCACCGGCTGGCCCAGCTTCACCGAGCCGGTGGACGAGGCGCATGTTCTGGCGATCCGCGACACGTCGTACGGCATGGTGCGGATCGAGACCCGCTGCGCCCGCTGCGACAGCCACCAGGGGCACGTGTTCCCCGACGGCCCCCCGCCGACGGGGCTGCGCTACTGCATCAACTCGGTGGCGCTGCGGTTCGTCCCGATGGGCGAGCCCTTGCCGGATCCGCTTCAGCGCGGCGACGGGGTCGCCCGATGATCGCCGCATTGGTCGCGGACGTTCGTCGGGTTTAGGAGAAGCCCATGTCGCTGCTCGTCGCCCTTCTGGCCCTGTCCGTCTCGGATCCCGACGGGGTCGTCACCACCGGCCGGGTGTCGGACGCGCTTCCGGCCGCCGTGGCCGCGGGCGCCTCTCCGATTCTGGACGAACAGGCGCCGGTGCTTCGCGCCGGGACCCAACTCAGCACCGCCGAGCAGATCGACCGCTTCCTGGCACCCGCCCGCGCCGCCGACGCGCGCGACCGCGCGGAGCGACAGGCCGGTTCGCTGGAATGGCGGGACGACCGGCGGGTTCACGGCGAGGTCAACGTCGGCGTCGGCAGCCACGACTTCACCACCTACGGCGCCACCATCTCCGTCCCCGTCGGCGAGAACGGTCGCGCCACCTTCAGCTACCAGCAGAGCGAGGGCGGCCGGTACTACGCGCCCTATGGCGCGCCGGTCTGGGGCGCACCGGTCTGGGGCGCGCCGACCTGGGGCCCGCTCATGCGTCCGCACGTCATCGATTGACGAGGCTTCGGGGGGCTGGACGCGTCCTCGACCGGGCGAGGACGCGATCAACTCAGATGGTGCCGCCGGGCAGGATTGAACTGCCGACCTCAGCCTTACCAAGGATGCGCTCTACCACTGAGCTACGGCGGCCCGATCTGAGGAAGCGGCCGTATAGCCAATGGACTCCGCAGGGGCAAACCCAAAATGCGCGCTTGATCGACGGAGCGCGGTGAGGCTTCTCGCGGCATGGCCGAAGACGACCCCGACCCCAAGCCCGAGGACGCGGAGGCGCGGCGCAAGGCCGAGCGGGACGCACGCCTGGCCCAGGCCCTGCGCGCCAATCTGCGTCGTCGCAAGGCCGCCAGGGCGTCGCCCGCGGACGAGTGAGGCTCGGAAACGCAAAGTCACCGCGCCCCCTTTGGCGCCCGCCCTTCGCCGCGCTACAGACGAAACCCGCCGCGCCCGTCGCGTGGCGGAGACAGAGACTCCATGGACCGCATCGCCATCGTGGGCGGCGCGCGACTGACCGGCGAGATTCCGGTCAGCGGCGCCAAGAATTCCGCCATCAAGCTGATGGCCGCCGCCATCCTCACCGACCAGCCGCTCAAGCTGACCAACATGCCGCGCCTGGCCGACACGCGGTTTCTGGGCCAGCTGCTGCGCGCCTTCGGCCTGTCGGTCGAGGAGAGCGACCCGGCCACGACGGTGCTGCACGCCAGGGAGATCACCTCGACCTTCGCGCCCTATGATCTGGTGCGCCAGATGCGCGCCAGCTTCAATGTGCTGGGCCCGCTCCTGACGCGCACCGGGGAAGCCAGGGTGTCCCTGCCGGGCGGATGCACCATCGGGGCGCGGCCGGTCGATCTGCATCTGAAGGCCCTGCAGGCGCTCGGCGCCGAGATCACGCTGGAGGAGGGCTATGTCCACGCGGTCGCGCCGAAAGGCCTGAAGGGCGCCGAGATCGAGTTTCCGTTCGTCTCGGTGGGCGCCACCGAGCACGCGCTGCTCGCCGCCGTGCTGGCCGAGGGGACGACGGTGCTGCGCCGCGCGGCCTGCGAGCCGGAGATCGGCGACCTGGCCCACTGCCTCAACGCCATGGGCGCGCGCATCGAGGGAATCGACACGGACGTCCTGACCGTCACTGGCGTCAGCTCGTTGAGGGGGACCGAGTGGTCGGTGATCCCCGACCGGATCGAGATGGGCTCCTACGCCGTGGCCGCCGCGATGGCGGGGGGCGAGGTGCGGCTGACGAAGAGCCGGCCGGAGCTGATCGCCGCCCTGACCGACCGCATGGTCGCCGCGGGCGTGGAGGTCGAGCCGACGTCCGACGGCGTGATCGTTCGCCGCGATCCGGCCCAGCGCCTCAAGGCCGTCGATGTGACCACCGAGGTCTATCCGGGCTTCGCCACCGATCTGCAGGCCCAGTTCATGGCGCTGATGACCCTGGCGCGGGGCGAAAGCGTCATCCACGAAACCATCTTCGAGAACCGCTTCATGCACGCGCCGGAGCTGATGCGGCTCGGCGCCGAGATTTCCGTCCACGGCGGAGAAGCGCGGGTCACCGGCGTGGACCGGCTGGTGGGCGCCCAGGTCATGGCCACGGACCTGCGGGCCTCGGTCAGCCTGGTGATCGCCGGCCTGGCGGCGGAGGGTGAAACCACGATCGGTCGCGTCTATCATCTTGATCGCGGCTTCGAACATCTGGAGGCCAAGCTCCAGGCGTGCGGGGCCGATGTGCGGCGGATCAAGGGAGAGTCGGATGAGCATTGAGACGGAGGTCGAGGCGGCGGCCGCGCCGTCCAAGGCGCTGGAGCCGCTGCGCCTGCTCGCCCAGGACGGCGACGACCTGCAGATCATCTCCGCCGCCCTCCAGGACGCCATCGTGCATCCGGCCGACATCGCCTGGGACCGGCGCGCGCGCACCCTGACCGTCGAGCTGAGCCGCTTCTGCTGGGAATGCGGCGGCACCCGCGTGCGGGCGGCCATGCAGTTCGGCGACGTGCTGAAGGTTCAGAGCCGACGGCTGCCGCGCGGCGAGGACGTGCCGCTGGAGCTGCTGGCCATGGATTTCCTGCCGGGCGCGGAGGCGCCGGCGGGCCAGGTCGTCATGATGTTCGCCGCCGGCGGCGATCTGAAGCTGGACGTGGAGTGTCTGGACGCCGTGGTCACCGACCTGTCCGAACGCTGGCCCGCCAAGGCCGCGCCGGCGCACCCGCTCGACGGCGACGCGGCGTGAGCGACGGGGCGAACAGGCTGGGCTCGATCGAGCTGGATCAGGCGACCCTGCCGTCCGCGACCGCCGAGATCGAACACGAGCGGCGCGTCGCCATCTTCGATCTGGTCGAGAAGAACCACTTCGCGCCGGTCGGCGGCGGCGGCGGTCCGTATGCTCTCAAGCTCAGCCTTCAGGACAGCCGCCTGGTGTTCGACATCACCGGGCCCGGCTTCGGCAAGCTGCATGCCCTGTCGCTGACGCCGTTCAAGGCCGTGGTGCGCGACTACATCGCGATCTGCGACAGCTACTACGAGGCGCTGCGCGGCTCGTCCCCGAGTCAGATCGAGGCCGTCGACATGGGCCGGCGCGGCCTGCACAACGAAGGCGCCGAGCTGCTGCGCGAGCGTCTGGACGGAAAGATCGAGTTGGACCTCGAGACCAGCCGGCGGCTGTTCACGCTCATCACGGCGCTGCATCGACGCGGCTGACGGGTCGACGCCGCCGCCGTTTTGGTGCATAGGCCCGCCGCTTGGAAGGTCGCGCATCGCCCGGCGCGGCCCTGATCCCTGTCATATCGGGCGAGAGAGACCGCATGGCGAAGGAAGAACTGCTCGAGTTTCCCGGCGTGGTCAGCGAACTGCTGCCGAACGCGACGTTCCGCGTGACCCTCGAGAATGACCACGAGATCATCGCCCACACGGCGGGCAAGATGCGCAAGAACCGCATCCGCGTGCTGGCCGGCGACAAGGTCCTGGTCGAGATGACGCCCTACGACCTGACCAAGGGTCGCATCACCTATCGCTTCAAGTAAGGACCGGCCGCCCATGGCGGGCGACCGTCCCGAGTTGATCCTGGCCTCGGCTAGCCCGCGCCGGAAGGAGCTTCTGGCGCAGATCGGGGTGGTCCCCGATCGCATCCTGCCCGCCGACATCGACGAGACCCCGCTGAAGGCCGAGCCGCCCGCACGGCTCGCCGAACGACTGGCGCGGGAGAAGGCGGCGGCGCTCTCAGCCTCCAGCCCCGAGTCCATCATCCTGGCGGCGGACACCGTGGTCGCCCTGGGCCGGCGTCTTCTCGAGAAACCGGCCGACGAGGCCGAGGCCGCCGCCTTCCTGCGTCTGCTGTCCGGCCGCAACCATCGCGTCTACACCGGCGTCGCCGTGGCGCGGGGCGAGCGCCGGTCCGCACGACTGGTCGAGACGCGGGTCGCCTTCAAGCCGTTGTCCGAGGACGAGATCGCGTCCTACGTCGCCACCGGCGACTGGCGGGGCAAGGCCGGCGGCTACGGGATCCAGGGGCCCGCGGGCGCCTTCGTCCGGCGAATCGTCGGCAGCCAACCGGCGGTCATGGGCCTGCCGCTCTATGAAACCTCGGCGCTGCTCAGGGGCGCGGGCTGGCGGCCGTGAGCCTGGTCGAGCTGTTCCTGGACGAGACGCCGGGCGAGACGCGGGGCGTCCTGGTCCGTGACGGGCGCTGCGAGCGGCTGGTGATCCAGCGCGAGGGCGATATCCCTCAGCACCGTCTGGGCACCCGCTGCGTGGGCCGGGTCAGCGAGGTGCGCGCGGCCTACGGAGCCGCCTTCGTCGATCTCGGCGTCGGCGGCGCGCCGGGCTTTCTGCCGCTGGGTGGTCGATCCGCTCTTCACGAGGGCGACAGCCTCGAGGTCGAGGTGGTGAGCGAGCCGCGCGGGTCGAAGGGGCCGTCGCTCCGGTTGCTCGGTCCCGGGCAGGGGGCTCCGCGTCTGCTCGTCGCCGGGCCGGACGTGGAGACGCTGCTGAAGGGTTGGGCGCCTGGCGCGGAGATCGTCGAGGGCCTGCCCGCGATCGATGCGGCGCTGCAGGCCGAGGAGGAGGCGCTCTCGACCGGCTTTGCTTTTCCGGACGGCGTCGACGTCGCCGTGGAGCGCACCCGCGCCCTGGTGGCGGTGGACATAGACCATGCCGCCCTCGGCGGGAACGGCGGGTCGCGGGCGCGGGACCGCGCCAATCGGGAGGGGCTGCGTCAGGCGGCGCGCATGATCCGGCTCAGGAGCTGGGGCGGGCTGGTGGTGATCGACCTCGCCGGCTCGAAGCTGAACCCCGAGAGGGTGACCCAGGCCGCGCGCGAGGCGTTCGACGGCGACGGGGCGGCGCTGGGGCCGCTCAGCCGATTCGGCCTGCTCCAACTGACGATCCCCTGGACGCGCACGCCGATCGAGGAACGGCTCGGCGAGCGCGGCGGCCGCTCGGCCCTGACACGAGCGATCGATCTGACGCGTCGCCTGCGCCGCGCGCTGATCTGCGACACGGCGTCGCCGAGGCTGATCGCCCGGTGCTCTCCGCAGGTCGCGGCCCTCGCGGCCTCGCTCGTGGCGCGGCTCGGGCCCAGGGCCGGGGTCGCGGCGGACGACCGCGCCGCGTCCGACCACATCGACATTCGCGAGGACTGACCGATGGCGACCTGCCCCATCTGCGCCAAGGCGCCGGCCCAGCCCGCCTACCGCCCCTTCTGTTCCAAGCGCTGCGCCGACCTCGATCTGCAGCGCTGGTTCACCGGCGCCTACAGGATTCCCGTGCCCGAGGACGAGACCCCGCCGGACGCCGAGGAGGCGTGACGACAGGCGCTGGACAGGCCCCATGTCGTCGCCTATAGACCCCGCTCCCGAATGAACGGGCCCGGGCCTGGGTAGCTCAGTTGGTAGAGCAGCGGATTGAAAATCCGCGTGTCGGTGGTTCGAATCCGCCCCCAGGCACCACTTCGCACGAACCGTCGATCGAGCGCCTGAAAATGGGGCGTCGCGCAACGTTGTTGCGTCATAAGACGGTCGCTTTTCGGCATAACGCTCCATCTTGAACGCGAAGGCTCGCCCCAGGGGCGAAAAGCGCCTCAACGCCCTTGACGCTCTGTTATGGGTTCGCCAAAGGAGCTTGACCGCCAAGGCCCGTGAGGGCGGAAAGCGGCTGTCCGGACGTCGATCCGGACCGTCGTCTTCCGGTCGATCCGATCCTGCTTTCCGGCGGGGCAACCGGCATCGAGCTGAGGCGTTCGGTCGTTCGGTCGCTTTCGGCCGCGCGGCAGGTTTTCACAGGGCCGACGCCGACAGGCGGAGGTCTCGGGTCCCACGAGTCAGACCAAAGCAGGAACTGGCGACACATGCTGAACAGCAAGAAGACGAACCTCCTCCTCGCCATGGCCGGCGCCGCCGTCCTGATGGCGGGCTCGCCGGTCCTGGCGCAAGACGCGGCCCCGGCTCCGGCCGCCGCGGAAGCGACCACGGCCGCCCCGGCGGAAGCCGCCCCGGCTCCGGCCGCCGGCGCCGCCGCTGAAGATCCCGCGTCGCTGAACGAAGCCGTCGGCGGCGGCCACGGGGGCGGCGGCCTGACCCCGATCTCGATGTTCCTGATCGCCCACCCGGTGGTTAAGGTCGTCATGATCGGCCTCGTGCTGGCCTCGGTGTTCTCCTGGACCCTGCTGCTCATCAAGTTGCTCGAGTTCGGCTCGCTGAACCGCAAGACCGACCGCTTCCTGGAAGCCTTCCGCGGCGCCCGCACCGTCGCCGACATGCGTCGGGTCTCCACCTCGGAAGAGTTCGACGGCAACCCGCTGGCCGACATGGCCGCCGCCGCGACCGAAGAAATCGAGCTGTCGCGTCAGGCCGGTCTCTCCATCACCGGCGAACACCGCGACACCGCGCTGCTCCGCGCCCAGACCGCCGTCGCCGCCGTCCAGTCCTCGATCGCCAGCCGCCTTTCGGGCGGTCAGCAGTTCCTGGCCTCGGTCGGTTCGTCGGGTCCGTTCATCGGTCTGTTCGGCACCGTGTACGGCATCATGAACTCGTTCATCGGCATCGCCGAGTCGAACACCACCAACCTGGCCGTCGTGGCCCCGGGTATCGCCGAGGCGCTGCTGGCCACCGGCATCGGCCTGTTCGCGGCCATCCCGGCGGTTATCTTCTACAACTACTTCAACACCCGCATCGCGGCGTACGGCGTGCGTTCGGACGGCTTCAACGCCGAGCTGATCAACGGCATCTCGCGCCAGCTCGACAAGGGGGCGTAATCTAGATGGGCGCCAAACTCTCCGGTTCGGGGGGTGGCAAGTACGCCATTGAGCAGAACTCCGAGATCAACGTCACGCCGTTCGTCGATGTGATGCTCGTCCTGCTCATCATCTTCATGGTGGCGGCTCCGCTCGCCACCGTGTCGGTGCCCATCGAGCTCCCGCGGGCGGTCGCGCCGCCCGCCCAGAACCCGCCGAAGCCGGTCTACATCTCGATCCAGTCGGACGGCGACGTTTACGTCGGCGACTTCCGGACCGACGTGTCGACCCTGGGCCAGGACCTGACGGATCAGATTGGTTCGCGTAACCCGGAAGACGAGCGCATCTTCATCCGGGCGGACCAGACGACCCGCTACGGCGACTTCATGCAGGTCATGAACGCGCTGCAGGACAACGGCTTCTATTCCGTCGCCCTGGTGGGCGAAGACCAGTCGACGTCGTAAGGGGGCAGGAGAAAGCATGACTGCTGAAACCCACGCCCACCGCGATCCGATCCTGGATCCGCCCCGCAAGAAGAAGGGGCTGTCCACGGGGGCGATCGTCGGCATCGCGGTCTCCGCGATCCTGCACATCGCCGCGGGCGTCTGGCTGTACAAGTCGAAGTTCGAACTGCAACCGTTCGAATACACCGACGACGCGGTCGACGTGGAGCTGATCGAGCCGGCGCCTCCGCCGCCTCCTCCGCCCCCGCCGCCGCCGCCGCCGCCGGACACGCCGCCGCCGCCGAAGCTTCAGGTGCGCGAGCCGGTCGTGACGACCAACGCGCCGCCGCCGCCGGTGACGATCAACATCGAGCCGACGAAGAAGGAAGACCGCGTCGAATACACCGGTCCGCCCGTCATCGTCCCCGGCCCGCCGCCGCCGCCGGCTCCGCCGGCTCCGGTCCGTCCGTCGGTGATCACCACCCCGGACTGGGTCCGTCGTCCCAGCGGCGCCGACCTGGCCCGGTTCTATCCGGAACGCGCGCTGGAGCGTGGTGTCAGCGGCCGGGCCACGGTTCAGGGCGTCGTGACCGAGAGCGGTCGCGTCGAGAACTGCACCGTCGTGAGCGAAGAGCCGGCGGGTCAGGGCTTCGGCCGGGCCACCGTGCAGCTGTGCTCGCGGTTCCAGATGCGTCCCCAGACGCGCGACGGGGCTCCCGTCGGCGGCGCCCGGGTGAATATTCCGATCGTGTGGAACGCGCCGGAGTAAGACCGGACCCCCGGTCTCGAGACAGAACGCCCCGCGGTTCGCCGCGGGGCGTTTTTCGTTGCGTGCGATGAAGCTAAGCGGCTGTCTGTTCGTTGTGGCTGACTGAACCGCCTGGGAGGATTCCGGATGCGCCTGCTCACCCCCGCCCTTCGTCGCCGCGGCGTAACGTCCGCCGTCGTCGTCGGCCTGACCGCTGCCCTGGGCGCCTGCGCCTACAACGAGACGCTCGGCCGTAACCAGCTCGTCTTGGTCGACGAGGGATCCCTGATCCAGCAGTCGAACGCCGCCTGGGCCCAGGCCATCCGCACCCAGCCCCTGAGCCGCGACCAGAGCCAGACCACGCGGGTCCGTCGCGTCGGCGAGCGCATCGTGCAGGCGGCCGGCCTGACCGACCGCTCTTGGGACTACGCGGTCTTCGTCAACGACGCGCCCAACGCCTTCGTCCTGCCGTCGGGCCAGATCGGCGTGACCACCGCGCTGCTCCAGCTCGTCCGCAACGACGACCAGCTGGCCACGGTCATCGGCCATGAGGTCGCCCACGTGGTCGCCCGTCACGCGGCCGAGCGGGCCAGCTCCACCGCCCTCGCCCAGGTCGGCGTCGCCGCCGTCCAGGGCGCCGCCGGCGACTATGGCCAGCAGGCCGGCGGCCTCGCCTCCATCTTCGCCCAGTACGGCGGGCTGCTGCCGTTCTCGCGCCGCGACGAGCTGGAGGCCGATCGCATCGGGGTCGATTTCATGGCTCGCGCCGGCTACCGCCCCTCGGAGGCGGTGGAGCTGTGGCGCATCATGGCCGCCCAGCGTCAGAGCGGCACGCCGGAGTTCGCCTCCACCCACCCGTCGGACGCCACCCGCATCCAGCAGCTGCAGCAGTACATCGCCCAGCGCGGCTATTCCTGACGCCGGGCTTTGACTTTTCGCGCGGGACGACTAGAGAAGCCGTCCCAGACCGAACGCGGTCCCTGCGGCCACGTCCGCCGGGGCCCAGCGTTCGGAGCGCTGGAGCGATGCCGCCTTAGCTCAGTTGGTTAGAGCGCCAGTTTGTGGCACTGGAGGTCCCCCGTTCGATCCGGGGAGGCGGTACCATCGTCCTCGGCAATGCGGCCCGGCCCGCGTGGCCTTCCGCACTCGGGCACCGTCCCCGTCACGCCTGGGCCGCCTGCGGTTCGCCAGTCATATCCGTCTCGATCAGCCGCGCCGCCGCGCCCTTGCGGCGCAGATGCGTCAGCGGCGTCTCGACCCCGGCGAGGGCCTCGACCGCCGCCGCATGGCCGGCCGCGACCGCGGGCTCATAGGCCTTCCAGTCCCGGATATCGACGCCGCCCGGATTGGGCTGGATCAGGACATCGGTCTCCTCGCGCGCGATTTCCAGCTCCGCGTCCGTGGTGATGGTGGCGGACCGCATCAGGATCGACACGATCGGCGTGCCCTTCTTCCACTCGCCGGTCAGCAGCCACTTCCACCACGACGGCGGCCGTTCGAGCGTCTCGGCGTCCACGCCCCGCATGCGCGACAGGTCCACGCCGATCACCGGGCCGGCGTTCAGCCGCTTCATGGTCTTGGTGGGGAAGTTGTCCAGCACCGCCCCGTCCACCAGCACCTCGCCCCGCGACACCACGGGCGGCAACACGCCGGGCAGGGAGATCGTCGCCCGGATCGCCTGCTTCAGGGGACCGCGCCGGTGCACCTCGATCTCGCCGCGCGTCAGGTTGGACGACACGCAGTAGAACGGCAGCAGCAGATCCTCCATCGCCTGGTCGCCATAGGCCTGCTCCAGCAGGCGCTGCACCTTGCGGCCCTGGGTCATGGCGATCAGCGGGAAGGCGATGTCGGCCAGGGGGCTGGAGTCCACGAAGGCCCTGCGGATGCGCTCGTCCATCTCCCGGTCATCCCAGCCGAGCGCCACGCCCGCCCCGACCACGGCCCCCATGGAGGCGCCGCCGACGAAGTCGATCATCACCCCGGCTTCGCGCAGCGCCCGCACCGCGCCGATGTGGGCATAGGCCCGCGCACCCCCGCCGGACAGCACCAGGCCGATGGAGGCGCCGGAAATCACTCGCGCCATGCGCGCAGCGTCGCCGTCCTCGTCCTCGCGCGCCTGGAACCAGCGGTTGGGCTGCAGCGCGTCCAGCCAGACCCGGGTGTTGGCGGGCCGCGTCATGCCGCGTGGCCGCATCAGGATCAGATCGCGCGACTGACGCCGCAAGGCCTGGGTGGGGGAGGGGACCAGGTCCGTCGACGGCGCGGCCAGGGCGTCGCCGACCAGGAACAGGTGATCGACCTGGCGCATGCACAGGGCGGCCCAGGCGGTCTCCTCCCGCTCGGCCACGTAAAGGACGAAGTCGTGCGTGTCCTCGACCCGGGCGAACCATTCCGCGACCGAGCTCAGGGCCGACTGATCGACCACCTGCACCGTGAAGCCCAGCGCCTGGATCCCCGCTGCGACCCGCTCCACGAACGCCCGGATGGGCCGTGGCCGGGCGGCGACGAAGCCGAAGACCGTCGGGTGGGCCCCGCCCTCCGTGCGGTCCCGGCTGCGGCGCACCATCAGCCGCGCCAGCTCGACCAGCAGGTCGGGATCGCCGCGGGCGGCCTCAAGGAACGCGTCCCTGGGCAGGGCCAGCATCTCGCTGTCGCGCAGGGCGACGACGGTGGCCGTGTGCGGCGTCTCGGCCACCAGCGCCATCTCGCCGACGGGCTCCCCCGGCCGCACGACGCCCTTCAGCTCCGGCTCGCCGTTCATGCCGTCGGTGAACACCCCCAGGCGCCCGGAGCGCAGCAGATAGAGGGTGTCGGACGGCGCGCCGGCGACGAACAGCGGCTCGCCCGAGGTCAGGGTGAACCAGCTGGCGCGTGTCGAGGCCTCGCGTTCGAACACCCGCGCCAGGGCGGCCTCGAAGGTGTCGGCGCGGCGTCTGCGGCCCATCAGCCCCATCTGGCGTCCCCGTTCATCGGCCTCACCCTAATGCGAAGGTGGCGCGGTTTGGTTAAGGCGCAAGGGCGCGCGCGTCCGGGCGTCAACGCGCGAGCGGGCGAGGCGGGGGCGCCGGGCGACAGGCCTGTGCTTCCCGACCGGCGCGGCTTCCCCTAAACCGGCCCCATGCCGAAGCTGACCTCGTCCCTCGACCGCCAGAGCCCCGCCTTCAAGACGCTGGAGGCGCACAATCGGGCGCTCCGCGACGAGCTCTACGCCCGGGTCGCCGAGGCGGCGCTGGGCGGGCCCGAGGCCAGCCGCGAGCGCCATGTGAAGCGCGGCAAGCTGCTCCCGCGCGACCGGGTCGAGCGCCTGCTCGACCCCGGCTCGCCGTTCCTGGAGATCGGCCAGCTGGCCGCCTACGGCATGTACGGCGGCGAGGCGCCGGGCGCGGGCATGATTTGCGGCGTGGGGCGCGTGTCCGGCCGCGAGGTGATGATCGTCGCCAATGATCCGACGGTGAAGGGCGGGGCCTACTTCCCCCTGACGGTCAAGAAGCACCTGCGCGCCCAGGAGATCGCCGAGCAGAACCGGCTTCCGTGCGTCTATCTGGTGGACTCCGGGGGGGCGAACCTGCCGCATCAGGCCGAGGTGTTTCCCGACCGCGACCACTTCGGCCGCATCTTCTTCAACCAGGCCCGGATGAGCGCGGCCGAAATCCCCCAGATCGCCTGTGTGATGGGCAGCTGCACCGCCGGCGGCGCCTATGTCCCGGCCATGTCGGACGAGACGGTGATCGTCCGCAACCAGGGCACCATCTTCCTGGCCGGTCCCCCGCTGGTGAAGGCCGCGACCGGCGAGGTCATCAGCGCAGAGGAACTGGGCGGCGCCGAGACCCACGGCCGGCGGTCCGGCGTGGTCGATCATGTGGCGGAGAACGACGAGCACGCGCTGGAGATCGTGCGCGCCATCGTCGCCGACCTGAACATCACCAAGCCCATGCCGCTGGACGTTCGCGAGCCCCAGGCCCCCGCTTTCGACCCGGAGGAGCTGTACGGCCTGATCCCCGACGACGTGCGCGCGCCCTATGACGTGCGCGAGGTGATCGCGCGGGTGGTCGACGGCTCGGACTTCGACGAGTTCAAGCGCGACTACGGCACGACGCTGGTCTGCGGCTTCGCCCGCATCTGGGGCTATCCGGTCGCCATCCTGGCCAACAACGGGGTGCTGTTCAGCGAAAGCGCGCTGAAAGGCGCCCACTTCATCCAGCTGGCCTGCAAGCGGAAGATCCCGCTGGTGTTCCTGCAGAACATTTCGGGCTTCATGGTCGGCGGGAAGTACGAGGCCGAGGGCATCGCCAAGAACGGCGCCAAGCTGGTCACCGCCGTCGCCAGTGCAGAAGTGCCGAAGTTCACCGTCCTGATCGGCGGCAGCTTCGGCGCCGGCAACTACGGCATGTGCGGCCGGGCCTATTCCCCGCGCTTCCTGTTCACCTGGCCCAACAGCCGGATCAGCGTCATGGGCGGCGAACAGGCCGCCAGCGTGCTGGCCACCGTCAAGCGCGACGCCATGGAGGCCAAGGGCGAGACCTGGTCCGCCGAAGAGGAGGCCGAGTTCAAAGCCCCGATCCGGCAACGCTACGAGGACGAGGGCAGCCCCTATTTCGCCACCGCCCGCCTGTGGGACGACGGAATCATCGACCCGGTGCAGACGCGGGACGTGCTCGGCCTGGCGATTAGCGCGAGCCTCAATGCGCCCGTGCCGGGGACGCGGTTCGGGGTGTTCAGGATGTGATGGGCTCAACGCCGGCGGTGAGTTGGACGCCGACACGTCGCTTCAACGTCAGCGACTGCTCCGGCCTCGTGCAACCCAGATCGGCGGCCCTTACTCAGCGCGTCCGGGCGTAGCCTTTGGCCTGCATGCAGTGGTCATAGATGCTGGCCTGAATCCGGGCCGCGCGATCCACGCGAGCCAGGTCCCGATCAAAATTCGGTGCGGGATGGTGGAGAGGACTCGAAGGGGGATAGACGGGGTTCGTCCGCGCTTGCTGGGTGCAGGCCGTGGAGTCCATCTGCCTCTGTGTGGCCGTCGCGTCGAGCGGGCTAGAGGACGTCAGGTCCGAGGCGCAGGCCGATAAGGCGCTGGTTGCGATCACCGGAAGAACGCGTTTGAGCATCGCCGTCTCCCTCTCGAAGCCTCAACTGTCCGCAGACAACGACGGACCGTCAAGTCATGGACGCCGAGGGGGTCCGTAGCGGAGGCCGGCGGCGTTGAATGGACACCACCGCCCCGGCGACTCGCGCGCGCGCGCCATGGTCGTCCGCCTCGCGGATGGAACCCTCTGAGATCAGTGGGCGACGCCCACGGGGAGGTGGCTTTTGTCATGCCTGCCGACCTTGTCGATCAGGGTTCGACCAGCCTGGTTCATGCCGATGACCTCGACGTCGGCGCCCTGGCGGCGATAGCGGAACACGACCTTGTCCACCGCCGCAACGCCGGTGAGGTCCCACAGATGCGCCCCGGTCATGTCGATCTCGACGCGTCTGGGATGACCGTGATGCTCGAAGGCGGCGGCGAAAAAGTCCGCTGAGGCGAAGAACAGATTTCCCGTGACCCGGTAGCGCAGCACGCCGTCTTCCGGCGTCTCGATCTCCTCGACTCCGATGGTCTTGCCGACCTTGCGCATGAAGAAGACGGCAGAGAGGATCACGCCGAGCACCACCCCCTTGGACAGATCATGGGTGACGACCACGGTCGCTGTCGTGGCGATCATGACGATGGACGACTGGAGCGGCGTTGAGCGCAGCTTGATGACCGATCCCCAATCGAACGTGCCGACCGAAACCATGATCATCACGGCCACCAAGGCGGCCATCGGGATCTGAGCGACCCAGGGTCCGAGCACAAGGATCAGAAACAGCAGAAACAGGCCGGCCCACAGCGTTGACAAGCGGCCTCGCGCGCCGGAGGTCACATTGATGATCGACTGACCGATCATGGCGCAGCCCGCCATGCCGCCGAACAGGGACGCGGCGATATTGGCGATGCCCTGGCCGCGGGTCTCGCGGTCCTTGTCGGAAGGGGTGTCGGTGATGTCGTCCAGCAGATTGGCGGTGAGCAGGCTTTCCAGCAGACCGACGAAAGCCAGGGTCGCCGACACGGGCGCGATGATGGCCAGGGTCTCCCAAGTCAGAGGGACGTCGGCGATGTGAAAGGCCGGCAGTGCGGAGGGCAGTTGCCCCATGTCGCCGACCGTCCGCACATCGGCGCCCGTGAGCATCGTCAGTGCGCTCAGAGCCACGATGGCGATCAGGGGCGCGGGCACCGCTCTGGTGATCAGCGGAAAGCCGTAGATGATCGCCAAGCCCGCCCCGACCAGCGCGAAGGTCTGCCAGTTCGCCCCGATCAACTCGGGCATCTGGGCGAGGAAGATCAGGATCGCCAGCGAGTTCACAAAGCCCGTCATGACGCTCCGAGAGACGAACTTGATGTAACGGCCCAGCCTGAACAGGCCCACGACGATCTGGAAGACGCCGGTCAGCAGCGAGGCCGCGAAAAGGTACTCCAGCCCGTGATCGCGCACGAGGCCGACCATTAGAAGGGCCATCGCCCCGGTCGCCGCCGAGATCATGGCCGGACGTCCGCCGACGAAGGCGATCGTCACGGCGATGACGAAGCTGGCGTAGAGCCCCACCGCCGGATCGACCCCCGCGATAAGGGAGAAGGCGATGGCCTCGGGGATCAGGGCCAAGGCGACGACCGTCCCCGCCAGCAGGTCGCGGCGAGGATTGGCGAGCCATTGCTGGCGCGCGGAAGCGATCATGGACATGTGCATGTCAGTAGGTTCTGCCGCATCGCGCGGCTCGGTTTCCTGACGGATGGGCGGTCAGGATAGCCACCCGTCGCCTGGCGGCAGGCGCGGGTCCAAGGTTGCCGCGCCTAATGCCCCTGACAGGCGACCAAAGCAAGGTCCGGGGCGCGGTCAAGGCCGTGGAGGCCCGCCGATGCGGTCGGCCGCGCTGGTCGCCATCTACTCCCCGCCGTGTTCAGGATGTGAGAAGGGGGGTGAGGAGCACCAGTGAGCAAGTCGTGAGCAAAGGCATCGCTTCGCCCGGCTCACCCCTTGCTCACGAGCACTGTTCACTCCTACGCCTATCGCGCGTTGATGTCCCGAAGGAGCTTCCGATGACCAAAACCCCCATCGACCCCGACCCCAACGCGCTCGACATCACCGACGCCGAGGCGGCGGAGATCAACCGCATCGTCCATCCCTTTCTGGCCGATCCGGCGCCGGACGCCGACGACCGGCTGGTGCGGGTCGAGGGCACGCCTGACGGGATCGTCTTCGTCACCATCAACCGGCCGCAGAAGAAGAACGCCTTCGACGCCGCCACCATCGCCGCGCTCAACGAGGCGTTCGAGACCCTGCACGGCGCCGACCACGTCCGCGCGGTGTTCCTGCGGGGCGCGGGGGGCACGTTCTCGGCGGGCGCGGACCTGGGCTGGATGCGCGACGCGGTGGACTGGTCCGAGGGCGACAACCGCGACGACGCCATGGGCCTGGCGAGGATGCTCAAGAGCCTGCACGACATCCCGGCGCTGACCGTCGCCCTGGTCGAGGGCGCGGCGATGGGCGGGGGCGCGGGGCTGGTGGCCGCCTGCGACATGGCCGTGGCGGTGAAGGGGACGCGCTTCGCCTTCTCCGAGGTCAAGCTGGGCCTGATCCCGGCGACGATCAGTCCCTATGTCGTCGAGGCGGTGGGGGCGCGAAAGGCGCGCCAGCTGTTCATGACCGGCAATGCGTTCGACGCGGACTACGCCGCCGCCATCGGCCTGGTCGACGCCGTGCTGCCGGACGGCGCCGCGATCCCCGGCTTCGTGGACCAGCTCAGCGCCTCGCTCAGGACCAGCGCGCCCGGCGCGATGGGCGACGCCAAGCGTTTGACCCATTCGGTCGCCGGCCACCGGATCGACAGCGGCCTGATGGACGACACCGCCAAACGCATCGCCCGCGCCCGTGTCTCCGACGAAGGCCAGGAGGGCGTCCGCGCCTTCCTGGAGCGCAAGAAGCCCCGCTGGGCGGAGTGACTTGGCGGAGGCGTCGGTAAGGATTATCCTTACGCCATGATCATCAGCCGTATCACCACCAAGGCTCAGACCACAATCCCTCAGGCGGTCCGCACGGCGTTGGGGCTGGGACCGGGCGACGCCGTGGCTTATGAGATCGTCGATGGCCACGTCCGCCTCACCAAGGCGCGCGAGCCCCAGCGCGATGATCCTTTCGCGACCTTCGACGAGTGGGACGGCGACGCCGATCGCCGGGCCTATGCCGACTTTTGAGTTCGGCGACGTCGTTCGTGCGCCGTTTCCCTACACGGATCGGGAGACCCGCCAGCACCGCCCCGCGCTCGTCGTCGCGGCCGGCCTGGGCGAGGAGCGACGGATGGTGTGGGTCCTGATGATCACCAGCGCGGAGAACCGCCCCTGGCCCGGGGACGTCGATGTCGGCCCCGAACATCGGGCCTGTGGACTGCCGGCCCCATCGGTGGTCAGGACCGCGAAGATCGCCACCGTCGAGGCCGAGCGGATCGACAGGGTCGGGACGGCCCCCGCCGATCTGCGGGCGACGGTCCGCCAGACACTCAGCGGCCTATTCGTCGCCTGACACTCGCCACTCGACACTCTAGAACACACCCATGTTCAAATCCGTGCTGGTCGCCAATCGCGGCGAGATCGCCTGTCGTGTGTTCCGCACCGCTCAGCGGATGGGGATGCGGACCATCGCCGTCTATTCCGACGCGGACGCCGAGGCGCCGCATGTGAGGATGGCCGACGACGTCGTCCGCCTGGGTCCGGCGCCCGCGCGGGAATCCTATCTCGACGCCACGAAGGTCCTGGAGGCCGCGAAGGCCACGAGCGCCGAGGCCATCCACCCCGGCTATGGCTTCCTGTCCGAGAACGCCGACTTCGCCGAGGCGGTCATGGCGGCCGGCATCGTCTGGATCGGCCCGCCGCCCGCCGCCATCCGCGCCATGGGCCTGAAGGACGCGGCGAAAAAGCTGATGATCGAGGCGGGCGTGCCCGTCACCCCCGGCTACCAGGGCGAGGACCAGTCGCTGGAGACGCTGTCGGCCGAGGCCGACCGCATCGGCTACCCCATCCTGATCAAGGCGGTCGCGGGCGGCGGCGGCAAGGGCATGAAGCGGGTCGACGACCCCGCCGACTTCGCCGCCGCGCTGGCCAGCGCCCAGCGGGAGGGCCAGTCCTCCTTCGGCGACCCCCGCGTGCTGCTCGAGACCTACATCACCCGCCCGCGCCACATCGAGGTGCAGGTGTTCGGCGACAGCCACGGCGAGGTCGTGCACCTGTTCGAGCGCGACTGCTCGCTCCAGCGCCGCCACCAGAAGGTGATCGAGGAGGCGCCCGCGCCCGGCATGGACGAGGCGACCCGCGCCGCGGTCACCTCCGCCGCCGTGCGGGCGGCGAAGGCCGTGAACTATGAGGGCGCGGGCACCATCGAGTTCATCGCCGATGCGTCGGACGGCCTGCGCGGCGACCGCATCTACTTCATGGAGATGAACACCCGGCTCCAGGTCGAGCATCCGGTGACCGAAATGGTGACCGGCCAGGACCTGGTCGAGTGGCAGTTCCGCGTCGCGGCCGGCGAGCCCCTGCCGCTGAAGCAGGACCAGATCAACCTGAACGGCTGGGCCATGGAGGCGCGCCTCTATGCGGAGGATCCGGCCTCCGGCTTCCTGCCCTCGATCGGCAAGCTGGAGCACTTCCACCTGCCGGACGACGTCCGCGTCGACACGGGCGTCGAGCAGGGCGGCGAGGTCAGCCAGTTCTACGATCCCATGATCGCCAAGCTGATCGTCCACGAACCGACCCGCGAAGCCGCCGCCGCGCGCCTGGCCGAGGCCTGCGGCGAGGTCGAGGTCTGGCCCATCAAGACCAACGCGGGCTTCCTGAAGCGCTGCCTGGAGCACCCGCGCTTCGTCGTCGGCGACGTCGACACCGGCCTGATCGCGGCGGAGAGCGAGGCTCTCGAATGGCGGGCCGACGCCTCGGTGGAGGCTGCGGCCCTGGCCCTGGCGGCGGAGAACGAGTGGCACAGCCGGGTCTTCTACCGCGGCGCGGATCGGGCGGGTCCCTTCGAGGGGCTGCCGGGCTCGACCTACGGATTCCGTCTGAACGCCGGGCCGCGCGCGACCTACGCCATACGCATGGGCGGTCGAAAGCTGGCGCGCGGCGTGCTCGCCGACGGGGGCGAACCCATGTGGCGGATCGGTGATCTGACCGCCGAGGTGCAGGGGCAGAGCATTCGCGTCGACGGGCGCACCTTCGGCTGGGCCTACGGCGAGGGGGACGAGGACATCCTTTTCGCGGACGGGGAAGCGATCCCCGTGCGCTGGCGGGGCCCCATCGCCGATCGCGGCGCGGCCGGCGGCGCCTCCGACGGCGCGCTCCGCGCCCCCATGCCGGGCAAGATCGTCGCCGCGCAGCTGAAGGCTGGGGACGCGGTGGCCAAGGGCCAGCCCGTCGTGGTGCTGGAGGCCATGAAGATGGAGCACGCCCTGACCGCGCCCTTCGACGGCGTGGTCGAGACCCTGTCGGTCGCGGTGGGGGATCAGGCCACCGAGGGCGCGGTGCTGGCGGTGGTGAAGGCCGCGGCCTGAGCCCTCAGCCTTCGATCCGCGCCAGGCTGGGCCGCTCGCCGGCCTTGTCCCGCGCGACGGCCTCGGCGGCGCGCAGCACCCGCAGGACGTTCTCGCCCGCGAGCTTCCTGATGTCGGCGTCGCTCCAGCCGCGCCGCATCAGCTCGGCCAGGATCGCCGGATAGGCGTCCACCCCGGTGATCCCCTCGGGCAGGCTGGAGATGCCGTCGAAGTCGCCGCCCAGGCCGACGTGGTCCACCCCCGCCACGTCGCGCACGTGCTGGATGTGGGCGACGATGTCGTCGATCGTGGCGCGCGGGGCCGGGTTGGCCGCCTCCCACGCCGTCAGGCCCTCGGTGACGCGTTCGGCCGCTTCGGGATGAAGGCTGCGCAGTCTGGCCTGTTCGGCGGCGCGCGCGGCGCTCCACTGGCGCACCGTCTCGTTTATGAAGCCCGGCACGAAGGTGATCATCACCACCCCGCCGTCCTCGGGCAGGGCGCGCAGCACGCTGTCGGGCACGTTCCGGGGATGGTCCGTCACCCCCCGCGCGGAGGAGTGGGAGAAGATCACCGGCGCGTCCGATACGCGCATGGCGTCGACCATCGTCGCTTCCGAGACGTGGCTCAGATCGGCCAGCATGCCGATGCGGTTCATCTCGCGCACCACCGCCTCGCCGAACGGCGACAGGCCGTCGTGGCGCGGCGCGTCGGTGCCGGAGTCGGCCCAGCTGATGGTCGTGGAGTGGGTCAGCGTCATGTAGCGCACCCCCGCACGCTGGAACTCCCGCAGCAGGCCCAGCGAGTCGGCGATGGAATAGCCGCCCTCGATGCCGATCAGGCTGGCGATACGCCCCTGGCGATGGATGCGCACCACGTCGTCGGCGGTCAGGGCGATCTCGAAGGCGTCCGGGTGGGCGGCGACGATCCGGCGCAGCAGGTCGATCTGCTCGAAGGTGGCGCGCGCCGCCTCCAGGGGCGGCAGGCCGGCGGGCACATAGACGGACCAGAACTGGCCCCCCACGCCGCCCGCGCGCAGGCGCGGGATGTCGGTGTGCAGTTCGGTCGACCCCGACAGGTCGCTGTTCAGATCCACGGCGTAGGGATCCGAGTTGAAGTCCTGGCGCAGCGCCCAGGGCAGGTCGTTGTGTCCGTCGATCAGCGGCGTGCGCTGGAGCAGCCGCATCACCCGGTCATGCTCCGGCGTCTGCTGAGCGGCGGCGGGCGCGGCGACGGCGGCGATCAGGGCGGCGGCGAGGACGGTGCGGATCATCGAGGGCTCCAGAACTGACGCGCGACTTTGCAGCCGCGCCTTCCCGGCGCGCAAGCGGCATGGCGCGACGCACCCGCCTGTGCTTGAAGGCGCCCATGATCGACGCCGCCGTCATGGATGACCGCAAGGCCCGCGCCCGGGCCTGGTTCGAGGACTTGCGCGACCGCATCCACGCGGCGTTGGAGACCCTGGAGGACGAGGCCTCCGACGCGCTCTTTCCGGGCGCGCCGGGCCGCTTCGTGCGCACCGCCTGGGATCGGGCCGAAGGCGGCGGCGGGGTCATGGGCATGCTGCACGGCCGCCTGTTCGAGAAGGCCGGCGTCCATGTCTCGACGGTGCATGGAACCTTCCCCGCCGACTATGCGAAGCAGGTGCCGGGGGCCGAGGCGGATCCGCGCTTCTTCGCCACCGGGATCAGCCTGATCGTCCACCCCAGAAGCCCGCGTGTGCCGGCGGTGCACATGAACACCCGCTTCATCGCCACCACGAAGAGCTGGTTCGGCGGCGGCGCCGACCTGACGCCGGTGCTCGACGTCGACCGCCGTCAGGACGCGCCCGACGCGATCACCTTTCACGCGGCGATGCAGGCCGCCTGCGACGCCCACGACCCGGCCTGGCACGCCCGCTACAAGGCCTGGTGCGACGAGTACTTCTTCCTGCCGCACCGGAACGAGCCGCGCGGGATCGGCGGCGTCTTCTACGATCACCACGACACCGGCGACTGGGACCGGGACTTCGCCTTCACCCGCGACGTGGGCGAGGCCTTCCTGAAGGTCTATCCCGAGATCGTGCGCCGCCGGATGGGCGAGGCCTGGACGCCCCAGGAGCGCGAGGAGCAGCTGGTCCGGCGCGGGCGGTACGTCGAGTTCAACCTGCTGTATGATCGCGGCACGACCTTCGGGCTGAAGACCGGAGGCAACGTCGAGTCGATCCTGAGTTCCATGCCGCCGGAGGTGAAGTGGCCATGACCGACCTCGAGGACGTCTCGCCCGTCATCCTGATCAACGTCTTCAAGTGCGAAGCGTCCAAGCAGGACGAGTTGGTGGAGCACCTGACCGCCCTGAACCGGGTCCAGCGCGGCCTTCAGGGCTTCCGTTCCGCGACGCTGCACCGGGGCGTGAACGGCCGCACGGTGGCCAACTACGTGGTCTGGGAGACGGCCGCGGACTGGAAGGCCATGACCCGTCATCCGGACGTCGTAGATGGAATGCGCCCCGTCATGGCGCTGGCCACCTTCGAGCCTCACCTCTATGAACCTGGCGAGGTCATCGAGTAGCCCGCCCGCGCTCATCACGTTTCCCGCTTGGCTGGCCGGGCGTGCTGTGCCCATCTGACGGCGTGCCCCCGAGATGGCGGAGGAGCGGACGGTGCTGAAAATCTTGCTTTCGGGCGTTCTCGCGGCGGCGCTGTTGGGCGGCGCGGCCCAGGCGCGGGAGGCGGGCGACAACCTCGCTGAGCGCGAGGCGCTGGCCCAGCGCTACATCGCGCTGTCGACGGGAGAGAACCTCAACAAGGTCTTCTCGGACATGGCCGACGCCATCGTCGCCGAGTACCCGGATCCGGACGGGCCGGAAGCGCAATGGATGCGGCGACAGCTTCCCGGATTCGCCGAAGGCATCGTCGATCAGGTGGCCGAGGCGATGGCTCCGGAATACGCCCGGCGCCTGACCCTCGAGGAGCTCACCGCCCTCGTCGCCTTCTTCGACACGCCGATGGGGCGCGAAATCCTGCGCAAGAGCGTCGTGCTCGCCGTCGAACTCCAGCCGACGATCGACGCCATCGCCATCGAGGAAGCCGGCGAGCTGTTGTCCAAGTTCTGCGCCGAGTTCGACTGCACCTCCGCCGTGCCCCTGGCCCCCGCCAAGAGCTGATCGGTTGATTTCCGCGCGGCTTCGTCTATAGAGCCCGCTTTCCGCGCCGAGCCTCAGGGATCGATGCGGACCTGTCCGAGAACTTCGGGGTCCAGGGGTCGCCTGGATCGTAAGCGCGGAACGGCCGTTCCGCCCTGGGGGGAGATGGGGATGCGATGAACCTTCGACCGGTCGGCCCGCGCATCGCGGGGCGAGCGCTTCGGGTTCAGCCTTCCTTCGGACAAGACGACCGGCTGTGACCACGCTTTCGCGTGGGCGCGGCCACACGCCGTCGGGGCCTGTCCCGGCGGCGAACGCGTAAACGGAGACCGCAATGGACCGCGCACAAAAGGCCGAGTCGATCGAGACGCTGAAGGGCGTCTTCGCCGACGCCGGCGCCGTGGTCGTGACCCACAACCTGGGTCTGACCGTTGCGGAGATGGAAGACCTGCGTGGCCGCCTTCGCAAGGAAGGCGCCGCGTTCAAGGTGGTCAAGAACCGCCTGGCCCTGAAGGCCCTCGAGGCGTCCGAAGGCAGCGACTATCACACGCTGTTCAAGGGCCCCGTCGGGATCGCCTTCGCGCCGGACCCGGTGACCGCCGCCAAGGTCACGAGCGAGTTCGCCAAGGGTAACGACAAGTTCGTCATCCAGGGCGGCTTCATGGGCGAGAAGGTCCTGGACGCGAAGGGTGTGGAGGCTCTGTCGAAGCTCCCGTCGCTGGACCAGATCCGCGCCAGCCTGATCGGTCTGCTGAACGCCCCGGCCACCAAGGTCGCCGGCGTCATCCAGGCCCCGGCCGGCCAGCTGGCTCGCGTCGTCGGCGCCTACGCCGCCAAGGACGCCGCCTGAGACCCCTCCATCTCCATTCAAGACCTCAATCCAACATTCCCCGAAGGAAACTGAATCATGGCTGACCTGTCCAAGATCGTTGAAGACCTGTCCTCGCTGACCGTTCTGGAAGCCGCCGAACTGGCGAAGCTGCTGGAAGAGAAGTGGGGCGTTTCGGCCGCCGCTCCGGTGGCCATGGCCATGCCGGCCGGCGGCGGCGCCGCTGGCGGCGCTCCGGCGGAAGCCGCTGAGGAGCAGACCGAGTTCACCGTCGTCCTGACCGACGGCGGCGACAAGAAGATCAACGTCATCAAGGAAGTTCGCGGCGTCCGCTCGGACCTGGGCCTGAAGGAAGCCAAGGACCTGGTCGAAGGCGCTCCGCAGAACGTCGTCGAGAACGTCTCCAAGCAGCAAGCCGAAGAGATCAAGAAGAAGCTCGAGGAAGCCGGCGCCAAGGTCACGATCAAGTAAGATCGGACCTCACGTCCAAACCTTCAGCGGGCCGGGGAGCGATCCCCGGCCCGTTCGCTTTTCGCCCGGTGGTCGCCCGCGTCAGATGCCCGAGGCGCGCACGCTCTCGGGCTCCTCCGCCGTCGGGTCGCCGGGCAGCCAGGCGACGCGGCCGTCATAGACCTCGACGTCCAGCATGCGCTCCTCCTTCGCGACCAGCACGGGGACGAGCATCTGGCCCGTCACGTTCGTCGCCGTGCGCATCATGTCGATCACGCGATCGATGGCGATGATGTAGCCGATCCCCTCCAGCGGCAGGCCCGCCGTCGACAGGGTGAGCGTCAGCATGACGATCGAGGTGCCCGGAACCCCTGCGGTGCCCAGGGATCCCAGCACCGCCGTCAGGCCGATCAGCACATACTGCGTCAGGCTCAGCTCGATGTTGAAGTACTGGGCGATGAACACCGCCGCGACCGCCGGATAGATGGCGCCGCAGCCGTCCATCTTCACGCTGGCGCCGAGCGGCACGGCGAAGGCGGCGTAGGCCTGGGGCACCCCCAGCCGCTCCACCGTCTGGCGCAGGGTGATCGGCAGGGTGGCCAGCGAGGAGGAGGTGGCGAAGGCCGTCTGCTGGGCGGCGAAGGCCCCCCGGAGGAAGCTCGACGCCTTCAGCCCGTGCAGCTTCAGCAGCCCCGCATAGACGACCAGGATCTGGAACAGGCAGGCCGCATAGATGGCCGCGATGAACCGGCCGAGCGGCAGCAGCGCCTCCCAGCCGTAGCCGCCGACGACCGACCCGATCAGGGCGAACACGCCGATCGGGGTCAGCTGGATGATCCAGCGGGTGATCCGGAAGATCACGCTCGCGCCCTCGTCGACCAGTCGCCTCAGGGTCTGGGCGCGATCGCCCAGCGCCACGAGCGCCGCGCCCAGCAGGGCCGAGAAAAAGATGATCTGCAGCACCCGCCCCTCCGCCAGCGCCTGGAAGGGGTTGGTCGGCACGACGCCGATCAGCACCTCGAGAGGCGTCGGGATCTCGCGCGGCCTGACCTCGCCGAGCGGCAGGGGACCCAGGCCGACGCCGGGATCGAAGGCGTGCGCGAAGCCCAGGCCGACCAGGACCGCCAGCAGCGACGTGACGGCGAACCAGACGAGGGTGCGGGCCCCTAGGCGCGCGGCCCCCGCGCCCTCGCCCAGCTTGGCGATCGACGAGGCGATGGTCAGGAGCACCAGCGGCGGCACCACCATCCGGATCAGGTTCAGATAGACGTCGCCGATGGGGTCCAGCCAGACGCCGGCCCGCTCTCCGAGCAGAAGGCCGGCGAGCACGCCGAGAACGAGGCCGGCGGCGGTCCGCTGCCAGAGCGGGGTGGCGAAGAGGCGGCGAAGCATGGCGCCTCCCGGGCTGACAGGTCGATGTGTGAACGCCGCCGGCTCGCCGCAACGCCTCGAGGGCGATTTGGTCCTGGCGCCTTGAGCGTTCAGCGGCGGCGGGGGGCCAGGATGTCGCCCAGCCGGTCCTGCGTCCCCGCCACCCGCTCCAGCCGCGGGTAGCGCAGGCCCTCGTGCCAGGCGAAGGGAAGGGTCCGCACGCGGTCGTCCTTCCTGACCACCAGCCGGATCGGCTCGGTTCCGCCCTTCGCGGCGGTGATGGCGTCGCGCAACGCCTGCGCCGACGGGGCGCTGTCGTTCACCGCGATCAGGTCCCAGCCCACGCCCAGCCCCTGTTCGAAGGCGGGCGAGCCCCAGCGGACCCCGGTGATGCGGTTGGCCGACGTCAGGTTGAACCCCAGCGTGTCCTGGAAGTCGTTGGCCCAGCCGGGGTTCACGGCTTTCTCGACCGCGTTCGGCTCCTCGACATAGACCAGCCGGTAGCCGCCGCGTTCGATGCCGCCCAGCGGGGCCTCGGCGTCGGGGCCGACCGCGTCCAGCCGCGCGCGCAGCCAGCCCGACCAGTCCATCGGATGGACCGCGTTCAGCGCCTCGACCACCTCCTCGAACGTATAGCCCCGCGCCTGGGCCTCCCCGTCCAGCCGTCCGAAGAAGCCGCGCGCGAAGTCGTCCAGCGACCGTCGCCCGTCCGTCGCCTCGCGGATCAGGGTGTCGGCGTCGAGCCAGACCAGCAGCGCCTCGTCGTAGTAGTCGCTGGTGGTGCGCATCCAAGACGGCCACTGGCCCGGCACGCGATAGCCGAGCAGGTTGTGGTTGTTGGTGTCCTGCAGCGCCCGCCACTGACGGCCGGGCTGCGTCTCGTAGAAGGACGCGTGTCCCGCCAGTCCCGCCAGCGCCTCTTCCTTCGACACCAGCCCCGCACGCGCGGCCAGCACCTCGCCCCAGTAGGAGGTCAGCCCCTCATAGACCCACAGCAGGGTGTTCTGGGTCGGCACGTTATAGTTCGCCGTCAGCTCGTCGGCCGGGCGCATGTACTTGCCGTTCCAGGAATGGACGTACTCGTGCGGCAGCAGCTGGCGCGCCCCCAGCGATCCGGTCCCGCGCGTGAAGAAGTCGGTCGGCACGGTGTTCTCCGACGACCGGTGGTGCTCCAGCCCGATGCCGCCCAGCGCGCTCGTCGCCGCGACCAGGAACTCGTAGCGATCGAAGGGCCGCGCGCCGAACAGCCGGTCGGCCTGGACCACCAGCTGGCGATACTTGTCGATGAAGCCCTCGGCGGGCTCCAGCTGAGCGGCCTCGTCGGCGATGAGGCTCAGGTGCACGGGCGAGGGCCCCTCGGCGTCCAGCTCGAAGCGGCGATAGTGCCGGCCCGCGAACATCGGGCTGTCGACGAAGGTGTAGAGGCTGACCGGCGCGAACCGGGCGAGGCCCCCCTCGTTCGCCACCGTCTCCAGCGCCACGCCGTAGCCCCAGCCCTCGGGCAGTTGGATCGACGGCTCGATCATGATCCCGGTGGAGGCGTAGCCGGCGGGATACAGAACCGCCTTCTCCCACTGCATATTCACCATGTCCGGGGTCTGCACCACGCGCCAGGGGCCGCCGTCCGGCTGGGTCAGCCACTGGAAGGCGACGTTGAGCTCCGACACCCCGACGGGCACGTCGAGGTGAAAGGCGTGCGGCTGCAGCGTGTCGCGCAGCCACTCCAGCCGGCGACCGTCGGGCGTGGTCACGGTCAGGCCGGCGAGCAGCTGGATCGGCCCGGTGTCGGCGTGGTTGCCGGGCAGGTACTCGGGATAGAGCAGGGTGAGGGGACCCGCCGCCGGGACGGGGATCGTCTGGCGCACGCTGATGATGCGCCGGTCGTGGTCGGTGACGTCGGCCTCATACCGGATCACCCCGGGGAAGCTGGCGCGGGTCGGCGCCGGGATCGTCGGCTGGGGGCGGGGCAGGGCCAGCGCGGCTTGCGTCGGATCGGTCAGGACGGGGGTCTGGGCGACGGCCGGCAGGGCGGCGGCGAGGGCGAGGGCGGCGACGCCCGCCGAAAGCAGGAACTTCATCTGTAATCCCGGATCCAACTGACCGCGAGGCGCGGGGGGCCGCAGATCAGGGCGCCCGGTCCGGGGCGTCAACCCTTGGCAGGGACCGGCGGATCAGCCGGCCGGCTTCACCTCGAGCAGCTCGACGGTGAACCTCAGGGCCGAGTTCGGCGGAATCTCGCCCCCGCCGGCGCCCCGCGGACCGTAGGCCAGCTCGGCCGGGATCACGAATTCGAAGGTCTCGCCCGCGCGCATCAGCCCGACGCCCTCGGTCCAGCCGCGGATGACGCGGTTCAGGGGAAACTCGGCGGGTTCGTTACGGCTGTAGGAGCTGTCGAATTCGCGCCCGTCGATGAAGGTTCCGCGATAGTGGACGACCACCACATCGGCGCCCGACGGCTGCGCCCCGTTCGGGTTCGCCGCGCCGACCCGGCGGTACTGAAGGCCGCTGGCCGTGGTGGTCCAGCCGCGCCGCTCCCCGTTCCAGGCGAGATGGGCCGCCTGCGCGGTCTCCCAGGCCGTCTGGTCCCCGGCGGGCGGCGCGGCGGGAACCGGCGGCGGCGGCGCCGCGCAGGCGGCCAGCAGGCTGACGACGGCAAGGACGAGCAACGGGCGAGGCATGTTCATGGCCGGACGCTAGCCAGCGTCCCCTGGCCCGGCAAGCCCGCCTCGGCGGGCCTCCAGGAACAGCCGCTCGGCCGGCGCCGGGTCCAGCGCCAGCGCCGCGTCATAGGCCGCTTTCGCCTCCGGCCGTCCCAGCCGCGCCAGCAGCTCGGCGCGCGCCGCCTGATAGGGCAGCCAGTCCGGCGCGGCGGCGGCCTCCAGCGCCGCGAGGCCCGCGGCCGGGCCCTCGATCTCGGCCAGGGCGACCGCGCGGTTCACCCTGACCACCGTATACGACCGATGCGCGAGCAGCAGGTCGTAGAGGGCCAGCACGCCCGCCCACGGCGTCACGCCGCTCCGCCGCCGCTCCGCGTGGGCCGCATGAATCGCCGCCTGCAACGCTCGCGGGCCGGGGGCGCGCGCCGCCTGGCGGGACAGGGCGGCGGATCGGCGAAGGTGTGCTTCCGCCTCCGCCATCAGCACCGAATCCCAGTCCCTGGCGTCCTGTTCAGTCAGCGGGACCATCGCGCCGGATGCGTCGAGCCGCGCGGGCCGGCGCGCCTCGGCGAAGCGGACCGTGGCCGCCAGAGCCTGGACTTCGGGGTCGTCGGGGGCCAGTCGGGCCAGGAGGCCGCTCAGTGTCAGCACCTCCCGCGCGAAGTCGGCGTGCGGGCCGGCCAGCGCGGCGTCCGCGTGGGCCTGGGCGTAGGCGATCTCGAGCGTGGACAGCACCGCGTCCATCCGCTCCGGCCAGGCGGCGGGGGAGGGGACCTCGAACGGCACGCCGGCCTCTGCGATCTTCTTCTTGGCGCGGACCAGGCGCTGGGCCAGCGTCGCCTCGGGCGTCAGGAAGGCGGTCGCGACTTCGGCGGTGGTCAGCCCGCAGACGGTGCGCAGCGTCAGGGCCGCGCGCGCATCGGGACTTACGGCCGGGTGGCAGCAGACGAAGATCAGCCGCAGCCGCTCGTCGGGAATGGGGGTTTCGGCCGCCAACAGCAGGTCCTCCGGCGTCGGCTCGGGCGGCGTCTCCTCCGGACGATGCGCCTGCGCCGTGGCGCGACGGCGCAGGCGGTCCAGCGCCGCGCGCCGGGCGACGGCGTAGAGCCAGCCCGCCGGGTCGCGTGGCGTCGCGTCCGCCCAAGCGGTCTGGGCGCGCAGACAGGCGTCCGCGAACGCCTCCTCGGCCAGGTCCAGATCGCGGAAGGCGGCGGCCAGGGCGGAAACGACCCGGCCGCCGTGCTCGCGAAACGCCGCCTCGAGCAGTTTCAGAGCCCTTCGGGCGTCGGCAGCAGCGGGCGGATCTCGATCGATCCGCGCTTGGCGATCGGCAGCTTCTTGGCCCAGGCGATGGCGGCGTCCAGGTCCGGGACCTCGATCATGTAGAGGCCGCCCAGCTGCTCGCGCGTCTCGGCGAAGGGGCCGTCGTGGACCGTGCGTCCCTCCGGCGTGACCTTGACGGTCGTGGCCAGCTGACTGGACTTCAGGCCCGCGCCGCCGCGCATGGCCCCGGACTGCGCCAGCTCGCCGCCGAAGGCGAAATGCGCCGCCAGGATGTCCTGCCAGGCCTGACCGGCTTCGCCGTCCGGATAGGACTCGGCCTCGTTCTCATAGATCAGCAGAGCGTACTGCATGGTGTGGTCTCCCCGCCGCCCGACCGGCCCATCCGATCATGCGCGACAACAGGGAGACGCGCGAGGGGCGTCGGTTTCGACAGGTGATGCGCGATTTTTCCGACAGGCCTTTATTTCGCCTGAGAAGCGCGTATATCAGCGCGTTCCGCAACTCCGTCATGAGTCCGCGCGAAAGCGCCGAGGCCCGGTCCGTCGCCCTCCGACCGGAGCGAAGGCGCGCTCCTCCCCAAGGGAGCCTCACAATTCAGGCGTCCTGATCCGCCAGGATCGAGGGTGGACGCCGAAAACCTAAGCCGCGAGTCGCCCACGGGGGCGAGGCGCGGTCGCTGCTGCATTGGACGCGGGGCTCCCCACCCCCGCGATTGGGAAAACAGAATGGCCAAGACCCTCGACGATCTCGCCCTCGCCGGTCAGATCGATCTCGCCACGTCCTTCACCGGCAAGAAGCGCATCCGCAAGTCCTTCGGGAAGATCCCCGAGGCCGTGCGCATGCCGAACCTGATCGAGGTTCAGCGCGCCTCCTACGAGCAGTTCCTGCAGCGCGAAGTGCGCGCCGGCCAGCGCAACGACGAGGGCATCGAGGCGGTCTTCAAGTCGGTCTTCCCGATCAAGGACTTCAACGAGCGCGCCGTGCTCGAATACGTCTCCTACGAGTTCGAGGAGCCGAAGTACGACGTCGACGAGTGCATCCAGCGCGACATGACCTACGCCGCGCCTCTGAAGGTCAAGCTGCGCCTGATCGTGTTCGAGGCCGACGAGGAGACCGGGGCCCGGTCGGTCAAGGACATCAAGGAGCAGGACGTCTACATGGGCGACATCCCGCTCATGACGGACAAGGGCACCTTCATCGTCAACGGCACCGAGCGGGTGATCGTCTCCCAGATGCACCGTTCGCCGGGCGTCTTCTTCGACCACGACAAGGGCAAGACCCACGCCTCGGGCAAGCTGCTGTTCGCCGCCCGCGTGATCCCCTACCGGGGCTCCTGGCTGGACTTCGAGTTCGACGCCAAGGACATCGTCTACGTCCGCATCGACCGCCGCCGGAAGGTGCCGGCGACCACCTTCCTCTATGCGCTGGGCATGGACGGCGAGGAGATCCTGCGGACCTTCTACGAGACCGTTCCCTACGAGAAGCGCGGCGATACCTGGGTCACCCCCTACAAGGCCGAGCGCTGGCGCGGGGTGAAGCCGGAGTTCGATCTGGTCGACGCCGACACGGGCGAGGTGATCGCCCCGGCCGGCCAGAAGGTCAGCGCCCGCGCCGCCAAGAAGCTGGGCGAGACGGTCAAGTCGCTGTCGCTCGCCGCCGACGCGCTGCTGGGCAAGTACCTGGCCGCCGACGCGGTCAACATGCAGACGGGCGAGATCTACGCCGAGGCCGGGGACGAACTGGATCAGGCCACGATCACCCTGCTGGAAGAGAACGGCTTCTCGACCATCGACGTGCTCGACATCGACCACGTCACCGTCGGGGCCTACATGCGCAACACCCTGCGGGTGGACAAGAACGCCGGGCGCGAGGACGCCCTGTTCGACGTCTATCGCGTCATGCGCCCGGGCGAGCCGCCGACGCCGGAAGCGGCCGAGGCGATGTTCAACAGCCTGTTCTTCGACTCCGAGCGCTACGACCTGTCCGCGGTCGGCCGCGTCAAGATGAACATGCGCCTGGAGACGCCCGAGGTCGGCGACGAAGTGCGCGTGCTCCGCAAGGAAGACGTGCTCAAGGTGCTGCAGATCCTGGTGGGCCTGAAGGACGGCCGCGGCGAGATCGACGACATCGACAACCTGGGCAACCGTCGCGTCCGCTCGGTCGGCGAGCTGCTGGAGAACCAGTACCGCGTCGGCCTGCTGCGCATGGAGCGGGCCGTCAAGGAGCGCATGAGCTCGGTCGATATCGACACGGTCATGCCGCACGACCTGATCAACGCCAAGCCGGCCGCGGCGGCGGTGCGCGAGTTCTTCGGCTCGTCGCAGCTGTCGCAGTTCATGGACCAGACCAACCCGCTGTCGGAGATCACCCACAAGCGCCGTCTGTCGGCGCTCGGCCCGGGCGGTCTGACGCGTGAGCGCGCGGGCTTCGAGGTGCGCGACGTGCACCCGACCCACTATGGCCGCATCTGCCCGATCGAGACGCCGGAAGGCCCGAACATCGGCCTGATCAACTCGCTGGCCACCCACGCGCGGGTCAACAAGTACGGCTTCATCGAAAGCCCGTACCGCCGCGTGAAGGACGGCAAGGCGACCGACGAGGTGGTCTACATCTCGGCCATGGAAGAGGCGAAGCATGTCATCGCCCAGGCCAACATCGAGCTGAAGAACGGCGAGATCGTCGAGGACCTGGTCCCCGGCCGTATCAACGGCGAGTCGACCCTGATCCCCAAGGACGCGGTCGACATGATGGACGTGTCGCCCAAGCAGGTCGTCTCGGTCGCCGCGGCGCTGATCCCGTTCCTCGAGAACGACGACGCCAACCGCGCGCTGATGGGCGCCAACATGCAGCGTCAGGCCGTGCCGCTGGTCCAGTCGGACGCGCCGCTGGTCGGCACCGGCATGGAGGCCGTGGTCGCCCGTGACTCCGGCGCCGTGGTCGTGGCCCGCCGCGACGGCGTGGTCGAGCAGATCGACGGCACCCGCATCGTGGTGCGCGCCACCGGCGACCTGGAGGCCGGTCGCTCGGGCGTCGACATCTACCGCCTGTCGAAGTTCCAGCGCTCCAACCAGTCGACCTCGATCAACCAGCGCCCGATCGTGCGCGTGGGCGACGAGGTGAAGGCCGGCGACGTCATCGCCGACGGCCCCTCGACCGAGCTGGGCGAGCTGGCGCTGGGCCGCAACGCCCTCGTCGCCTTCATGCCCTGGAACGGCTACAACTTCGAAGACTCGATCCTGATCTCCGAGCGCATCGTGCGCGACGACGTCTTCACCTCGATCCACATCGAGGAGTTCGAGGTCATGGCCCGCGACACCAAGCTGGGCCCGGAAGAGATCACCCGCGACATCCCCAACGTCGGCGAGGAGGCGCTGCGCAACCTCGACGAGGCGGGCATCGTGGCGGTGGGCGCCGAGGTCCAGCCGGGCGACATCCTGGTCGGCAAGGTCACGCCGAAGGGCGAAAGCCCGATGACGCCGGAAGAGAAGCTGCTGCGCGCCATCTTCGGCGAGAAGGCGTCCGACGTCCGCGACACCTCGCTGCGTCTGCCCCCGGGCGTCGCCGGCACCATCGTCGACGTGCGCGTCTTCAACCGGCACGGCGTGGACAAGGACGAGCGCGCCCTGGCCATCGAACGCGCCGAGATCGAACGCCTGGGCAAGGACCGCGACGACGAGCTCAAGATCCTTGAGCGCAACGTCTACGGCCGCCTGAAGCCGCTACTGCTCGGCAAGAACGCCGTCTCGGGCCCCAAGGGCCTGGGCCGCGGCGCGGTCACCGAGGAGAAGCTCGCCGAGCTGTCGCGCGGCCTGTGGTGGCAGATCGCGCTCGACGACGAGAAGGCGATGGGCGAGCTCGAGGCCATGAAGCGGTCGTTCGAGGACGCCCGCAAGGCGCTGGACCGTCGCTTCGAGGACAAGGTCGAGAAGCTGCAGCGCGGCGATGAACTGCCCCCGGGCGTGATGAAGATGGTCAAGGTCTTCGTGGCCGTGAAGCGCAAGCTTCAGCCCGGCGACAAGATGGCCGGCCGTCACGGCAACAAGGGCGTCATCTCCAAGATCCTGCCGATCGAGGACATGCCGCACCTGGAGGACGGCACCCCGGTCGATCTGGTGCTCAACCCGCTGGGCGTGCCCTCGCGGATGAACATCGGCCAGATCTTCGAGACCCACCTGGGCTGGGCCGCCGCCGGCCTGGGCCGTCAGATCGCCGACCTCCTGGAAGCCTGGCAGAACGGCGGCCAGAAGCAGGCCCTCGTCGATCGCCTGACCGAGATCTACGGCAAGGAGACCCCCCTGCCGCAGACCGACGAGGAGCTGATCGAACTGGCTCGCAACCTGTCCAAGGGCGTCCCCTTCGCCACCCCGGTGTTCGACGGCGCGCACATCTCGGACATCGAGCGCCTGCTCGAGGAAGCCGGACTGCACAAGTCGGGTCAGTCGATCCTGTACGACGGCCAGACCGGCGAGCAGTTCAAGCGTCCGGTGACCGTCGGCTACATCTACATGCTGAAGCTGCACCACCTGGTGGACGACAAGATCCACGCCCGCTCGATCGGCCCGTACTCGCTGGTCACCCAGCAGCCGCTGGGCGGCAAGGCGCAGTTCGGCGGTCAGCGCTTCGGCGAGATGGAGGTGTGGGCGCTGGAAGCCTACGGCGCCGCCTACACCCTGCAGGAGATGCTGACGGTGAAGTCCGACGACGTGGCCGGCCGGACCAAGGTCTACGAGGCGATCGTCCGCGGCGACGACAGCTTCGAGGCGGGCATTCCCGAGAGCTTCAACGTGCTCGTCAAGGAAATGCGCTCGCTGGGACTGAACGTGGAGCTGGAGAACGGCTGAGTTGCGGTGAGCGAGTGGTGAAAAGTGAGCGAAGGACTGGGCGAAAGCTCACCGGCCATCGCTCACTTCTTGCTCACTCTTCACTCGTCACCCACCACTGCTCCCGCCCTTTGAGATTATTCGCGGCCCCGCGCCGCAGAAGGAACTGACAGATGAACCAGGAAGTCCTGAACATCTTCAACCCGGTCCCGGTCACCCCGACCTTCGACCAGATCAAGATCGCCCTGGCCTCCCCGGAGAAGATCCGGTCGTGGTCCTTCGGCGAGATCAAGAAGCCCGAGACCATCAACTACCGCACGTTCAAGCCCGAGCGTGACGGTCTGTTCTGCGCGCGCATCTTCGGTCCGACCAAGGACTACGAGTGCCTGTGCGGCAAGTACAAGCGGATGAAGTACAAGGGCATCATCTGCGAGAAGTGCGGCGTCGAGGTCACCCTGGCCCGCGTCCGCCGTGAGCGCATGGGCCACATCGAACTGGCCGCCCCCGTCGCCCACATCTGGTTCCTGAAGTCGCTGCCCAGCCGCATCGCCCTGATGCTGGACATGGCGCTGAAAGACGTCGAGCGCGTCCTGTACTTCGAGAACTACATCGTCACCGAGCCGGGCCTGACGCCCCTGAAGCAGAACCAGCTGCTGACCGAGGACGAGTTCTATCGCTACCAGGAAGAGTTCGGCGACGACGGCTTCACCGCCGAGATCGGCGCCGAGGCCGTGCGCAACCTCCTGATCGGCATCGACCTGCACGCCGAGGCCGAGAAGCACCGCGCGGAGCTGGCCGACAACCCGTCGGAGATGAAGGCCAAGAAGGCCTCCAAGCGCCTGAAGCTGATCGAGGCCTTCCTCGAGAGCGGCAACAAGCCGGAGTGGATGATCCTGACGGTCGTGCCGGTGATCCCGCCGGAACTGCGTCCGCTGGTGCCGCTGGACGGCGGCCGCTTCGCCACCTCGGACCTGAACGACCTGTATCGCCGGGTCATCAACCGGAACAACCGCCTGAAGCGCCTGATGGAGCTGCGGGCCCCGGACATCATCATCCGCAACGAGAAGCGGATGCTGCAGGAAGCCGTCGACGCCCTGTTCGACAACGGCCGTCGCGGCCGGGTCATCACCGGCGCCAACAAGCGGCCCCTGAAGTCGCTGGCCGACATGCTGAAGGGCAAGCAGGGCCGGTTCCGCCAGAACCTGCTCGGCAAGCGCGTCGACTACTCGGGCCGTTCGGTCATCGTCGTCGGCCCTGAGCTGAAGCTGCACGAGTGCGGCCTGCCCAAGAAGATGGCGCTGGAGCTGTTCAAGCCGTTCATCTACGCGCGCCTGGACGCCAAGGGCCTGTCGGGCACCGTCAAGCAGTCCAAGCGGATGGTCGAGCGCGAGCAGCCGCAGGTCTGGGACATCCTGGAAGAGGTGATCCGCGAGCACCCGGTTCTGCTGAACCGCGCGCCGACGCTGCACCGCCTCGGCATCCAGGCGTTCGAGCCCAAGCTGATCGAGGGCAAGGCCATCCAGCTGCACCCGCTGGTCTGCGCCGCCTTCAACGCCGACTTCGACGGCGACCAGATGGCCGTGCACGTCCCGCTGAGCCTCGAGGCCCAGCTGGAAGCGCGCGTCCTGATGATGTCGACGAACAACATCCTGTCGCCCGCGAACGGCAAGCCGATCATCGTGCCGTCGCAGGACATCGTGCTCGGTCTCTACTACCTGTCGCTGGTCAAGGACGGGGAGCCCGGCGAGGGCAAGTTGTTCGCCAACGTGGGCGAGATCGAAGCCGCGCTCGACGCCGGCGTCGTGACCCTGCACACCAAGATCAAGGCGCGCTGGACCGAGCTCGACGCCGCCGGCCAGACGGTGACCAAGGTCATCGACACCACCCCGGGCCGGATGAAGCTGGGCGCCCTGCTGCCGAAGAACCCGAACATCGGCTACCGCCTGCTCGAGAAGAACCTGACCAAGAAGGAGATCGGCAACCTGATCGATCAGGTCTATCGCCACTGCGGTCAGAAGGCGACGGTCATCTTCGCCGACCAGATGATGGCGCTGGGTTTCCGCGAGGCGGCCAAGGCGGGCATCAGCTTCGGCAAGGACGACATCGTCATCCCGGCCAAGAAGCTGGACATCGTCGAGGAGACCCGCACCCAGGTGGAGGAGTACGAGCAGCAGTACGCCGACGGCCTGATCACCAAGGGCGAGAAGTACAACAAGGTCGTCGACGCCTGGGCCAAGGCGACGGACCGGATCGCCGACGCGATGATGGGCGAGATCGCCCAGCCGCGCGTTCTGCGTGAGGGCCGCACGCCGGAGATCAACTCGGTCTACATGATGGCCAACTCCGGCGCCCGGGGCTCGCAGGCCCAGATGAAGCAGCTCGGCGGCATGCGCGGCCTGATGGCCAAGCCGTCGGGCGAGATCATCGAGACGCCGATCGTGTCGAACTTCAAGGAAGGCCTGACCGTCCTTGAGTACTTCAACTCGACCCACGGCGCCCGGAAGGGTCTGGCCGACACCGCTCTGAAGACCGCCAACTCGGGTTACCTGACCCGTCGCCTGGTGGACGTGGCGCAGGACTCCATCGTCACCGAGGAAGACTGCGGCTCGACGCGCGGCATCACGCTCCGCGCCGTGGTCGAGGGCGGCGACGTGCTGGTCTCGCTGGGCCAGCGCGTCCTGGGTCGCTATGCGGCCGAGGACATCAAGGAGCCCGGCACGGACAACGTCCTGTTCCCCGCCGACACCTATCTCCAGGAAGAGGAGATCGAGGTGCTGGAGTCCGCAGGCGTCCAGTCGGTCAAGGTCCGCTCGGCCCTGACCTGCGAGGCCGAGACCGGCGTCTGCGCGGCCTGCTACGGCCGTGACCTGGCGCGCGGCACCAACGTCAACATCGGCGAGGCGGTGGGCGTCATCGCGGCCCAGTCGATCGGCGAGCCGGGCACCCAGCTGACGATGCGGACCTTCCACATCGGCGGCACCGCCCAGGTGGCCGAGACCTCGTTCTTCGAGGCCACCAACGCGGGCGTGGCCAAGATCACCGGCCCGACCGTCCAGGCGGCGCATGGCGATCTGGTGTCGATGAGCCGCAACGTCGTCGTCACCGTCGTCGTCGACGGCAAGGACCGCGAGACCCACAAGGCTCCGTACGGCGCCCGCATCCGGGTCAAGGACGGCGCCGAGGTCAAGAAGGGTCAGCGTCTGGCGGAGTGGGACCCCTACACCACCCCGATCCTCACCGAGGTCGGCGGCGTCGTTCGCTTCGAGGACCTGGTCGACGGCCTGTCGGTCAAGGAAGAGACGGACGAGGCCACCGGCATCGCCCAGCGCGTCGTCTCGGACTGGCGCGCCAGCCCGCGCGGCTCGGACCTGCGTCCGGCCATGGGGGTGACCCAGGGCGACGCCTACGCCCGCCTGTCGTCCGGCGCCGACGCCCGCTACCTGCTGCCGGTGGGGGCCATCCTGTCGGTGGCCAACGGCGACGAGGTGAAGCCCGGCGACGTGCTCGCCCGTCTGCCCACCGAGGGCGCCAAGACGCGCGACATCACCGGCGGTCTGCCGCGGGTGGCCGAGCTGTTCGAGGCCCGCCGTCCGAAGGACTGCGCCGTCATCGCCGAGATGGATGGCCGCGTCGAGTTCGGTCGCGACTACAAGAACAAGCGCCGCATCAAGATCACGCCCGAACCGAACGAGGACGGCGTGCAGGGCGAGGCGGTCGAGTTCCTGATCCCCAAGGGCAAGCACATCTCCGTCCACGACGGTGATCTGATCCAGAAGGGCGACTACATCATCGACGGCAACCCGGATCCGCACGATCTGCTGCGCATCCAGGGCGTCGAGGCCCTGGCCGAGTATCTCGTCAACGAGGTGCAGGAGGTCTATCGACTGCAGGGCGTGCCGATCAACGACAAGCACATCGAGGTGATCGTTCGCCAGATGCTGCAGAAGGTCGAGGTCACGGACTCCGGCGAGACCACCCTCATCAAGGGCGATCACGTCGACAAGGCCGAGGCCGAGCTCGAGAACGCCAAGGTCGAGAAGCGCGGCGGCCGTCCGGCCACCATGCAGCCGGTCCTGCTGGGCATCACCAAGGCGTCGCTGCAGACCCGCAGCTTCATCTCGGCGGCCTCGTTCCAGGAGACGACCCGCGTGCTGACCGACGCCTCGGTCAACGGCAAGGTCGACACCCTGGAAGGGCTCAAGGAGAACGTCATCGTCGGCCGTCTCATCCCGGCCGGCACCGGCGCCTACCTGCGCTCGCTGCAAAAGATCGCCAACGAGCGCGACGCGGCCCTCACGTCGCAACGCGAAGCGGCGGTCGAGCCGCTCCCCGCCGACCTGGCGGCTGAACTGGAGCACTCCGAGGGCTGATCGCCTTCAGGAGCGCGATGGACAGGGGGCGGCGTCGGCGACGGCGCCGCCCTTGTTCGTCAGGGTCAGTCCAGCTTGTTCGACGGCTGGCGCACCAGGTTGTCGGCGCCCTGGCGCATATCGACGCCCGGCACGGCGGGCAGGTGCGCCCCGGCGCAGCCCGCCCCGAAGTTGGAGCCGACGCAGTCGGCGGGCCCGACCACCCCCACGCCGCCAGCCAGGGGCGCGCGACGCGCCTCGTACTGGGCCAGCGCCCTGGCGCCTTCCGCCGCGAAGCGGGCGTCCCGCCGGGCGTCGCCTGACCCGGTGATCGGCGCGGCCCGCGCGGCCGCCCGGCCGAAGGCCTGATCGCAATCCGCCTGTTCCAGATCGCTCATTCGTCCGCCGCGCATGCGACAGCCGACGCCGCTGTTCCGCAGCGATCGGGCGACCCGGTCGCCCAGCGCCTCTTCGCGAACGGTCCAGTCTCTGGGGACAGCGACCGCCTCGCCGGTGGTCGTGTTCGCTATGGAGGGAGAGGCGGCCGCGTCCTCCTCATCTCTCACCCGGACCCGCGGCGCGTCAGGGCGCGCTGCGGCGACCTGGGCCGTCACCGGTGTCGGACGCGCGAACGAAGGCTCCCTCGGCCGCTCGTCGCGCAGCAGGGGGCGGGGCGCGATGTCCAGCAGGATCGGCGCCTCCGGAGCCATCGGCGGGACGCGCTCCGCCTCGGCCCACCTCAGCGCCAACGACCAGAGGATCGCCAGGTGCAAAGCGGCGGAGGCCGCCAGGAGCGCCCAGCGCCGGTCGGGCCCCCGCATGCTGAACGCCGCTGTCGACATCGCCCCTCCGGCCAGAGCCGCAGTCGAGCCCTCAAACGCGGCGACTTTCAGGCCGCCCACCGCTCCGCTTGACCCCGGGCCCCCGCGCGCGTAGAGAGCGCGCACTTTCGAGCCGGGCGTGCGCGTCCTGCCGGAGGTGACAACCGATCCCGGGCTGTGTCCCGCCTGAACGCCCGAAGCGCGCGTTCAGGCGCTTCGCATTTCCGGCCGCCTCTCTGCTGCGAGGCGGGGGCTGAACGCCCGAAGCGCGCGTTCAGTCTCTTGTGTTTGTCACGCCGGCCTCGAAACCCACCCGGGACGGTCCGCCGTCCGAAAAGAAGGCCAACGGGGCGCTCCGGCCGAAAGGCACACGCCCCACCGATCGAAGAGAGAGACGCGTTCGAATGCCCACGATCAACCAGCTGCTGCGCAAGCCCCGCAAGCCCAAGCCCGTCCGGAACAAGGTGCCGGCGCTCGAAGGCTCGCCCCAGCGCCGCGGCGTCTGCACCCGCGTGTACACCACGACCCCGAAGAAGCCGAACTCGGCGCTGCGTAAGGTCGCCAAGGTGCGCCTGGCCAAGAACGGCTACGAGGCGGTGTGCTACATCCCCGGCGAAGGCCACAATCTTCAGGAGCACTCGGTGGTCCTGATCCGCGGCGGCCGCGTCAAGGACCTTCCGGGCGTTCGCTATCACATCCTGCGCGGCGTGCTGGACACCCAGGGCGTCAAGGACCGCAAGCAGCGCCGTTCGCACTACGGCGCCAAGCGTCCGAAGTAATCGCCTCTGCGCGCACACCAGATCTAAGAGGATACATCCATGTCCCGTCGTCACCGCGCCCAGAAGCGTGAAGTCCTGCCGGATCCCAAGTTCGGCGATCTCGTCGTCACCAAGTTCATGAACTACGTGATGTACGAAGGTAAGAAGGCCGTCGCCGAGAACATCGTCTACGGCGCCTTCGACATCCTGGCCGAGAAGAAGAAGGACCAGGAGCCGGTCGCCACCTTCCACGCCGCGCTCGAGAACGTGGCCCCGGCCGTCGAGGTCCGGTCCCGCCGGGTCGGCGGCGCCACCTATCAGGTGCCGGTCGAGGTTCGCCCCGACCGCCGTCGCGCCCTGGCCATCCGCTGGCTGGTCAACGCCGCCCGCAACCGCGGCGAAAACACCATGACCGAGAAGCTGGCGGCGGAGCTGCTGGATGCGGCGAACAATCGCGGCACCGCCGTGAAGAAGCGCGAAGACACCCACAAGATGGCCGAAGCCAACCGGGCCTTCTCGCACTACCGCTGGTAAGCCGGGTTCCGCATCCCCATCTAAGGCTATCCGGCGCGGGCGGTTTGAGCTAAATCGCCCGCGCCGTCGCATCCGACAGTTCAGACGTTCACGACACCGGCCGCCGAGGCGTCCGGAAATCCCTTTCAGGCACGCTCCCCAAGGCCCGTATCATGCCCCGCACGCACAAGATCGAAGACTACCGCAACTTCGGGATCATGGCCCACATCGACGCGGGCAAGACCACCACGACCGAGCGGATCCTCTATTACACCGGCAAGTCCCACAAGATCGGCGAAGTCCACGACGGCGCCGCCACCATGGACTGGATGGAGCAGGAGCAGGAGCGCGGCATCACCATCACGTCGGCCGCGACGACCGCCTTCTGGAACGGCAAGCGTCTGAACATCATCGACACCCCCGGCCACGTGGACTTCACCATCGAGGTCGAGCGTTCGCTGCGCGTGCTCGACGGCGCCGTGACGGTGCTGGACGGCAACGCGGGCGTCGAGCCCCAGACCGAGACCGTCTGGCGTCAGGCCGACAAGTACCGCGTGCCGCGCATCATCTTCGTCAACAAGATGGACAAGCTGGGCGCCGACTTCGACAAGTCGGTGGAGTCGATCCGCGACCGCCTGGGCGTGAAGGCCGTGCCGATCCAGTTGCCGGTCGGCCAGGAGTCGGACCTGAAGGGCATCGTCGACCTGGTCCGCATGAAGGCGGTGATCTGGGACAACGACGGCCTGGGCGCGTCCTTCCGCGACGAAGAGATCCCCGCCGACCTGAAGGACAAGGCCGACGCCGCCCGTCAGTATCTGATCGACAACGCCGTCGAGCTGGATGACGAGGCCATGGAAGCCTACCTCGAGGGCAACGAGCCTTCGGAGGAGACGCTGAAGAAGTGCCTGCGCAAGGCGGTTCTGACCGGCGCCTTCTATCCGATCCTGTGCGGCTCGGCGTTCAAGAACAAGGGCGTGCAGCCGCTGCTCGACGCCGTCGTCGACTACCTGCCGTCGCCGGTCGACATCCCGCCGACCCCGGGCATCGACTACAAGACCGAAGAGGAAGTGGTTCGCCGGGCCTCGGACGACGAGCCCCTGTCGGTGCTGGCGTTCAAGATCATGGACGACCCCTTCGTCGGATCGCTGACCTTCTGCCGGATCTACTCCGGCAAGATGGAGACCGGCATGGGCCTGCTGAACTCCTCGCGCGACAAGAAGGAGCGCGTCGGCCGCATGCTGCTGATGCACTCCAACAACCGTGAGGACATCAAGGAAGCCTACGCCGGCGACATCGTCGCCCTGGCCGGCCTGAAGGAGACCCGCACCGGCGACACCCTGTGCGATCCCATCAAGTCGCCGGTCATCCTGGAACGCATGGAGTTCCCCGCGCCGGTCATCGAGATCGCCGTGGAGCCGAAGTCCAAGGCCGACCAGGAGAAGCTGGGCGTGGCGCTCGCCAAGCTGGCTTCGGAAGACCCGTCCTTCACCGTCTCCACCGACCACGAGTCGGGCCAGACGATCCTGAAGGGCATGGGCGAGCTGCACCTGGACATCAAGATCGACATCCTGAAGCGCACCTACAAGGTCGAGGCCAACATCGGCGCGCCGCAGGTGGCCTATCGTGAAAGCCTCAGCCGCAAGGCCGAGATCGACTACACCCACAAGAAGCAGACCGGCGGCACGGGCCAGTTCGCCCGCGTCAAGCTGGTGTTCGAGCCGGGCGAGCCGGGTTCGGGCTTCGTGTTCGAGTCCGCCATCGTCGGCGGCGCCGTGCCGAAGGAATACATCCCCGGCGTCCAGAAGGGCCTGGAGTCGGCCAAGGAGAACGGCCTGCTGGCCGGCTTCCCGCTGATCGACTTCAAGGCGACCCTGATCGACGGCGCCTTCCACGACGTCGACTCCTCGGTGCTGGCGTTCGAAATCGCCTCGCGCGCGGCCTTCAAGGAACTGCGCGAGAAGGGCGGGCCGAAGCTGCTCGAGCCGATCATGGCCGTCGAGGTCGTGACGCCGGAAGAATACCTGGGTTCGGTCATCGGCGACCTGAACGGTCGTCGCGGCATGATCCAGGGCCAGGACATGCGCGGCAACGCCACGGTGGTGAACGCCTTCGTGCCGCTGGCGAACATGTTCGGCTATGTGAACACCCTGCGCGGCATGTCCCAGGGCCGGGCCCAGTTCACCATGCAGTACGACCACTACGACCCGGTGCCGCAACACGTCGCCGACGAAGTGATCAAGAAGTACTCCGCCTAAACTTAACCCCGAAACCAAGAGGAACCCCGGTCTCGGGGCCTAAGGAGCTAGAGAATGGCCAAGGAAAAGTTCGAACGCACGAAGCCGCACTGCAACATCGGCACGATTGGTCACGTTGACCACGGCAAGACGACGCT
>NZ_JBHLSW010000006.1:0-177272 GCF_042434805.1 Brevundimonas balnearis | reverse complement strand
AGTCTCTGGACGATGAACTGACTGTAGTAAAACGCTTTTTCGACGACCTCTTTGGAGCCGTGTGTAGCAGCGTGGTGTCAGAATTATCGCCTGTTTCCGGCCAATCCCTTGATATAACAGGGATTGGTGGAGCCGAGGGGAGTCGAACCCCTGACCTCGTCATTGCGAACGACGCGCTCTACCAACTGAGCTACGGCCCCGATCCCGGGAAGGCGAGGGCGCGACATAGAAGCGGCCGGTGTCGGCGTCAACCGAATCCTTGAGCCGTGCGGGGCGGGTTTGCGCGGGGGGCCGGGCGGGCTAGAAGCGGCTCTCGAACAACGAGGAGCGACACGTGGGAATCGGCGGCGGACTGGCGGGCTTCATCTGCTTCATCATCGGCTCGCTGTTCCAGCTCCTTTGGCTGGCGATCATCATCAATGCGGTCCTCAGCTGGCTGTTCGCCTTCAACGTCATCAACTACCGCAATCGCTTCGTCGCCCAGGTCGCCTCGGCGCTGGACGCGATCGTGTCGCCGCTGCTGGCGCCCTTGAGGGCGGTGATCCCGCCGCTGGGCGGCATCGACATCACGCCCATCCTGGCGCTGCTCATCCTGTCCGGGATGCGGACCTATCTGTTGCCGCCGTTCTGCAGCGCCCTCTACCAGCTGCTGGGCGGCCTCTGAGGTCGAGGGTCCCGGGCGGCTTAAGTCCGATTACGGGTTTACGACAGCCGACGCCCGCGCTTGGATGATCCTGTTGGGCCGCCCGCGCGGCCGATGGGGAGCTGTCCGCATGATGTCGATACGCCGCGCGAGCCTGCGCGCCCTGCTGCTGGGCGCCGCCGCCCTGAGCCTGACCGCCTGCGCCACGACCGACGGCGGCGGCGACCAGAGCGCCTCGACGTCCTCGAACGACCGGGAGGCGCTCGCCACCGGCATGGACTCCGCAGCCAACCCGGACCCCTATCCGTCGACCTACCGGCCCCTGCCGGCCGAGGACATGGCCATCGTCGGCGGCACGGTCTTCACCGCCACCGGCCAGCGGATCGAGAACGGGGTCGTCGTCGTGACCGGCGGCCGCATCGCCGCCGTCGGCGGCGCGAGCACGCCGGTTCCTGCCGGGCACCGGGTCGTGGACGCGCGGGGCCGCTTCGTGACGCCGGGCGTCATCGACACCCACAGCCACCTGGGCGTCTATCCCTCGCCGGGCGTGCAGGGCATGAGCGACGGCAACGAGGCCACCAGCCCCAACACCGCCCAGGTCTGGGCCGAGCATTCCGTGTGGCCCCAGGACCCCGGCTTCAACCGGGCCCGCGAGGGCGGGGTGACGACGCTCCAGATCCTGCCCGGCTCGGCCAATCTGATCGGCGGCCGGTCGGTGACGGTGCGCAACGTGCCCTCGGTGACCATGCAGGGGATGAAGTTCCCCGGCGCGCCCTATGGCGTGAAGATGGCCTGCGGCGAGAACCCCAGCCGGGTCTACGGTGGTCGCAACCAGACTCCGGCCACCGGCATGGGCAACATGGCGGGCTACCGCGCCGCCTTCATCGCCGCGCGCGACTACAAGGCCAAGTGGGACGAGTGGCGAGAGACCGGCGAGGGCAGCCCGCCGACCCGCAACCTGCAGAACGAGACCCTGGCGGGCGTGCTCGACGGTTCGATCCTGGTGCAGAACCACTGCTACCGGGCCGACGAGATGGCGCTGATGCTGGATCTCGCCGACGAATTCGGCTTCCGCATCACCGCCTTCCACCACGCGTCCGAGGCCTACAAGCTGGCGCCCCGACTGGCGCGCGAGGGCGTCTGCGCCCTGACCTGGACCGGCTGGTGGGGCTTCAAGATGGAGAGCCTGGACGGCATCGAGGAGAACGCCGCCCTTGTCGACGCGCCAGAAGGCTCGTGCGCGGTCATCCACTCCGATGACGCCATTCTGACCCAGCGCCTGAACCAGGAAGCGGCCGCGGCCTTGTCCGCGGGACGGCGCGCCGGGATGAACATCTCCGAGGAGCACGCCATCTCCTGGATCACCTCCAACGCCGCCCGGGCGCTCGGCATCGCCGACCAGACCGGCTCGCTGGAGCCCGGCAAGCGCGCCGATGTGGTGATCTGGAGCCACAATCCCTTCAGCATCTACGCCCGCGCCGATCAGGTCTTCATCGACGGCGCCCTGACCTTTGACCGCTCGGACCCGCGCTATCAGCCCGCGTCCGACTTCGAACTGGGCCAGCCCGGCTACGGCCTGGCCCCCGCCGCCGGAGGGACCCGCTGATGAACGCCGCCAAGCTGATCGGCGGCCTCGCCGCCGCCGTCGCGTCCGTGGCGCTGGCCCTGCCGGCCATGGCCCAGACCGTCGCCATCACCGGCGGCCGGGTGCTGACCGGATCCTCGGTGATCGAGAACGGCACGGTCGTCATCCAGAACGGTCGCATCGCCTCTGTCGGGACCGGGCCCGCCCCCTCCGGCGCGCGGGTGATCGACGCCACGGGCAAGATCGTGACGCCCGGCTTCGTGGCGGTGGACTCCGGGCTGGGCGGAACCGAGGTTTCGTCCGTCGGCGGCACCAACGACCTGTCGAACCAGTCGAACACCCTGAGCGCCGCCTTCGACGTGTCCTACGGCCTGGACCCCTGGTCCTTCGTCATTCCGGTGGCGCGGCTCGGCGGCCTGACCCGGGCGATCGTCGTGCCGAACCACCCGGGCTCCTCGGGCGGCCATGTGCACGAACACGACACCGCCGGCGCCGGCGAGGGCGGCTATCACGACCCAGGCCTGTTCGCCGGCCAAGCCGCCGTCGTTCATCTGGCCCAGGGGACCGACATCCTGGTTCAGCCGCGCGTCGCCATGGTCGCGCCGTTCGGCGAGGCCGGCGCCGGCGTCGCCGGCGGCGCGCGGGGCGCCGAGTTCGTCCTGTTCAAGGAGACGATGGCCGAGGTTCGCCTCTACGCCCGCAACCGTCAGGCCTACGAGCGGGCGGGTCTGCGCGACCTGATGCTGTCGCGCGCCGACCTCGAGGCGCTGGTCCCCGTCGCCGAGGGCCGGATGCCCCTGATCGTGACCGTGCACCGCGCGGCGGACATCCTTCAGGTGCTGCGCCTCGCCGAGGAGGAGAACATCCGGGTCATCCTGGACGGGGCCGAGGAGGGCTGGCTCGTCGCTGACCGGATCGCCGCGGCGGGCGTGCCGGTGCTGGTCAACGCCACCGCCAACCTGCCCGGCGACTTCGAGACCCGTGCGGCCCACCTCGGCAACGCCGCTGCGCTGGACGCGGCCGGCGTGACCATCGCCATCAAGGGCAACGAGGGCGGTGTCCACCGGGCCCGCGAGGCGCGCTACAACGCCGGCAACGCCGTGGCCAACGGCCTGCCTCACGACGCGGCGATCGCCGCGCTCACGGTCGATCCCGCGCGCATCTTCGGGATGCAGGGCCGCTTCGGCGCCCTGACGCCGGGGGCGGAGGCGGATGTGGTCGTCTGGTCGGGCGATCCGCTGGAGCCGCTCAGCCAGCCGGAGGCGGTGTTCATCGCCGGCGCCGAACAACCGCTGACCAGCCGGGGCCTGCTGCTGCGCGACCGCTATCGCGACGGCGGCGAGGGCGCCCGGCCGCCCGCCTACGTCCGCTGACCTGACCTCGCCGCGCCTTCCCGTTCGGCGGGAGGGCGCGGTAGGCTGGGCGACATGACGATCCCTGAGGACGAGCTCGAGTTCCGCTTCTTCCGGGCGGGCGGTCCCGGCGGGCAGAACGTCAACAAGACCTCAACGGCGGTGCAGCTGCGCTTCGACGCCCGCAACTCGCCGTCCCTGGCGGATCCTGTGAAGGAGCGGCTGCTGAAGCTGGCCGGCGCGCGCGCGACCCAGGCCGGAGAGATCCTGATCACCGCCGTACGCTTCCGCACCCAGGAACGGAACCGGGCCGACGCGCTGGAGCGCCTGAACGCTCTCGTGGAGAAGGCGTCGATCGCACCCGTGAAGCGCGTCGCCACCCGCCCGACCCTGGCCTCGAAGCGCCGCCGTCTCGAGGCCAAGGGTCGGCGCTCAACGGTCAAGTCGCTGCGCGGGCGGCCGGACGCGGATTAGGCAAGGTCGCTCGCCTGACGGGCGATCCGCGCTTGCCCCCGGAACATGGTTAATCTAACCGTGTTACATCGCCCGTGACGGCGATCAGCGAGGGGGTTGGAATGTTGGAAACGCTTATGGTCGCCGCCCTGATGTCGGGCGCCGCGACCGACGATTGTCACCCGCACGCGCATTCGCCGGGCGACGGATGCGACTGCGTCTATGACGTCGTGTTCTATACGCCGCGCCCGCCGGGGCCCCCGATCCACGTGTCCGCGCCGGGCGTGCGGGTCCGCGGCGCGCCGGTCTATGTGCCTGGCCCGGTGATTCATGTGTCGGCGCCGCCCGTCTGGGTCGACGCGCCGCCGGTCCGTGTCGGCGCCGCCCAGATCCACATCGAGCGTCCGGATATCCGGGTGCGTCCGTCAGAGGTCATCATTGATCCGCCGGTCGTTTCGTTCGGCGCCTGCCCCGGCGGCGGCAGCGCGTGCCCCCCCGGCCGTCCCTGACCACTCTCGGAGCATGAAGCGTTTCAGGGCGGGGCCTCGGCTCCGCCCTTTCGCTATTGAGCTTCCGGACGGCAGTAGTCACGCACCTGCGCGGCCAACGCCAGGCGCCCGGCCTCCAGGGCCGCCCGCTCCGCGCCGGCGCAGTCGCCCGCGCCAATGCGCGCCCCGATGCTCTGGCGGAGCGCGGAATCGGCCTCCGCCTCGGCCCTGAGCGCGCGCGCCGTCCGTCGCTGGGCGGGGGTGCAGAGCGACAGCCAGGACGCTTCGGCGCAGCGCAGAACAAGGTCCTGCTCCTCGGCGCTCAGGACCTCGGCCTCCAGCGGCGGCTCGGTCGGTCCTTGAGGGGGGGTCGCTTCGCTGGACCCCGTGCCGGCCGCGCTCGGCACGATGGCGATGGCCGGCATCTGATAGCGGCAGACCCATCTGTCCGTCTCGAACTGGCAGGACTCCAGCGTCGCCCGCGCCGGCTCGACGGCGCCGGGCGCGCCGGGGTCCTGGATCGGAGCCAGGGCCAAGAGCATGGTCAAGGCCAGCATGTCGTGGACGACTATCGACGCAAAAACGGCTTCGAACAACGCCGTCCGACGAAATCCGCCTCAGGCGGCCTCGTCCTCGTTGGCGGGGGCCCCGAGCTCGGCGGTCTTGCCGCGGCCCTTACCCTTCTTGGGCTTGGGGGTCTTGCTCTTCCTCGCGGCGGCCTCGGCGGCCTTCTTCGCCGCCTTCTCGGCTTTCCGCGCTTCCTTCTCAGCCTTCTTGGCGGCCTTGAGGGCGGCCCTGGCCTCGGCGGGCGCGGCGTCGGCGGCGTCGGTGAGTTCGGTCAGGACTTCGATGAAGACATCGCGGCGACCCTTGGAGAGCAGAGCCAGAATACGCTTGTCAGCGGCCTCCACCTTCGGGCGTGCGGCGTTCAGCGCCGCCTGTCCTTCCGGCGAAAGGCGCACGGTGTTGGCGCGCGCGTCGATGGTCGAGCGTTCGCGCAGCAGCAGGCCCTTGGCGGTCATCCGCGCCACGAGGTCCGCCAGGGTCGAACGATCGATGCCGGTGGCCTTCACCAGATCGGTCTGGGTCAGGCCTTCCTTCTGGGCGCAGGCCTCGAGCACCGCGAACTGGCGCTGGGTCGGGGCGTCGGGCCCCGTCTCCTCCGCGTAGATGTCGAGCGCGAGTTGCAGCACGCGGTGCAACAGGTGGCTGGGCGACTGGGCCAGCGGCCCCTTCGACTGATCCGACTTCTTGGTCTTCACCATCGCCCGAATCCCCGTTCTCGGCGGGGCAGAGCTAGCAGGGCGGCTTCACCGTTTTGCGACAGGCGGTCCGTGGACGGAGGCGACGATCGTCAGAGCCCGGTGTCGGGGTTCTCCGGCGCCGGAGCGTCGTCGTCCTTGATCATGTGCTTCATGATGTACACGACCTGCCAGATGCCGAAGGCGGCCGACGCCAGCCACAGCCCGCCCCGGAAGCTGACCCAGACGTCGTCCGACTGGGTGCGCCAGACGATCTCGTTCACCACGGCGACGGCGGCGAAGTACAGTCCGTAGCGCAGCGTCAGCCCCCGCCACCCGGCCTCGGTCAGGCGGAAGGCGCTCTCCAGCAGATACTTGAACGGATATCTGCGGAAAGGCAGCGAGCCCAGCAGGACGGCGGCCAGCAGGCCGTTCTGGATCGACAGCTTCACCTTCAGCAGCGTCGGATCGTTGAACAGAAGGGTCAGTCCGCCGAAGATCAGGGCGAAGCCGCCGCTGAGCAGCGGCAGGGGCGCCAGCCGGCGCTCGACCAGCCAGCCGACGATCAGGGCGACGGCGGAGGCGGCGACCAGCACCCAGGTCGCCTGGACCAGCGCCTCCTGGCCGTCCAGGCCGCGCCCGAACCGGTTGATCACATAGGCGGCCAGAAAGGCCAGCAGGGCGCCGAAGTCCACCGCCTGGCGGATCGACCGCTTCGCGTCCGTCGTGCCGCTCACGCCGCGTCCTCCGCTGGGAGCCCCATCAGCGAGCGCGAGAAGGCGCGCGCGTCGAAGGGCTGAAGATCCCCGATGCTCTCGCCCACCCCAATCAGCTTGATCGGGGCGTCGGACGCCTGCGCCACGGGCACCAGCACGCCGCCGCGCGCGGTGCCGTCCAGCTTGGTCATGACGATGCCGGACACATAGGCCGTCCGGCCGAAGATCTTCTCCTGCTCGAGCGCATTGCGGCCGACCGTGGCGTCCAGCACCAGAAGCGTCTCATGCGGGGCGTCCGGATCGACCTTCTTCAGCACCCGCACGATCTTCAGCAGCTCGTCCATCAGGGCGGACTTGTTCTGCAACCGCCCGGCGGTGTCGATCAGCACCACGTCGAAACCCTCGGCCTTCGCCTTGGTGAAGGCGTCGAAGGCGAGGCCGGCGGCGTCCGCCCCGTCCCGGCGGCTCTCGAAATGGGCCCCGGCGCGCTCCGCCCAGACCTTGAGCTGCTCCCGGGCGGCGGCGCGGAAGGTGTCGCCCGCCACGATCATCACCTTGGCGCCCCGGGCGGTCAGGTCGGCGGCGATCTTGCCGAGCGTCGTGGTCTTGCCCGATCCGTTCACGCCCACGAACAGGGTGACGAAGGGCCGGGGCCCCGCCAGGGGGTCATAGGTCGCCTGGTGGCCCTTCAGCTCGTCGGCCACGGCTTCGGCCAGCGCCGTCTTGACCTCGAGCTCGGAAGGATTGGCCCCGAAGCGAAGCGCGCGGAAGCGTTCGACAATCCGGTCCGCGGCCGCGGGCCCCAGGTCGCTCTCCAGCAGATGCTCCTCGAGCCCCTCCAGCGCCTGTTCGCTGAGCGGTTCCTTCACGAAGGCCGAGACGACCTGCTCGGTCATCTGCTTGGAGGAGCGGCTGAGGCCCTCCGTCAGGCGCGAGAACCAGCCCTTCTTGGGTGCGTCGGTCATGAACCCCGCTTAGCGCGGGCCGTTGGAGCCGTCACGGGCAATCGTCCCCGCGTTGGCGGCGCGGCCCTTATCCTCTAGATGAGCATTACAACGGCAGGACAGGTCCCTTGGCCCAGCTTCACCCCTTCCACAGTCCCCGCACCCACGGCTTCGTGCGGGTGGCGGCGGCGACGCCGGTGGTCTTCACCGCGGATCCGAAGGCCAACGCCGACGAGCAGATCCGGCTGATCGACCAGGCCCGGGCGGAGGGGGTGGAGCTGCTGCTGTTCCCCGAGCTGTCGCTCAGCGCCTACGCCATCGACGACCTGCACATGCAGGAAGCCCTGATCGCCGAAGTCGAGGTCGAGCTGGCGCGGGTGGCCAAGGCCGCCGAGGGCCTGATCGCCGTGGTCGGCGCGGCGCTGCGGGTCGAGGACCGGCTCTACAACACCGCCGTGGTCCTGGCGGGCGGCGAGGTGCGGGGCGTCGTGCCCAAGACCTATCTGCCGAACTACCGCGAGTACTACGAGAAACGCTGGTTCTCGCCCGCCGGCGACGCCGACCCCGCCTTCGCCCGGTTTGGGGACGCCTGGGTTCCGTTCGGCGCGGACCTGACGTTCGAGGCCCACGGCCGCGACGGCTTCGTCTTCGGGGTCGAGGTCTGCGAGGACTACTGGGCGCCGCTGCCCCCCTCGACGCGGCAGGCGCTGGCCGGGGCGCGCATCCTGCTGAACCTGTCGGCCTCGAACATCGTCATCGGCAAGGCGGACGAACGCGCCCTGCTGTGCGCCAGCCAGTCGGCGCGGACGGCGTCCGCCTATGTGTTCGCCGCGTCGGGGTGGGGCGAGTCCACCACCGATCTGGCCTGGGACGGACAGGCGACGATCCACGAGCTGGGCGCCAGGCTCGCCGACAGCCCGCGCTTCGACATGGACGGCGCCCTGACCGTCGCCGACGTGGACGTGGACCGGATCGGGCTGGAGCGGCTGAGGACCGGCACCTTCGCCGACTGCGCCCGCCGCGAGATCGACGCCGAGACCTTCCGCCGGATCGAACTGCCGGCGCCGACGGTCGACCCGGCAGGGCCCTTGCGGCGGCCGCTGGACCGCTTCCCCTTTGTGCCGGACGATCCGGCGCGGCTGGACCAGGACTGCTTCGAGGCCTTCAACATCCAGGTCCAGGGCCTCATGCGGCGGCTGAAGGCCACCAACGGCTCCAGGGTCGTGATCGGCGTCTCGGGCGGGCTGGATTCGACCCAGGCCCTGCTTGTCTGTTGCCGCGCCTTCGACCGGCTGGAGCTGCCCCGCTCTGGAATCCTCGCCTACACCATGCCGGGTTTCGCGACCTCCGAAGGCACCAAGTCGAACGCCTGGGCGCTGATGAAGGCGCTGGGCGTCTCGGGCGCGGAGATCGACATCCGGCCGACCGCCGAGACCATGCTGAAGGCGATCGGCCACCCCTTCGCGGCGGGCGAGCCGGTCCACGACATCACCTTCGAGAACGTCCAGGCGGGCTTGAGGACCGACTATCTGTTCCGGCTGGCCAATCAGAACGGCGGCTTCGTGGTGGGGACGGGGGACCTGTCGGAGCTGGCGCTCGGCTGGTCGACCTACGGCGTCGGCGATCAGATGAGCCACTACAACGTCAACTCAGGCGTGGCGAAGACGCTGATCCGCCACCTGATCCGCTGGGTGGCCGACCGCGAGCTGGTGGGCGCCGCCTGCGCCCCGACGCTGCGCGCCATCCTGGACACCGAAATCTCGCCGGAGCTGGTGCCCGCCAAGGACGGCGCGATCCAGTCCACCGAGGCGACGGTCGGCCCCTATGCGCTGAACGACTTCTTCCTGTTCTACATCTCCCGCTTCGGGCTGAGGCCGTCGAAGGTCGCCTATCTGGCGCACCAGGCCTGGCGCGACCCGGCGCGCGGCGACTGGCCGGCCGGAACGCCGGAGGCGGAGCGGATCGCCCATGACCTGGCGAGCATCAAGGGCTGGCTTGGAAAGTTCCTGACGCGCTTCTTCCAGACCAGCCAGTTCAAGCGCTCGGCGATGCCCAACGGCCCCAAGGTGGTGACCGGCGGGTCGCTGTCGCCGCGCGGCGACTGGCGCGCGCCGTCCGACGCCTCGGCCGCCGTCTGGCTGAGGGAGCTCGAGGCCAACACGCCCGACGCCTGATCCGGCGCCGAGGCTTGCCCCGATCCGGGCATCGCCTTAAGCGCAGGGCTCATGGCCGCACCTCTCATCTGCCCGTCCATCCTCGCCAGCGACTTCGCCCGGCTGGGCGAGGAGGTGAAGGCGCTCGAACGGGCGGGCGCCGACTGGGTCCACGTCGATGTCATGGACGGCCACTTCGTGCCGAACCTGACCATGGGCCCGGCGATCGTGAAGGCGATCCGCCCGCACACCACCCTGCCCTTCGACGTGCACCTGATGGTCGCGCCGGTCGACCCCTGGCTTGAGGCCTATCGCGAGGCCGGCGCCGACGTGCTGAGCGTGCATCCCGAAAGCGGCCCGCACCTGCACCGCACCCTCGGCGCGATCCGCAAGCTGGGCGCCAAGGCCGGGCTGGTGCTGAACCCGGCCACGCCGGTCGCGGTGGTCGAGGAGGTCGTGGACCTGCTGGACCTCGTGCTGATCATGTCGGTCAATCCGGGCTTCGGCGGCCAGGGCTTCATCGACTCCTCGCTGAGGAAGATCGAGCGGGTGCGCGGTGTTCTGGACCGCGCGGGGTCGCAGGCGGTGCTGCAAGTCGACGGCGGGGTGACGGCGGCCAACGCCGGCGCCTGCGTGGCGGCGGGTGCGACGGCGCTGGTCGCCGGGACCTCGGTGTTCAAGGGCGGAGCGGACGCCTACGCCGCCAACATCGCGGCGCTGAAGGCGGCCTGAGATGAACGTGTTCCAGCCCCTCGCCGACATGACGCCGGGGCTGCCGGGCGCGCCGGTGCGCACCCCGGTGAAGACGGCCGGCGCGGCGGCCGGTCCCAGCCTCTGGCCCGCGATCATCGGTCGGGTGCTGACGCGGCAGCTGTGGGTCGAGCTCTATGGCCTGCCGGGCTACAGTCTGACGCTGAAGGGGCCCAAGGTCGCGGCCTTCGCCGCCAGCCCGCGCGACATGCGCCCGCACGAACCGACCCTGGGCAAGCTGCTGCTCGGCGGCCGCCTCACGCTGGCGGGCGCCAGCCTGGAGGCCCCGCCGCACGCCGATCCCTTCAATCGCGCCTGCCCATCCAAGGCCTTCGCGGTCGAGCTGCACAGCTTCGCCTGGCTGCCGTCCCTGATGCTGAACGGCGAGCGGGGGGTGCGTGAAGCGCTCAGGCTGGTGTTGCACTGGGACGCGGGCTTCCGGCGCTGGTCGCCGTTCGCCTGGGACGCGCGGATCCTGGCGCGGCGGGTGATCAACCTGTCGGTCGCCGCCCGCCGTCTGGGCGCGGTGGCCGCCGACGGGGACCGGGCGGCCCTGGCCGACAGCCTCGGGCGTCAGGCTCGGCAGCTCCTGCGCCCGCCGGGCGGGGTGGCGACCAAGGCGGATCGGTACATCGCGGCGGCGCTGGCGGGCTGCGTTCTGGCGGGTTCGGCGGGTCAGTCGCTGAGGCGCAGGGCCCTGGCTCGTCTGCCGGGTGCGCTGGCGGCGACGGTCGGGCCGGACGGCGGCCACGCCTCGCGCTCTCCGGAGGCGGCGCTGGAGCTGCGGCTGGACCTGCTCACGCTGGAAGACGCCCTCAACCAGATCAGCGAGCCCGCGCCGCCCGCGGTTCATGAGGCCTCCGGGCGGCTGGCCGAGGCGCTGGCGCGGATGACCCTGCCGGATGGTCGGCTGGCGGCCTTCCAGGGTGGGGGCCCGGCGGGGGCGCCTCGGGTCGCCGCGGCCCTGTCCGACCTCGAGAAGGCGCCCGAAAGCGGGCCCGGAGAGGTCAACGGCTACCGCCGCATCGCCAGTCCGCTGCTGACCGTCATGGCCGACGCGGCGTCGCCGGCGAAAGGCGGCTGGGGCGAGGCCGCCTGCGCCCAGCCCCTCGCGCTTGAGATCGTCTGCGGGCGCGATCGACTCATCTCCAGCGCCGCCTGGACGCCGCGCGCGCTGGAGCGGCAGGCGCTCCGGCTCACGCCCGGCGCCTCCACCCTGACCCTCGGGGACGGTTCGCTGGGGGAGCCGCTGGGCGGCTGGCGCGCCGAGCTGCTGGGGCCGCGGCTGTTCGGCGCCGACTACCACGTCAACGCCGAGCATCGTGAAGGCGAGGGCGCGGTCTGGCTGGAGCTGGAACACGACGGCTGGGTCAAGCCCTATGGCCTGCTGCACCAGCGTCGCCTCTATCTGGACCAGCGGCTGGACGAACTGCGCGCCGAGGAGCGGCTGCACCCGGCGCCCGGCCACGGCCGCGGCGAAAGCCAGCAGGTCCGCGTGATCGCCGCGCCCTATGCGGTGCGCTTCCATCTGGAGCCCGGCGTGCAGGCGTCGCTGGCGCGGGACCGGCGCTCGATCCTGCTGCGGGGGCATTCGGGGCGTGGCTGGTGGTTCCGCACCGACGGGCCGGACGTGGCGATCGAGCCCTCGGTCCATGTCGAGGACGGCCTGACCCGGCGCGCGACCCAGATCGTGGTGCGCGGCTCGGCGCGCACGGACGCCGAGACCCGCATCCGGTGGAAACTGAGCCCGGCTGGCGGCGCGGGCGACCCGGTCTGACCGGATCGCCCTTGAGGTTCCTCAGCCCAGGGCCGCCATAAGTTCGGGCACGGCGGTCTTGTAGTCCGCCACCCAGCCGAAGTCCGCGACCTGGAAGATCGGGGCGTCCGGATCCTTGTTGATCGCGACGATCACCTTGGAGTCCTTCATGCCCGCCAGGTGCTGGATCGCGCCGGAGATGCCGATGGCGATGTAGAGCATGGGGGCGACGACCTTGCCGGTCTGTCCGACCTGATAGTCGTTGGGGGCGTAGCCCGCGTCCACGGCCGCGCGGCTGGCGCCGACGGCGGCGCCCAGCTTGTCGGCCAGCGGCTCGATCACCGCGTGAAACTCCTCGGCCGAGCCCAGCGCGCGACCACCGGACACGACGATCTTGGCGGCGCCGAGGTCGGGACGGTCGGACTTGACCTTCTCCTCGCCGACGAAGCTCGACTTCCCGGCGTCCACCGCGCCGACGGTCTCCACGGACGCCGAACCGCCCTCGCCCGCGGCCTTGAAGGCGGTGGCGCGCACCGTGATCACCTTCTTGGCGTCCGAGGTCTGGATCGTCTCCAGGGCGTTGCCCGCATAGATCGGGCGCGTGAAGGTGTCGGCGGACACGACCTCGATGATGTCCGAGATCGGGGCCACGTCCAGTTTCGCGGCGATGCGGGGGGCGAAGTTCTTGCCCTCCGTCGTGGCCGGGGCCAGAACCGCGTCATAGTCCCCCATCAGGGGCAGGACAGTCGCGGCGACCGCCTCGGCCAGGCCGTGGCCGACTTCGGCGCCGTCGGCGACGCGGACCTTGCGGACGCCCTCGATCTTCGCGGCGGCGTCGCCAACGGCCTTCGGGCCCAGCACCAGGACGTCGACGTCGCCCGAGATCGCCTTGGCGGCGGTCACGGTCTTGTGGGTGGTGTCGCGGACGGCCGAGCCGTCGTGATCGGCGATGACGAGGACAGCCATCTTACAGCACTCCCGCTTCGTTCTTGAGCTTGGCCACCAGATCGGCGGCGCTATCGACCTTGACGCCGGCCGAACGCTTGGGCGGCTCCACCACCTTCAGCGTCTTCAGGCGCGGGCTGACGTCCACGCCGTAGTCGGCGACCGCCTTCGTGGCGATCTCCTTCTTCTTGGCCTTCATGATGTTGGGCAGGGACGCATAGCGCGGCGTGTTCAGGCGCAGGTCCACGGTGACCACCGCCGGGAGCGGCGCGGCCACGGTCTGCAGGCCGCCGTCCACCTCGCGGGTCACCGTCGCCGTGCCGCCGTCCACCACCAGCTTCGAGGCGAAGGTGGCCTGGGGCCAGTCGAGCAGCGCCGCGAGCATCTGACCGACCGCGTTGTTGTCGCCGTCGATGGCCTGCTTGCCCATCAGGACCAGCTCGGGGCCCTCCTCGTCGACCACGGCCTTGAGCAGCTTGGCGACCGCCAGCGGCTCGAGGTCTGAATCCGACTGAATGAGGATGCCGCGGTCCGCGCCCATGGCCAGGGCGGTGCGGATCGTCTCCTGCGCCTGGCTCGGGCCGATCGACACCACCACGATCTCCGACGCCGTGCCGGCCGCGTGGTGCTCCTTGCCTTCCTTGAGACGCACGGCCTCCTCGACGGCGATCTCGTCGAAGGGATTCATGCTCATCTTGACGTTGGCGAGGTCGACGCCGGACTGGTCCGCCTTCACCCGCGCCTTGACGTTGTAGTCGATCACCCGCTTGACCGGGACCAGAACCTTCATGAGCCTGTCCTTAGGATCGCCGAAATGTTGCGCCACGGAATGGAGGCCGAACCTGCGGCTGTCAACGTGACGCGAGGTCAAGGCGCGACGACCGGTCGCCGTTCCCTCTGGAGCCCCGAATGAGCCGCTATCTCAGCTTCAAGCGCCTCGCCATCCTGTTTTTCGGCCTGTTCGCCGTGGCGGTCACCGCGACCCTGGCGTTCCAGCGCTACTGGGTCGAGCCCGGCGAGCGGTGCGAGGCCGAGGGCGGCTGGTGGGACCTGGAAGGCCGGACCTGCGCCCAGCCGATCTACATTCCCGACATCACCGGTCGGCCGGCGGGCGTCAGCCGCGCCGAGGCCTCGAACGCCCAGAACCGCAAACTCCTGTCGCTGGAGCGTCAGGCGCGCGAACAGGGCCAGCAGTAGGCCCGCGTCAGCGGGTCGCCCCCGGGACCCATTTCACGTCGTCGGCGCCGTCGGCGTTGGCCAGCCGCCCCGCGCAGAACAGGTGGTCCGACAGCCGATTCAGGTAGCGGATCGCCTCGGCGCTCAACGCCACGCCCTGGGCGACGGCCCGCACGGCGTCGCGCTCTGCCCGCCGCGCCACGGTTCGCGCCAGGTGCAGGTGGGCGGCGAGGGCCGATCCGCCCGGCAGGATGAAGCTGTCGAGCGGCCGCAGCCGTGCGTTCATGGCGTCGATCTCGGCCTCCAGCCGATCGATCTGGCCGGGCGTGATCCGCAGCGGCTCCCAGTCGGGCTTCGGCTCGAGCGGCGTGGCGAGATCGGCCCCCAGGTCGAACAGCTCGTTCTGGATGCGACCGAGCATCGCATCCAGCTCCGCGTCCGCGCCGGCGTGCAGCCGCGCCAGACCGAGAACAGCGTTCAGCTCGTCCACCGCCCCGTAGGCCTCGACCCGCGCATCGGCCTTGGACACCCGCGAGCCGTCGACCAGTCCGGTCGAGCCGTCGTCGCCGGTGCGGGTGTAGATGCGGTTCAGCCGGACCATGACCTCAGCCGCCCTGGGTGGATTTCCACCACATGCCGACGACCAGAAGCACGATGGCCGTCGCCTGCAGCGCCACGCGCAGCCGCATCAGCTTGTTGGACCGGCTGCGCGCCTGGGCCCCGGGGGTGAAGAGGGCTTTCAGCCCGAAGCCCAGCGTCACCGCCACCGCGCCGATGGCCAGGAGGATCAGGATGTCGAACACGGTCATGCGCGGAACCTAGGCCCGGATGCGTCGGGACGCCAGCGGGCGGAGGGCGTGGCGCGTGGCCGCGTCAACGCTTCGCTCACCACATCCGTCGACGGGACCGAAAGGCGGCGCCGTCAGGATCAGCGTTCGGGGAGACGCATGCGCGACAGGACCATCCGCAACCTGGCCAATCTGAACCAATCGGCCTCGACCGCGCGGGTGCTCAACCTGCTGACGGTCAGCCAGGATCACGGACGCGATCCCGAGTGGCGCGCCCGGCCGATGTTCAGGGATCGCCGGCTGAACCAGGCCATCTTCATCAAGCACCGTCTGCGGCGCGACGAGATCGACCGATTCCGCAGGCGTCGCTTCGTGGGCACCAAGGTGATCCTGCCGATCGACGAGACCGACCTGAGCCTCGGCGGTCGGTATCTGTTCGTGGGCCAGATCGGCTACGACCTCGCGATGGCTCAGAACTTCGGGCTGGAGCCGGACTCGGAGGACGCCCGGACACTGCGTCTGCTCGACCAGTTGCCCGGGCTGGATCCGTTTCTGCTGCGCGAACAGCTGCGCCGACACGGCGTGGAGCCGGCGGCCTGCTATTTCAATCTGAGCACGGCCGACCTCGACCGCATGACCGCCTTCGTCGCGACCGAGATCACCTCGCTGGTGGACCTCAGCCTGGGCGAGGGGGCGGACCTCGCGGCCGAGAATCCGGTGGCGCGGCTGACCGCCAAGATCCTGTCGAGCCGGCCGGGCGGCGACCTGCAGACGTTGGGCCAGACATTCCGCCTCAGGCCGAGCGAGTACCAGGAGGGCGTCTTCTGCTGGAAGGGCTTCCTCTACTACAAGTGGTCGCTCGCCAGCCTGATCGGCGAGATCGGCCAGGTGTCGGAGTCGGTCCGGACCGTCAAGCCGCGCGGCCGCCCCGATCCGCTGTCGCGCATCACCCTGGAGCGCAGCCGGGCGCGCATCCGCGAGCTGATCGTCGAGACCTGTGACGACGCCTCGGGCATGCTGCGTGTCTACGACACGGCCTATGCCGAGCTGACGCGGCACGGCCGACCCGCCGGTTTCCGCGATTTCCTCCTGGCGGCGCCGGATCTCTTCGCGCAGCTGGGCGAGCGTCTGGGCGCGATCCAGCACATCGTCAGCTTCTGGCGTTATCGCTTCCAGCGCGGCAAAGCCCAGCCCGACGTCGCCGAGCTGATCGATCTGTTCGCCGACTTCGAAACCAGCCTGACGGGTCGCGACCGCGAGCCGGAAGCCCGGACCGCGATCGCCGCCTGACCCGTCGCGGGCCGATCAGTAGCGATAGTGCTCGGGCTTGAAGGGCCCCTGGACCGGCACGTTGATGTAGCTGGCCTGGTCCGGCTTCAGGGTCGTCAGCTTCGCGCCCAGCTTGCCCAGGTGCAGCGCCGCGACCTTTTCGTCGAGGTGCTTGGGCAGGGTGTAGACTTGGTTCCCGTAGGCCGCCCTGTTCGTCCAAAGCTCGATCTGGGCCAGGGTCTGGTTGGTGAAGGACGCGCTCATGACGAAGGACGGGTGGCCCGTGGCGTTGCCCAGGTTCACCAGCCGGCCCTCGGACAGCAGGATGATCTTCTTGCCGTCCGGGAACTCGACGTGGTGGACCTGCGGCTTGATCTCGTCCCACTTGAAGTTCTTCAGGCCCGCCACCTGAATCTCTGAGTCGAAGTGGCCGATGTTGCAGACGATGGCGTTGTTCTTCATCGCCCGCATGTGATCGACGGTGATGACGTCCTTGTTGCCCGTGGCGGTGACGAAGATGTCGGCCCTGTCGGCGACGTCCTCCAGCGTCTGGACCTCATAGCCTTCCATGGCGGCCTGAAGCGCGCAGATCGGGTCGATCTCGGTCACGACCACGCGGGCGCCGCCCTGGCGCAGGCTGGCGGCCGAGCCCTTGCCCACGTCGCCATAGCCGCAGACCACCGCGACCTTGCCCGACAGCATCACGTCGGTGCCGCGACGGATGGCGTCGACCAGGCTCTCGCGGCAGCCGTAAAGGTTGTCGAACTTGGACTTGGTGACGCTGTCGTTGACGTTGATGGCGGGGAAGGGCAGCTCGCCGCGCTCGGCCATCTGGTACAGGCGGTGCACGCCCGTGGTCGTCTCTTCCGACACGCCGCCGATGGCGTCGCGGATGGCCGAATAGAAGCCCGGCTTTTCGGCCAGATAGCGCTTCATGACCTTGTAGAGGGCTTCCTCTTCCTCGTTGGTCGGATTGTCGAGGATGGAGGCGTCGTTCTCGGCCTTGGGACCGAGCACGCACAGCAGGGTGGCGTCGCCGCCGTCATCGAGGATCAGGTTCGGATAGCCCCCGTCGGCCCATTCGAAGATCTTGTGGGCGTAGTCCCAGTACTCTTCCAGGGTCTCGCCCTTGACGGCGAAGACCGGCGTGCCGTTGCGGGCGACGGCGGCCGCGGCGTGGTCCTGGGTCGAGAAGATGTTGCATGAGGCCCAGCGCACCTCGGCGCCGAGCGCTTCCAGCGTCTGGATCAGCACCGCCGTCTGGATGGTCATGTGCAGGCTGCCGGCGATGCGAGCGCCCTTCAGCGGCTGGTCCTTGCCGAACTCGTCGCGCAGCGCCATCAGGCCCGGCATCTCCGTTTCGGCGATCGCGATCTCCTTGTCGCCCCAGTCGGCCAGGCTGATGTCGCGGACGATGTAGTCGGGCATGGGAGCTCCTCGGAATCGAGCGGCGCGGCGGCGCCGGCGGATCGCGCCGCCTATAGACCGGGGCGGCCCGAGGGGCAACAAACCCATAAGGATATCTTTATATGGGGCCCGAAGGGTGGACAGGCCGCCTCAGCGCAATAGTCTGAGTTATTGCCTGACGGGAGGACGAGATGCGCGCCTGGACCCTATCGACAGCCTTGGCCGTCAGCCTGCTGGGCTGCACGGCCGCGGCGCAGGAGGCGGCGTTCGAGAGGTTCCGCTACGCCGGAAGCGACCCGGAGAACTCGGCGCCGCTGGAGCCCGGCCAGTATCGCAATCCGATCCTGCAGGGCTTCCATCCGGACCCGTCGATCACCCGGGCGGGCGACGACTACTATCTCGTGACCTCCACCTTCGCCTACTTCCCGGGCATTCCGGTCTTCCACAGCCGCGACCTGGTCAACTGGACCCAGGTCGGGAACGCCATCGACCGGCCCGACCAGCTGGACTTCGGGACGCTGGGCCTGTCGCGCGGCGTGTTCGCGCCGGCCATCGAACATCACGACGGGACCTTTTGGATCCTGAACACCTGCGTCGATTGCGGCGACAACTTCCTGGTCACCGCGACCGATCCGGCGGGCCCCTGGTCGGACCCGGTCTGGCTGCCCGATCTCGCAGGCGGCATCGATCCCTCGCTGTTCTTCGACTCCGACGGCTCCGCCTGGATCCTGAACAACGGTCCGCCCGAGGGCGAGCCGCGCTACGACGGTCATCGCGCCATCTGGATCCAGCGCTTCGATCCGGTCGCCAAGCGCACCTTCGGTCCCCGCACCGTGCTGGTCGACGGCGGGGTGGAGCCCGAGACCAACCCGATCTGGATCGAGGGGCCGCATCTGATCCGGCGCGGCGAGTGGGTCTATCTGATCTGCGCCGAGGGCGGCACCGCGGAGGGTCACTCCCAGGTGGTCCTGCGCGCCCGCAGCCCCGAGGGCCCGTTCGAGCCCTGGGAGGGCAATCCGATCCTGACGCAGCGGGATCTGCCGCGCGACCGGACCCATCCGATCACGTCGGCCGGACACGCGGATTTCGTCGAGCTGCCGGACGGTTCGTGGTGGGCCACCTTCCTGGCCGTCCGACCGTACGAGGGCGACTTTTACAACACCGGCCGCGAGACCTTCCTGATGCCGGTGGACTGGTCCGGCGAGTGGCCCGTCATCACGCGCCCGGGCGAGGTGATCCCCTATGCGGCCGCAAGGCCCGGCCTGCCCGATGCCGGGCCCGGCCCCGAGCCGACCAGCGGCGCCTTCGAGATCGAGGAGACGTTCGACGCGCCGCTCGGCCCGCAATGGATGATGATGCGCAATCCGCGCGAGACCTGGAGCCGGGTCCAGGAGGGCCGTCTGGTGCTCGCCGCCCGCCCGGTCGGGCTCGGCGACAACGGCAATCCGAGCTTCCTCGCGCGCCGCCAGCAGCACCAGAACGCGGTCGCCGAGACGACCCTCAGCGCTCCGCCGACGCGGCTTGGCGACCGCTTCGGCTTCGCGGCGCTGCAGAGCGACGACTACTGGCACGCCATTTCGGTCGTGAGGACCGCGAGGGGTCCGCGCGTCGAACTAAGGTCGCGGACGGGGGCGGATCAGCCGGCCGACGGGGTGCTGATCGCCGACGCGCCGCTCGAGGCCGAAGGGCCGGTGCGCTTCCGGTTCACGGCTGTGGGCGACCGCTACACCGCCGCCTGGGCGCCCGGAGACGCCGCGTGGCGGACGCTCGCGGACGACATCGACGGCCGCACGCTCAGCACGCGGACGGCCGGCGGCTTCGTCGGAGCGGTGTTCGGGCCCTTCGCCCAGTCGCAGGCCGACTAGAGCTGTTGCGATCCGGCCCCGCGCGTGCTGTTGCGGTCGCACGGAGGCTTGTCCCATGCGCCCATCCCTGATCGCCCTCGCCCTCGCCGCGGGCCTCGCGACCGCCGCCTGCGCCGCCGCGCCGACCTTCCGCGACGAAGAGAGGGGACTGGACGCGCGTTTCGACTGCCTAAGGGATGGCGGCCTGCTGGTCTCCGCGCACCGGGCGGTGTGGGACGAGACCACGCCGGAGAACTCGCTCGCCGCGATCCGCCGGACCGGGCGTGAGATCCCCGGCGCCATGCTCGAGATCGACGTGGCGATGACCGCCGACGGCGCCCTGATCCTGATGCACGACGACGATCTGGAGCGGACCACGACTGGAACCGGCGAAGTCGCGCGGCTGACCCTGGCCGAGGTGCGCCGGGCGCGGCTGGTCGACGGCGCCGGGCGGATCACCTCAGAGCCGGTCCCGACCTTCGCCGAGGCGCTCGCCGCCATCAAGGAGGTCGGCGGCGTGGCGTCGATCGACTTCAAGATCGAGGGGGATCGCGAGCGCCTTTTCCGCGCGGTCGTCGAGGCGGTGCGCGCGGCGGACATGGCCGAGGCCGCCGTCCTGATCGCCCCGAACCTGGAGGACGCCCGGATCCTGCACCGGTTGGCGCCGGAGCTCAGCCTGTCCGTCCCGATCGACGGGGTCGAGGACCTGGCGGGTCTCGACCCGACGAAGGTCCTGGCCTGGACCGGCACGCGCGAGCCTCGGCCCGAGCTGTGGAGGGCCCTGGCCGGGCGCGGCGTGGAGCCGATGTTCGGCACGCTGGGCCGAGAGAGCGTGCGCCGCGACGACCGGTTCGCGGCCGACGGCGATCCGTCTGAGTACGCCGACCTGGTGCACGAGGGCCTGGCCATCGTGGCGACGGACACGCCGGCGGCCGTCCATTCGGGTGCGCCGGAGGCCGTGGCGCGCGCCGGTCGCTGCCTGCGCGGCTGAGCCGGGTTGGCGCGCCCGCCGACGGCGGTTAAGGACGGCGCCATGACAGCCGCAGACCTCGCCACGCCCCGCCACGACTGGACCCTCGCCGAGGTCGAGGCCCTGTTCGACCTGCCGTTCATGGAGTTGGTGTTCCGGGCGGCGAGCGTGCACCGGACCTGGTTCGATCCGTCCGAGGTTCAGGCCTCGCGGCTGCTGTCGATCAAGACCGGCGGCTGCGCCGAGAACTGCGGCTACTGCAGCCAGTCGGCCCATTTCGACACGGGCCTGAAGGCCGAGAAGCTGATGGACGCCCAGGCCGTCATCGCCGAAGCCATGGCGGCCAAGGCCGGAGGGGCCAGCCGCTTCTGCATGGGCGCGGCCTGGCGCGAGCTGAAGGACCGCGACACGCCGAAGCTGGCGGCCATGATCGCGGGCGTGAAGGCGCTGGGGCTGGAGACCTGCGCGACGCTCGGCATGCTGACGGCGGATCAGGCGAGACAGCTGAAGGACGCCGGCCTCGACTACTACAACCACAACCTGGACACCGGTCCGGATTACTACGCCGAGGTGGTGACGACACGGACCTATCAGGACCGGCTGGACACGCTCCGGCACGTGCGGGACGCCGGCATGGCGACCTGCTGCGGCGGCATCGTCGGCATGGGCGAGGCGCGCCGCGACCGGGCCGGGCTGCTGCACGCGCTGGCGACCCTGCCGGCCCATCCCGACAGCCTGCCGGTTAATGCGCTGGTGCCGATCACCGGCACGCCGCTGGGCGACCGGGTGATGGCCGAGGGCGCGATCGACGGGATCGAGTTCGTGCGCACCATCGCCGTGGCCCGGTTGGTGTGCCCGAAATCCATCGTGCGGCTTTCGGCGGGCCGTGAAGGCATGTCGACGGAGCTTCAGGCCCTGTGCTTCCTCGCCGGGGCCAATTCGATCTTCGTCGGCGGCCGTCTGCTGACCACGCCCAACCCCGGCGAGGACGCGGACTCGGACCTCTTCGCGAAGCTGGACCTCAGGCCCATGGCGGCTGCCGATCGGGCTGACGCCGCGTAACCGGATGTTCAGCCCGCCGGGTTAGCCTCCCGGCATGGATCGACGCGCACTTCTGGGATTTTCCAAGCTCGCCCATGTGAAGACGGGCGGCGGTGGAGGCGGCGGCGCGGCGCAAGCCGCCTATGTCCGCTACCCGGCCATGACCGCCTCGGTGGTGCGCCCGGACGGCCGCCGCGGCGTACTGTCGGTCGAGACGGGCGTCGACGCTCCCGCCGCCCTGGCGCAGCGGGCCCAGCAGTCCCAGCCGCGCATCCGCGCCGCCTTCAACCTCGTGATCCAGAGGGTCGCGGCCGAGGCCCTGCCCGGACGTCCGCCGGACGTCCAGCGCCTGTCGCGCGAGATGCAGGCCGAGCTCGACCGGGTGATCGGGCGTCCCGGCGTCCGTGTGCTGCTCGGCACGGTGATGGCGGTCTGAGGCTTGCGGGTCTCCACGGGGTCTTTCGCCCTCGCGAGACGATGGCGTAAGAAGGCGGTCCTTCTCCACCGGGCGAGGTCCGACGTTTTCGAATGAGCGCGATCAGGCGAGTGGCCGTCATCGGCGCGGGCCAGATGGGCATGGGCATCGCCCAGACCGTCGCCCTGGGCGGCTACGAGGTCGGCGTCTACGATTCCGACGCCAGCCGGCCCGTACAGGCGATCGGCGGCGTGGCCGCCAGCCTGGCCCGCAACGTCGCCCGCGGCGGCCTGGATCAGGATCAGGCCGATGCGGCCCTGAAGCGCATCCGGCCGATCACCGCGCTGGAGGAGGCCGCGGGCGCCGATCTGGTGATCGAGGCGGCGACGGAGGACGAGGCGGTCAAGAAGGCCGTGTTCGCCGCCCTGACGCCGCACCTGGGCCCGGACACGCTGCTGTCGTCCAACACCTCCTCGATCTCGATCACGCGCCTGGCGTCCGCGACCGACCGGCCGGAGCGGTTCATCGGCCTGCACTTCATGAAGCCGGCGCCCGTGATGAAGCTGGTGGAGATCGTGCGCGGCATCGCCACCTCCAAGGCCACCTACGAGACCGCCGTCGCCTTCGCCGAGTCCCTCGGCAAGACCACCACCGAGGCCGAGGATTTTCCCGCCTTCATCGTCAACCGCATCCTGGTGCCGATGATCAACGAGGCGATCTACACGCTTTACGAAGGCGTCGGGAACGTCGCCTCCATCGACAAGGCGCTGAAGCTGGGCGCCAACCATCCGATGGGACCGCTGGAGCTCGCCGACTTCATGGGCCTGGACGTCGTCCTCGCCATCATGAACGTGCTGCACGACGGCTTGGCGGACACCAAGTACCGGCCCTGCCCGCTCCTGGTGAAGTACGTCGAAGCCGGCTGGCTGGGCCGCAAGTCGGGTCGGGGCTTCTATGACTATTCCGGCGACGTGCCGGAGCCGACCCGATGAGGACGCCCGAGCGCCTGAGCGAGCTGCCCGGCCGTGGTCGGGTCCGGTGGCGGGACTCCGCGCCGATGTTCGCGATCCTCGCCTGCCTGAGCGGTGCGGCGTGGCCCCCGCTGGTGTTGACCCTGCCGATCTGGCCGCCCGCCAACTGGAGGCTGGGCCCTGAGATGGACTGGCGGCTGATCGTCCTGGCGGTCGGCCTGGCGGCCACCCCGATCGGGCTCTACCTCGTGGCCCGCGAGCGGGATCGGCGCGGTCGCCCCACGGGCCGGCTGGGCATCGTCTGGCGCTTCCTGCTCTATGGCGGCGCCGGCGCGGCGGCGCTGCAGATCGGCGCGACGGTGATCGTCACGGTCATGGGTTGGTTCGAGGCCGGCGGCGTCGCCCAGGCGGCGGGCGCCAGCGAGACCACCATCCTGATCTACGGCGTCGGCGGCCTGCCGATCGCCATCCTGGTGGGGGTCAGCTACGCGCTATGGGCGGGACTGTGCTGCGCCTTTATCGCCTTCGAGCCGCAACCGGAGGTCCGCGACCGGCTGGGTCTGATGGGCGAACAGGCCTGAGCGCCGCCGCCCTTTGACATTTCGGACGGTTCCTCTAGGGTCAAGCTTACTTGACAGGCGAGGGGGGAAGCCATGTCCGCAGCCGAAGATGTGACGCTCGCGCCCGCAGCGGCCGCACGGCCCGCGCCGATCCGGCGCGAGGATCGGATCATCCATCTGGACATCCTGCGCGGTTTCGCCGTGCTGGGCATCCTGGCGGTCAACGCCGCGACCTTCGCCTGGCCTCCGGCGCTGGACTTCGACCCGACCCTGGCGCGTCCCTGGGTCGAGAACGCCGCCAACGTCACCGGCGAATGGGTGGTCGACGTCTTCTTCCAGGACAAGTTCAGGAGCCTGTTCTCCATGCTGTTCGGCGTCTCGATCTTCCTGATCGGGGGCGAGCGGCACGACGAGGCGAAGGCCCCGGTCCTGCACCGCCGGCTGATGTGGCTGGGCCTGTTCGGGCTGATCCACGGGGCCGCGATCTGGATGGGCGACATCCTGCTGCACTACGCCTACTGCGGGCTGATCGCGATGCTGGGCCGGTCCTGGTCGGCCAGGCGGTTGATCCTCATCGGCGGCGGCCTGAATCTCGTTTTCGCGCTGATCTCGGCGCTGGGGCTTTGGGCGCAGGCCGCCTTCGCCGGGCAGGGCGACTCCGGCCAGAACCCGTTCGCGGCGACGCCCGAGGACATCCAGGCACTGATCGCGGCCTATCAGTCCGGCTTCCCGGCCGCCCAGATCGAGAACTTCAAGAGCTGGCTCCTGCTGGAGACGCTCAGCCTGTTCCTGGCGCCGATCACCATCGCCCTGATGTGGCTGGGGCTCGGGTTGTTCAAGGCCGGGTTCCTGGTCGGCCGCGCGCCGGCGTGGGTCTATCTGATCCTCGTGGCCCTGGCCGCCGGCAACCTGGCCTTCTTCGCCCCCAACGCCTGGCTGGACGCCAACGCGGAGGCCGGGACCTATCCGTCCGGCGGCATGGCCGGGATCGGGGCCAGCTTCGCCTGGGTGATCACCCTCGGCTACGCCAGCGCGCTGATCCTCATGACCAAGTTCGGGCTCGGGATCGTCTCACGCCGGTTCGCGCCGGTCGGTCAGATGGCTTTCACCAACTACCTGAGCCAGAGCCTGATCATGGCCAGCCTCTTCTATCTGCCGTGGGGGCCGATGTGGTTCGGCGACGAGCGGTTCGCGCCGGGCGGCATGTGGTGGGTCGTCGGCGCGGTCTGGCTGCTCCAGCTGGTCTGGTCGCCGCTCTGGCTGAGCCGCTTCGAGATGGGCCCGCTGGAATGGCTGTGGCGCGGCCTGACGTACGGCCGGCTGCCGCCCCTGCGCCGCCGCCGCGCCTGAGCGGGGGCTGAGCGGCGTCTGAGTCGGATCGGGGCGGCCGAAAGCCCTATTCCCTAAGCCCGACCCCCTCTCTAGAAGGCGCGGCATGTCCGACTCGCCGCCCGCGCCCCGTCCCGAAGCCCGCAGCCCGCGCGGCTTCTCCGATCGTCGCGGCCCTGACGCGCTGGCCGAGCGCCGCATCGTCCAGGCGCTCGCCCCCGTTTACGAGCGCTGGGGCTTCGAGCCGCTGGAGACCGGGGCCTTCGAATACGCCGACGCGCTGGGGAAGTTCCTGCCCGACGCCGACCGGCCGAACGAGGGCGTGTTCGCCCTGCAGGACGACGACGATCAGTGGATGGCGCTGCGCTATGACCTGACGGCGCCGCTGGCCCGTTACGCGGCGCAGAACTGGGAGACCCTGCCCAAGCCGTTCCGGCGCTACGCCTATGGGCCGGTCTGGCGAAACGAGAAGCCCGGCCCCGGCCGCTTCCGGGAGTTCTGGCAGTGCGACGCGGACACGGTCGGGTCGGACCGTCCCGAGGCCGACGCCGAAATCATCGCCATGGCTCTGGAGGGGCTGGACGCGCTGGGGCTCGGCGGCGGCCAGGCGGTGATCAAGATCGCCAGCCGAAAGCTGGTCAACGGCGTTCTGCAGGCGGCCGGGGTCGACGGCCAGGCGCAGACGCTCACCGTACTGCGCGCCATCGACAAGCTGGATCGGCTCGGGACCGAGGGCGTCGCCCTGCTGTTGGGCGAGGGGCGGCTGGACGAGTCCGGCGACTTCACCCGGGGCGCTGGGCTCGGCCGTCCGGGCATCGACGCGGTTCTGTCCTTCCTGTCCGTTCCGGCCGACGGCGAGCGCGGGGCCGTGCTGAGCGCGCTCGACCCGATCGTCGGCGCCACGCCTGCGGGCGCGGAGGGCTTGAGGGACCTGCAGCGGATCGACCAGGCGCTGAAGGCGTTCGGCGTCGGCGCGTCGGCCCGGTTCGACCCGGCCGTCGTGCGGGGCCTGGAGTACTACACCGGCGCGGTCTTCGAATCCGAACTGCTGGCGGACACCCGCGACGACAAGGGCCGGCCGGTGCGGTTCGGCTCCATCGTCGGCGGCGGCCGGTATGACGGACTGGTGGCGCGGTTCACCGGTCAGGAGGTTCCGGCGACCGGCGCCTCCTTCGGCGTGTCGCGGCTGGCGGCGACGCTCAGGGCGGCGGGGCTGGACGGCGCGGCGGCCGCGCGCGGGCCGGTGGTCGTCATCGTCTTCACCGACGAGGACATGGGCGCCTATCTGGCGGCCGCCGCGGAGTTGAGGGCCGCCGGCGTCCGGGCGGAGGTCTACATGGGCCGGGCCGGCATGAAGGCGCAGATGAAGTACGCCGACCGGCGCGGCGCGCCCGCAGCCGTCATTCTGGGCGGCGACGAGATCGCGGCCGGCCAGGTGACGATAAAGGATCTGGACGCGGGCCGGGCCGCCGCGGCCGCCGTGGCGGACCACGAGGCCTGGAAAAGCCAGCGCCCGGGGCAGTTCACCGTCTCGCGCGACCACCTCACGGCCGCGGTCCTCAAGATTCTCGAATAAGCTTCGAGAAAAATGCGGCGTGCTTGTTTCATTATCAACGATCAGTCAGGAAAAGGCCGGATTTCCCTTGGCGGTTGATTGACTTGGGCCGACCGAGCGGCTCAATTGCGACCACTCGGTGACGCGGCTGGAAAGGCCGCCGCGCCGGAGACGTTTCGGGGAGGAAACGTCCGCTCTGACAAGAGCGAGAAGACCCGCCGCGATGTATCCCCCGCGGCGGGTTTTTTCGTGCCCGGATGTCGGCTGTGGCGCCTGGCGGAACGAAAAAGGCCGGGCGCGACGGTCCGGCCTCATCCGTTCCCAGAAGGAACTCGCTACCAGAGGCGGACGCGATCCTCCGGCGCCAGATAGTTGGCGTCATCCGGCTGAACGTCGAAGGCGTCGTACCAGGCGTCGATGTTGCGCAGCGGGCCGATCACCCGGAACTGCGGCGGCGAGTGCGGGTCGGTCGCCACCATGTTCTTCATGGCGTCCTCGCGATAGGCGCCGCGCCAGACCTGGGCCCAGCCGTAAAAGACGCGCTGATCGCCGGTGACGCCGTCCAGCACCGGCGCCGGCTGGCCGTCCAGCGACAGGCGGTAGGCCTCGAGCGCCAGCGTAACGCCCGCCAGGTCGCCGATGTTCTCGCCCATCGTGAGTCCGCCCTGCACGCGGTAACCGGGCAGCGGCTCATACTGGTCGTACTGGGCGCCGAGCCGGGCGGTCCGCGCCTCGAACGCCTGGGCGTCGGCCGGGGTCCACCAGTCGCGCAGCACGCCGTCGCCGTCCGACTTGCGGCCCTGGTCGTCGAAGCCGTGGCCGATCTCATGGCCGATCACCCCGCCGATGCCGCCGTAGTTGACCGCCGGGTCGGCGTTCGGGTCGAAGAACGGCGCCTGCAGGATGGCGGCGGGGAAGACGATCTCGTTCTTCACCGAGCTGTAGTAGGCGTTCACGGTCTGGGGCGTCATGCCCCACTCCTGATCGTCGACCGGCCCGTTCAGGCGGTTGAGGTCGTACTCCCAGCGGAAACGGCCGGCGCGCGCCTGATTGCCGAACAGGTCGTCGGGCCGCACCTCAAGCGCCGAGTAGTCGCGCCACTCGGAGGGATAGCCGATCTTCACCCCGAACTTCTCGAGCTTGTCGAGCGCCTGGAGCTTGGTCTCCTCGCTCATCCACTCCAGGCCGCGGATGCGATTGGCCATCGCCAGGCGCAGGTTGGCGACGAGCTCTTCCATCTGGGCCTTGGATTCGGCCGGGAAGTATTCGGCGACGTAGAGGCGGCCCAAGGCTTCGCCCATGGCGCCTTCCGCGAAGCTGACGCCGCGCTTCTGGCGGCTGCGCTGCTCGGGCTGACCGGCCAGCTCCCGCGAGCGGAAGTCGAAATGGGCGTCGACGAACCGCTTGGACAGGAAGGGCGCGGCGTCGTCGGCGGTGTGGAACGCCTGCCAGGCCTGGAGGGTGGCGACCGGCGTCTCGCCGAAGATCGCCGCGATCTTCGGCATGGCGGTGTCCTGACGGATGACCAGCCGTTCGACCTCGCCCAGGCCCGCCGCGTTCATGTACGAGACGAAGTCGAAGCCGGGGGCGGCCGAGACCAGCTCGGCGGGCGTCATGGGGTTGTAGGTGCGGTCGCGGTTGCGGCTCTCGACCGGCGTCCAGTGCGCCTCCGCGATCCGGGTCTCCAGGTCGACGATCGCCTGGGCCATCGCCTCGGGCTGATCCCAGCCGACCATGGTCAGCAGGGTCTGGACATAGGCCTGGTACGCCGCCTTCTTGTCGGCGTAGCGGTCCGACAGATAGTAGTCGCGGTTCGGCAGGCCCAGCCCGGACTGGCCGACATAGACGGCGTAGCGATCGGGGTTGCGGGCGTCGTCGGAGATGCCGAAGCCGAAGAAGGATCCGCCGAAGCCGCCTTGGCGGGCGCCCATCAGCCGGGCCAGGGCCTCGTGGCTGTCGGCGGCGCGCACCTCGGCGAGCAGGGGCTCGAGCGGCTGGGCGTCCAGCTGTTCGAGCCGCGCCTCGTCCATGTAGCTGCGATAGAGGTTGGCGACCTTGCCCTCGTCGCTGGCGGGATCGGCGGAGGCGGCGGTCAGTTCGGCCATCATGGCCTCGAGCCGGTTGTCCGAGAGCTGGCGAAGCAGGTCGAAGGACCCGAAGCGGGTGCGGTCCGCCGGGATCACCAGCGCGTCCATGTAGCCGCCGTTGGCGTGGCGGAAGAAGTCGTCGCCCGGATCCACCGTGGTGTCACGGCCGGCGAGATCGAAGCCCCAGGCGCCGTAGCGCGGCGCGACCGTGCCGGCGAAGCCCGTCGGCGTCAGGCCCGGAGACACCTGCGGGAACAGGGCCACCATGTCGCAGGCCTCGTCCAGGCAGCCGCCGTCCGCGATGGGGTCGTCATGGGCGAGGGCGGGGCTCGCGCAGAGCAGGGCGGCGGCGGCCGCGCCGACGAGAAGGCGCTTCATCATTGTTTCCTCACGCAAAAACAGTCGTCGGGGACGGACCCTATCGCCCGGTTCCCGGGACGCCGCCTAAAAAATAGTTCATGTTGGCGCGAGGGGGTCGCCAATCGCGGCGAGTCAGGCTGGAAATCGGACCATGCCCGAGCACGGCGGCGACACCTACAAGGACCTGCTGCTCTTTCTCGCCGCGGCCGGCGTCGTCGTGCCGCTGTTCACCCGCCTCAAGGTCAGCCCGGTGCTCGGCTTCCTGGCGGCCGGCGTGCTGCTCGGTCCGTATGGCCTGGGCCGGCTGGCCGAACAGGCGCCCTGGGTGAGCGCCTTCACCATCTCGGACCGCGCCCAGGTTCAGGTGCTGGCGGAACTGGGCGTCGCCTTCCTTCTGTTCACGATCGGGCTGGAGCTGTCGTGGGACCGGCTGAAGGCCATGCGGCGTTTGGTGTTCGGCTTCGGCCTGTCGCAGCTGCTGCTGTGCAGCCTGGTCCTCGCGCTGGGATTTCTCGCCGTGGGCCAGACGCTGGGCGCCGCCGTGGTGGCGGGACTGGCGCTCGGCCTGTCGTCGACGGCGGTGGTCATGCCGGCCCTGGCGGAGCGCAAACGGCTGAAGGGCGCGGTCGGCCGCTCGGCCTTCGCGGTGCTGCTGGCCCAGGACCTCGCGGTCGCTCCCATCCTCATCACCGTCACCCTGATCGCGGCCTTGGTCGGGGCGGGCGAGGCCCCTGGCCCGGCGGCGGTCGGCCGCGCCTTGCTGGCGCTCGCGCCGGCGGCGGTCGGCCTCGCCCTGATCGTGATCCTTGGGCGGCTGGTGATCCGGCCGCTTTTCCGCGGGGTGGCGAAGGCGGAAGGGTCGGAGCTGTTCGTCGCCGCCGCGCTGCTGGTCGTGGTGGGGGCCGGGGCCGCCGCCGAAGCGGCCGGCCTGTCGATGAGCCTGGGGGCCCTCGTGGCCGGCCTGCTGCTGGCCGAAACCGAGTATCGACGCGCGGTGGAGGTGCACATAGAGCCCTTCAAGGGCCTGTTGCTGGGGGTCTTCTTCGTCAGCGTGGGCATCGGACTGGACCTTGACGCGGTCGCCGCCGACCCATGGGGCGTGATCGGTCTGGCGGCCCTGCTGATCGCGGTGAAGGCGGGCCTGATCGCGGGTCTGGCGCGGGCTTGGGGCGTTCCCTGGCGAGCGGCGCTGGAGACAGGGCTCGTTCTGGGGCCGGCGGGTGAATTCGCCTTCGTCATATTGAACACGGGGCTTGTGGAGGGTCTGGCCAGCCCGGGCTTCACCCAGTCGGTGCTGGTCTCGGCGACGCTGAGCCTGTTCTGCATCCCCGTGCTCGCGGCTCTGGGCGAACGCGTCGCCCGGCGGGTGATCCGCAAGGCCCCCGACGAGGAGACGGCGCCGGGACCCGAGGTCGAGGCGGAGGCCTTGCTGGAACGCCGTGTCCTCATCGTCGGCTATGGGCGGGTCGGCCGGATCGTCTCGGAACTGCTCAGCGAGCACGATCAGGGCTGGCTGGCGGTGGACGCTGACCCCGTCACCGTCAGCGCCGCGCGTCGCGAGGGCCTGCCGGTCGTGTTCGGCGACGCCGCGCGTCCTGAAATGCTCAAGCGCCTGGGCGTGGACACCGCCCGGGCCCTCGTCGTCACCATGGACAGTCCGACCAAGACGGACGAGGTCGTCGAGGCGGCGCGGGCGGCGCGGGACGACCTCATCCTGATCGCCCGGGCGCGGGACGACCGTCATGCGGCGCGGCTTTACGCCCTGGGGGTCACGGACGCCGTGCCCGAGACCACGGAGGCCAGCCTGCAGCTGGCGGAGAACACCCTCGTCGACCTGGGCGTGCCGATGGGGCTGGTGCTGGCCACCATCCACGAGCGGCGCGACCGCTTCCGCCAGGCGTTCCAGGCGGCGACCCCGGAGAACCGGCGCGACCGGCCCAGCCGCGCGCTGCGCTCCACGCTGCGTCAGAAGGTCTGACCCTCGTCCACCGAAGATTCGGCCGCAGACCCCATTTTCGTCACCGTTGCGTGATGAAGGCGGCCCTCAACCTAGGTCAGCGCCCCGCCCGGCGCGTTCCGTAGAGTCCCAGTTAATGTCCTCAAGCGTTCTCGAGTCCCGCGAGTCGTCTTCGTCCGAACCCCGTCTCAATCGCCGTCAGGCGGCCAAGGTCCGCACCCGCGGCAAGGTCATGGAGGCCGCCCGCGGCCTGTTCGCCGAGCGCGGCTATGAAGCCGCCACCATCCGCGACATCGCCAGGGGCGCGGGCATGTCCACCGGCGCGGTGTTCGCCAACTTCCAGGACAAGGCCGAGCTGTTCGAGGCCGTGCTGGCCGAGGACATCGCCCGCATCGCCGACGCCGCCTCGGGGGCCCTGACCTCGGGCCGAGATACGGCCCAGCGCCTGCTTAACGGTCTTTCGGCGGCCTACCACGAGACCTACGACCAGTTGCCCCTAGTCCAGGCGATCGCCGCGCGCTCGTGGTTCCAGCCGGCCTCGGCCGAGCAGCGCACCCGCGAGGCGCTGAAGCCGCTGACCGACGCGGTCGAGGGCGTGATCCGGGAGGGCGTCGCCTCGGGCGAGCTGCAGCAGGACGTGGATGTGAAGCTCCTGGCCTCGCTGATCTGGGAGGCCTTCGTCGGCAACTACCGGCGCGCCGCCTACGATCAGTGGTCCGAAGCCCAGCTGAGCGAGCACCTGGGCCTGCAGATCAAGGCGATCCTGGCGGGCGCCCTGGCGCGCTGAGCCCCGGACCGCCGCCGGCCGTCAGCTGCGCCAGCGCAGCGTCGTCGGCTTGACCGGGTTCTCGAAGGGTCGCGCCTCGGCGCGGCTCTTTGACCATTCGCGCTTCAGCTGCTGGTACCATTTGGCCTGGGTGTCGGCGTCGTCGATCCAGATCAGGGCGGGATCGTAGCGCAGGCCCTCGTTCTGAAGGTTCACCATGCCGCCGTCCTGCTTCAGGAAGGCGCGTACGCCCTGGCGCAGGAAAGGCCGGGCCAGGCCGAAGACCCAGTGGTCGGACCAGAAGATCTGGGTGATCCGCGTCCTGGTCTGGTGAATCGGCGTCAGGGAGGTGAGGGCCAGCACCTGGCGCTCGCCCACCTGGATGTGCTCCCAGCGATAGCCCGGCAGGCGGAAGGTGATCTCGGTCGCCGGAGCGCCGCCCAGGATCTTGTAGGCCCGGCTGTTCGACGACGGCGCATGCCGCGCCATCGCGAAGCCGTGCTCGCGCGGCTCGAAGGCCTTGGCCTTCTCGTGCATCGAATGCTCGGAGCGCCACCACCACTGCTGATGCACATAGGGGCCGTGCGCGGGATCCATCAGGCCGACGACCGCATGATCCACGTGGCTGTCGAAGTCCATCGCCTCGACCAGCTTCGGCCCGCCGCCCACGACGCCGGGGAAAAGGGGCGGCTCATGGTCGGGCTCGGACCCGCGCGGGTCGGCCGACATCCAGACGAAGACCAGCCCCTGGCGCTCGCGCACCGGATAGGAGCGCACGCGGATGCGGTCGGCCTCGAACGGCTGGCTGTCGACCAGCGATGGGATGGCGGCGCAGACGCCGTCGGGCCGGAAGCGCCAGCCGTGATAGGGGCACTCCACCGTCTCGCCCTCGCCCGGGCGCTCGACCAGCCGCCCTGCCGACAGAGGCGCGGCGCGGTGGGGGCAGATGTCGCGCATGGCGTAGACCTGGCCCGCGCGCGTGCGGCCGATCAGGACGGGCTCCCCGAGCAGCTCGTAGCGCTTCAACGACGCCTCGCCGACGTCCGACGCCAGCGCGGCGAAGTACCAGGCGTCGCGCACGAAGCCCTGGCCGAAGCGGGCGGTCGGGGCGGCCGCGTCGGGCTTGGGGGTCGGCTTTACGGCGGCGTCGGCGGAGGCTTTCATGAAGCCTGTCTACACCGGCTCGCCCGCCCTCGCGAGCGGGACATACAAAGTGCTTTACAATGCAAAGTAGATGCGCCACAAGGCGGCCGACAAGGGAGATGACCGAATGATCCGCACCGCTTCTCTGATCGCCGCCTCCGCGCTCGCGCTCGCCGCGGCGCCCGTTCTGGCCCAGGAGCACGAGGCCCACGCCCACGACCCGGCCGCGCACGGCCACCGCCACGCCGCCTTCGAGTCGGGCCGTTTCCATGTGCGGCTCGAGGGCGAGACGTCGGGCCCCGGCCGCGACCTGATCCTGATCCCGGGCCTGTCCTCACACCCGGACGTGTTCAACGGGCTGGTCGAGCGGCTGGAGCCCGGCTGGCGGGTCCATGCGCTGCACATCCAGGGGTTCGCCGGCGCACCGGTGGAGGACAACGCCGAGGGACCGGTCGCGGCCCCGGTGGCCGAGGAGCTGGCCCGCTACATCGCCGAGCAGGGACTGCAGAAGCCGGTGGTCATCGGCCACTCGATGGGCGGCACGATCGGCATGATGCTCGCCGCCCGCCATCCCGACAGCGTCGGCAAGCTGATGGTGGTCGACATGATCCCCTTCATGGGGCCGATGTTCGGCGGCCCCACCGCCACGGCCGAGAGCGTCGCGCCCGTCGCCGACCAGGTGCGCGCCGGCATGCTGGCCGCTCCGGCCGAGGCCTATGACGCGCAGCTGAGCGCCACCCTGGCCGGCATGATCGCCACCGAGGCCGAGCGGGCGGGGCCGCTGGAGCACGCCCGCCGAAGCGACCGCACGACCAGCGCCAACGCCTACCGGGAGCTGATCGTCACCGACCTTCGGCCGGAGCTGCCGAACATCACCGCCCCGGTGGAGGTGATCTATGTGGCCTTCAACGCGCCGGGCATGACGCCGGAGATGACCGACGGTATCTATCGCGCCTCGTTCGCGACGCTTCCGTCGGCCGAGCTGAAGCGCATCGACGACAGCGCGCACTTCATCATGCTGGACCAGCCCGAGGTCTTCGCCTCGGAGGTGAACGCGTTTTTAGACTGACGCCCTTCAGCGTCATCGTTTCGGCGGAATGCCCCCTCACGCTCGTGTGACGGGGGCGTTTCCGCGTGCGGGCGGACGCGCTAGAGACGGCGCGAGAACCAGGTTCAGGGGTCGACATGGCGGGTCCGGCGTCAGGACGAGCATCGGGCGGTCGCACGCCGTTGCAGCGCGCGCTCTACTGGAGCGCGGTGATCGGCGTCTGGGGCCTGATCTTCCTCGTGGTCTTCTTCGCGGTGTTCGCACGCGGCCTGCCGGACACCTCGGCGCTGTACGACGTCGATCGCCAGCCCTCGATCACCTATCTGGACCGTAACGGCGCCCTGATCGCCACGCGTGGCTCGCAGCAGGCGCCGCCGGCGGATCTCAGTCAGCTGCCCGACTATGTGCCGGCCGCCTTCATCGCCATCGAGGACCGTCGCTTCTACTGGCACCCCGGCTTCGATCCGATCGGCATGAGCCGGGCGGTGGTGCGCAACATGCGCGCCGGCCGGGTCGTGGAGGGCGGCTCGACCATCACCCAGCAGCTGGCCAAGAATCTGTTCCTGACGCCGGACCAGAACCTGCGGCGCAAGACCCAGGAGCTGATGCTGGCGGTGTGGCTGGAGATGAAGTTCTCCAAGGAGGAGATCCTCGCCCTCTATTTGAACCGGGTCTATTTCGGCGCCGGGGCCTATGGCATCGAGGCGGCGTCCCAGCGCTATTTCGACAAGTCGGCCAAGGATCTGACGGTCGGGGAGGCGGCGCTTCTGGCCGGCCTCCTGAAGGCGCCGTCCCGCTATTCCCCCGTGTCCGAGAGCGAACGCGCCGCCGCGCGCGCCACCGTGGTTCTGGACGAGATGGAGGACGCGGGCGTGATCACGCCCGAACAGCGCCGCGCCGCCGCGCTGGAGCCGGTGCGGGTGTCGCGCACCCTGGCGACCCAGCACGCCCAGTACTTCATCGACTGGCTGGATCGAGAGATCCGGGGACTGGTCGGCGAACCGACCGAGGACCTGATCGTCGAGACCACCCTGGACCTCACGCTGCAGACCGCCGCAGAGCGCAACGTGCGTCGCATCCTGGAGCGCGACGGCGGCCGGGGCGTGGAGCAGGCGGCGCTGGTCGCCCTGGACGGCGAGGGCCGGGTGCGCGCCCTGATCGGCGGCGCCTCCTACGCCGAGAGCCAGTTCAACCGCGCCGTCGACGCGCGTCGCCAGGCGGGCTCGGCGTTCAAGCCGTTCGTCTATCTCGCCGCGCTCGAGGCCGGCTACACGCCTCAGACCCCAGTGGTGGACGAGCCGATCCGGATCGGGGCGTGGGAGCCGCGCAACTACTCAGGGACCTTCTCAGGCCCGATGACCCTGGCTGACGCCGTGGCCCAGTCGACCAACACCGTGGCCGCGCGCGTGGCCGACGAGGTGGGCCGGGACTCCGTCGCCCGCGCGGGTCGCCGGCTGGGGATCACCAGCCGGATCGGGCTGGAGCCGGCCATGGCGCTGGGCGCCGTCGAGGTCAGCCCGCTGGAGATGGCCCAGGCCTATGACGCCTTCGCCAACGGCGGCCGCCGGGTCGAGGCCCACGGCATCACCCGGATCCGCACGCCCCAGGGTCGCGTCATCTATCAGCGCTCGAACCGAGGCGAGGCGGGCGTGCAGGCGATCAACAACCCGCACCTCTATTACTTGAACGAGATGCTGCGCGGCGTGGTCCAGCGCGGCACCGCGCGCGCCGTCGCCATCCCCGGCCGGGACGTCGCGGGCAAGACGGGCACGACCTCGGACTACAAGGACGCCTGGTTCGTCGGCTACACCGGCGGCTTCACCGTCGCCGTCTGGGTCGGCAAGGACGACAATACGCCGATGCGCGGCGTCACCGGGGGCCAGTCGCCCGCCGCCATCTGGAAAGGATTCATGGACGCGGCCCTGCCGCGACTGAACGTCCAGCCGATCCCGTCCGGTCCCGCCATGCCCGAGGGCTGGGCGCCGCCCGATCCCGTCGGCGACCTGCTGGGCCAGCTCGCGGGCGAGGACGAGGTCGGCGAGCCCCATGTCGAGACGGCGCCCGAGCCTCAGACCGCGCCCGCGCCCGATCGGCCCGTCGTGCGCCCCACCGCGCCCCAGCCGGCGCCGCCGCCGGATCAGCGCCCCGAGCCCGCGCCGCCGCCGGAGAAGAAGGCCGAGCCCCTGTTCTTCTAGAGCCTGATTCAGGCGGCGCCGATGGCGTGAAGCGTCGCGCCATGGTCCTTCAGCCAGCGGCGATGAGGCCTGTGGTCGCCGATCAGGCCTTCGACGACCTTCCAGTAAGCCGGACTGTGATCCGCCCGGACCAGGTGCGCGACCTCGTGCGCCGCGAGATAGTCGAGCACGGCCGGCGGGGCCAAGACGATGCGCCAGGAGTAGCGGATCGAGCGGTTGTGAGGGCTGCAGGATCCCCACCGGCTCTTCGGGTCGGCGATCGAGAGGCGGACGGGACCCTGGCCGAGGGTCTTGAGATGGTGATCGGTGCGGTCGGTCAGACGCCGCCGCGCCTCGGCCTTCAGCAGATTGACCACGCGGCGGCTGTAGGCCTCGCCGTCGCCGCCCGCCCGGATCACCAGCGCCTCGGCTTCCCGGACGAAGCGGGCCGCGCCGGCCCCGCCCGTGCTCTCGAGCCGCGCGGTTTCGCCGAGCACCGGGATCCGCGCGCCGGGTGCGATGGCGACGCCGGCCGCGCGGGTCGACAGGCGTTCGGCGATCCACAGGCCGCGGCTTTGGGCGAAGGCGACCGCCTGGGGCAGGGTCCGTTCGGACGGCGCGATCACCACCGCTTCGCCCGCGCGGCTGTCGATCCGTACGGAGATGCGGCGGGCGCGGCGGTTCACCGACAGACGAAGCGTCAGAGGCGCGCGGTCACCGCGCGCCGGATGTTCAAGCCGCAGTCGCTGTCCGTCCTGGAACCGCACTCAGACGCTCGTTCTCGGCGATGAAGGCCGTGATCTTCGGATAGATCTGATCCTTGAACCGGCGGCCGTTGAAGACGCCGTAGTGGCCCACTTCGGGCTGAACGTGAAGCACCCGCCGTGCATCCGGGATGTTCGGGCACAGCTTGTGGGCGGCCTGGGTCTGGCCGACGCCGGAGATGTCGTCCTCCTCGCCCTCCACCGTCATCAGCCCGATGTCGGTGACGGCCGACAGGTCCACGTGGCGGCCGCGATGGCTGAGCAGGCCCCGCGCCAGCAGGTGCTGCTGGAAGACGATGTCGATCGTCTGGAGATAGAATTCCTCGGTGAGGTCCAGCACCGACAGGTATTCGTCATAGAAGCTCTCGTGCTTCTCCACCCCGTCGCCGTCGCCCTTCACCAGGCTGTCGAAATAGCGGCGGTGGGCGTCGACGTGGCGCTCCTCGTTCATCGACATGAAGCTGTAGAGCTGCACGAAGCCGGGATAGACCCGCCGCCCGAAGCCCGGATAGGGCAGGGGCACGGTGTGGATCATGTTCGACCGGAACCAGGTGAAGGGTTTCTCCTCCGCCAGCTGGTTGGTCACCGTGGGCGACAGGCGCGCATCGATGGGCGAGCCCATGAAGGTCATGGAGGCCGGTCGGTTCGGATCCTGGTCCATCGCCATGAGCGCGGAGGCGGCCAGCACCGGCGGCCCCGGCTGGCAGACCCCGACGACGTGGGCGCGCGGGCCGATCTCGCTCAGCATCATGCGGACGTGGTCGATGTAGTCGAAGAAGTCGAAGCGGCCCTCCAGCATCGGTACCTGGCGGGCGTTCACCCAGTCGGTGACATAGACGTCGTGGTCCTGAAGGAAGGTCTCGACCGTCCCGCGCAGCAGCGTGGCGTAGTGGCCCGACAGGGGCGCGACGATCAGCACGGCGGGGGCGTGGGCGGGTTTCCCGGCGCGCTTCAGGTCGCCGATGTGGCGGGCGAACCGGATCAGGCGGCACCAGGGCGAGGCCCAGATCAGCTGCTCGGTGGTGCGCACCGGCTTGCCGCCCACGTCGATCGTCTCCAGCCGCCACGCCGGCTTGCCGTAGCGCCGCGTCAGGCTCTCGAACAGCTCCGCCGACGCATAGGCCGTGCGCCCGATGGCGGTCTCGGCCGCCGGATTGAACGGATGGCTCCAGAAATCACGGGCCCACTGGGCCCCGATCCGGAACGGGCTCGCCGAGTGATAGGCGAGCTCATGAAGCGCATACAGCATGGAATCTCGGAAACGGCCCCCGCCGAACAGGGAGCGAGGGCAGCATAGAACGCCTCAGGCTGCAAAAGGATTATCGACGTTCACCGAAACGTCAGGGCCTCAGCCCCGCGACATCGCACGCTGGATCACCTCGGCCATGCGTTCGGGGCCCAGGTCGTGGGACAGCGCCTGCCGGAACCGGCCGTCCGGCCCCATCAGATACACCGTCAGCGTGTGGTTCATGGTGTAGTACTCGTCCTCGCCCACCTTCTCGTAGAGGGCCCGATAGGCGCGAGCCGCTTCGGCGACCTGGGCTTCCGTGCCCGTCAAACCTACGGTCCCGGCCGGGAAGGCCTCGTTGGACAGATAGTCCTTCAGCGCCTGGGGCGTGTCGCGCGCTGGATCGACCGACACCAGGACGACCTGGATGTCCTCGCCCCGCGGACCGAGCCGGTCCAGCGTCGCCTTCAACGCCGTGAGCGTGGTGGGACAGTAGTCCGGGCAGTAGGTGAAGCCGAAGAACACCAGGTTCCAGCGCCCCTCCAGCAACGATTGATCGACCGCCTGTCCGTCCTGGTTCACCAGCTGGAAGGGGCCGCCGACGTCCGGCTGGCCGGTGGAGACGACGGCGTTGCTCTCGCTGGAGCGACCGCCGACCACGATGATCGTCACCATCGCCAGGGCCAGCGCCACCCCGATGCAGGCGGCGGCGAACAGAAGGATGCGACCACGCGGCATACGAACCGGTCCATAATCCCGCCGACAGTCCGGCGTGCGGTGTCTATACGGAAGCCGTGAGCCCGACAGAAGCTTCAACACCGTCGCAGTCCGCGCCCGAGGCGCTGACGCACACGCGCGACCTGGCCGGGGGGCGGCGGGGGCGGGGCCTGACCCTGCGCACGCTCGTGCTCCTGCGCTGGGCGGCGCTCGCGGGCCAGACGGCCACCGTCGCGCTGGCCGTGGCCTGGCTGCACTTCGATCTCCCGCTCATGGCCTGTCTGGCGGTGATCGGCGCCGGCGCCCTGGTCAACCTGGCCGCGACGGCGCGCCTATACGGCCACGAGGGGGCCATGGCGGACGGGCGGCAGACGGCGCTGCACCTCGGCTTCGACATCCTGCAACTCACGCTCCTGCTCGCCCTGACCGGGGGGCTGCAGAACCCGTTCGCCCTGCTGCTCGTGGCCCCGGTGACCGTGGCGGCGGCCTCCCTGCCGGGGCGCCAGGCGCTCCTGCTGGGGCTCGTGGTGCTGGGCGCGACCAGCGCGCTGTTCTTCTGGTCGATGCCCCTGCCGTGGCTCCGGGGCGAACAGATCGAGATGCCGGGCCTCTATCTGTTCGGCGTCTGGTTGGCCCTCGTCACCGGGGTGGTGTTCACCGCCGGCTACACTTGGCGGGTCTCGGCGGACGCCGAGAAGCTGGAGCTGGCGCTCGCCACCACCCAGGACGTGCTCCAGCGCGAGCAGCGTCTGGCGGCGCTGGGCGGACTGGCGGCCGCGGCGGCGCACGAGCTCGGCACGCCGCTCGCGACGATCCAGGTGGTGGCCAAGGAGCTGCTGCGCGACAGCCGGTCGGAGGGTCCGATCGCCGAGGACGCGCGGCTGCTGCTGCAGCAGGCGGAGCGCTGCCGGGACATCCTCAAGCAGCTGTCCCAGGCGCCGGAGACGGGCGACCGCCTCTACGCCGACGTGTCGCTGAAGGCGCTGCTGAACGAGGTGGTCGAGCCGCATCGCGGCTTCGATCTGGACTTCGAGGTCGTGGTCCGTACGCCGCCCGGCCATGAGGCGCCGCGCGTGCGCCGCCTGCCTGAGGTGATTCACGGACTGTCCGCCTTCGTCGAGAACGCGGCCGACTTCGCCGCGTCGAAGGTGCGGGTCGCCGCCATCGTCGACGCGGGCTGGATCGTCGTCGAGGTCGTCGATGACGGGCCGGGCGTCGCGCCCGACATCCTGCCCCGTCTGGGCGAGCCCTACGTCACCAGCCGGCCCCAGGCCAAGGCGCGCCGGGCGCTGGCGCAGCAGCTTCGCGCCGCGACCCGCACCCGTCGCGGTCAGACCCCGCCCAAGGCCGACGTCGCGCCCAGCCAGGGCGGCATGGGGCTCGGCTTCTTCATCGCCCGCACCCTGATCGAACGGACCGGGGGCCAGGTCACCGTGGGGGCCGGCGACGGCGGCCCCGGCGACAACCGGGGCGCCCGCGTCGCCGCCCGCTGGCCCCGCGGGCGGCTGGAGCCTGAGCTGGATCAACCCGTTGATCTGGCGGCGGATCGCCGCATCACTTGAAGCGCGGCCGTCGCGGCGTGACATTGCAGGGATCAAGGAGGCCCGGATGACCAACCTCGACGACCGCGTGGCGGCGCTGCCGGACAAGTCGCTGCTGCTGCTCGACGACGACAACGCGCTGCGCAACCGCTTGGGACGCGCGCTGGAGTCGCGCGGCTTCGCGGTGACGACGGCGGCCTCGATCGCCGAGGCCCAGGCCGCGCTGCGGCAGGCCGCGCCCGCCTTCGCCGTGCTGGACATGCGCCTGGAGGACGGCAACGGCCTGAAGATCGTGGAGTCGTTGCGTGAACGCCGCGAGGACTCGCGCATCGTCATGCTGACCGGTTACGGCGCCATCGCCACGGCGGTGGCGGCGGTCAAGGCCGGCGCGGTCGACTATCTGTCGAAACCCGCCGACGCCGACGACGTGGTCAAGGCGCTGCTGACGGAGGAAGGCGAGGCGCCGGAGCCGCCGGACAATCCCATGAGCGCCGACCGGGTGCGCTGGGAGCATATCCAGCGGGTCTATGAGCTGTGCGATCACAACGTTTCGGAAACCGCCCGGCGCCTGGGCATGCACCGCCGGACCCTGCAGCGAATCCTGGCCAAGCGGGCGCCCAGGTAGGCGGCCCGCCTCAGCCCCTGACCTCCCGCATGGCCCCCAGCCGGGCGAAGGCCAGCGTCAGCGCCTTGCGCCGGGCAGGGGCCAGCGGCCTCACCGAGGACTCGCGAACCACGGCGCCGCCAAAGGCGTCGGCGACGATCAGGCCGCACGCGTCGTCGATCAGCGCCTGCGGAAAGTCCGGCCCGACGGCGAAGTAGAAGGCGTCGCAGTACGGGCCGTACTCGCGCCACTTCTGGTCGCACCGAAAGTCCTCGACGCCGGACTTCACCTCGCAGATGACGATCTCGCCGCGCGAGCCCAGCGCCATGACGTCCGCGCGCCGGCCGTTGGGCAGCCCGACCTCCAACAGCGGCGCATAGCCCAGGTCCACCATCAGCCGCGCCGCCCCGCGCGTCACCGAAAGCGTCGTCTCAGGACGGCTGAACACGAGCTCCAGATGAACGGCGGCGGCGGGCATCCCCGCATATGTTCCGGGTGTGTTCCAGCCGTCAAGCGGCGCGGTGGACGGCCGGCTTCATGCGATTGACCGCCCAATCCGCGCGGCTCTGGCCCCAGCGATCGACCGCGACCTGGTCGAAGGGCGGCGGGATGCGGGTCGGGCCGTGGTTCTTCGAGCCCAGCTTCATCGCCAGCCGCTGGGAGGCGATGTTCTCAGGGTCGATGCAGTGGATCACGTCCTCCCAGCCCAGAACGTCGAAGGCGTAGTCCATCGCCGCCTCGGCCGCCTCCAGCGCGAAGCCGCGCCCGGCCGCCTCGGGATGGACGCCCCAGCCGATCTCGTTGCCGGGCCAGCCCAGCGGCCGCCAGGGACCGATCCGCCCCATCCACAGACCGGTGTCCTTCTCGATCAGCGAGAACATGCCGATGCCGGTCAGGGCCCAGGCGCCGGCCATGGTCATGAAAGGGCGCCAGGCGGCCTCCGGGGTCTGAGGCCCGCCGATGAAGCGCGCGCTGGGATGCGCCATCGATTCCGCCCAGCGGGGAAAGTCGTCCAGCGTCGGCGGACGCAGGATCAGGCGTGCGGTCTCGATCGTGGGCCCGCCGGCCATCAGGGGGCCGCTCATAGACGATACTCCCGCTCGAGCGCGTACTGGCTGCCGTCATGAGCCAGGACGCTGGAATACAGGCCGAAGCGATCGACCCGGAAGGGCGGCGATTTCAGCAGGTTGTGGTTGATCATCCAGGCGCCGACCCGGTCCCTGTCCGCGCCGCGCAGATAGGCCAGGGTGACGTGGGGCCGATAGGCGCGCCGCTCGATGTCGACCCCGGCCCGCTCGGCCGCCGCGCGGCAGCGGCCCGCCAGCACGGTCAGGGGCTCCGACGCCTCGACCCCGGCCCACAGCGTCTGGGTCTGGTGGTCGTCCCCGAAGGCGCCCACGCCGGACAGGGTCAGGTCGAAGGGCCGGACCGCCGCGCGGGTCAGTTCAGACGCCAGGTCGTCGGCGGTCCGCTCGCCCACCTCGCCGTAGAAGGCCAGCGTCACGTGCAGCTGGTCGAGCGACCGCCAGCGCGCGCCGGGAAGGCCGGTCTGGCGGCGCGCCAGGGCTTCGCCGATGATCTCGGGCACGGCGACGGCGGCGAACAGACGAACCATGCGGCCTTTGGTAGCTGCCCCGGCGGAACCCGACCAGTCCGGTTTCACTTGATGAGAGGCCGCCTTCACACGATATTTCCGACCATGACCGTCGGGCATTCCGTCCGGCGAAGACTTTGGGAGACCCTGTCGCGATGAGCGATTTCCGCAACGGCTACACAAGGACCGCGCCGGCCTCCGCCGACATGGCCGTGGACGCCGGCCTGAGGGCCTTCATGCTGGGCGTCTACAACAAGCTGGCGCTCGGCCTGCTCGTGGCGGGCGTGCTGGCCTATGTCACCGGCAATGTGCCGGCGGTACAGCAGCTGCTGTTCGGCCTGACCGCCGACGGCCGCCTGGCGCTGACGCCCCTGGGCATGGTGGTTCAGTTCCTGCCTCTGGTGCTGCTGTTCGGCTCGATGTTCTTCATGAGGAACCCGACCGCGGGCGGGGTGAACCTGCTCTACTGGGCGGTGGTGGCCTCGATCGGCGCCGGCCTCGGCATCGTGTTTCTGCGCTACACCGACGCCTCGATCGCCTCGACCTTCTTCGTGACGGCCGCGGCCTTCGGCGGCCTGAGCCTGTTCGGCTACACCACCAAGCGGGACCTGGGGCCGCTGGGCACGTTCCTGATCATGGGGGTGATCGGCCTGATCATCGCCAGCCTGGTGTTCATGTTCCTGCCGGCGGCGCAGAACCCGGTGTTCTACTACGCCATCAACGCGGTCGGGGTGCTGATCTTCTCGGGGCTGATCGCCTATGACACCCAGCGTCTCAAGCTGGCCTACTACCAGCTGGGCGGCGACCGGAACGCCATGGGCGTGATGACGGGCTTCGGCGCGCTGAGCCTGTTCATCAACTTCATCAACCTGTTCCAGTTCCTGCTGGCCTTCATGGGCAACCGGGAATAGGCAGGCCGGACCGGCCGAAGCGTTCAGGGCCTCGCGGGCGACCGCGGGGCCCTTTTCTTATTCGACGAGGCGGAAACGGCGGCTGTCGAACACGCGCAGCGTCTGGGCCAGTTCACGCCCGCGCCTGAGCACCTGCCCGCCCTCCCCGATCACGGCCCACTGGCCCTGGCGCGCCTGCAGGGCCGGGCGCTTCTCTACGCGATAGGCCGGGGCGTCGCCCGAGCGGCGGAAGACGGCGAACTCGGCGAAATCCCGGTGGCCCGCGATGGCGTAGTCTCGCCACTCCCCCTGGGCCACCATCCGTCCGTAGACCCGGAGGATCTGGTCCAGCTCCCGCCGGTCGAAGAAGACGGGGCCGGACCGGCCGTCGGGCGTCAGGGGGTCGAAGCTCATGCGGCCCTCAACCTGGGACGTCGCGTTCGGTTCGCCAAGGGCGCTCGGGGGCTGCGACATTCCGTACGCCCGCGACACGAAAAGGCCCCGTTTCGGTCCTGACGCGGCCTTGCGGCCCGACGAAACAGACGGTGTCGGCTCGACAGCGCCCGGAGAGGTTCCGGATCCTGAACAGCCCCCCCAGCCCCCCGGGTTTCTCCGATCAAGGGCGTGGTCGGGCCGACGCTTCCTCCAAGCGAGACGCCCGCCCGACCGACCCTCCTCCCCCTCCAGGTCGGGCGGGCGTTTTGCATTCAGCCCTCGATCCGGAATTCGAGCGTCTCGCCGCCGCGGGTGACCGTCAGGCGAACCGGGCTGCGCGCGTCGCGTATCGCCTGGGCGAGGGCGGCCAGGCCGGCCACGGGGCGACCGCCCACCTCGGCGACCCGGTCGCCGGCGGTCAGGCCCTGCGCCGCCGCGTTCGTGCCGCTGCCCACCGCCGTCACCAGCACGCCCTCGCCGTCGGGCGCCACGGCGAAGACGGCGCCGAGCGCCGCGACCTCGTCCGAGCCCGCCTGGACGCGATCCGCGACCGTCTCGCGCGGCGCGACCTCGGCGGTGAGGGATCGTCCGTCCCGCAGATAGGTCAAGGTCAGGCCGGCCCCGATCTCGGCCACGCCGACGACCGCCTGGACCGAGCCCGCGTTGGCCACGGCCCGGTTCTCGATGCGGGTGATGATGTCGCCCCGGCGGATGCCGGCGCGCTCGGCCGGCGAACCGGGCTCGACGTCCTCGACGACCGCGCCGCGCACGAAGCCCAGCTCCAGCTCGCGGGCGCGATTGGCGTTGAGGGAGCCGAGCGTGGCCCCGATGCGGCCGCGCCGCACCTCGCCCGACGCGCGCAGCTGGTCGACCACGAACATCATGATGCGGGTCGGCACGGCGAAGGCGATGCCGTCGTTGCCGCCGCCCAGGCCCAGAAAGTCGCCGCCCCCCGAAAGGATCGAGGTGTTGATCCCGATCAGGCGGCCCCGGCTGTCCAGCAGCGGCCCGCCGGAGTTGCCGGAGTTCACCGCCGCGTCGGTCTGGATGTAGTCCTCGACGGCGTCTCCCAGCCCCGAGCGCCCGAGGCCGGAGATGACGCCCATCGTCAGCGTCTGGTCCAGGCCCAGCGGATAGCCCACCGCGAAGGCGAGGTCGCCGGTCCTGAGGGTGTCGGAATCGACCACCTCGACCTGCGACAGCCCCTGGGCCTCCACCTTCAGGACGGCCAGATCGGTGGCCTTGTCCGCGCCGATCAGCACGGCGTCCAGAAGGCGGCCGTCGCTCATGTCGACGGTGAACTTCTGTCCGTTCTCGATGACGTGATTGTTGGTGACGATGATGCCCTCGGCCGCGTCGATGATCACGCCGGAGCCGCCGGAGATGGGCGCGGGCTCGGCCTCGCCGCGGGTGGGGCCGGACGAGGTGCTGAGGGTCGTGACCTGGACCACCGCGGGCAGGCTGCGCTCCAGGCCCGCGGCGAAGCTGAAGACGCCGCGCTCGGCGTCGTAGGGCAGCGGCGGTCCCGGGTCCTGGGCCCAGACCGGACTTGCCGTCACGGCGACGAGCGCCAGCACGGACACGGAGCGGCGGGCGGCGCGGATCAGGCTCATCGAAATCCCCTCACGGCCGCCGGTGGACGACCGTCGCGATCAGACGACGACGCGCGGCGATTGTCGAGAGGGGCTCGGCGCGCCCGAGCTAGAAGGCGCTCTCGCCCGTGATGGCGCGGCCCAGGATCAGGGCGTGGACGTCGTGAGCGCCCTCGTAGGTGTTGACCGTCTCGAGATTCATGGCGTGGCGCATCACGTGAAGCTCGCCGGTGATGCCCGCCCCGCCGTGCATGTCGCGCGCCTCCCGCGCCACGGCCAGCGCCTTGCCGCAGTTGTTGCGCTTCATCATGGAGATGGCTTCCGGGACCCAGGCGCCCGTGTCCAGCAGCCGGCCGAGCGCATAGGCGCCCTCCAGCCCCAGGAAGATCTCGGTCTGCATGTCGGCCAGCTTCTTCTGCACCAGCTGACGCGACGACAAGGGCCGGCCGAACAGCATTCGCTCGCCCACGTAGCTCCGGGCGGCGTGGAAACAGAACTCCGCCGCCCCCATGGCCCCCCAGGCGATGCCGTAGCGGGCCTTGTTCAGACAGGAGAACGGACCGCGCAGCCCCTTCACGCCCGGCAGCAGGTTCTCCTCCGGCACGAAGACGTCGTTCAGCCCGATGTCGCCGGTGATCGAGGCGCGCAGGCTCAGCTTGTCGCCGATCTTGTCGGTGGTGAAGCCGTCCATGCCGCGCTCGACGATGAAGCCCCGGATCGTGTCGTCCAGCTTGGCCCAGACGATGGCGAGATCCGCGATCGGCGAGTTGGTGATCCAGTACTTGGCGCCGTTCAGGCGATAACCGCCGTCGACCTTGACCGCCCTGGTCTTCATCGAGGCGGGATCGGAGCCGCCGTCGGCCTCGGTCAGGCCGAAACAGCCGACCAGCTCGCCCGCCGCCATGCGCGGCAGGAACCGCATGCGCTGCGCCTCCGATCCGAAGGCGTAGATCGGGTACATGGCCAGCGACGACTGCACCGACATGGCCGAGCGATAACCGCTGTCGACCGCCTCGATCTCGCGCGCGATCAGGCCGTAGGCGACGTGGCTGGCGCCTGACCCGCCGTACTCTTCCGGCAGCATCGCGCCCAGGAAACCCATCTCGCCCATCTCGGTCATGATGGCGCGATCGAACGTCTCGTCCCGGAAGGCGGCCACCACCCGGGGCAGAAGCCGGTCGCGCGCATAGGCCCGCGCCGCGTCGCGGATCATGCCCTCGTCGTCCGTCAGGCGGCCGTCCAGGTCCAGCGGGTCCTCCCAGCGGAAGGTCTTCTGCGCGCCGGCGACGCCGGCGATGCCATCGGCCATGGGTCAGCTCTCCCGATTCGTGTGCGCCTCGCGGCCGGGCGGCGCGGGCGTCATGTTCATGGCTGCGCGGTTTAGGCGGTTTTGCGCCGGGGCGGTAGGCCGCGCCGCGCCGCATGGTATGGTGGCGCATGCGCAAGACGATCGACGACCTGTTCCTGCGGCACCCGCGCGAGGTCGGAGAAGGCTATTTCGAGCATCTCGGCACGGCCTCGACCTATGGCTTTCGGCTGATGGTCGCGGCCGGCGCGGCGTTCGCGCATGCGCTGGTGCCCGGCGTGATGAAGACCGCGGCGTCGGACCGGGTGTGCGCCATGGCCGACGAGCTGCGCGGCCGCAAGCAGTCGGCGCTCGAGACGCGCTGCGCGGAGCAGGGCGCCTACGACCCCGGGCTCTGATCCCGGCCTATCGGGCGAGCGCCGCGCGCTGAAGGGCGAACAGCTGGGCGCAGCCCGTCTCAGCGAGCTGGAACAGGCGGTCGAACTCGCTCCGGGTGAAGCCGCGCTTCTCGCCGGTGGCCTGAATCTCCACGATCTGGCCCGAACCGGTCAGGACGAAGTTGGAGTCCGCCTCGGCCGAGGAATCCTCCTCGTAGTCGAGGTCCAGCACCGGCGTGTCGGCGAACACGCCGCAGGACACGGCCGCGACCTGGTCCATGATAGGATCGGCCTTAATCACGCCCTCGGCCCTCAGGTAGGCGAAGGCGGAGGCCATGGCGACCCAGGCGCCGGTGATCGCGGCGGTGCGGGTGCCGCCGTCGGCCTGGATCACGTCGCAGTCCAGAACCACCTGGCGCTCCCCCAGGGCCTTCAGGTCCACCACGGCGCGCATCGACCGGCCGATCAGGCGCTGGATCTCCTGGGTGCGGCCCGACTGCTTACCGGACGCCGCCTCGCGTCGGCCGCGGGTGTGGGTGGCGCGGGGCAGCATGCCGTATTCGGCGGTGACCCACCCCTGACCCTTGCCGCGCAGCCAGCCGGGCAGGCTCTCCTCCACCGAAGCCGTGACCAGGACCTTGGTGTGGCCGAAGCCGACCAGACACGAGCCCTCCGCATAGCGGTTGACGCCGGTCTCCAGCGTCACGGCGCGGAGCTGGTCGGGGGCGCGGTCGGAGGGACGGATCATCGGGGTCTCTGGGCGTTGCGGAACGGGCCGCACCGCTTATCCTGAAATCATGAGCCTGTATGCCCCCGAAGGTCAGGCGAGCCCGCCGGTGGTGCGCTTGAGACCCGCGACCGCCGCGGACGCCGCGACGCTGGCCGCCTGGGACCTGGAGCCGCATGTGATCGCCTGTTCCAGCGACGACGCCTTGGCTGAAGTCGCCTTTGGCGGCATCGACTGGACCGACGAGCTGACCAATTCCGCCTATGAGCTGACCTATGTGATCGCCGAGGTGGAGGGTCGGCCTGTGGGCGTCATGGCCGTGTGCGATCCCCACACCGAGCCCAGCCATTACTGGGGCGAGATCGAGCCGGATTTGCGGGCCATCGACATCTGGATCGGACCGCCCGAGTGGCTGGGGCGCGGCGTCGGCACATCCATGATGACCCAGATGATCGACCGTTGCTTCGCCGAGCCGGGCGTGGAGGCCATCGTCATCGATCCGCTCGCCTCCAACACCGCCGCCATCCGGTTCTACCAGCGCCTGGGCTTCGTCCCCGAAGGACGGCGCATGTTCGCCGAGGACGATTGCCTGGTGCACCGGCTGGACCGTGCGGATTGGGCGGCGCGAAAGGCGGTGGCTGCGTGAACGTGCTTCTTCCCGGCGGCTCCGCCTCCCTCACCGACCTGGACGCCCGCGCGCGCGACATCTTCCGGCGGGTGGTGGAGACCTATCTGGAGACCGGCGAACCGGTCGGCTCGCGCACCGTGTCGCGCGGCGGCATGGCGCTGTCCCCGGCGTCGATCCGCAACACCATGCAGGACCTGACGATGGCGGGCCTGCTGGCCTCGCCGCACACCTCCGCCGGGCGGGTGCCGACGCACGCGGGCCTCAGGCTGTTCGTCGACGGCCTGCTGGAGATCGGCGACCTGACCGAGGAGGAACGCCGCGAGATCGACGGGCGGCTCGCCGGACGCGGCCGGTCCTTCGAGGAGGCGCTGGACGAGGCTTCGGGGCTGCTATCCGGTCTGGCCGGCGGGGCCGGGATCGTCGCCGCGCCCGTACGTTCGGCGGGGGTCAAGCATGTGGAGTTCGTGCCGCTGGGAACCGAGGAAGCGCTGGCGGTGCTGGTGGCCGAGGACGGGGCGGTCGAGAATCGGCTGATGCGGCTTTCCGCCGGGGTGACGCCGGCCACGCTGCGCGAGGCCTCGAACTTCCTGAACGCGCGGCTGAAAGGACGGCCGCTGGCCGAAGCCCAGGCCGAGATGAGGGCGGAACTGGACCGGGCGCGCACCGAACTGGACGCCGCCGCCGCCCGCCTGGTGGAGGACGGCCTCGCCGCCTGGGCCGGCGGCGCCGAGCGCGAGCGGGCCCTGATCGTGCGAGGCCGGGCCAACCTGCTTCAGGACCGCGAGGCGCTGGAGGACCTGGAGCGGGTGCGCGGCCTGATGGAGGACCTGGAGCAGAAGGCCCAGCTGATCGGCCTGCTCGACGGGGTCGCGGACGCCCAGGGGGTGCGCATCTTCATCGGCGCCGAGACGCGGCTCTTTTCGCTTTCGGGTTCCGCCGTGGTGGCGGCGCCCTATATGAGCGGCCGGCAGCGGGTGCTGGGCGCCATCGGCGTGATCGGGCCCGCGCGACTGAACTACGCCCGCATCATCCCGTTGGTGGACTACACCGCCAGGGTGCTGGGCCGGATACTGGACGGAAACGACACGTGAGCGACACGCCTCCTCCCCACAACGACGCCGAGCTGGATCAGTCCGAACTGGACGCCGAGGCCGGACCGAACGCGGACCCGGATGGCGATCTCGGACCGCTGGATCAGGTCATCGCCGAGCGCGACGCCTGGCGCGACCGTGCGCTGCGCGCCGCCGCCGAGGCCGAGAACGTCAAGCGTCGCACCGAAACCCAGATGAACGACGCCCGCGCCTACGCCATCCAGCGCTTCGCCAAGGACCTGCTGGGCGTGGCCGACAATCTGGAGCGCGCCCTGCAGGCGGCGCCGAAAGACGCCGAGGGCGCCGCCGCGGGTCTGGTGACCGGGCTGGAGATGACCCACAAGGCGCTGCTGACCGCTTTCGAGGCCAACGGCCTGGGCCGCGTGGCGCCCGACGCGGGCGCCGCCTTCGACCCGCACCAGCACCAGGCCATGATGGAGCAGCCGTCGGATCAGGTCGCCGCCGGCCAGATCATCCAGACGCTGCAGCCCGGCTATGTCCTGTTCGGCCGCACGGTGCGTCCGGCCATGGTGGTCGTCGCGGCCAGGGGCTCGGGGCCGGCGGCCGACGCCGGAACCCAGGTCCAGGCCAACGCCGCCTACGCCGCGTCCGAAGCCCGCAACCAGAACGGCTGAGCCGGAGTCAGAAGCCCCGGCGCCAGCTGCCCAGCAGCGCGAAGGCCGGCTCCGCGTTTCGGCGATGGCCCTCGTCGCGGATCACCATGGCCTGAAGCTGCAGCGCCGAGTCCGCGCCGGTGCGGTGGGTGGTGATCAGCGACAGGTTGAGTTCACGCCCGTCCGGCGCGGCCGACAGGCGTCGCACCGAGAAGGTGGTCGGGTCGAAATACTCCAGCGGCACGTCCGCCAGCTCGACCTCGAACGTGCCGCGCTCGATCCGCAGGGGCTGCATCAGCTCCAGCCGCAGGCCGGAGCACCCGAACAGCCGGCCCCAGCAGGGACCGTTCAGGCCGACGCGCCACGTCGATCCGATCGCCGGGTCGCTCAGCCGCAGAAGGCCCTCGCGAATCTCGGTGCGTGACGTGCCGAACTCGCCATCGAGGCTGACGCCCTCGCCCAACTCCAGGCGACCGCCCGCGGCGGCGAAGTCGGTCGTCGAGGGCAGCGCGAGATCCGACCGTGCGGCGAAGAAGCTGCCCAGCGGGCCCAGCCGTTCATCCAGCCGGCCGGCGGAGAGGTTCAGGCTCAGGGTCTCGTCGACCCGCCAGAGGGCGCTGGCCCGGCTATAGGTCGAGGCGTCCTCCTCGGGGCGCCGGAAGGGCGCCGCCCGGTCGCCGCTCCCGGTTTCGGCCGACAGCTGCACACGGCCGAGGTCCACGCCGCCCCGCATGGCGTGATCGGCCTGGGCCAGCGCGGCGAAGCCGTCGCCGGCGCCGCTGCGGAAGGGCGCGCGCGCCCCGCCCTGCCCCTGCCAGGCGGCGAACGACAGGCGTCCGGTCTCGACCAGCGCCAGCGCCTCGCGCCGGGGCTCGGCCCCGAGCCAAGGGGCCGAAAAGGGCGTGTCGCGTCGGAACACCGGCTCCTCGACCGGCACGGGAACCGACGCGGTCAGGGACAGTCGTGTCCCCAGGGGGGCGAGCCCCGACACCGTGGCCGTGCGGCTCGGCTCAGGGGTCTCCGGCTGGAAGCTGCGGCGTGGCGCGGCGCGGTACACCGCGCCGAGATCGACCGTGAACATCCGCTCGTATTCGTCGTAGGCGATGGTCGTCAGGGCGTCCGACGCCCCCAGCGCGCCGCCGAACGCGCCGCCCAGATAGGCCCCGGGCTCCTCCAGCACCGACACGGCCGAGCCGTCCGACTGGGGCGTCGCCGTGGCTCCGACCGGCTGGAAGGCCCGGCCGATGTCCAGCAGCCCCCTGCCGTAGGTGGTGTCCGTGCCGACGTCGCCGGCGTCCCGGGCGGTGCGCAGCAGGATGTCGATGGCCTCACGGCCCGTCAGGTTGGGAAAGGCCTGCAGCAACAGGGCGAGCGCGCCCGCCACGTGAGGCGCCGCGAAGGAGGTGCCGCTGATGCGCCAGCAGCTGGTCCCGTCGCAGTCCGTGATCACCTGGTCGCCGGGCGCCGAGATGAAGTTGGCGGCGGAGACCCCGGCCAGGCTTGAGAAGTCGGAGATCACGTCGTTCGCGTCGTGCGAGCCGACGACGATGATGCCGCCCAGGAACCGGGGGTCCGACGCGTACCGCCCGGGCCAGGACGGATTGGGGTCGCTCTCGTTGCCGGAGGCGGCGGCGATGACCACGCCCGCCTGGACCGCCCGCAGCAGGGCCGCCTCGAAGGCGGAGCCCAGCGGGCCGTCGCCGCCCAGCGACAGGTTGATGACCTTGGCGCCGTTGGCCACGGCGTAGTCGATGGCGCGCGTCAGGTCGCTGGACCGGAAGCAGGCGGTGTCGTCCGGATCGTTGCAGTCGCTGATGTCGGCGCGGATCGACAGGATCGTGGAGTCGTAGGCGATTCCGATGGTCCCGAAGCCGTTGAACTCCGCGCCGATCACCCCGGCGACTCGGGTGCCGTGCCGGTCGTCGCCTTCGGGCAGGTTGCGGCCGATCACGACGTCGGTCGACAGCGGCGAGATGTTGCCGGCGAGGTCGGGCTGGTCGAAGTCGATCCCCGTGTCCACGACCGCGACCGTGACGCCGGCGCCCGTGGCCCCCTGGTTCCAGGCCGACAGCGCGCGCGAGTTCGCCACGCCGTAGCTGCGCAGATATTCGCTCGAACTCGGCGAGGGCGGCGGGGGCGGCGGAGGCGGCGGCGGAGGCGGCGGCGGAGGAGGAGGAGGAGGAGGAGGCGGCGGCGGCGGCGCGGGGGGTGGCGGCGGCGGGGTGACGACCCCGCCTCCCGTCCCGCCCCCTCCGCCACCGCCGCCGCAGGCGACCAGGGGCGCGATCAGCGCGGCGATCATCAGGGCTCGCGCCGCGAGAACTCGGAAATGCGTCATCTACTGGCCTCCCGCCAACGCCTGCCCGTCACAGTGCGCCGACGTCCTTGATCAACTCTTGAGATGGGTGTGGAAGTGCGCGAGCAGCCGCCGCCAGCCGTCCTCGGCGGCCGCGGCGTCGTAGCCGGCCCGGTAGTCGGCGTGGAAGCCGTGCTGGGCGTCGGGATAGACCACCATCTCGCTGCCCGCTGACCCGGCGCGGGTCAGGGCGGCGCGCATCTGTTCGACGGTGTCCAGCGGAATGCCGCGGTCCTGGCCGCCATAGAGGCCGATGACCGGCCCCCGGAGTTCGCCCGCCAGATCCACCGGCCACGGCGCGCCCGCCGCGCGCTGCTCGGCGGTCGCGTTCGCGGGGGGCGCCAGACGGCCGTACCAGGCCACGCCCGCGTCGATGGCCGCGAAGCGCGCCGCCGCCTGCCAGACCACCTTGCCGCCCCAGCAATAGCCCGTGATCCCGACCCGGTCGGAGTCCGCCCACAGCTGCTGATCCGCCCAGGCCAGGGTCGCGGAGATGTCGCCCATCACCTGTTCGTAGCCCGCCTGGGCCACGATCCGCTGGATCTCGGCCATGTCCGTCAGCGGCGCCGGGTCGGCGGCGCGCACGAAGAAGGCTGGGGCGACGGCGGCGTAGCCGGCCTTGGCCAGCCGCCGGCAGATGTCCTGGATCCAGGCGTGCAGGCCGAAGATCTCGGACACGACGATGATGACCGGGAAGGGACCCTCGCCCTCCGGGCGGGCCACATAGGCCGGAAGGTCGAAGCCGTCCGGCGCCGGATAGGTCGTCTCCTGGATCGTCAGTCCCTCGGCGTCGGTGACGATCGGCCGCGCCGCCTGGGCGAGGGCGGCGGGCGCGTATCCGGCGAAGGCGGCCGCCCCGAGCGCCGCTCCGGCCAGACCCCGGCGGCTCAGCACCGCGTCCTCAGGCGACGGCCCCTCCGGCCGGATCAGCGTCGTCATGCATCTGTCCCCACACGCGTCGCGGGATTTGTGGCAAGACGGAAACAGAAGGTCGAACAACTTCCTCGTGATGGCTCAGCCCGCGCGACGGAGCGTCAGGTTCAGCCGGCCGCCGTCGGCCAGCAGACGCGACGAGCCCGCCAGCACGCGGTCGATCCCGTGACGGCAGAGCCGCGCCGGTCCCGCCATCACCAGCACGTCGCCGGAGCTGAGCCGGATCGAGCCGGACCGACCGCCCTTCTCGGGCGCGAAGCGGAACACGCCCGTGTCGCCCAGCGACACCGACAGGACCGGCGCCGTCAGGTCGGTCTCGTCCCGATCCTGATGCAGGCCCATGCGGGCGTCGCCCCGATAGAGATTGACGAGGCAGGCGTCGGGCGGGCGCCCGGGGTCGGCGTGCTCGCGCCACAACTCCAGCAGGATCCGGGGAATATCCGGCCAGGGCGCGCCCGTCGCCGGGTGCGTCGGCTGGTAGCGATAGCCGTCGGCCTGGTCCGTCACCCAGCCCAGCGGGCCGAAGTTGGTCATGCGCACCGACATCTCCCGCCCGCCCGGGGTCACCGGCCGATAGAAGGGCGCCTGTTCGATCCGTCGGCGGACGTCCGCCAGCAGCCGGGCCTGCGCCTCGCCGTCCAGCCGCCCGGGCCAGACCGTCAGGCCGGGCAGGGGCTGAAGCGACAGCCGGCCGCCGGGATCGGTCATCGTGCGCCTCCAACCGCGAAAACCCTTGCGGGCCTTGTGGCCTTCCCCATATGCGGAGCCAAGCGAACCGGCGTCGCATCCCGCGATGTCGGCGCGCCTCGGATGAACCCAGTCGCGTCCGCCAGGTTCTGGCGATCCCCTTGGCGCGGCGATGTTTTTACACCAAGGGGGCGATCAAGCGCGGCGCTCGCCCAAGAGGCCGCCGCATCGCCCGCCGCAAGGAGACTTGAAAGCACGCCATGAGCAAGATCATCGGCATCGACCTCGGCACCACGAACTCGTGCGTGGCCGTGATGGACGGCAAGAACCCCAAGGTCATCGAGAACGCCGAGGGCGCCCGCACGACCCCGTCGGTCGTCGCCATCCAGGACGGCGGCGAGACCCTGGTCGGCCAGCCCGCCAAGCGCCAGGCCGTGACCAATCCGGCCAACACCTTCTTCGCCATCAAGCGCCTGATCGGCCGCAACTACGACGACCCCGTCGTGGCGAAGGACAAGGGCATGGTGCCCTATGAGATCGTCAAGGGCCCTAACGGCGACGCCTGGGTCCGGGCCCACGGCAAGGATTACTCGCCGCAGCAGATCTCGGCCTTCACCCTGATGAAGATGAAGGAGGCCGCCGAGGCCTATCTGGGCGACAAGGTCACCCAGGCCGTGATCACCGTGCCCGCCTACTTCAACGACGCCCAGCGTCAGGCCACCAAGGACGCCGGCAAGATCGCCGGCCTCGAGGTGCTGCGCATCATCAACGAGCCGACGGCGGCCGCGCTGGCCTATGGCCTGGAGAAGAACGACGGCCAGAAGATCGCGGTCTACGATCTGGGCGGCGGCACCTTCGACGTCTCGATCCTGGAGATCGGCGACGGCGTGTTCGAGGTGAAGTCGACCAACGGCGACACCTTCCTGGGCGGCGAGGACTTCGACCTGCGTCTGGTCGACTACCTGGCCGACGAGTTCAAGAAGGAGCAGGGCGTCGACCTGCGTCAGGACAAGCTGGCCCTGCAGCGCCTGAAGGAAGAGGCCGAGAAGGCCAAGAAGGAGCTGAGCTCCACGGCCCAGTACGAGGTCAACCTGCCGTTCATCTCGATGAACGCGTCGGGCCCGCTGCACCTGAACATCAAGTTGTCGCGCGCCAAGCTCGAGGCCCTCGTCGAGGATCTGATCCAGCGCACCATCGAGCCCTGCCAGAAGGCCCTGAAGGACGCGGGCCTGAAGGCCTCGGACATCGACGAGGTCGTGCTGGTCGGCGGCATGACCCGCATGCCCAAGGTGCAGGAGGCGGTGAAGGCGTTCTTCGGCAAGGAGCCGCACAAGGGCGTGAACCCGGACGAGGTCGTGGCGCTGGGCGCCGCGGTCCAGGCCGGCGTCCTGCAGGGCGACGTCAAGGACGTGCTGCTCCTGGACGTGACGCCGCTGACGCTGGGCATCGAGACCCTGGGCGGCGTCTTCACCCCGCTGATCGAGCGCAACACCACCATCCCCACCAAGAAGAGCCAGGTCTTCTCGACCGCAGACGACAATCAGTCGGCGGTGACGATCCGGGTCTTCCAGGGCGAGCGTCCGATGGCCTCGGACAACAAGCTGCTCGGCCAGTTCGACCTGATGGGCATTCCGCCCGCGCCGCGCGGCGTGCCGCAGATCGAGGTGGCCTTCGACATCGACGCCAACGGCATCGTCAACGTCTCGGCCAAGGACAAGGCGACCAACAAGGAACAGTCGATCCGCATCCAGGCCAACGGCGGCCTGTCGGACGCCGACATCGAGAAGATGGTCAAGGAAGCCGAGGCCAATGCGGCCGCCGACAAGGCCAAGAAGGACCTGGTCGAGGCCCAGAACGCGGCCGACAGCCTGATCCACTCGACCGAGAAGGCGCTGGCCGAACACGGCGACAAGGTCTCGGGCGATGAGAAGACCGCCATCGAGACGGCGCTGACCGATCTCAAGTCGGCGCGTGAGGGCTCCGACCACGAGGACATCCGCGCCAAGACCGCCACCCTGGTGCAGGCCTCGATGAAGCTCGGCGAGGCCATGTACAAGGCCCAGACGGACCAGGACGGCTCCGCCGCCCCGGCCTCGGACGACGGCGTGGTCGACGCCGAGTTCGAGGAAGTCTCGCCGGAGAACGACTCCGGGGACCAGAAGAAGAGCGCCTGACGCTCGGGGCCCCTTCGCCGGTCGGCGGAGGGGCCTTCATTTTCACCATTCTTGCATCAAGATCGCCTCACACCATGTGAGCATCGACGCCGTTCGTCACAGACCGGGACACCGGCGGACGCGGCAGGGGGTCATGAGGTCGTAACGCCCGATGGCGCAGCGTGATTACTATGAGGTCCTGGGGGTCGACCGGTCGGTCGACGCGACCGGCCTGAAATCCGCCTATCGCAAGCTGGCGATGCAGCACCACCCGGACCGCAACGGCGGCTCCGAGGAGGCGATGGAGAAGTTCAAGGAGATCTCCGAGGCCTATTCGGTGCTCTCCGACGACCAGAAACGCGCCGCCTACGACCGCTTCGGCCACGCCGGCGTGGGCGGCGGCGGGGGCTTCGGTCAGGGCGCGGCCTTCAACGACATCAACGACATCTTCTCCCAGGTGTTCGGCGACGCCTTCGGCGACGTCTTCGGAGCCCAGGGTCGGCGCGGCGGCGGGGGCGGCCCCCGGCGCGGATCGGACCTGCGCTACGATCTGGAGATCACGCTGGAGCAGGCCTATCGCGGGGACGAGGTGGAGGTGGCCTTTCCCGTCACCGCCGCCTGCGACACCTGCGACGGCTCCGGCGCCAGGCCGGGCACCAAGCCCACGACCTGCACCACCTGCGGCGGCGCGGGCCGCGTCCGCACCGCCAACGGCTTCTTCCAGGTGGAGCGGACCTGCCCCCGCTGCGGCGGCCAGGGCCAGATGATCGCCGATCCCTGCGAGACCTGTCACGGCCACGGCCAGGTCCGGAAGCAGAGGAAGCTGGCCCTGAAGGTGCCCGCCGGCGTCGACGACGGCTCGCGCATCCGCCTGTCCGGCGAGGGCGACGCGGGCGTGCGCGGCGGTCCACGCGGCGACCTCTACGTCTTCATCTCGGTCAAGCCGCACGAGCTGTTCGAGCGGGACAACCTGGACCTGCTGGTGACCGTGCCCGTGCCCATGACCACGGCGGCGCTGGGCGGCGTGATCGAGGCGCCCTGTCTTGTGTCCAGCGCCTGCGACGGCCAGTGCAAGGCCGAGGTCCAGGTGCCCGAGGGCGCCCAGACCGGCCGGACGGTGCGGATCAAGGGCAAGGGCATGCCCCACCTGAACGGCCGCCAGCGCGGCGATCTGGTGGTCGAGCTGTTCGTCGAGACGCCGACGAACCTGAGCGCGAGACAGAAGGAACTCATGCGCGAGCTTGCCGAGACGTGCGGCGAGGCCCAAAGTCCGCGCAACTCCAGCTTCGCCGGAAAGGCCAAGCGTTTCTGGGCCGAGATCATGGGCGGGGACGACGCCTCGAGAGAAACCGCCGCGTGACAGGCCTTTTCCACGTCGGCATCTCCGGCGCCCGCGGGCGGATGGGACGCGCCCTGAGCCAGGTGCTGGACGCGCGCGCCGACGTGATGGTGGCGGCCCGCTTCGACCGGGGCGATCAGCCGGATCTCAGCCTGTGCGACGTGGTCATCGACTTCTCCACGCCCGAGGCCTCGGCCGAGCTCGCCGCCGCCTGCGCCGACCGGGGCGGGCCCGCGCTGGTGATCGGCTCCACCGGTTTCGACGCGGACCAGGAGGCGGTGGTCCAGGCGGCCGCCGCGAAGATCGCCATCGTGCGGTCGGGCAATTTCTCGCTCGGCGTCAACATCCTGATCGGCCTGGTGGAGCACGCCGCGCTGCGCCTGCCGGCCGAGGACTGGGACATCGAGGTGCTGGAGGCCCATCACCGGCACAAGGTGGACGCGCCATCGGGCACCGCGCTGATGCTGGGCGAGGCCGCGGCCGCCGGGCGCGGCGCGGACCTGAAGGACCTGCGCGCCCCGGCGCGGGAAGGCCTTGCCGAGCGGTCGCCCGGCTCGATCGGATTCGCCGCGCTTAGGGCCGGCGGGATCATCGGCGAGCACACGGTGCTGTTCGCCTCGGCTGACGAGAGCCTGACCCTGTCGCACAGCGCCATCGACCGCTCCCTGTTCGCCAAGGGTGCGGTGGTGGCCGCCGCCTGGGTGCGGAACCGCCGCCCGGGCCTCTATGACATGCAGGACGTGCTGGGCTTCCGCCAGGCCTAGAGCCTGATCGGCTCAAGTGGAATCGCTTCGCGATTCCGCTCAAGTCTTGAACCAGGCTCTCACTGAAAACTGCACCGAAATCTGAGCCCAGTTGGACGTGCGTCCAACTGAACCGATTTTGGTCTAGCGGTTCGTCAGCCGCTCCAGCGTCTCTCGCGCCAGGGTCCGATGCCGGTCGCGCACATGGGCGCCCAGCGTCGCCAGCACCGCCGTGATCACCGCCGCGTCGTCGGAGAAGCCGACTACGGCGAAGACGTCCGGGATCAGATCGGTCGGCAGCACGAAATAGGCCAGCGCGCCCATCAGAATGCCCTTCGCGGCCATCGGCGTCTGCGGATCGCGCGCGGCGTAGTAGGCGCCCAGCACCTGGTCGGCGAAGGGAATCTTCGCGGCCACACGCGTGATCTTGGGCCAGAAGCCGCGCCTGACGCGGCGCTCGTTGACCCTCTGGACGGCCGGCAGCAGGGCGCGGCCGGGATCGATGGCCTCTTCGGGCGTTCGGGCCGTCGCCGCGTCGTCCGGTCTCGCATTGGCGTTCGTCGTCATGGCGGCTAAATCCGCGTCCTCGACACTGGGTTCATCACAAACATAGGGGTTCGGCGCATGAAACTCGACGGTTCGATCGCGGCGGTGGTCACGGGCGGAGCCTCCGGGCTCGGCGAAGGCACGGCGCGGGCGCTGGCCGCTAGGGGCGTGAAGGTCGCCCTGTTCGACCTCAACGAGGAACGCGGCGAAGAGGTCGCGCGCGAGATCGGCGGCGTCTTCTGCAAGGTCGACGTGTCCGACGACGACAGCGTCGCGGCGGGCTTCGCGAAGGCCCGGGCCGCCCACGGCCAGGAACGCCTGACCGTCAACTGCGCCGGCATCGCCACGGGCCAGAAGACCGTCAGCCGCTCCAAGACCGACGGTTCGGTGCGCGCCCACGACATGGCCAGCTTCGAGCGCACCGTGCGCATCAACCTGTTCGGCACCTACCGGGTGCTCAGCCAGTCGGCGCTGGGCATGGTGCAGCTGGAGCCGATGGAGGACGGCGAGCGTGGCCTGATCGTCAACACCGCGTCCGTCGCGGCCCAGGACGGCCAGATCGGTCAGGCGGCCTATTCGGCGTCTAAGGGCGGCGTCTACGCCATGACGCTGCCGGTCGCGCGCGACCTGATGAACGACGGGGTCAGGGTCAACACCATCCTGCCCGGCATCATGTGGACGCCGATGATGGCCGGCATGGATCAGAAGGTGCAGGACGCGCTCGCGGCCCAGATCCCCTTCCCCAAGCGGCTGGGGACGCCCGCCGACTACGCCGCCCTGGTGCTGCACCTGGCCGAGAACGTCTACATCAACGGCGAGTGCATCCGCCTGGACGGCGCGATCCGGATGGCGCCGAGGTAGCGGGACACGCGCATCGCGCCGCGCCGCGCCGCGCCGCCGCTCGCGACGCGGTCGCTCGCTGCTTGAGCGCCTTCTTCAGCGCGCTACCGCTCGCGACGCGGTCGCTCGCTGCCTGAGCGCGAGAATCACAAAAACACCCCTTGCGGGGGCCGCCGCCCCTCCGCTATACGCCCCGCTCTCGACTGAGAGCGCGGGCGTAGCTCAGGGGTAGAGCATCACCTTGCCAAGGTGAGGGTCGGGCGTTCGAATCGCCTCGCCCGCTCCAGTCGATCATCGAAGGGCTCCGCCTCGGCGGGGCCTTTTCGCGTTTCAGGCCGTCGACGCCGGTGACGAAACGGGCGAACGTCATCGCATGGAAACCACTCCCGCCAGCCCTCGCCGCCGCTGGTCCCTGATCGGGCCCGGCCTCGTCGCGGCCGCGACCGGGGTCGGCGCCGGCGATCTGGTGGCGACGCTCGTCGCGGGGTCGCGGTTCGGCTATGCGCTGTTGTGGGCCGCGATCGTGGGAGCGATCGTCAAGGTGGCGCTGGCGGAGGGCGTGGGCCGCTGGACGCTCTCGACCGGCCGCACGATGTTCGACGGCTGGTCCAGCCTGCCGGGCGGGGCCGGGCGCCTGAACTGGGCGACGCTGTATTTCGCGATCTATGTCGTAATCTGGGGCTTCGTGTACGGGGCGACGGCCATGACGGCGAGCGCGCTGCCGCTGGCGGCGCTCATCCCCGGCGCGGACATCAAGCTGATCGGCATGGCCAGCGGCCTGATCGGGCTGGGGCTCGTCTGGTTCGGCGGCTACGGCCTGTTCGAGAAGGTGATGGCGGGCCTGGTCGGGGTGATGTTCGTCACTGTCGTCGGGCTGGCGCTCATCGTCGCGCCGGACGTGCCGCGCCTGTTCACCGGCCTGTGGCCGACGCTGCCCGAAGGCTCGGGCTTCTACACGCTCGGCCTGATCGGCGGCGTGGGCGGCACCATCACCATGGCGGCCTACGGCTACTGGCTGAACGCCAAGGGCTGGCGGGGCCCCGAATGGATGGGCACGATGCGGATCGACAACCGCGTTGCCTATGCGGTCACGGCCCTGTTCGTGATCGCCATGCTGGTGGTCGGGGCCGAACTGCTGTTCGCGGCGGGCGTGGCGCTCCAGAGCGGGGACCGGGGCCTTCTGGACTTGGGCGAGGTTCTGGCCGACCGCTTCGGGCGCGGGGTCGCCACCCTGTTCCTGATCGGCTTCTGGGCCGCCGGCTTCACCAGCCTGATCGGGGTGTGGCAGGGGGTCGGCCTGCTGTTCGCCGACTTCTGGGCGCATATGACAGGCCGCGCGGGCGAAGAGGCGGTGCGAGGCCAGAAAAGCCCGGCGGCGCGCGCCTACATGCTGTGGCTGACCTTTCCGCCGATGGCGCTGCTGTTCCTGGAGCGGCCGTTCGCCCTGATCGTGGCCTATGGGGTCTTGGGCAGCCTGTTCATGCCCTTCCTGGCCGGAACGCTGATCTGGCTCCTGAACAGCCCACGCACGCCGCCCGAGTGGCGCAACGGCTGGGTGTCGAACCTGCTCCTGGGGGCCGCCGCCCTGCTGTTCGCCGTGCTGGCGGAGCGTGAGATCCTCGGGCTGCTGTAGGCGCGGCGGCTTGCCCTGCGGCGCGAGCGGCGCATAGTCGCCGGCGGAGGGCCGCAATGACGATTTCCGATCCGCCGCCGCCGCCGCGCGAGACGCAGCGGCTGGACGCCTTCGTGGACGCGGCCTTCGCCGCCGGCTTCGCCCTGATCGCGGTGTTCTGGCTGGGGCATCGCCGGTTCGGCCAGATCGCGCCGTATCTGCCGGGCTTCGCTTACTGGCTGATCACGGTCGGCCTCGGCGTCGCGGCTTGGCTGGACGGTCGAAGGACGCGCGCGGCGGCGGTCCAATGAGCTTCGTCGTCGATCCGGCCTTCGAGGCGGGCTCCGTCGCGGCGGCCGAGTGGCCGCTCTGCCACGTCCGGCTTCAGGACGACGCCCGCTTCCCCTGGCTGATCCTGATCCCCCGCCGCGCGGGACCGGTGGAGCTGGACGAGCTGTCGCGCGAGGACCGCGTCGCGCTCATGGACGAGATCGTCCGGGCAGGGGAGGTGGTCCGTAAACTCGCCGATCCGCCGGTCGAGAAACTGAACGTCGCCGCCATCGGCAACGTCACCGCGCAGCTGCACGTGCATGTGGTCGGCCGCCGCCGCGACGACGGCCTGTGGCCCGACCCGGTCTGGGGGCGGGGACCCGCCGTGCCCTACGCCCCCGCCGAACGCGCGCGCCTGCTGGGGTTGATCTAGGGAACGTCGGCGAGGAAGGCGAAAATGGCCGAGCGCGCCTCCGCCTCGTCGAGCATCGGCGCGTGGCCGACGCCGGGGACCTCGACATAGGCCATCTTGGGCGCCGCCTTCCTCATCCGCGCGGCGATGTCGGCGCTCAGAAGATCCGACGTCTCGCCGCGCACCAGCAAGGTGGGGCGGCCCCGGGCCAGCCGCCGGAAGAAGGGCCACAGGTTCGGGACCAGGGCCGCCTTCCCGGCGCTCCTGATCGGCACGGCGATGTCGGGGTCGTAGTCAAGCGCCGGCGTCCCGTCCGGCCCTTCGCGGAACACCCGGCGTGCGAAGGCGGCCCACTGGGCGTCGTCATAATGCGGGAAGGCCACGCCGTTGGTCGATTTGACGTAGGCGGCGGCCGCGGCCCAGTCCGGGGTTTCGACGGGGAGACCCGTATAGGCGGCGATGCGCGCCAGGCCCTCCTTCGCCACCTCGGGCCCGATGTCGTTGAGGATGGCGGCGGCCACGGCGCGAGAGCGCAGCGCGGTCACCGCCATGGTGATCAGCCCGCCCATGGAGGTGCCCAGGAACACCGCGCGCGCCAGCCCCAGATGGTCCATCAGGGCGAGCATGTCCCTGGCGTAGACCTTCGGCTGATAGGTCATCGGATCCGGCGCCCGGTCCGAGCGCCCGCGCCCGCGCACGTCCACCGCGATGACGCGGCGACCGCTCTGGGCGATGCGCGGCGCGACATCTTCGAAGTCAGCGCTGTTGCGCGTCAGGCCGTGGATGGCGATGACCGGCAGGCGGGCGGGGCCCGGCCCGGGGGCGTGGTCGCGGGCGAAGAGCGACAGTCCGTCGGGCGAGGTCCAGCGGCGTTCGGCGTAGGTCATGTCGCGACGATAATTCAGCGGCCGGAGAAATTCATCCGCCGTGTCGCCGCTCACAGGGTCTTGCCAAAACCTTCGCAACCGCGTCACAGTTCGCACCCGCAACATCATGTCGGCTTGTGCGGCCGAGGGGGATTGGGAATGCGGGCGATCGGCAGGCGGCTTCAGGCGGGCGCAACAGGCGTGCTTCTGGCCACGTTGGCGGGGGCCGCCCATGCTGCGGCGCCGGAGGGCCCGGCGCTCCTGGCCCATCAGGCGGCGCTGGAGCTGGACGGGGCGGCGTCCGCCTGGATCCTGACCTCGACGGCGCTGGTTCTGCTGATGACCGTGCCGGGGCTGGCGCTGTTCTACGGCGGCATGGTGCGCAAGAAGAACGTGCTGGCGACGGTCGGCCAAGCGTTCGCCGCGGCGCTTCTGGTCACGATCCTCTGGTTCGTCGCCGGCTATTCCCTGGCCTTCGGGACCAATGCCAACGAGGGGCTGAACGCCTTCATCGGTTCGCTGGATTCGGTCTTCCTGAACGGGGTCGGGGCCGACACCGCCTGGGCCGGCGCGCCCGGCCTGCCGGAGACCCTGTGGGTCGCCTACCAGCTCACCTTCGCCATCATCACGCCCGCCCTGATCGCGGGCGCCTTCGCCGAGCGCATCAAGTTCTCGGGCTTTCTGCTGTTCATCGGCCTGTGGCACCTGATCGTCTATGCGCCGGTCTGCCACTGGGTCTGGTCGGGCGGATTCCTGGGCGGGATGGGGGTGCTGGACTTCGCCGGCGGCGCGGTGGTGCACGTCAACTCCGGCGTGGCCGGGCTGGTCGCGGCGCTGTTCCTGGGCAAGCGGGTGGGGTTCGGCCGGGACAACATGGCCCCGCACAACCTGACCCTGACGGTGATCGGCGCGTCCCTGCTGTGGGTCGGCTGGATCGGTTTCAACGCCGGTTCGGCCTGGGCTCCCGACGCGATCGCGGCGCAGGCGCTGCTGGGCACCATCGTCGCCACCGCGGCGGCCGGCGCGGCCTGGGCGGTCGCCGAGTGGATCGAGCGCAGGAAGCCGACGGTGCTGGGCATGGCCTCGGGCGCCATCGCCGGGCTGGTGGCGATCACGCCCGGCGCGGGATTCGTCAATAGCCAGGGCGCCTTCTTCATCGGCGTCGCCGGCGGCCTGGTCTGCTGGTTCGCCGTGGTCTGGATCAAGAAGTGGTTGCGCTACGACGATTCCCTCGACGCCTTCGGCGTGCACGGGGTCGGCGGTCTGGTGGGCGCGCTCCTGACCGGGGTCTTCGCCGACGCGGCGGTCAATTCGCTCGGCGAGGGGGCGAACGTCTGGACCCAGTTCGTCGGTCTTCTGGCCGTGATCGGCTGGTCGGCCGTGGCGACCTTCGCGATCCTGTGGGTCTGCAAGCTGACGACGGGCCTGCGGGTGAGCGAGGAGGAGGAGCGTCAGGGCCTCGATCTCACCCAGCACGGCGAGGCGGTGCACGACACCTGACGGAGGTTCAGCCGCCCAGCAGATCGCGCACGAAGACGTCGAGGTTCGGACCTTCGAAGAGGAAGCCGGGGATGCCCGCCCGTCGCGCGGCCTCCATGTCGCTGTCCCGGTCGCCGATGAGGAACGACCGCTTCAGGTCGATGTCGTGCTCGGCGGCGGCTCTCAGGATCATGCCGGGATTGGGCTTCCGGTCCGGATGGTCCGGGTGCTGATAGGCCGGATCCTGCGCCGATGCGTGGAACGGACAGGCGTAGACCGCCGAGATGCGTCCGCCCCTGGCCGCCAGGGTGCGCACCATCAGCGCGTTGAAGGCGTGCATCCGCGCCTCGGTGAACATGCCGCGCGCCACGCCGGACTGGTTGGTGACCACCACGGCCATGAAGCCCGCCCGGTTCAGCCGCTGCACCGCCTCGGCCGCGCCGGGCGTGAACACCAGATGCTCGTCCAGATGCGGATAGCCGCTGTCTTCGATCAGCACCCCGTCCCGGTCCAGGAACACCGCCGGATGCCGGCCCGTCTCAGTCTCGTTCACGCCACGCTCCCCTGACGGAGCGGGGTTAAGCGGACGGGGGCCCGGTTGCAACTCGCAACGCGATGTGACGCGTACGGTTTGGCCAGGGCGGCGGCGATTTGCTAGAGCCGCGCAACTTCAGGGCCGTTCAGGCCCGCTTCGCGGATCGCCCCATGTCGACGCCCATGCTGCCCTTCATCGACCTGCAGGCCCAGCGCCGCCGTCTGGGCGGCGCGATCGAGGCCGCCGTCATGGCCGCGGTCGAGGGCGGCGCCTGGGTCATGGGCCCGCAGGTGCGACAGTTCGAGGAGGCGCTGGCGGCGTTCGGACGGGCGAAGCACGCGCTGGGCTGCGCCAACGGCACCGACGCCCTGATCCTGCCGCTGATCGCCTGGGGCGTCCGCACCGGCGATGCGGTCTTCTGCCCCAGCTTCACCTTCACCGCGACGGCCGAGATCGTGCCCTGGCTGGGCGCCACGCCCGTGTTCGTGGACGTGGACGCCCGGACCTACAACATGGACCCTGCCCGGCTCGAGGCCGCCATCGAGGCGGTGAAGGCCGAAGGCCGGCTGACGCCCAAGGTCGTCATCGCGGTGGACCTGTTCGGCCAGCCCGCCGACTATCCGGCGATCCGCGCCGTGTGCGACCGGCATGGACTGAAGCTGATCGCGGATTCGGCGCAAGGGTTCGGCTGCACCCTGAACGGCGAGCACCCGATCAAGTGGGCGGACGTCACGACGACCAGCTTCTTTCCGGCCAAGCCGCTGGGCTGCTACGGCGACGGCGGCGCGGTCCTGACCGACGACGAGGACCTGGCCCAGGAGATGGATTCCCTGCGCGTCCACGGGAAGGTCGTGCCGAAGGACCTCAAGGAGGGCCAGAGCTTCGATCACGACCCCAAGTACCTCGCCATGCGCATCGGGATGAACAGCCGGCTGGACACGATCCAGGCCGCCGTCCTCATCGAGAAGCTGAAGGTCTTCGGCCAGGAGATCGAATGGCGCAACCGGATCGCGGATCGCTACAACGCGCGCCTCGAACCTCACGTCGCGGCCGTGCCCCATGTGATCGACGGCGGTGTTTCGAACTGGGCCCAGTACACCATCGAGCACGACAACCGCGACGGTCTGGCGGCCCACCTGCGCGGCCTGGGCGTGCCGAGCGCGGTCTATTACCCGGTGCCGATGCACATGCAGCCCGCCTATCGGCGCTTCCCGCAGGGCGCGGGCGGCCTGCCGGTGACCGAGCGCATCAGGGACCGCGTCATCAGCCTGCCGATGCACGCGGACCTGGACGAGGCGACCCAGGACCGCATCGTCGACGCCGTGGCGAGCTTCGAGGGCTGATCCGATGACGTTGTCGCAACCGCTGCTCAAGGTCGGGGTCGCCGGCGTCGGCGTCATGGGGCGCAACCACGCCCGGGTCGTGGCCGAACTCCGCGACGTGGACCTGACCACCATCCTGGACGCCGATCCGGTGGTGGCCGAGGGCGTGGCGGGGCTCTATGGCGCGCTCGGCGTCTCGGCCGTCGAGGACTTCGTCGGCGCCGGCCTGGACGCCGCGATCGTGGCCACGCCGAACCGGACCCATGCGGACCTCGCCGTCGCGCTCCTGGAGCGCGGAACCCACGTCCTGGTCGAAAAGCCGATCGCCGCGACCCTCGAGGACGCCCGCCGCATCATCGACGCCGCCAAGGCCAACGACCGGGTGCTGATGGTCGGTCAGGTCGAGCGGTTCAACCCGGCGATCGAGACGGTCAAGCGCGCCATCGCCGACGAAAAGGTGATCTCGATCCAGGTGACCCGCGTCGGCCCCTTCCCCCCGCGCATGGGCGAAGTGGGCGTGGTCATCGACCTGGCGGTGCACGACATCGACATCATCCGCCACCTGACCGGCTCCGAGATCGTCGAGGTCCAGCCGCAGCTGGCCCGGACCCGCGCCGAGCGCGAGGACACGGCGCTGTTGCAGTTCAGGACCGAGAGCGGGGTGATCGCCCACATCACCACCAACTGGGTCACCCCCTACAAGACCCGCACGCTTCAGGTCGCGACCGAGGGCAAGTTCGTGGTCGCCGACCTGATCACGCGCCAGGTGACTGAGTACTTCGGCCAGCAGGCGGACGGCAGCTATCAGACCCGCGCGCTGAACAGCTGGCCCGCCGAGCCGCTGAGGAAGGAGCTGGAGGCCTTCGTTCACGCCATCCGCACCGGCGAGACGCCGGCCGTGACCGGCGAGGACGGGCTGAAGAACCTCGAGGTCGCGCTGCGCTGCCTGGGCGAGTGAGCGTTGGGGGAGTGACCGCTACTGCGCGGTCATCCCGCCGTCGATCTTGAACTCCGACCCGGTGACGAACTTGGACTCGTCCGACGCCAGGTAGAGCACGCAGTAGGCGACGTCGTCGGGCTCCCCGATCCGCTTCAGGGGGATGCCGCGCGCCAGCTTCTGGTGCGCGCTCGCCTCGTCGCCCCCGGCCATGGCGACGAAGGGGTCCAGGATCGGCGTCTTGATGAACACCGGGTGGACCGAGTTCGCCCGCACGTTCCAGCCCGCCTTGGCGCACTCCAGCGCGATGGTCTTGGTGTACATCCAGACCGCCGCCTTGGTGGCGTTGTAGGCCCCCATGCCCGGACCCGCCGCCAGCCCGGCGATCGAGGAGATGTTGACGATCGAGCCCGCGCCCGAGGCCCGCAGGTGCGGCATCGCGTGCTTGCAGCCCAGCATCACCGATTCCTGGTTCACCGCCTGGACCTTGCGCCAGTTGGCGACAGTGTCCTCCTCGACGAACACCAGACGTCCGCCGATGCCGGCGTTGTTCACGAGCACCGACAGGCCGCCCATGTCCTTCACGGCTGCGGCGATCACCTCGACCCACTGGTCCTCGTCGGTGACGTCGTGACGATAGGCGAAGGCGCGGCCGGGATGTTCGGCGTTGATGGCGTCGGCCAGCGCCCTGGCCCCGTCGAGATCCACATCGGTGATCGCGACCCTGGCCCCCTCGCGCGCCATCATCCACGCCATCGCCTGGCCCAGGCCGCCCGCGGCGCCGGTGATCAGGGCCCGCTTGCCCGCGACGCGTCCACTCATGCTTCGGCTCCCATCTGCTCGGCCGCCCGGTCGATGAACCGCGCCAGCTCGACGTCCTTCCCGGTCACGCCCCCGGCGTCGTGGGTCGTCAGCAGGACCTCGACTCGATTGTAGACATTGGACCACTCGGGGTGGTGGTCCATCTTCTCGGCGACCAGCGCCACCCGCGCCATGAAGCCGAAGGCCGCGTTGAAGTCGGCGAACCGCAGCGTCCGCGCGATCGCCGGGCGCGGGTCGTCGGCCACGCGCCAGCCGGTCAGACTTTGCAGGGCGGCGTTGGGATCGAGCGTGTCGGCCATGGGCTGTCCTCCGGCGGGGTCGCGTTCAGGGCCGTATCGCGCGACACCCCGGTCCGCAAGTTCGCGACGCGGCCTGGGAACGCCAAGCTCGGCCGTGACGTTTACAAGCGTCGCCGTTCAGCGGCGGCGAACCGAACACGGAGGTCGCGATGCAGAATCTGTGGCTGGCCCAGTTGCCCTCGGCCGATCGGGCGCGCGTGGAGCGCGTGACCGAGGTGCGGCCCTTCTCCAAGGGCGACATCCTTTACGAAACCGGCGAGACGCCGGAGGCGGTCTGGTTTCCGACCCAGGGCGTCATCGGTCTGGCGACCGTGATCGACGCCGACCGGTCGGTCGACAGCGCCCTGATCGGCCCCGAGGGTCTGGTCGGCGTCACCTGCGGCCCCATGAACGCCCGCGCCGTCAGCCGCGCCGTGGCCCGCTCCGAGGGCGCCGCGCTGTGTGTGGCCGCCGATCGTTTCGCCGAAATGCTGGAGGCCAGCGCCCCGCTGCGGGAGGCGCTCTCGCGCTTCACCGAGGCGCTGTTCGCCCAGGTGCAGCAGACCGCCGCCTGCAACGCGCAGCATCCGCTCGAGGCCCGCTTCTCGCGCCGTCTTCTGGATCTTCAGGACCGGCTGGACGCCGACCGGCTGGAGCTCACCCAGTTCGACGTCGCGGCCATGCTGGGCGTGCGACGCGCGACGGTCAGCGAGGTGGGGGCGCTGGTGGAGGATCGGGGCCTCATCCGGCGGGGTAGGGGCTGGATGCGGATCGTGGACCGCAAGGGTCTCGAGGGTCTCGCCTGCGGCTGCTACGGGGCCCTGCGCCGGGTCGGCGAGGACCTGGGCGTCGCCGCCTGAGCCGGTCTTGCGGCGGATCGCCCGGTGACGCGGGCCGCGCGAGCCGCTAGACCGCGCGGATGACCGAGGCCGACGCCCAGAAAACCTCCTCCTTCGGCTTCCGCGACGTGGAGGCGGGCGAGAAGGTGCGGCTGGTGCGCGGCGTCTTCGACCGGGTCGCGTCGCGCTACGACCTGATGAACGATCTCATGAGCGGAGGCGTCCACCGCCTGTGGAAGGACGCCGCCGCCGCCCGGCTGAACCCCCGGCCCGGCGAGACGATCCTGGATGTCGCCGGCGGCACGGGCGACATGGCCCGGCGCTACGCCCGCATGGCCCGCCGCGCGCAGGAACGGACCGGCGGCGCCGACGCCCGGGTCGTCGTGCTGGACTATAACGCCGAGATGATCGCCGCGGGGGTCGAGAAGGGCGGGGAGCCGGAAATGGTCTGGACCGTGGGCGACGCCATGGCCATGCCGCTGCCGGACGCCGCGGTCGACGCCTATTCGATCAGCTTCGGGATTCGCAACGTCGCCGACGTGCAGGCGGCCTTGCACGAGGCGCGCCGCGTGCTGAAGCCGGGCGGGCGGTTCCTTTGCCTGGAGTTCTCGCGTCCCGTCGCCGCTCCGATCCGCGCCGCCTACGACGCCTGGTCCTTCAACGCCATCCCGCGCATCGGCGAATGGGTGGCGAAGGATCGCGACAGCTATCAGTACCTCGTGGAGTCCATCCGCCGGTTCCCGGACCAGGCGACGTTCAAGGCCATGATCGAGGCCGCCGGCTTCCGCAACGTGACGGTGACGAACCTCACCGGCGGGGTCGCGGCCCTGCATCACGGGTGGGCGATCTGATCCCGCCCCGCTTCCGCGTCGGCCCGCCGGAGACGCCGCGGCCCAGGCCGGTGCGCGACCCGATCGGCGCGTCGCTGAGGCTGATCGGCTGGGCTTTCGTCCTGATGCGGCACGACGCATTCCTGCCGCGCGAGCTGGAGCCGTGGCTGCCGGGCTGGGTGCGGCTGATCGCGCGCCTCCTGCGCCTGCCGTCCGGCCGACGGGGCCGGGAGGGACGGCCCGGCGAGCGGGTCGGCCGGGCCTTCGAACAGCTGGGCCCCGTCGCGGTGAAGCTGGGCCAGGTGCTGGCCACCCGCGCGGACATCTTCGGGCTGCAGTTCGCCCGCGACCTGGGCCGCCTCAAGGACAAGCTGCCGCCCTTCCCGACGGATCAGGCCAGAGCCGAGTTCGAGCGTTCGGTCGGCCGCCCCGTCGAGAGCCTGTTCACCGACTTCGGCGACGCGATCGGCGCCGCCTCGATCGCCCAGGCCCACCCGGCCCATCTCGCGGACGGCCGCAAGGTGGCGGTCAAGGTGCTCAGGCCCGGCGTCGAGCGGCGCGTCGCGCGGGGGCTCGACGCCATGCGGCTCGCGGCGCGGGTCGTGCACCGGCTCGTTCCGCCCGCGCGCAGGCTGGAGCCCCAGGCCTTCGTCGAGACCCTGGCGCGGTCGCTGGAGCTGGAGCTGGACATGCGGCTGGAGGCCGCCGCCGCGTCGGAGCTCGCCGACATCATGGCCGACGGGGGGCACATGAAGGCCCCCGCGGTGATCTGGGACGGCGTCGGCAAGCGGGTCCTGACCCTCGAATGGGCCGACGGCATGCCCATGACCGATCCCCTGGCCGACGAGCAGCCGGGTCTCGACAAGAACGCCCTGGCCGACAATGTGGTGCGGGCGTTCCTGACCCAGGCCCTGGACCACGGCGCGTTCCACGCGGACCTGCACGAGGGCAACCTGTTCTGCCGGGCGCCGGCCGAGCTGACGGCCGTCGACTTCGGCATCGTCGGGCGTCTGGGCAAGGGCGAGCGGCGTTACCTCGCCGAGATCCTCTGGGGCTTCCTGACGCGGGACTACGACCGTATCGCCCGGGTGCATTTCGAAGCGGGCTATGTGCCGCCCCACCATTCGGTGGACGCCTTCGCCCAAGCCCTCCGCGCCGTCGGCGAACCCGTGATCGGCAAGCAGGCCAGCCAGGTGTCGATGGGGCGGCTGCTGGGCCAGCTGTTCGAGATCACCGACCTGTTCGACATGCACCTGAGGCCGGAGCTGATCCTGCTGCAGAAGACCATGGTCTCGGTCGAGGGCGTGGCGCGCCGGCTGAACCCGGATCACGATCTGTGGGCCGCCTCCAAGCCGGTGGTGGAGCGCTGGATCCGGCGCGAGCTCGGTCCCCAGGCCCAGGCGCGTGACGCGCTGGAGGAGACGGTCGCGACGCTCAAGGCCCTGTCGCGCCTGATCCAGGACCCGCCGGTCTCCGAGCCGGTGGTGGCCGAGATGCGTTTTCCCCGCTGGTTGCAGGCCTGGATCGCGCTCGTCACCCTGGCCGCCGCCGCCGCCCTTGTTCTGTCGCTTTGGCAGGCGATCCTCTGATCGTAGTCCCGCTGGAGACACTCGTGCGCCTCATCCTTATCGCCTCCGCCGCCACCCTCGCCCTGTCCGGACAGGCGCTCGCCCAGCAGGCGGGCTCCGCGCCCGTGGCGGCGGCGCAGCTGCCCGACGCCTTCTCCGAGGAGACGCCGGCCGCCGTTCTGGAGGCGGAGCGGTCGCGCATCGCGCGCGCCGAAGAGGCGCTGCGCCTGCAGATCGCGGCCCTGCAGGACGGGGCCCCCGCCTATGGCGAGATGACCCAGGGGCTGGCCGACGCCGTCCGCCCTCAGGCCGATCAGGTCACCGGGATCATCGACAGCCTGGGCGAGCTGCAAAGCGTGCAGCACGCGGGCGTCGAGAACGGGGCCGAGCTGTTTCTGGTGGTCTTCGACGCGGCCCCGACCCAGTGGATCATCGGGCTGGACGACGACGGGAAGGTCGGCGCCCTGCTGTTCCGCCCGGCCCCTGCGCCGCCCGCGCAATAGTTTCCGTCGCACGGTTCGATCCGGCGGAGAAATGGTCTAGAGGGCGCGTCGCTTCCTCCCGCACGACCGCAGAGACCGCCCATGCCCGCCGCCCCCGATTTTCCGCCCGCCCCCGACCGGGTGACGCCCCGCCGCGCCCTGATCTCGCTGTCCGACAAGACCGGTCTGGAAGCGACCGCGCGCGCCCTGCACGGGGCAGGCGTCGAGCTGGTCTCGACCGGCGGCACGCGGGCGGCCATCGCCGCGTTCGGCCTTCCGGTGAAGGACGTGGCGGACCTGACCGGCTTCCCGGAGATGATGGACGGCCGGGTCAAGACGCTTCATCCAGTCGTCCACGGCGGCCTCTTGGGCGTACGCGACGCCGCCGAGCACAAGGCGGCCATGGACGCCCACGGGATCGGCCCCATCGATATCGTCTGGATCGACCTCTACCCGTTCGAGAAGACGGTGGAGTCCGGCGGCGGCTTCGAGGCGGCGATCGAGAACATCGACATCGGCGGCCCGGCGATGATCCGCTCGGGCGCGAAGAACCACGGCTATGTCGCCGTGGCGGTCGACGCGGATGCGATCGGACTGGTCCTTGAGGCGCTTCAGGCCGACGGCGCAACCTCGCTGGAGCTCAGGAAGCGGCTCGCGGCGCGCGCCTTCGCCCGCACGGCCGCCTATGACGCCGCGGTGTCCGGCTGGTTCGCGGGACAGGTCGACGACGCCGCGCCGGTTCGCAAGTCCATCGGCGGCACGTTGGCCCAGACGCTGCGCTATGGCGAGAACCCGCACCAGACGGGCGCCTTCTACCGCACCGGAGAGCGGCGTCCGGGCGTCGCCCACGCCGAGCAGGTCCAGGGCAAGGAGCTGGGCTACAACAACATCGCCGACGCGGACGCCGCCTATGAGCTGGTCGCCGAGTTCGAGCGGCCGGCCTGCGTCATCGTCAAGCACGCCAACCCCTGTGGCGTCGCGGTCGGCGGCGACCTGTCCGAGGCCTATGCGCGGGCGCTGGAGTGCGATCCCGTGTCGGCTTTCGGCGGCGTCATCGCGGTCAACCGGCCCCTGGGCGAAGCCGACGCGCGGGCCATCACCGAGATCTTCACCGAGGTGGTCATCGCACCCGGCGCCGACGAGGCCGCGCGCGCCGTGTTCGCGGCCAAGAAGAACCTGCGTCTGCTGATCACCGACGGCCTGCCGGACCCCCATGCGCCCGGAGAGGTGTTCCGCTCAGTGGCGGGCGGTTTCCTGGTGCAGTCGCGCGACGTGGCCCGCATCACGCCCGCCGACCTGAAGATCGTGACCAAGCGCCGGCCGACGCCCGCCGAGATCGAGGACATGCTGTTCGCCTTCACCGTCGCCAAGCACGTGAAGTCCAACGCCATCGTCTACGCCCGGGACGGTCAGACCGCCGGGATCGGCGCGGGCCAGATGAACCGGCGCGACTCCGCCCGCATTGCGGCGATCCGGGCCCGCGAGGCCGGGGAGGCCAAGGGCTTGGGCCGATCGCTCGCCGAAGGCTCGGCCTGCGCCTCCGAAGCCTTCTTCCCCTTCGCCGACGGCCTGCTCGAGGCGGTCGCGGCCGGAGCGACCTCGGTGATCCAGCCCGGCGGCTCCATCCGCGACGAGGAGGTCATCGCCGCCGCCGACGAGAAGGGCGTGGCCATGGCCTTCACGGGTGTCAGGGTGTTCCGTCACTGACGACGGTCCGCCGCGATGAACGCCGCTTCATCGAGGCGCCGGAATAAGGTCAAGGCGTCGCCCGACCCTTGCCGCGGCTCGTGCGTTATGTGCAGTCCGACAAACCCGCGAAGAGGTTCGATGATGAACGCCCCGATGCTCAGCCGCCGCGCCCTCACCCTGTCCGGTCTGGCCATGGCTTTCGCCGGTCCGGCCCTGGCCCAATCCGGGCTGTCCGCCGAGGATCGCGCCGTGCTGGCGCAGGCCCAGGCCTATTTCCAGAACCTCAGCGCCGCCCAGGGCGCGTTCACCGAGACGGGGCCCGGCGGTCAGCGGCGCTCGGGCGAGTTCTACATCCAGCGTCCAGGCCGCATGCGGTTCGAGTACACCAGCCCGGCCGGCCTTCTGGTCGTGTCCGACGGCTACAATGTGAAGCGCTACGACCCGCGCCTTGAGACCTTTCAGCAGGTGCCCCTGGGACAGACGCCGCTGTCGACCTTCCTCGCCCGCAACGTCCGGCTGGATGAGGGCGTGCGCATCGACCGGGTGACCCGCATGCCCTCGGGCGCCTTCGCCATCACGGCGCGCGACGCCCGGCGCCCGAACGAGGGCGCGGTCATCCTCGCCTTCGCCGGTTCGCCCCTGCGCCTGCAGGAATGGACGATCGTCGATGCGCAGGGACAGAGGACCCGGACCCAGCTGACGACGCTTCGCCCCGCGTCAGGGCTCGCGGCCAGCCTGTTTCAGCTTCGCGACCCGACCCGCCGTCCGGGCCGGAACTGATCTGTGACAAGGTTGACACAATCCGTCGGCCTTCCGCTCTTGTTTGACTTTTCAGCTTCGGCGTGACATTCAAGGCACAGGGCGACGGCGGTCGTCCTGCCCCGCATCGGTAATCCCCTCCCGATCGCGGCGTGTGAGAGAGACGGACTGGAAGGCGCCCGGGGCGACCCGGGCGCCTTCTTTTTTGAGTCAAGGACCGCGCCGGGCGGTTCGCCATGCGGGGGCGATGTTTGCTAAGCCCCGGCCATGTTCCGCGTCGTCACCTGGAATATCAACTCCGTCCGCCTGAGGATCGATCAGGTGGCCCGCTTCGTCGCGGAACGACGGCCGGACGTGCTGTGCCTGCAGGAGATCAAATGCCGGGAGGGGGAGTTTCCGGCCGATGCCTTCCGCGAGATGGGCCTGCCCTATTTGCGGGTCGCGGGGCAGAAGGGCTGGCACGGGGTCGCCATCGCCAGCCGCCTGCCGATCCTGGATGCGCCGAAGCTCGACGTCTGCCGGGAGGGTCACGCCCGCTGCGTCTCCGCCGTCGTGTCCGGCGTGGAGATCCAGAACTTCTATGTGCCGGCGGGCGGCGACGTGCCCGATCGCGCGCTCAATCCCAAGTTCGACCACAAGCTGGACTTCTATGAGCGCCTGACGGCCGAGGTGGCGCGGCGGGACCGGTCCGCGCCGCTGCTGATCGCCGGCGACCTGAACATCGCGCCGGGCGAGTTCGACGTCTGGAACCATCGCTACATGTCCAAGGTCGTCAGCCACACCCCCATCGAGGTCGAGACGCTGAACCGGCTGCAGGCCACAGGCGGGTTCGCCGACGTGGTGCGCGACGCCTTTCCCGACCCGCGGAAGCTGGCCAGCTGGTGGAGCTATCGCGCCGCGGACTTCAGGAAGAGCGCGCGGGGCCTGAGGCTGGATCACATCTGGACGTCGCCGGGCCTGACGCCCGCCGTCGCGCCCGGCTCGGCCATGATCCACGAGGACGTGCGGGCCTGGGAGCGCCCCAGCGACCACGCGCCGGTGGCGGTCGATCTGGCTCTCTGAGCCGTTTGGCGCTATCGCGCGCGGCCATGCCGTTCACCGCGACCGTCCTGACCATGTTCCCCGAGGCCTTTCCCGGACCGCTCGGCGTCAGCCTGATCGGCACGGCCTGGCGCGAGCGCGGCCTGTGGTCGCTGGAGACTGTGGACATTCGGGACTTTTCCGACGATAAGCGCGGCTTCCTGGACGACACCCCTGCGGGCGGCGGGCCGGGACAGGTGCTGAAAGCGGACGTGGTGGCCCGGGCTCTGGACAGCCTGACAGGGCCGCGGCGGCCGCTTTTGTACATGAGCGCACGGGGTCGGCCCCTGACCCAGGCGCGAGTCAAGGATTGGGCGAAACAGGACGGCGTCGTCGTCCTGTGCGGTCGGTTCGAGGGGGTGGACCAGCGGGTGCTCGACGCCCGGGGGTTCGAGGAGGTCTCCGTCGGAGACGCGGTTCTCGCCGGGGGCGAGGCGGCGGCGATGGTGGCGATCGAGGCGTGCGTAAGACTGATCCCCGGAGTGCTCGGACAGGCCGAAAGCCTGTCGTCCGAAAGCTTCGAGGACGGGCTTCTGGAGCATCCGCAGTACACGCGACCGCGGACGTTCGAGGGGCTCGACATCCCCGAGGTCCTGCTGTCGGGCGACCACCAGAAGGTCGCCAGGTGGCGTCAGGCGCAACGGGAGGCGACCACGCGGGAGCGGCGTCCGGACCTCTGGGCGACGTATTCCGCCAACTTACAGGCAAAGGGCGGCGAAGCCCGAGGAGAAGACAGATGAATATCGTTCAGCAGCTCGCTGCCGAAGAAAAGGCCCGCGTCCTGGGGGATCGCACGATCCCGGAGTTCCAGCCGGGCGACACGCTCCGCGTCAACGTCAAGATCAAGGAAGGCGAGCGCGAGCGCGTCCAGGCCTTCGAGGGCGTCTGCATCGCCCGTGACGGCGGCGGCGTGAACGAGACCTTCACGGTCCGCAAGATCTCGTTCGGCGAGGGCGTGGAGCGGAAGTTCCCGATCCTGTCGCCGAACATCGAGTCGATCGAGGTGAAGCGCCGCGGCGTCGTTCGTCGCGCCAAGCTGTATTACCTGCGCGATCGTCGCGGGAAGTCGGCCCGCATCGCCGAACGCCAGACCCAGCGCAAGGAAGCCCTGGTCCCGGAAACCGGCGCCGCCGAGACTCCGTCCGCCGAGGACTGAGTCAGGCTGGTCCCGCCCTCGGCAGGGGCGGGACCGCGTCCGTGCCGGCCGCCTTCATGCGATGCTTCAGCGCGCGCATCTCGTCGTGCGTGCGCCGCACGGGCGCATAGTTCCGCTCGATCACCTCGCGCGCGGCGGGCGACAGTCTGGTGTCCGCCAGCGCCCGCTCGAACCGGTCCTTGACCGCGTCCTCAGCCGCCTCGACCTCGTGGACCGTGACGCGGTCCTGCCTCAGCAGGGCGTGGCGCACGTCCATCCAGGCGCGCCGCGCCTTCCCCAGCAGGGATCCGTCCGGCTGGGGGCGGCCGCCCAGGCGACGCACCGCGAGCCGGAGGCCCGCCGCAACCTGGCGTCTTTCGAAGCCGCGCTGTTCGAACAGGCCGCGCAGCTGCGGATTCTCCGTCTCGCGCGCCGCCTCGCCATAGGCGTCGGCGCTGTCCATCGTCGCGGCGATGAGGGCGTTCAACACCTGAAGCTCGTGCGCGTCTCGGTCCAGTCGGGCCATGGGGGCCTCCTCTCGCCTGCACAACGTCGCGGGGGCTCCATGCGCTCCCGCCTCTGGCCAAGCGCGCGAGCGGCTTCTAGACGCAGGCCATGTCCGCCCAGCCCCTCGTCGCCGTGATCGGCGCCGGTCCCGCCGGTCTGATGGCCGCCGAGCGGCTGGCGGGCTCAGGTCTTCGCGTGCGCGTGTTCGAGGCCATGCCCTCGCCGGCGCGCAAGTTCCTGATGGCGGGTCGGGGCGGACTGAACCTGACGCATTCCGAGCCGCTCGAGCGGTTTGGAGGACGCTATGGAGCGGCGCGACCGAGGGTCGAGCGGTGGCTGGCGCGGTTTGGTCCCGGGGACCTGATCGCCTGGGCCCAGGGTCTGGGCCAGCCGACCTTCGTGGGCGCCTCGGGCCGGGTGTTTCCCGAAGCGATGAAGGCCTCGCCCCTCCTGCGCGCCTGGCTGGCGCGCCTCGAATCGATGGGCGTCCGGGTGGAGACGCGGCGTCGCTGGACCGGCTGGAGCGGCGACGCCCTCATGATCGAAGGGCCGGACGGTCCGGAGTCCGTCGCGCCCGACGCCGTCGTGCTGGCGCTGGGCGGCGCCAGCTGGCCCCGTCTCGGTTCGGACGGCGGGTGGGCGCCCGGGCTGACCGCGCGGGGGATCCGGGTCGAACCTTTCGCTCCGTCGAACATGGGCGTGAACATCGACTGGTCCGAGCCGCTGATCGAGCGTTGGGCGGGCGCCCCGCTGAAGAACATTCAACTGTCCGTAAACGGACGAACTGCGCGCGGTGAGGCGGTCGTGACCCGCTACGGCCTCGAAGGCGGCGTGGTCTATGCGCTTTCGACAGAGCTCAGGGGCGCGCGCCGGTTGACCCTGGACCTCAAGCCGGACGTCACCGCCGACCGGCTCGCCGAGAGGCTGGCGAGGACGGCGACGCGCGACAGCCTGTCGAACCGCCTGCGCAAGGCGGCCGGCCTGTCCGGCGCCGCCGTGGCCCTGCTGCGCGAAGCGGGCGCGCCGCCTTCGGAACCTCAATCGCTCAGCCAACGGATTAAATCGCTTGAACTCGTTGTCGCCGGCGTTCAGGGACTGGACCGCGCCATCTCCTCCGCCGGCGGCGTGGCGCTGGACCAGGTCGACGACGGGCTGATGCTCACCCCGCTGCCCGGCGTGTTCGTGGCCGGCGAGATGCTGGACTGGGAGGCGCCGACGGGCGGCTATCTGCTCCAGGCCTGTTTCGCGTCCGGCGTGGTGGCCGCCGACGGCGTCATGGCCTATCTGGCGTCGAGGACCTCCCCGGAATGACCGCATGACCGAGATCCACGGAACCTGTCCCGAGCGGTTCGCCGCGGTGAAGGACGCCTTCGCCGCCAATTTCACCGACGCCCCTGAGGGCCTGAACGAACAGGCCGCGCGCTTCGCCGTCTGTATCGACGGGGAGGTGACGATCGACCTTCGGGGCGGGTTCGCCGACGCGGCGCGGACCGTCGCCTACGGCCCCGACACGCTGACGCCGGTGTTCTCGACCGGAAAGGCGGTGATGGCGCTGCTGGTCGCGCATGCTGTCGAGCGCGGCAAGCTGGCCTATGAGGAGAGGGTCGCCGACCTGTGGCCCGCCTTCGGCCAGGCCGGCAAGGATCGGATCACCGTCGGTCAGCTGCTGTCGCACCAGTCGGGCCTGCCGGGCTTCTCGGAGACGGTCGATCCCTCGATCTGGTTCGATCCGCAGGCCGTTCTGGACCGGCTGGCGGCCCAGGCGCCGATGTGGGAGCCGGGCGCGGGCTCGGGCTATCATCCGATCACGGTCGGGTTCCTGGCCAACGAAGTGTTCCGCCGCGCCGACGGTCGCACAATGGGTCAGGCGCTGCGCCAGGACTTCGCCGAGCCGTTCGGTCTGGACCTTTGGATCGGCCTGCCTGAGAGTGAACACGGCCGGGTGGCGCAGCTGAAGAAGCCCTCCGCGCCGCCCGATCTCGGGGAGATCGACGAGGTCAAGCGCGCCGCCTTTCTGGACAAGGCCTCGGCCCCCGGCGGGCGCGGCTCGGCCGAATGGCGCATGGCGGAAATCCCGTCGGCGAACCTGCACGGCACGGCCCCGGCGCTGGCGCGGATCATGTCTATCCTGGCGACCGGCGGAACGCTTGATGGGCGCGCGATCCTGTCGCCCTCGGTCGTCGCCCAGGCGACCCGGGAGCGGGTGTGGGGCCGCGACAAGGTGCTGCCCTTCGACATCAGCTGGGGCGCGGGGTTCATGCGCAACAAGCGGCTGAACGTGCTGGGGCCGAACCCCGACGCCGTCGGCCACTACGGCTGGGGCGGCTCCTGCGCCTTCGCCGACGCTTCCAGGCGGGTCTCCGCCGCCTATGTGATGACGCGCCAGAGCCCGTATCTGATCGGCGACCCGCGCGCGATGCGGCTGATCGAGGCGCTTTACTCGGCGCTCTGAGGTTTCAGCGCCCACCATCCCGCCGCCCCCGCCAGGGCGGAGGCGGCGGCGCAGACGATCAGGACGGCGCGCACGCCGTCGTGGAAGGCGGCGACCGCGACCGGGTCGGTCACGGCGCCGCTCATGACGTCGGAGACCGGGGCGTAGGATGCGCCCAGCATATAGCCCAGGTTCAATACGCCCCCCAACGACGCGACCGCGACCAGCCCGGCCACTCGCGCCACCGCGTTGTTCACGCCCGAGGCCACCCCCGCCTGACCGTCCGGGGCCGCGCCCATGACCGCGGCGGTCAGGGGCCCGACCACCAGGGTCATGCCGATCGCCAGCACCGTGACCCCCGGCAGCGGCCCCTCGACGAATCCCGCGCCCGGCGACGGCGCGGCGAGGAGCAGCAGCCCGAAGGTCGCCAGGAGCGGGCCCAAGCTCAGCGACAGCCGGGCGCCGAAGCGGTCGGCGATCCGCCCCGCCAGCCCCGAGAACAGCCCCATGATCGCCGCGAAGGGCAACAGCGCCGCCCCCGCCGCAGAGGCGCTGAAGCCATGGCTGCGGATCAGGTCGAAGGGCAGGAAGAACATGACGCCGCCCAGCGCGAAGTAGAGCAGGAAGGTCAGGACGTTCATCCCGCTGAAGACCCTGGAGGCGAACAGGCTCGGCGGGGTCATGGGGTGCGCCGCCCGACGCTCGTGCACGATGAATGCGGCGGCCAGACCGCTCCCGCCGGCCAGCGCGGCCAGCGTCGGCGCCGTCGCGCCCCGCTCGGGCAGCACGGTCAAACCCCAGGTCAACGCCGCGAGCCCCGCGACCGCCAGCGCCGCGCCGACGAGGTCCAGTCCCTTCGCGTCCGGGTCTCGGCTTTCAGGCGTGAAGACGAAGGCCAGGATGAGGGCGGTCGCCGCCAGCGGCAGGTTGATCCAGAAGATCACTCGCCAGCTGGCGAAATCCGCCAAAGCCCCGCCGATCAGCGGCCCCGCCATGCCGGCCAGCGCCCCGAACCCCGCCCACAGGCCGAACGCGCGGCCCCGCTGTTCCTTCGGGAAGTTGGCGCCGATCAGGGCGAGGGACGCGGGGGTCAGCAGCGCCGCGCCCACCCCCTGCACGCCCCGGGCCCAGATCAGCGCGTCGGCGTCGGTCGCCAGCGCACAGGCGACGGAGGCCAGGGCGAACAGCACCACCCCGGTCGCGAACACCCGGCGTCTTCCGAACCGGTCCCCGCCCGCGCCGCCGACCAGGACAAAGGCGCCGAGCGTCAGCAGATAGGCGTTGGCGATCCACTGGGCCTGGGCGGCGTCGGCACCGAGGTCGCCCTGGATGGCCGGAAGCGCGACGCCGAGCGCCGAGCCGTCGATGAAGGCCAGGCTGGAGCCCATGACGGCGGCGGCCAGCACGCCGCCGGGTCGAACCCGTTTCGGCGACCGTTCGGCGGCGATGACGCCGGCTTCGCAGGGCGGCCGCAGGGGTCCGTGCATGCCTCAGCCTTTCAAGAAGGCGACGGCCGGACCCCCTTCGTCGTCGGGGCCGGTCAGCCGCGCGCCAGGTTCCTCAGCACGAACGGCATGACGCCGCCCGCCTTGAAGTACTCCATCTCGGTCTCGGTATCGATGCGGCAGCGGACCGGGAAGCGGGCCATCTTGCCGTCCGCCGGGCGGAACAGCTCGACGAACAACTCCTGGCGGGGCTTCAGCTTGCCGATGTTGGCGTCCGACAGGCCCCGGATGGTGACGATCTCGTCGCCGGTGAGGCCGAGCTTCGTCCAGCCTTCCGCCTTGAACTGGAGCGGCACCACGCCCATCCCGACCAGGTTGGAGCGGTGGATGCGCTCATAGCTCTCGGCGATCACCGCGCGCACGCCGAGCAGGCGCGTGCCCTTGGCCGCCCAGTCGCGCGAGGAGCCGGTGCCGTACTCCTTGCCCGCGAACACGACCAGCGGCCGGCCCTCGGACTGGTAGCGCATGGCCGCGTCGTAGATCGACATGGTCTCGCCGGACGGGAAGTGCTTGGTGACCCCGCCCTCGATCTCGGGCGTGATCTTGTTCCGGATGCGGATGTTGGCGAAGGTGCCGCGCATCATCACTTCGTGGTTCCCGCGACGCGCGCCGTAGGAGTTGAAGTCCAGCGGCTCCACCCCGTGGCCGGTCAGGTACTTGCCAGCCGGCGAGGCGGTCTTGATCGAGCCCGCCGGGCTGATGTGGTCGGTGGTGATGGAGTCGCCGAAGATACCCAGGATGCGGGCCTCGACGATATCGACGATCGGCGCCGGCTCCATCGACATGCCCTCGAAGTAGGGCGGGTTGCGCACATAGGTCGAGGCGTCGTCCCAGCCGTAGGTCTGGCCGCCGGTCACCTCGATCGCCTGCCAGTGCCGATCGCCCTTGAACACGTCGGCGTAGCGCTTGGCGAACATCTTGGGCGTGACGGACTTCTTCTGGATCGCGGCGATCTCGGCCGAGGTCGGCCAGATGTCCTTCAGGAAGACGTCCTTGCCCGTCTTGTCCTGACCGATCGGCTGGGTCGTCAGGTCGATGCGCATCGAGCCGGCCAGGGCGTAGGCCACGACCAGCGGCGGGCTGGCCAGGTAGTTGGCGCGGACGTCGGGGTTCACCCGGCCTTCGAAGTTGCGGTTGCCCGACAGCACGCTGACGGCGACCAGGTCGTTCTCGTTGACCGCCTTGGAGATGTTCTCCGGCAGGGGACCGGAGTTGCCGATGCAGGTGGTGCAGCCGTAGCCGACAAGGTTGAAGCCCAGCGCGTCCAGGTCCGCCTGAAGACCGGCGTCGGTCAGATAGTCGGTGACCACCTGCGAGCCCGGGGCCAGCGAGGTCTTGACCCACGGCTTGACCTTCAGGCCCAGCGCATTGGCCTTCCTGGCCACCAGGCCGGCGGCGATCAGCACCGACGGGTTGGAGGTGTTGGTGCAGCTGGTGATGGCGGCGATCACCACGTCGCCGTCGCCCACGTCGAAGCTTTCGCCCTCGACGGCGGCGCGGGCCGCGTCGGCCGGGCGCTGGAAAGTGTCGGTCAGCGCCGTTTCGAACTCGGCGGCGGCCGAGGTCAGGAGCACTCGGTCCTGCGGACGCTTCGGACCGGCCAGCGACGGCACCACGGTGGAGACGTCCAGTTCCAGCACGTCCGTGAAGATCGGATCCTCGCTGGTCTCGTCGATCCAGAGGCCTTGCGCCTTGGCGTAGGCCTCGACCAGCTGGACGCGGGCCTTCTCCCGGCCGGTGGCGGTCAGGTAGTCGATCGTGGCCTGCGAGACCGGGAAGAAGCCGCAGGTGGCCCCGTACTCCGGGGCCATGTTGGCGATCGTGGCCTGGTCCTCGATGGTCAGGGCCGAGACGCCGGGACCGAAGAACTCCACGAACTTGCCGACCACGCCCTTCTTGCGCAGCATCTGGGTGACGGTCAGAACCAGGTCGGTGGCGGTCGCGCCTTCCGGCAGCTTGCCGGTCAGGCGGAAGCCGATCACCTCGGGGATCAGCATGGGGATCGGCTGGCCCAGCATGGCGGCCTCGGCCTCGATCCCGCCGACGCCCCAGCCCAGCACGGCCAGGCCGTTGATCATGGTGGTGTGGCTGTCGGTGCCGACCACCGTGTCCGGGTAGGCGACGGTCGCCTTGCCTTCGGCGGCGGTCCAGACGGTCTGCGCCAGGTGCTCAAGGTTGACCTGGTGGCAGATGCCGGTGCCCGGCGGCACGACCCGGAAGTTGTTGAAGGCCGAGGAGCCCCAGCGCAGGAAGCGGTAGCGCTCGATGTTGCGCTCGTACTCGCGCTCGACGTTCGCCTCGAAGGCGCCCGGCGTGCCGAAGTGGTCCACCATCACCGAGTGGTCGATGACCAGGTCGACCGGGTTCAGCGGATTGATCTTCGCCGGATCGCCGCCCAGCGCCGTCATGGCGTCGCGCATGGCGGCCAGGTCCACGACCGCCGGCACGCCGGTGAAGTCCTGCATCAGGACGCGGGCGGGGCGGAAGGCGATCTCGTGCTCGACCGCGCCCTTGTTGTCGATCCAGGCCGCGACGGCTTTCAGGTCCGCCTCGGTGACGGACACCCCGTCCTCGTTGCGAAGCAGGTTCTCCAGCAGCACCTTCATCGAGCGCGGCAGGCGGGCGATGCCGGTCAGACCGGCTTCCTCGGCGGCGGGAAGGCTGTAGAAGGCGTACTTCTTGCGCCCGACGGTCAGGTCCCGGCGGGTGGAAAGGCTGTCGACTGACGGCATGGGAGGGTTCCTCTGGTCATCGCCGCCCGACGATTCGGTTGCGCCCCCGCGCGCTCGGCGACGGGGCGCACAGGACCCCGGCGCGCGCGGCGAAGGCCCGCTGCGGCGAAGGGTCTCTTAGTCCCGACGAACGTCGGCGTCCATGCACGCGCGAAGATGAGAAACGCTCGCAGTTTCGGGCGGTTCGCGTGCTGACTTCGCTCTCCATCCGCGACCTGACCGTCTCGCGCGGCGAGCGCCCTCTGTTCGGGGGCCTCGACCTGCGGCTGGGTGCGGGCGAGGCCGTGACGCTGACCGGGGCCAATGGGGCGGGCAAGACCTCGCTGCTGCGCGCCGTGGCGGGATTCCTGAAGCCGGACGACGGCGAGATCGTGTTCGAGGGGCCGGGCGGGCCGGTCGACGCCGAGACGGCGCGCGCTCGGCATGTGCACATGGTCGGCCACCTCGACGGGTTGAAGGGCGGCCGCACCGCGGCCGAGGAGCTGGCGTTCCAAACCCGCTGGCTCGGAGGGGGCGAAGTCGGGCCTGCGGTCGAGTCGCTGGGGCTCAAGCCCCTGATGGATCTGGAGGTGCGGCGGCTGTCGGCGGGGCAGAGGCGGCGGCTGGCGCTCGCCCGCCTGATCGCGGCGCCGCGCCCCCTGTGGCTGCTGGACGAACCGCTGACGCCGCTGGACGCCCGCTGGCGCGAGGCGTTCGGGGCGCGGATGCGCGCGCATCTGGACGGCGGCGGGATGATCCTGGCGGCCGTTCACGATCCGCTGCCGATCGCCGCGCGCGAGGTTCGGGTGGGAGGCGAGGGATGAGAGCGGCGGCGCTCCTCCTCAGGCGCGAGCTGGCGCTGGCCTGGTCGGGCGGCGGCGGGCCGCTCTTGGCGCTGGCGTTCCTGGCGTGTCTGACGACCCTGATACCGCTGGCGGTGGGGTCGGACGCAGGCGTGCTGGCCTGGCTGGCGGGCGGCGTCGCCTGGATCGCCCTGGTGCTGGCCATGCTGCTGTCGCTGGAGCGGCTGTTCGAGCGCGACCTGGAGGACGGGGCGCTGGACCTCCTGACGCTCGGGCCCCTGCCGCTCGAGGCGGTGTTCGCGGTCAAGGCGCTGGCCCAGTGGATCGCGCTCGGCCTACCGCTGGCGGCGGCGGCGCCCGTCGCGGCCCTGGCGCTGGGTCTTGCGCCCTCAGCCCTGCCGGTCGCGGCCCTGGCGGGCGCGATCGCCGGCCTGGGCCTGGCCTTCACCGGGGCGCTGGGGGCGGCGGTGGCGCTCGGCGCCCGTCGGGGCGGGGTGCTGATCGCGGTGGTGGCGCTGCCGCTGTTCATCCCGCCGGTGATCTTCGGCGCGGGCGCGGTGTTGAGGGCGGCGGAAGGCGTCTCGGCGCTGGCCCCGCTCGCCTTCCTGGCCGCCTATTCGCTCTTCGCCACGGCGCTGACGCCCCTGTTCGGCGCCGCCGCCATCCGCAACGCGCAAGGCTGAGAGCGTCCCCAGCCTTAATCCTGCGCCGATCCGTGCTATATGCGCGGTCCTTCCCGCCGCCCTCGAAGGATTGTCCGTGAGCGTCACGCTCGACCTCAGCCGCGCCGCATCCCCGGCCCCGAAGGCGCCCGTGAACCTGACCGGTCTCACGCGCGAGGGCCTGCGCCTGGCGCTGATCGAGGCCGACGTCTGCCCGCCCGAGAAGGCGAAGATGCGCGCGTCGCAGGTCTGGCGCTGGATCCACCACTACGGCGTCACCGACTTCGCGGCCATGAGCGACGTGGCCAAGGACACGCGGGCCAAGCTCGCCGAGGCCTTCACCCTGGACCGGCCGGAGATCGTCGAGCGCCAGGTGTCCAGGGACGGCACGCGCAAATGGCTGATCCGCACCGCCCCGGGCATCGAGATCGAGACGGTCTACATTCCCGACGTCGGTCGCGCGGGCGCCCTGTGCGTGTCGTCGCAGGTCGGCTGCACCCTGAACTGCACCTTCTGCCACACCGGCACCCAGAAGCTGGTGAGGAACCTGACCGCCGCCGAGATCGTGGCCCAGGTCCAGGTGGCGCGCGACGACCTCGGCGAATGGCCTTCGCCGAAGGAGGATCGCCGCCTGTCGAACATCGTGTTCATGGGCATGGGCGAGCCGCTCTACAATCTCGACAACGTCGCCGACGCCGTCGACATCATCGCCGACGGGGAGGGCATCGCCATTTCGCGCCGCCGCATCACGGTGTCGACCTCGGGCGTCGTGCCGATGATCCCGGAGCTCGGGGAGCGCACCGGGACCATGCTGGCGATCAGCCTGCACGCCACCAACGATGCGCTGCGCGACGTGCTGGTGCCGCTGAACAAGAAGTATCCGCTCGATCAGCTGATGGCCGCGATCCGCGCCTATCCGGGGCTGGGCAACGCCAAGCGGGTGACGTTCGAGTACGTGATGCTGAAGGGCGTCAACGACAGCCCGGACGAGGCGCGCGCCCTGGTCAAGCTGATCCAGGGCATCCCCGCCAAGGTGAACCTGATCCCGTTTAACCGCTGGCCGGGCACGGACTATCAGTGCTCGGACTGGAAGACGATCGAGGCCTTCGCCGCGATCCTGAACCGCGCCGGCTACGCCTCGCCCATCCGCACCCCGCGCGGCCGCGACATCCTCGCCGCCTGCGGCCAGCTGAAGAGCGAAAGCGAGAAGGTCCGCGCCAGCGCCCTCAGGAAGGCCGAGCGGGACGCGGCGTAACGTTTCGTCACAGACTGTGGCCGGGCGGCGCTTGCGGATTCGGGCGGGATTGGGGCAAGCGTCGTCGTCCGCCCTTCTGTTCGCCCGGCCCTGATGGATCCCCAGTCGCTGCCCACCCTGTCGTCACCCGAGGTTCAGGCCTTCGCGGCCGGTTTCCCGACCACGATGCTGCACGCCGGCGTGACCGTGGCGCTGCTGTTCGTGGGCGCGATGGTCTATGCGCTGCTGACGCCCTGGAAGGAGATCGAGCTGATCCGCCAGGGGAATTCGGCGGCCGCGGTGGCCTTCGGCGGGGTGCTGATGGGGCTGGCGCTGCCGCTGGCGGTGTCCATGTCGGCTTCCACCTCCCTGACCGAGATCGCGCTCTGGGGACTGGCGGCCCTGGTGATCCAGCTGCTGGCCTTCCGCATCGTCGACGCGATTCTGACGGGCCTGCCGCAGCGCATCCAGGAAGGCGAGGTCTCCGCCGCCGTGCTGCTGGTCGCGGCTAAGCTGTCCAGCGCCGTGATCCTGGCCGCCGCCTTCAGCGGCTGAGGCGGCGATGCGGCTGCCGGACTGGGTCGTCTATGCGCTGGTCGCCCTGGCCCTGCTGATCGGGTCGCTGAACCGCGAGCGTGACGCCGCGCCGCCCGCGCCGCCGCCGCCGGACGAGGTGGAGGGCGCGCTGCTCGGCCCCGTGACGCCCTTCGACCCCACCGTCATCGTCGATGCGCCGAACACCCCGTTCCGGCCCTCGTCGGGCACCGCCTTCTCCATCGCCGCGAACGGCCGGTGGCTGACGGCGCGGCACGTGGTCGAGGGCTGCCGCCAGCCCGCGCTGGTGGTCGGCGGCGGGCGCGCCATCGCGGCGGACGTGCGGCTGGCGCCGCGCGCGGACATCGCGCTCTTGCTGACCCAGGGCGGGCCGCCCGCCCTGCCGGTGGCGGTGGTCGAGCCCCTGAGGGAGGGTCAGCGCGCCTTTCACCCCGGCTTCCCGCAGGGCCGCCCGGGGGAGGTGACGAGCCGGCTTCTGGGGCGGGAGACGCTGAGGGTGCGCGGTCGTGGCGCGCGGGACGAGCCGGTGCTGGCCTGGGCGGAGGTCGGCCGCACCGAGGGCCTGAGGGGCACGCTGGCGGGTCTGTCCGGCGCGCCGGCGCTCGACCGGCAAGGCCGGATGGTCGCTGTCACCATCGCCGAGGCTCCGCGTCGGGGCCGCATCTACACCACCGCGCCGGACACCCTGGGCCCCGCCATCCGGGGCGAGCAGCGGCCGGACGAACCGGTCACCGGTCGGCCGATCACCGTCGACAACTACGGCCTCGTCGCCGACGACCTGCGCCGTGAGCTCAGGGTCGCGCAGGTGGTGTGCCTGTCGGCCTAGGGTTGGGCAGTAGGCAGTGGGCAGTGGGCAGTGGGCAGTGGGACCTGCGGACGACACCACTACTGCCTCCTGCCTACTGCCTACTGCCTAGCCTCGCGTCCCGAACACCTCGACCCCCACCTCGCCGTCGACGCCCAGCCAGGCGCGCTTCATGCCCTGGCTGTTGAAGGGGTCCGCGAGGTTTCCGTCTCGATCCAGCGCGATAAGCCCGCCGTCGCCGCCCATGGCGCCGATGCGGGCGATGACGCCGGCGGCGGCCTCCGCCAGGGCCCGCCCCGCCTCGACCTCGAACCCGACCCGCGCCGCCGCCGCCGTGCGTATGAAATACTCGCCCTGGCCGGTGCAGGAGACCGCGACGCGGCCGTCGGCCCAGGTCCCGGCCGCGATCAGCGGCGTGTCCCCGACCCGGCCCGGCAGCTTGCCGAACACCCCGCCGGTGGAGGTCGCCGCCGCCAGCCGTCCGTCCCGGTCCAGCACGCAGCAGCCGACCGTCCCATGCTGCAAGGCGCCCGCCGTCACGCCCGGCGGATGGTTGTCCTCGCCCTGTCCGGCGCGGGTGAACCAGGCCTCGGGGTCGTCGATGCGCTCCAGCCCCGCCTCCGCGGCGAAGCGCGCCGCGCCGTCCCCCACCAGCAGCACATGCGGGGTGCGGTCCATGACGGCGCGCGCGGCCCGGACCGGGCTCTGGAAGCCGACCAGCGCCGCCACCGCGCCGGCCCTGCCCGAGGCGCCGTCCATCAGGCCGGCGTCCAGTTCATAGACCCCGTCAGTGTTGGGCGAGGCGCCGCGCCCGGCGACATAGAGGCCCGACGCCTCAAGCCGCTCGACCGTCTGGACCGCCACGTCCAGCGCCGGGGCCCCTTGCGCCAGCCGGGGCCGCATGGCCTCGACGACCTCGCGCATGTGAACCACCTCGGCCGAGTAGTCGCGGCTGCGGCGCGCGCCGGCGCCGCCGTGCAGGATGAGGGCGTAGCGGGACATCTTGGCTTCCTTGCGCGTTTCTCGCGGGCCTCTTTTCACGGGCCCTGTCGCTGATTAGCGTCGCGGGCTCACGGGCGCCATCGCCCGCTCCCCGAAACAGCCTTGAAGCGAGGCCTCATGCGCGCCGTCCTGTCCAAAGCCCCCGGCGGTCCCGAGACCCTGGTCGTCGAGGAGGTGTTGGACCCGACGCCCGGCCCCGGCCAGGTGGTGATCGAGGTCAGGGCGGTGGGCATCAACTTCCCCGACACCCTGATCATCGAGGACAAGTACCAGTTCCGGCCCGAACGCCCGTTCTCGCCGGGCGGCGAGGCGGCGGGCGTGATCGAGGCGGTCGGCGAGGGGGTCAAGGGCCTGTTCAAGGGCGATCGCGTCATCGCCGTGCCCGGCTGGGGCGCCCTGGCCGAGCGCATCGCGGTCCCGGCCGCCGGCGTCATGAAGATCCCGGACGGCATGCCGTTCGATCAGGCCGCCGCCTTCGTCATGACCTACGGCACCAGCTACTACGCCCTGAAGCGGCGGGCGCAGCTTCAGGCGGGCGAGCGGTTGCTGGTGCTGGGCGCGGCGGGCGGCGTCGGGGCCGCGGCGGTGGAGCTGGGCAAGGCCATGGGGGCCCATGTGGTCGCCGCCGCCTCGACCAACGAGAAGGTTGAGTTCGCGCTGGAGCTCGGCGCCGACAACGGCCTGATCTATCCGACCGGCGCGATGGACAAGGCGGCGCAGAAGGCCCTGTCCAGCGAGCTGAAGCTGGCCTGCGGCAAGGACGGGGCGGACGTGGTCTATGACGCCGTCGGCGGCGACTACGCCGACCCGGCGCTCCGGGCCATGGACTGGAACGGGCGCTATCTGGTGGTGGGCTTCCCGGCGGGCATTCCGTCGCTGCCGCTGAACCTGACCCTTCTGAAGTCGGTCAGCGTGATCGGCGTCTTCTGGGGCGCCCATGTGATGCGTGATCCGAAGGCGCACGCGGAGGACATGGCCGAGCTGTTCGCCCTCTACGCAGAGGGCAAGATCAAGCCGCGCGTCAGCCGCACCTTTCCGCTGGAGAAGTCGGGCGAGGCGATCGCCGCCCTGTCGGCGCGCGGCGTGATGGGCAAGGTCGTGGTGACGGTGGACTCGTGACCCCGCCTCCGGCCTGCGTCGAACGGCTGGCCCGGACCGGCCGCACCCGGGTGGACGGGCTTCTGCCCGACGATCAGGCGCGGGCGCTGCACGCGCTTCTGGCCGGCGGACCTGTCGACTGGCAGCGGGCGATCGAGACGCCGGGCGACGTCGAGGTGCCGGTCCCGGTCTTCGAAGGCCTGCCCATCGAGGAGCAGGTGCGGATCCTGTCCAAGGTGCACGGGGAGGCCCGCGACGGTTTCCAGTTCATCTTCGACCGCTGGCGCGTGGACGTCGGCGGCGTGCCCAGCCCGCTCGCGCCGGAGCCTCTGGCCGAGCTGCATCGGCGGTTCAACAGCGATGCCTTCCTGGCCTACGCCCGCGCCCTGACCGGCGACGACCGCATCGCCTATGTCGACGCCCAGGCGACGCGCTACCTGCCGGGCCATTTCCTGAACCGCCATACGGATCAGCTGGATCGCGCCGGTCGGCTCTACGCCTATGTGCTGAACCTGTGTCCGACCTGGCGCATCGAGTGGGGCGGGCTGCTGCAGTTCCTGGACGACGCCGGCGACGTGACAGAGACCCTGACGCCGGGGTTCAACACGCTGAACCTGTTCAAGGTGCCCCAGGGCCACGCGGTCAGCATGGTGGCGCCCTTCGCCGGGGCCCCGCGCTTGTCGATCACCGGCTGGTGGCGCGCCTTTCCGCCGGAGCCCTTGGGCTAGGCTTGCGAAGCCGCGCCCGGAGGCGCATCTGCGGCCCATGTTCATCCAGACCGAACCCACGCCCAATCCGAACGTGCTGAAGTTCCTGCCCGGCCGCGCCGTGGCGACGGAAGGGGCGCTGGAATACCGCGACGTCGACGCCGCGACCGCCTCGCCGCTGGCCGAGGCGCTGTTCCAGGTCGATGGGGTGGAGGCGGTGTTCTTCGGCGCGGACTACGTGGCCGTGACCCGGGCGAGCCACGGCCCGGACTGGAGCGAGATCAAGGCTCCGCTGCTCGCCGCGATCATGGATCATTTCGTCTCGGGCCAGCCGCTGACGCGCGGCGGTGAGGCGGACGGCCACGCCGAGGACGACAGCGAGATCGTCGCCGAGATCAAGGCGCTGCTGGACAGCCGCATACGTCCGGCGGTGGCCCAAGACGGCGGCGACATCCTGTTCGACCGCTTCGACGAGGCGGACGGCACGCTCTATCTGCGCATGCGCGGGGCCTGCGCCGGCTGCCCCTCGTCGTCCGCGACGCTGAAGGCCGGGGTCGAGCAGATGATGCGCCACTACGTTCCCGAGGTGGTGCGGGTGGAGCAGACGCTCTAGTTTCACTGAAACGATTTCGCTGGCCGCGTCGGCCGGCTTGATCCACCCTGATCCCGATGGCGCGGTTCGATCCCAAGGCGGCGGAGGAGCTGGCGCGGCTGGCCGCCGCGCTCGCCGACCTGCGTCGTCGCCAAGGGCTCAGCCAGGCCGAGGCCGGCGCGGCGGTCGGCATGACCAGCCAGGCCTGGGGGCTGTACGAGGCGGGGCGCCGACCCGGGCTGTTCCGGCCGGACGTCCAGGCGCGGCTGACCGGCGCGCTGGATCTGACGCCCGAGGATCTGCGGCTCGCGCTCGCGCGCGTCGGCGGCGAGCCTGACCGGGCCCCGGCGACGGGGGGCGTGGAGGCCCAGGGACGAACCTTCACGGCGGCGGCTCCGCCGACCCTGCGACGGCTTCAGCTGGACGACGACCGTCTCGCGCCCTGGGCCGTCTCCGGCGTGGTCATCGAGTACGCGCCGGGGCGCTGGCCGCGGCGGGATCAGGGCTGCGTGGTGGAGACCGCGGACGGCCGCCTGATGGTGCGTCTGTACGACGGCGCGGACGCGGACGTGGTGCGGCTGCGGGGCGGGGCGGGGCTGACGGAGGTGGAGACGCTGCGTCGCGCGGATTTGCGGGGCGTGCACGCCGTCGTGGCTCGGATCGACCCCTGATGAAACAATATAGTTGTATAATGAAATCATCCGGCCTAGGGTGCGCTCCGATTTCGGAGGCGAGGCCCGGTGAGCGCAGACGTACGACGCAGTCCCCGCCGGCCCGATCCGGCGATCGACGCCCTGGTCGGCCTCAGGATCGCCGCGCGCCGACAGGCGCTGGGCTGGTCGCAAGCGGTCCTGGCCGAGCGCCTGGGCATCAGCTTCCAGCAGGTGCAGAAGTACGAGACGGGCGTGAACCGGGTGTCGGCGTCTCGGCTGCATCAGATCGCCCTGGTGCTCGGCGCCTCGGTGGGCGACTTCTTTCCCGACGGGGCCGAGCCCTCCCCGCCGCTTCAACCTCGCCTGATGGAGACGCCCGAGGGTCGACGCCTCGCGGCGGTCTTCCCGAGCATCCCCTCCGTCGCCGTTCGCCGGGCGCTGGCGCAGATCGCGGAGGCGCTGGTCCCGCACTGATCCCTGGGCGAGGCCGTCGCTGATGCGCGGCCTTGTCATCGACACCGCGCTGGGGGCCCTCAGCGTGGCCGCCTTCGAGGGGCGGGCGATCCTCGCCGGCCGTCGCGAGCTGATGTCGAAGGGGCATCAGGAGCGGCTCGGCGGCCTCGTTCGCGACGTCGTCGCCGAGGCCGGGGGCTTCGACGACCTGGATCGGATCGCCGTGACGGTCGGACCGGGATCGTTCACCGGCCTACGGGTCGGGCTGGCGTTCGCCCTGGGGCTGGGCGCGGCCCTGGGGCGGCCGGTGGTCGGGGTCACGACCCTGGAGGCGCTCGCGGCTTCGGCGGCGGACGAGGGGCTGACCCTCGCGGCCATCGACGCGCGCCGGGGGGAGGTCTACGCCCAGTCGTTTCAGGACGGCCGCGCCGTCGCCGATCCCGCCGCCCATCGCCTGGACGCCCTGCCGCCGGAACTCTCGGACCCGCCGCCCCGCCGGATCGTGGGCTCCGGCGCGTCGCTGCTGGCGTCCGTCCTGCCGGCGGCGGAGCCCTTCGACCTCCCCGCGCCCAGCCTGGAGGGGCTCGTCGCCGCAGCGCTCCGGAGCGAGCGTCCGGCCCGACCGCTCTATCTGCGCGCGCCGGATGCGGCGACGCCCACCCGACGTCCGGGCCAGACGCGTCCGGGGCGCGAACCGAAGTCATGACGGAGCTCGCCGTCGCCCTGGCCCGCCTGCACGCCCGCGCCTTCGCCGATCCCTGGCCGGAGGACGCCTTCGCCCAGCTGCTGGCTCAGCCGACCACGCGTGTCCACGCCGCGCCGCACGGGTTCATCCTGACGCGGTTGACCGTCGACGAGGCCGAGATCCTGACCCTGGCGGTCGATCCGGAACGCCGCCGCGCCGGCATCGGCCGGGGCCTCATCGACGAAGCCGCCGCGGCCCTGGCCGCCGAGGGGGCGACCCGCCTGTTCCTGGAGGTGGCCGTCGACAACGTCGCGGCGCGCGCGCTCTACGCCGCGACCGGCTTCGCCGAGGCGGGCGTGCGGCGCGGCTACTACGCCCGTCCGGGCGGGGCGATCGACGCCCTGGTCCTGTCGCGCGAACTGAAGCTTCCCTGACAGGCGAACAGCGCCTATTTTCCGCGCCATGGATCGGATCGAGAAACTCTGCGTCGAGCGCGGCATGCGCATGACCGAACAGCGGCGCGTCATCGCCCGCGTGCTGTCCCAGGCCGAGGATCACCCGGACGTGGAGGAGCTGTACCGACGCGCCTCGGCCATCGACCCGCACATCTCGATCGCCACCGTCTATCGCACCGTGCGCCTGTTCGAAGAGGCGGGCGTGGTCGAGAAGCACGACTTCGGCGATGGCCGCAGCCGCTACGAAGAGGCCGGCGACGACCACCACGATCACCTGATCGACACCCGCACCGGGGACGTCATCGAATTCTTCGACGCCGAGATCGAGCGGCTGAAGAGCGAGATCGCCCAGCGGTTGGGGTTCGAGCTCGTGGGCCACAAGCTGGAGCTCTACGGCAAGCCGATCCCCGGCGCCTCGCCCGAGGATCGCGAGGGCCTGGTGTTCAAGCGGCATCGCCCCGGCGCCCAGGCCGCGTCCTGACGCCTCCCCGCCGCCGAAATCTTCGGCTAACGGGCGCATGTGATGGCGCGCGCGCGCCCGAGCGCCTAAGAGACCCCGCATGACCGACACCGCCCCGGCGGCCCGGGCGAACGGCGCGCCCAAGCGCCTGTTCATCAAGACCTACGGCTGCCAGATGAACGTCTACGACTCCGAGCGCATGGCCGACGTCCTGCGCCCGCTCGGCTATGCGCCGACGGATCAGGTCGAGGCGGCCGACTTCGTCATCCTGAACACCTGCCACATCCGCGAGAAGGCGGCGGAGAAGGTCTATTCCGAGCTCGGCAAGCTCAGGATGCTGAAGGAGGAGAAGGCGGGGGCCCTGACCATCGCCGTGGCCGGCTGCGTCGCCCAGGCGGAGGGCGAGGAGATCATGCGCCGCCAGCCGGCGGTCGATCTGGTGGTCGGCCCGCAGGCCTATCATCAGCTGCCGGAGCTTCTGACCCGCACCGCCCGGGCGCGGGGCGAGCGGATCGGCGCCGACTTCGCGCCGGATGAGAAGTTCGACGCCCTGCCCGTGGCGCGCGGGGTCGACGGCGTCACCGCCTTCCTCACCGTGCAGGAGGGCTGCGACAAGTTCTGCACCTTCTGCGTGGTGCCCTACACGCGCGGCGCGGAGTGGTCGCGACCGGTGGCGGCGGTGCTCGCCGAGGCGCGCGATCTGGCGGCGCGCGGCGTGCGTGAGGTCACGCTGCTGGGTCAGAACGTCAACGCCTATGACGGCGAGGGTCAGGACGGATCGCCGTCCTCGCTGGCGCGGCTGGCGCACGCCCTTGCGGAGATCCCGGGGCTGGAGCGCATCCGCTACACCACCAGCCACCCGAACGACTTCACCGACGACCTGATCGCCGCGCACCGCGACCTGCCGCAGCTGATGCCCTATCTGCACCTGCCGGTTCAGTCGGGCTCGGACCGCATCCTGCGGCTGATGAACAGGAAGCACGGGCGCCAGAAGTACTTCGACCTGATCGACCGTATCCGCGAGGCGCGGCCGGACATGGCGCTGTCGGGGGACTTCATCGTCGGCTTCCCCGGCGAGACGGATCGCGATTTCGAGGATACGCTCGATCTGGTGCGGCGGGTGAACTACGCCTCCGCCTTCTCCTTCATGTATTCGCCGCGCCCGGGCACGCCCGCCGCGAGCATGGCCGCGCCCGTGCCCGACGAGGTCTCCCGCGGCCGGCTGCATGCGCTCCAGGCGCTGTTGGTCCAGCAGCAGGTCGGCTTCAATGCGTCGCTCGCCGGGCGCGTCCTGCCCGTGCTGTTCGAGAAGAAGGGCCGCCACGGCCGCCAGGCCATCGGCCGCTCGCCCTATCTCCAGTCCGTGCACGTCGAGGCGGCGGATCATCTGATCGGTCGCATCGTCGAGGTCGAGATCGTCTCCGGCCAGCAGAACAGCCTGACGGGACGTCTGATCCAGACGCCGGCCGCGGATGAGGTTTCGCCCTTCCAGCGGCGAGCGGCAGGGGCGCTCTAGGGGAATGGCCCGCAGCTCCGAGTTCCTGTCCCTGGACGACGCCGCGCTTCGGGCCGTGATCGGACCGAACAGCCGGCACGTCGCCCTCATCGAGGACGCCTTCAAGGTGCTGATCGAGGCGCCGGGCGGGGGCGTGTCGATCAACGGGTCCGCCAAGGACCGGGCCCAGGCCAGGCGGGTGGTCGAGGACCTCGCCGAGCGCGCTGACGGGGGCGTCGAGATCACCGAGGCCGATGTCCGCGCCGCCCTGGCCGCATCGATGGACGGGGACAAGGGGCCCAAGGCCGGGGTGGCCCTGCCGGTCGGTCGGCGCGGCCCGATCGCGCCGAAGACGGCCGCCCAGGCGCGTTATCTCGAGACCCTGGCGAACTGCGAGTTGAGCTTCGGCGTCGGCCCGGCGGGGACGGGCAAGACCTTTCTGGCGGCCGCGTACGGCGCCTCCCTGCTGCGGCGCGGCCAGGTGGACCGCCTGGTCATCACCCGCCCGGCGGTGGAGGCCGGCGAGAAGCTGGGTTTCCTGCCCGGCGACCTGAACGAGAAGGTCGATCCCTACCTCGCGCCGATCTGGGAGGCGCTGAACGACATCCTGGGCCCGGACGACGTGCGGCGTCGGCGCGACAAGGGGGAGATCGAGGCCGCGCCGATCGCCTTCATGCGCGGCCGGACCCTGAGCCACGCCTTCATCATCGCCGACGAGGCGCAGAACCTGACCCGGCTGCAGATGAAGATGGTCCTGACCCGGCTGGGCGAGGGCGCGCGCATGGTCGTGACCGGCGATCCCAGCCAGGTCGATCTGGTCAACACCCGCGATTCCGGCCTGGCCCACGCCCTGTCGCTGCTGAGGGACGTCAAGGGCGTCGGGGTCATGACCTTCGAGGCGAGGGACGTGGTGCGCCACGCGATGGTGGAGCGGATCGTGCGCGCCTACGACGCCGACGCGGCGCGTCAGCGGGGCGAGGTGACGCCGTGATCTCCATCGAGGTCGAGGAAGCCGCCTGGACCGACGCCTTGCCGGACGTCGAGGTTCGTGCGGAAGCCGCCGCCCGCGCCGCCGTCGTCGCCGCCCGGGTCGAGGGCGAGCTCACGATCCTGCTGACCGACGACGCGACCCAGGCCGAGCTGAACCAGCGGTTTCGCGCCAAGTCCGGCTCCACCAACGTGCTGTCCTTTCCCGCCGCGCCGCAGCCGGGCGCGAAGGTGCTCGGCGACCTGTCGCTGGCCTATGGGGTCTGCGCGGCTGAAGCCGAGGCGCAGGGCAAGAGCCTGGGCGATCACCTGTCGCATCTGGTGGTCCACGGCGTGCTGCACCTCGCCGGTCGCGACCATATGAGCGAGGCCGAGGCCGAGGCGATGGAGGCGGAGGAGCGGACGATTCTCCAGGCGCTCGGCGTCGCCGACCCCTATGTGGCGGAGCGGGCGGCGTGAGGGTCAGGCTGAACCTCCAGGCGCTCGCCCGCGTCGCGGCGGCGCTGGGCTGCGGCGCGCTCGCGGCGCTCGCCCATCCGCCCTTCGGCCTGTTGCCGGGGCTGCTCGGCTACCCGGCTCTCATGCTGCTGGCGGACCGGTCCAGCGGCGTGAAGGGCGCCGCCTGGATGGGCTGGCTGGCGGGCTTCGCCTATTTCCTGATCAGCACCTGGTGGGTGGCCGAGGCCTTCCTGGTCAATCCCGCCCAGGCCTGGATGGCGCCCTTCGCCGTGGCGCTGCTGCCCGCCGGGGTCGGGCTGTTCTGGGCCGGGGCGCTGGCGCTCCATCGCCGCATCTCGCCGCCGGGGCTGACGCGGATCCTGACCTTCTCGGCGATCTTCGTCGTCTTCGAGTGGCTGCGCGGCCATGTGCTGACAGGCTTTCCCTGGAACCCGCTGGGGGCGACCTGGGGCGCCGGCTCGCCGATGTCCCAGGCGGCTTCGGTCGTCGGCGTGTACGGCCTGTCCCTGATCACGCTGGTCGGCGTGTCGGCGCTGCCGGCGCCGGTGCTCGCGGGCACGCGCAAGGCGCGGGCCGGGGCGCTGCTGGCGGGCGTGGCTCTCATCGCCGGGGTCTGGCTCGCGGGGGCCTGGCGCCTGTCGAGCGCCCAGCTCCAGCCGACCGACACCCTGCTGCGCATCGTCCAGGCCGATGTGAGGCAGGAGACCAAATGGAGCCCCGAGGCCTACGAGGGCATCGTCCGGCGCTACATCAACCTGACCGCGCGGCCGGGGGCGGCGACGCCGGACATCGTGATCTGGCCCGAAGGCGCGCTGCCGGCGCTGGCCAACGACGTGTTCGCGCCGGGCGCGCCGGAAGCCCAGGCGATGGCGCGCGCGCTCCTTCCGGGGCAGACCCTGCTGGTCGGACTGGGACGGGCCGAGGCCGGCGAGGACGGCGTGGTGCGCTATCATAACGCCCTGTTCGCCCTGCATGACGAGGGCGCGGACGGCCTCAGGATCGCGGCGGTCTACGACAAGCACCGTCTGGTGCCTTTCGGCGAGTACCTGCCGCTCGGCGAGCTGATGAGCGGCATCGGCCTGCGCAGCCTGGTGCACGTGCCGGCGGACTTCACCCCGGGCCCGCGGCCCGCGCCCATCGCCCTGCCCGGGGCGCCGAACGTTCAGCCGCTGATCTGCTACGAGAGCCTGTACCCCGGCTTCACGCCGGGAGGCGCCGACCGCCCGGCCTGGATCGTCAATGTGTCGAACGACGCCTGGTTCGGCGCGTCGTCGGGCCCGTTGCAGCACCTGAACCTGGCGAGTTTCCGGGCCATCGAGACCGGCCTGCCGATCGTGCGCTCGACCCCGACCGGAGTGTCCGCCGTCATCGACCCGTGGGGCCGGGTGGTCGAGGGCGAGCGGCTGGACTCCGGCGAGAGCGGCGTGATCGACGCCCGGCTGCCGGCGCCGACCCGGGCCACGCTCTACGGGCGCTTCGGCGATCTGATCCTGCTGGCCCTGCTCCTCGCCCTGCTCAGTCCCGCCGCCGCGGACGTGCTCCGTCGTCGGAGGAAGCGGCCCCTCGAGTCTGCATCGCCCGCCGTCTCGCCATGAGCGGGAATTCACGTGACTTCAGGGGTCGCGACGGGCATTCACATACACTTCGAGAACGGACGTAACGCGAGATGGCGAGAAGCGGAGAGGACGGCCCCCACCCCGTCGACCGGCATGTGGGGCGGCGTGTGGCAGAACGGAGGATCGCGCTCGGCTACAACCAGTCCGACCTCGGCCGCGCCCTGGGCGTGACCTTCCAGCAGGTGCAGAAATACGAGAAGGGCTCCAACCGCATCTCGGCGTCGAAGCTCTGGCAGGTGGCCCAGTTCTTCAAGGTCGATCCCGCCTACTTCTTCGAGGGCCTTTACGCCCAGCCCGGCATGGCCGAGGGCGAGGGTCAGGCGTTCGAGCACGACTTCCCGTCGACCCGGCACACGATCGAGATCGCGCGCCTGGCGCCGCGCCTGACGCCGGACCGGCAACGGCTCGTGGCCGATCTGGTGCGGCAGTTGGCGGGCGAGTCGGACGCCGAACGCTGATCCGGCGTCCGGTCGCGATCAGTTCGAGGCGCGTCGCTGCCCGAAGGTCGGCGCCCGCGCCTTCTGCTCCTCCCAGTAGGCCGCCCCCTCGTCCGGCTTGAACATGGTGCGCGCCACGCCGTCGGCGTCCACGACGGCGAAGGTGTTGGTCGAGGCCTGGTATAGTAGGACGTCCCCGTTCGGCCGCGTCGCGCGTTCCACGTCGGACGGCGTGCGCTTGGTGAAAGCCTCGACCTGCGCCAGATAGGCCTCTGGCGTACGCGCCCCGAAATCCGCTCCGTTGCGTTCGAACAGACGACGGACCTTCTCGTCGACGCTCTCGCTCCGGTTGGCCGTCAGGGCCGCCGGGGCGATTTCCGCCGGCGCGGCCGCGGCCGCGGCCGTCGCCGAGGCGAACTGCGCGGCGGTCTCGACACCCGCCTGAGCCGCGCGATCGCGCGTCGCGACCGCCGACGTCGGGCTGTCGCAACCCGCCAGCAGCAGGGCGGCCGCCGCGCCGCCCAGGATGAGTCTGTTCATGTCACGGCCCTCCACAAGCTCCCGCCACCGAACCTAATCACAGCCTGAGTGTTCGTGCAATGTTCCATATCGCCGTTCGTTGTCCTCGGCTCGACGTGGTGAGCCGACGCGGCTAAGGCTGCGGCCATGGACCTGGCCGGCAAGCGCATCCTGCTCGTCGTGGGCGGCGGCATCGCCGCCTACAAGGCGCTGGAGCTGATCCGCCTGCTCGCCAAGGCGGGCGCCGAGACGCGCGTGATCCTCACGGAGGCCGGGGCCAGGTTCGTGACGCACCTGTCGCTGGCGGCCCTGACCGGTCACCCGGCCCGCATGGCGCTGTTCGAGCCCGACGAGGAGACGGCGATGGGCCATATCGAGCTGTCGCGCTGGGCCGATCTGGTGGTCGTGGCGCCCGCGACGGCGGGGCTGATCGCCAAGGCGGCGAACGGTCTGGCCGACGACCTCGCCTCCACCACCCTGATCGCCACCGACAAGCGGGTGCTGATGGCTCCGGCGATGAACGTGCGCATGTGGCAGCATCCGGCGGTTCAGGCGAATACGGCTCGTCTCAAGGGCTTCGCGGACCCCGGCGTCGCCTTCGTCGGCCCGGACGACGGCGAGATGGCGTGCGGCGAGTTCGGGCCCGGGCGCATGGCCGAGCCGGCGGAGATCCTCGAGGCGATCCGCGCCGAGCTGTCCGGCCCGGCGGCGCGCCCGCTGGTCGGCCTGAGGGCGCTGGTCACCGCCGGGCCGACGTTCGAGCCCATAGATCCCGTGCGGGGCCTGACCAACCGGTCGTCGGGCAAGCAGGGCTACGCCATCGCCGCCGCCCTGGCCCGGCGCGGGGCCGAGGTGACGCTGGTGTCGGGACCGGTCGCGCTGGACGCCCCGCCGGGCGTGCGCCGCGTCTTCGTCGAGACCGCGCTTCAGATGAAGACGGCCAGCGACGCCGCCCTGCCCGTGGATGTCGCGGTCATGACCGCCGCCGTCGCCGACTGGCGCCCGGACCAGGTCGCCACCGGCAAGATCAAGAAGGCGCCGGGCGGTCCGCCGTCGCTGGCCCTGACCGAAAACCCGGACATTCTCGCGGGCCTGGCCGCCACGGGGCCGAGGCGGCCGCGTCTGGTCGTCGGCTTCGCCGCCGAGACCGAGAACCTGATCGCCAACGCCCGGGCCAAGCTGAGTCGCAAGGGCTGCGACTGGATCGTCGCCAACGACGTCAGCGCCGACGTTTTCGGAGCCGACGGCAACGCCGCGACCCTGATCACCGCCGAGGGCGAGGAGAGCTGGCCGCGTCGGTCCAAGGCCGAGCTGGCCGAGGCCCTGGCCGACCGCATCGCCGCCCATCTTACGACACCGGGAGCCCCATGACGCGCGTCCTGTTCCACCGCCTGCCGCACGCCGAGGGTCTTTCCCTGCCCGCCTACGAGACCGCCGGGTCCGCCGGCATGGACCTTCGGGCGGCTGTGCCGGAGGATCAGCCGGTGACGCTGCCCCCCGGCGCGCGGGCCCTGGTGCCCACCGGACTTAAGATGGCGCTCGAGCCCGGCTTCGAGGCCCAGGTGCGGCCACGCTCGGGCCTGGCGTTGAAACACGGGATCACCTGCCTGAACAGTCCGGGCACCATCGACGCCGACTATCGCGGCGAGGTGGGGGTGATCCTGGCCAACCTGGGCCAGGAGCCCTTCGTCATCCGTCGCGGGGAGCGCATCGCACAGATGGTGATCGCGGCCTGCGTGCAGGCGGCCGTCAGCGAGGTCGAGAGCCTGGACCAGACCGCGCGCGGCGAGGGCGGTTTCGGCTCCACCGGCCGCTGACGGAGCTTAAGGCGCAGCTTCGCGTTAACCCTCCCGGCCGCCGTGGCCGCAGACGAGGGAGACGAGACCGTGGAGCAGCTGTTCGACTCGATCGCCGCCTTTCTGGGCGGCCTGTTCGCCCTGGCCCAGGGGGGCTTCGACGGGGTCAATCAGGTGATGGGGCTGATCATCGCCCTGATCGCCGCGATCCTGATGCCGGCCTGGCGCTCGCTGTGGGGCACGGCGCTCGGCGCCGCCCTGGTGCATGTGATCGTTCAGACGATCCGTCCCGCGCTCGACGGCGGCGCGATCAGCTTGCCGCCGCTCATGACGGTCGCCTTCTGGATGACTATGCTCGCCCTGTTCCTGGGCTACGCCATCGTCATCGCGGTGTTCTTCTTCCTGAAGACCCTGGTGAGCGGAGGCGCGCGCCGAACCGCCCGGGCGCACTAACCCATCAGTCGCCCAGCGTCTCCACGGTGAGGTTGCCGTTGGTGTAGACGCAGATGTCGGCGGCGATCGCCATGGCCTTACGGGCGATCGCCTCGGCGTCCAGGTCCGTGTGGTCGATCAGCGCCCTCGCGGCGGACAGGGCGTAGTTGCCGCCGGAGCCCACCGCCGCGACCCCGTGCTCGGGCTCCAGCACGTCGCCGACCCCGGTGACGGTGAAGATGCTCGACGCGTCCGCCACCAGCAGCATCGCCTCCAGTCGCCGCAGATAGCGATCCGTGCGCCAGTCCTTGGCCAGGTCCACGCAGGCGCGCGCCAGCTGGTCCGGATACTGCTCCAGCTTGGTCTCCAGCCGCTCGATCAGGGTGAAGGCGTCGGCCGTGGCGCCCGCGAACCCGGCGATGACCTTGCCGCCCGCCAGCCGGCGCACCTTGCGGGCGGCGCCCTTCACCACGGTCTGCCCCATGGAGACCTGGCCGTCGCCGGCGATCACGGTGCGACCGTCCTTTCGCACCGCCAGGATCGTGGTGCCGTGCCAGTCGGGAAAGTTGCTCGCGCTCATGGCTGACAGATGGCGCGACGCGACTCTGGCCGCAAGTGAATGAGAATCTATCTCGCATATCGGCGGAATCCCGCCCAATTCTTGCCACTGGAAACGGTTACGTTTGCAAAATAGGTCGTCATAACCCAGTCCGGGCGGCCATTCGACCTCGCAAGGAATTCCGCCCGTGTTGATGCGCGCCCTCTATGTCAGCGCCGCCGTCGGCGACGCCGGCCGATCGCTGGCGACGCTCGCCGAAATCCTCGGCCAGTCCGATCGCAACAACCGGCGCGACCACGTGTCGGGCGTGCTGGCGCGGCACGAGGGCCTGTTCCTCCAGGCGATCGAGGGTGCGCGGATCGATCTCGACCGACTGCTCGAGCGGCTGCGTCGCGATCCCCGGCACGACGATGTGCGCCTGCTGGCTTACGGGCCGGCGAGCGAGCGCGCCTTCGCGGCCTGGGGCTTGGCCCTGGCGGACGTCTCCAGCGATCCCGGCCTGGCGAAGGGCCGGCGGCTCGACGAGCTGACGCCTGACGACGCGCTCGCCATCCTGAAGCGCGCCGCGACCCGCATTCCCGTCGCCGCGTGACGCGCCGGACGCAGCGCGCCTGACGAAGCGCGCCTGACGAAGCGTGCCTGACGCTGTAGACCGCCGTCATGAGCTTCTCCGACGACGAGGTCGAACGCTACGCCCGCCACCTGGTGCTGGCCGAGATCGGCGGCCCCGGGCAGCAGGCGCTGCGGCGCTCGACGGTGGCCGTGGTCGGCCTGGGCGGCGTCGGCGGGCCGGCGGCGCAGTATCTGGCTGCGGCCGGGGTCGGGACGTTGCGCCTGATCGACCCGGACAGGGTCGGCCTGTCGAATCTTCAGCGCCAGGTTCTGTTCGCGACGGACGACATCGACCGCGCCAAGGTCGAGGTCGGCCGGGACCGGCTGCGCGACCTCAATCCGCACGCCCGGATCCAGGCGGTCGGCGAGGCCCTGGAAACCTCGAACGCCGCCGCCCTGCTGTCGGGCGCCGACGTCGTGATCGACGGCACGGACGACTTCGCCACGCGGTTCGCGGTCAATGCGGCCTGTCTGAAGCTGGGCGTCCCGCTGGTCTCCGGCGCGCTGGGCCGCTGGAGCGGACAGGTGGGGGTCTTCACCGGCCGTCCCTGCTATCGCTGCCTGACGCTGGAGGCCCCGCCGGACGCGGAGACCTGCGCCCGCGTCGGCGTGGTGGGCGCGCTGGCGGGCGTCGTCGGCGCCATGACCGCGCTGGAGGCGATCAAGCTGATCGCCGGGGCGGGCGCGCCGCTGACGGGGCGTCTGCTGGTCTACGACGGCCTGAACGGGACCAGCCGGGTGGCGAGCATCGCCGCCGACCCGGCCTGCCCCGACTGCGGGCTCAGCGCATCGTCGGAATGACGAACGAGCTGTCGGCGTGCTCCAGCGCGCTGTCGGGCCAGCGGGCGGTGACGGTCTTGGTCTTGGTCCAGAAGCGGACGCCCTCCATGCCGTGCTGGTTGATGTCGCCGAACGCCGAGCGCTTCCAGCCGCCGAAGGTGTGATAGGCGACCGGCACCGGGATCGGCACATTGATGCCGACCATGCCGACGTTGACCCGGGCGGCGAAGTCGCGCGCCGCCCGGCCGTTCTGGGTGAAGATGGCGACGCCGTTGCCGTACTGGTGCCGCGACGGCAGGCTGAGCGCCTCCTCGAAGCTGTCGGCGCGGACGATCTGCAGCACCGGGCCGAAGATCTCCTCGCGATAGCTCTCCATCGTCGGCTTGACGTGGTCGAACAGGGACGGGCCGACGAAGTAGCCGTTCTCATGGCCTTGCAGGGAGAAGCCGCGCCCGTCGACGACCAGTTCGGCGCCTTCCTCGACCCCCTTGGCGATCCAGCCCTCCACGCGGGCCTTGTGCTGGGCGGTGACGACGGGGCCGTAGTGGGCGCCGGCATCGGTCGAGACCCCGACCCGCAGCGCAGCGATCTCGGCCACCATGCGCTCGCGCAGCTCATCGGCCGTCTTCTTGCCGACGGGAACGACGACCGGCAGGGCCATGCAGCGTTCGCCCGCCGAGCCGAAGGCGGCGCCGGACAGATCCTTGATCACCTGGTCCATGTCGGCGTCGGGCAGGACGACGCCGTGGTTCTTGGCCCCGCCCATCGCCTGGACGCGCTTTCCGTGCTCGGCGCCCATCCGATAGACGTAGTGGGCGATGTCGGACGAGCCGACGAAGCTGACCGCATGGATCAGCGGGTGGGTCAGGATGGCGTCGACCGCCGCCTTGTCGCCATGGACGACGTTCAGCACGCCCTCAGGCGCACCCGCCTCCATCATCAGCTCGGCCAGACGCACCGGCACGGACGGATCGCGCTCCGACGGCTTCAGCACGAAGGTGTTGCCGACCGCGATGGCGACCCCGAACATCCACATCGGGATCATGGCGGGGAAGTTGAACGGGGTGATGCCCGCCACGACGCCCAGCGGCTGGCGCATGGAATAGACGTCGATGCCGGGCCCGGCGCCCTGGGTGTATTCGCCCTTGAGCGCGTGGGGGATGCCGCAGGCGAACTCTATGACCTCCAGGCCCCGCTGGATGTCGCCCTTGGCGTCGGCGATGACCTTGCCGTGCTCCGACGAGAGCAGGTGGGCCAGCTCGTCCATATTGGCCTCGACCAGGCGCTTGAACTCGAACATCACCCGCGCGCGGCGCTGGGGGTTGGTCGAGGACCAGGCCTCGAACGCGTTTTGCGCCGCCTGGACGGCGCGATCGACCTCACCCTCGGTGGCCAGCTGGACCCGGGCCTGAACCTGGCCGGTGTTGGGGTCCATCACGTCGCCGAAACGGCCGGAGCCGCCGACGAAGGCCTTTCCGGAGATGAAGTGGGCGATCTCGCGCATGGTCCTGAGGTTCCCGTGTTCTGGTTGTTGGCGGGCGGTTTAGCGGGGGGCCGCGATCAACGCCAGCGGAGCGGCGCCCACACGATGCCTTTACGGGTTTTCATGCAGGGTGCGGCTTCCTCTCCGTGGAGCCCCCCTTGAGCCTGCTCGCCCCGACACAGGAAGCCGAAAGGCCGATCACCGTCCTTGTGGTGGACGACTCCGCCGTCGTGCGCGGCCTGATCATCGCCGAGCTGGAGAAGGGCGGCGACATTCGCGTCGTCGGCCGCGCCTCCAACGGTCAGATCGCCATCGCCGAGGCGGAGCGCCTCAAGCCCGACGTGGTTGTCCTGGACCTCGAGATGCCGGTGATGGACGGGATGACGGCCCTGCCCGGTCTGATCAAGGCGCATCCGGACGTGCGCATCGTGGTCGCCTCGACCCTCAGCCAGCGCAACGCTCGGATCAGCCTGGAGGCGCTTCAGGCCGGCGCCCACGACTATGTGCCCAAGCCGGGCGCCGGGTCGCTGGTGGCGGCCGAGGCCTTCCATGCGGAACTGGGCTTGAAGGTCCGGGCTCTGGGGCGCGCGCGCAGACCCTCGACGCCGCGCCCCGTGGGCCTGCCCCCGCGCACGCCTCCGGCCGGTCGGGCGCGTCCTGCGGCGGCAGACCGAGACGGCGACGCATGTCGATGGCGGTGACGATCCGCCCGCGAAGGTTCAGGACGCCCGCGACCTCGCACGGCGCCAGCGGGACGTGGTTCAGGGGCGCCTCGGCGACCACGTCCTGCAATGCTGCGGTCGAAGCCCTACGGACTAGTTCTGTCGGACTGGAACACGCAGCCCATGACTGGACTGGAGCTGCTCAAGGAGGTGCGCGCCGACAAGCGCACCAGAGCAACCCCGTTCGTCATGGTCACCGCCGAGGCCAAGGCCAAGGCCGAGAACGTGGTGGCCGCGCGCCAGGCCGGGGCCAACAACTACGTCATCAAGCCGTTCACGCTCGCGGTGCTCAAACAAAAGCTGACCTCCGTGCTCGGGGAGATCTGACCGTGCCGATCGCCGCCGCCCTGGAGGAGATCGCCGGGATCCGGGATGAGCTCGACCGCGCCGCCGACCGGTTGCTGGGCCTCGCCGAGCGCGGGCTTCTGGAGGCGGGACCCGCGGCCGCGCCGATCCTCACCGAGATCCTCGAGGCCTGCGCCTTCGGCGACCTCATAGGGCAGCGGCTGACGCGTCTGGCGAATACGATGTCCGGGGCGCCCGACGGCCGCTCGGACGCGCATCTGCTGAGCGGCCCTTCGTCCAGCGGGCTGGACCAGTCGGCGGCCGAAGCCGCGTTCTCGGAGGGCGCCTCCAGGTCATGAGCCTGCCCTCGACCCGACTGGGACTGAGGTCGGTCGCCGCGCTTGTGGTCGACGACAATCCCCAGGCGCTCGACGTCCTGTCGGCGATTCTCATGGGCTTCGGCGTGAACAAGATCACGCGCTGCCAGAGCGCCGCCGAGGCCAAGACCGCGCTCGCCCGGCAGGTGTTCGATCTCATCATCGTCGATTGGGAGATGCCCGAGCAGGTGGCACACCGAAGCGCTTCAGGTGCACGTGGCGGCGCTGAAGGTTCTGGCCTCGCGCCGGGACGTGCCCGAGGCCGAGCTGTCGGCCATGCGCGAGCACCTGGCGGAGATGCGGGCCAGGATCCTCGAAGCGCCCCGCTGAGCCTCAGTCGATCCAGTCGCGCTTGAGGGTCCGCGAGGCGCCGATCAGCAGCAGGGCCGCCAACAGGTAGAAACCCATGCCGGTGTAGATGGCCCAGCGCAGGCTCTCCTCGCCGAAACGGGGCGCCAGCAGATCGCTCATCCAGCCGAAGTAGTAGAAGCCGACGGCGATCCCCAAGAGGTTGTTGATCAACAGGAACAGCGCGGAGGCCGTCGAGCGCATGGGCGCGGGCACGAGGTGCTGGATGGAGGCGGTGATCGGCCCCAGCCAGGCCAGGTTCAGACCGGTGGGGATCAGGAAGATCAGGAAGGCCAGCACCAGCTGCTGGGTCTGGCTGCCGCCGCCCGGCAGCACCAGCCCGATCAGGGTCGGGGCGTTCATCGCCGCGATGAACAGGGGCGCCGAAATCAGGAAGGCGACGGCCGGCACCAGGGGATAGGCCCCCTTGCCGCGCCTGGCGGTCTTGTCGGCGATCATGCCGCCCAGCCAGATGCCTAGCATGCCGCCGATCAGGGCGATGCCGGCGTAGTACCAGCTGACCTGGGTCAGGGTCAGATCGAAACTGCGCATGAAGAAGAGCGGCAGCCAGCCGGCCACGCCGTAGCCGCACACGGACGAGGAGGCGGCGCCGAGCGCCAGCAGCCAGAAGCTGCGTTTCCTCGCCACGACCGAGGCGGCCGCCTTGGCGATGCGAACCGAGACGCCGATGACCAGGGCCAGAAGGCCGGCGAAGGCGAGAACGAGCGGTTGGCCGACGGCCACGCCCGCGACCTGGCCGAGCGCCGCCAGGGCGAACAGCCCGAGCGACAGGCCGATCAGGCCGAGCGCGATCTTGCGGCCCAGGCCGTCGTCGGCCGTCGTCGGCTCCGCCCCCGCCCCGGCCGGCTTCACGACGTCGGTCCCCCCGCGCTGGGGGTCGCGCACCGTGAGGCGCAGAAGCGGCGCGACGAGCAGTCCGATCAGGCCGACCACGATGAAGGCCGTTCTCCAGCCGTAGCTGGCCGCCAGAAGCCCGCCCACCAGCGTCCCCGCGGCGGTGCCGAGCGGGATGCCGAAGGCGAAGGCCGCGAGCGCGCGCGCCCGCTGGCTCGGCGGGAAGTAGTCCGCGATCAGCGAATAGGCCGGGGCCACGCCGCCCGCCTCGCCGATCCCGACGCCCATGCGGAAGAGAAACAGCTGGGTGAACGATCCCGCGACGCCGCACAGGGCGGTGAAGCCCGACCAGACCGCGAGCGCGCCGGTCATGATCCACACCCGGCTCATCCTGTCCGCGAGCCACGCCAGGGGAATGGCCAGGGTCGAATAGACGGAGGCGAAGGCGATGCCCCCCAGAAGCCCGAACTGGCTGTCCGACATGCCGAACTCGGCCTTCAGCGGCGCCGCCAGGATGCCGATGATCTGTCGGTCCAGGAAGTTCAGCATGTAGACGAGGATCAGGACCGCCAGCACGTAGTAGCGGTATCCGGGGCGCTCGATGCGGGCGGCCTCGCCTTGGCTCATGGCGTTTCCTCGTCTTTATGGTTGGCGTGACCGTAGCCGCGCCGGGCGCGGTCGCAAAGAGAAAGGGCGGCGACCGTCGAGCCGCCGCCCTCCATCAGGCCTGGTCCCGCGATCAGTAGCGGGCGGTGAACTTGACCATCCAGGTGCGCGGCGCGCCGTAGTAGGCCGTGCGGATGCCGCCGACCGAGGAGAATTCCTGGGCGTCGGTGCGGTAGACCTCGTCGGTCAGGTTCTGGCCGTACAGACCAACCGTGTAGCGATCCGTCGGGTCGTCCCAGACGACCCGGGCGTCATAGAGGTAGTAGTCGTCCTGGAACATGCCGGGCAGCTGCACCGTGCTGTTCACCGCCGTGTTGTCCACCGCCAGCGCCATGCGCGAGCGGAAGCGCATCGAACCGCCGAAGGTCAGGTCCGAACCGTTCGCCAGCTCGACCACGTACTGGGCGCCGTAGCGGGCGGTCCAGCTCGGCGAGAAGGCCGGCTCCTGGAAGGCGCGGCTGCCGCCCGTGGCGGTGAAACGGGCGTCGTTGAACTCGCCGTACTCCGCGTCCAGGTGGCCGAGCTGAAGGTCGAAGGTGAAGGAGTCCGTCACCGCCCAGACGGCGTCGAACTCAGCCCCCCAGATCTCGAGCTCGCCGGCGTTGATGACCGACAGCACCGCGACCGGCAGGTTGGTGACGGGGTCGTTCTCGACGCCCGACACCCGCGCCTGGAAATCCTGGTAGTCGGTCGTGAACAAGGCGAGGTTGAAGCGCAGGCGACGGTCCTGGGTCGAGCCCTTGAGGCCGAACTCCCAGCTGTCGGCCGTCTCCGGCTCATAGGCCGTGGCCTCCGACGCGCTGTTGGCGCGACCGTTGAAACCGCCCGATTTGAAGCCCTGGGCGTAGCGCGCGTAGACCATCAGGTCGGGCGTCAGCTGATAGTCCGCCGAGGCCATGATCGAGGTGTCGTCATACTCGCCCGTCGGCGGCGCGAAGGGGAAGGTCGCGTTGAAGGCGGGCAGGGCGCTGAAGAAGGTCGAGGTGGTGCGGACGTAATCCTTCTCCTCCTCGGTGTAGCGCACGCCGGCCGAGAGCCGCAGGGCCTCGGTCGCCTGGAAGGTGACGTTGCCGTAGGCGGCGCGCGACGTCGTCTCGAGCGCGTCGTCGATGGTGCGCAGGAAGCCGGAGTTCAGGAACAGCGGCCCCAGCAGGTCGTCCGCATAGGCCTCCTGGTGCGAACTCACGTCTTCCTTGAGATAGTAGAGGCCGCCGACCGCCGTGATCGGCCCGGAGACGTAGGTCGCCTGCAGCTCCTGGCTGAACTGCTCCTGGTCCACCGCCACCAGCGCCGAGGTCACCTCGCTGGGCGTGGCGTCGAAGTCGATGTAGTCGTCGGTGTTCAGCTTGCGGAAGGCGGTGATGGAGCGGAGCGTCAGGCTGTCGCTCACGTCCCAGGCCGCGTTCAGCGCCAGGCCCCGGGATTCCAGCCGGGTTTCGTTCGGCAGGTCCGGGTCCACCGAGGTCTCGAAGTTGTACTCCGGCAAGGGGGACGGAATGGCGACGATCACCTGCCCGCTGGAGCCCACCAGGCTGTTCGTCGCCTGACCGACCACGAGGCCGGCGTCGTCGCGGGAATAGTCCGCCGTCAGGTCGATCCGCAGGTTCGTCGCCGGATCCCAGGCCAGGGCGGCGCGCACCGCGACGGTGTCCTTGTCGTTGTACTCCCGGCCGGTGATCGGGTCGGTGACGTAGCCGTCGCGGGTCGAACGCAGCGCCGAAAGGCCGAAGGCGAGCCCGTCGGTGATCGGGCCGGAGACCGCGCCCTGGACGTCGATCAGATTGTAGTCGCCATAGGCGATGGAGCCGCGCGCTCGGAACTCGTCGCCGGGCCGCCGCGACACGAGCTTGAGCGCGCCGCCGATGGTGTTCTTGCCGTAGAGCGTGCCCTGCGGCCCGCGCAGCACCTCGACGCGCTCGAGGTCCAGGAGGTCGAACTGAGTGCCCCGGATGCGGCTGTAGTAGACGTCGTCGACATAGACGCCGACGGCCGGGTCGAAGGTCTGCAGCGCGTCCGGCTGGCCGACGCCGCGGATGTAGATGTTGGTGGCGTTCGAGGAGCCGCGGCCCTGGACGATGTTCAGGTTCGGCACCTGGCCCTGCAGGTCGGTGACCTGTTGCGTCCCCGCGCGCTCCAGCGTCTCGCCCCGGAAGGCGCTGATGGACAGCGGCGTGCGCTGCAGCGACTCCTCGGTCCGGCGGGCGGTGACCACGATCTCCTCGACGGTGGTCGCCTGATCCTGCGGAACGGCCTGAGCCAGGGCGGGCGCGCCGAGCACGCCCCATGCGGCGCCGGCGAGCAGCGCGGATTTCACGGCGATCTTGAGCATCTGTTGCCCCTTCCTGAAGACGTTTACCCCGATGGACGCGAATTTATTCAGCGTTCAATGATTTTGCGCGGAAGCTACGCGCTTTCTCTGGTCTGTCAAATGAAGGACGCGTCACGGTCGCATCCGCGGCGCGGCTGTGGCGCCTTTGCAAAGGCGTCGATCCGGGGCTTAGCTGTCGGGAATGAGTGAAGCCGCGCCGAAGACCGTCCGCAGGGGACGCCCGCCCAAGGTTCGCGACGGCGCCGGTCCGGCCCCCGTCGAGACCCGCGAAAGCATCCTGGACGCCGCGGAGGACCTGTTCTCCAAGCACGGCTTCTATGGCGTGACCATCCGCGAGGTGGCGCGCGAGGCGGGCGTCGATACGGCGCTGGTGCACTACTATTTCGGCGCCAAGCGCGGCCTGTTCGACGCCGTCTTCCTCCGGCGGGCCGAAATCTGGAACAACGAGCGGGTGGCGGCCATCGATCGCTATGCGCGCGAGGCCGGGACGGCGATGACGGTGGAGGGACTGCTCGAAGCCTTTCTGCGCCCGCCGTTCGAATGGTCGCTGAAGGGCGGCCCGGGATGGAAGCACTACGCCGCCCTGGTCGCCCAGACCAACGCCCAGCCGGTCTTCGGCGGCGAGATCATGGCCCGCTACTTCGACCCCGCCATCCGGCGGCTGATCGAGCTTCTCAGGCGCGTCCTGCCGGAGGCGCGCGACGAGGACCTTTACTGGGCCTGGCACAATCTGTCCGGCGCGCTGACCCTGACGCTCGGCGAGACGGGACGCCTGGACCGGCTGTCCGGCGGCCTTTGCCGGTCGGGCGACCTGGACACGGCCGGAGATTACATGGTGCGGTTCGCCGCCGCCGGTTTCCGCGCGGTCTGCGGCGGACGCGGGGCGGCCTAGTGCAGGCGGATCGCCTGTCGCGCGCCGTCGGCGCCCAGGGTGAAGGCGGCCTGTTCGAAGCGCGGCGGTCCGAAGCGTCCCCGCGCGTTGTTCGAGAAACCGTACGCCTCACGCGGCAATCCGACGGGCCAGAGGGTCAGTCGCCCGTTCTCGTCCGCGTCGTGAAACACCGCCACCGAGTACCGGCCGGGCGGCAGATCGCTGAAGACGACGCGGGTCACCGGGCCGGCCGGCCGCACGCGTCGCGTGGCCTTGGCCTCTTCGGCGTCGGGAAAGCCGGCGCCCTCCTCGAACACGGCGACCGCGATGCGGCCCTCGGCGCCCTCGGCGCAGGCGATCTCGAGCGTCAGCGGACCGGCGGTCCTGGGCTCGGTCGTGAAGCCGGCGCACAGGGCGGCGCTCGCCGCGACAAGGCAGGCCGCGAAGCGACGCGAAACCGTCATGGGTTCCCCCGAACCTGTAAGCTGCACATCGTTTCAGGAGTGACACATTGACGCGCCCCGGTCCAGCCGCGCCGAGCCGTTCCCGGTCCCGCTTCCTGTCAGAGGACATGCGGGGCGTGCTGGTCTCCGGGATCGCCGGTCTGTTCCTGGCCTACACCGGCGCGTTCGGGACGATCGAGGCGCCCCTGGGGCTGCGGCTGGTCTACTGGGTCGCGGTGCTGGTGGGGGGCGCGGTCTGGGCCACCGCCTGCACGCGGGTGACGGAGCGGTTCGTCGACCTGGACGACCGGCCGTGGCTCGAGATCGCGGTCCTGACCGCCGTCATTTCGGGGCCCTTGACGGTGGCGGTCTGGTTCGTCACCGGCCTGGCGTTCACGGGCCGCGTCTATGACCTGGCGGTCCTGCCCTACATGCTTGGGCCGGTGGCGGCGGTGACGGTGGTGGTGACCGCCGTCAACGTCTTCCTGTCGCGGGTGGTCCAGACCCACGCCACGCCCGGGATCGCCGCGCCGGCGGCCTTTCTCGATCGCCTGCCGCCGAAGCTGCGTGGAGCCCGGCTTCTGGCCGTGCAGTCGGAGGACCACTACCTGCGGCTTCACACCGACCGGGGTTCGGACCTGATCCTGATGCGGCTCTCCGACGCCCTGAAGGAGCTGGAGGGCCTGGAGGGCGCGCAGACCCATCGCAGCTGGTGGGTGGCGCGGGACGCCGTGCGGGATGTGGCGCGGGGCGACGGTCGCGCCACCCTGACGCTGGACGGCGGCGTGCGCGCCCCGGTCAGCCGACGGCACGGCCGCGCCCTGCGCGCCGCCGGCTGGTACTGAGGCGTCAGGCCGTCCAGGCCCCATGAAATCCGGCCGGCACGGCGACGTCCGCCCGCCAGGTGGCGACAGGTCCGTCGGCGACGCGCGCGGCGTCAAACACGTGCAGCTCGGTGACGCCATCCTTCAGATTGATCGACGGTCCGATCAGCCAGGCGTCCCGCTCGCCGCCGCCGGGCTTGGGCGCGAACACCATCTCCTCGACCAGATGGTCGTCGCCGAAGTCGAAGGCGTCGGAAAGGCCGGTCGACCAGTCGCGCACCGCCAGGCCCGACGGCAGGGGCCGCCCGCCGTCCTCGCCCGCGACGTGAGCCGTCAGGTCGCGGCGCAAACCGGAGCGCCGCGGATCGGCCTTCGGAAACTCCGCGGCCAGGCCGGTGTCGAAAAGCTCGCCGCGTCCGTCCGGCCGCAGCGTGACCAGCGCCAGTCGCGCCGGCGCGATGTCGGGCCGGGCGACGCCGCGCAGCAGGTCGGCGGCGCCCTCGACGCCGAAGCGGGGATCGTCCGAGGCGGCGGTGTCGAATCGGATCGTCCCGTCCGCGTCCTCCCAGGCGTCGCCCAGGTGGAAGTGCGAGAACGCCGGCAGCTCGAAGGTACGGCGACGGCCGAGGTCGTCCTTGTCCACGACCAGGATCGCGGTCCCCATCTCCGGCAGCCACTCCAGACCGGCGGCGTAGGGGATGCGCTGCGAGGTGAAGACCCACGGCTGGAGCACGAAGATCAGGTGGCGGGTCGTGGCGGTGAAGTCGTGCAGATAGCTGGCGCGCGGCAGGCGGATGACCTCCGCGGACTTCAAGGCGCCGTCGACGCCGAGCCGCCAGACGATCGCGCGGTCGCCCGCCAGTCCGATGTTCCAGACGTCTCCGTTCGGATCGGTCCGGGGGTGGGCCTGGAAGGGCATGCCTTTCAGATCAGGGCGCAGGGTGACGAAGTCGCGCGTGGCCAGCGTCTCGGCGTCCATAGCCAGGGGGGAGCCGGCCTCCCACAGGGCCCAGACCGCGTCCCCGACGCGCATCACCGCCGTATTGGCCGCATTCGCGTCGTCGGGCGAACCGAGCCGGGCGCGCGGGTCCGGGGGCGTGGCGAAGCCGGGGGTGACGACGGCGTCCAGCTCTGTCTCGTGACGGCGCTTCGGCGTGTCGGCGAAGCGAGCGGCCAGGGTGGCGTGGCCGTCCTCGATGCGAAACCGCCGCATCAGCCCGTCGCCGTCGAACCAATGGCCGCTGGAGCCGCCCGGACGGTGGAACTTGGCCGGACCGTTGCGATACAGGCTCCCGGCCAGACCTCGCGGCGCTCGGCCGTGGACCAGCCGCATCGCCTGCTCCGGCACGTCGCCTTCGAGATCGGCGACCGCCAGGGTCCAGTCGTGGGCGCGGGCTCCGGCCACGGTCTGGGCGATAGCGGCGCGGGCGACCTCGGGCGTGACGACCGAGGCCGACAGGGCGGCGCAGCCGGTCAGGAAGGCGCGACGGGAGGCGTTCATGGCGAAGATCCTCAGCGCAGACGGATGGTCTGTTCGACGGCGCCGTTCACCTCCACGCCGGCGCGGTCCCAGCCGGCCGGCCCCATGTTGCCGACGGCGTTGTTGGTGAAGGCGTAGGGCTCCACCGGCTGGCCGAACGGATTCATGTTCATCTGGCCGTCGCCGTTGACGTCGTGGAACATCTTGGCGGCGTAGCGCCCGGCCGGCAGGCCCTCGAACACCGCGACCGGATCGCCGGAGGCGTCCACCATGACCTGGCGGACGGGCGCGCCCTGGCCGTTGTAGGCGGCCGGGGAGTCGAACAGGGCGATCATCACTTGGCCGCTACGGGCGCCGAGATCGAGGTTCAGGCGCAGGCTGCCGTCGGACGGCTCGGCGATCACGGGCGCGGCGGCTGCCGCCGCCGCGATCATCAGGGGCAGGAGAATTGAGCGACGCATGGTTCAGGCTCCGTGGAGAGAAGCCCGACCGCCGGGCTCCGATGACCGGACCCTGAAGGCGTCCTCCCCGGCTCGCCAGCGCCTCTTCGCGAGCCGCCGCTCCGGTTTCGCCGACGACCGGTCGCGACCGTTGGCGATGCGCGAACGAACGCCCTCTCGCGCCGGCGACCGTCAGTCCGCGGCGTCCTCGATCCGGTCGATGTCGTCGTCGGACAGGCCCAGATGGTGGCCGATCTCGTGGATGAGGACATGGGCGATCAGGTCCGACAGTCCGACATCGCCGCGCTCGGCCCATTCGTCGAGGATCGGACGCCGGTAGAGGAACACCCGCGACGGCTCCGGCGCCGACCCAAGACCTTCGCGCCGGGCCAGGTCGACTCCGCTGTAGAGCCCCGTCAGCTCGAACGGATCCTCCATGCCGAACTCCGCCAGGGTCTGTTCGTCGGGGAAGTCGTCGACGCGGATCACCACCTCCCCGGCCGCCGCCCGGAACGGCGCCGGCAGGGCGTCGAACGCGGCGCGCGCGAGGCGGGCGAAGTCGTCGAGGGAGGGGGCCGGGGCGTGGTCGAAAGGCTGTTCGGACATGGCCTCGATATCGCGTGCGGCGGGTCTGGCCGCAATCGGCCGCGCATGGGTTATGGTGAACGCGCGCGATTCGGCGGAACGGCGGATGATGGCGGAAGCGGAGCTGGCCTATGTGGCGGCGGCGGGGGCGAGCGGCCTGGCCGTGGCCGTGGCCGCCTGGGCTTGGCGGCTGAGCCGGCGCGCGGCGGCGGTGGAGGCCGAGCTGGCCCGCCGCACCCTGTCGCAGGACACGCGACTCGCCGAGGCGGAAGCCGCGCTCGTCGCCTTTCCCGACCTCCGGCTGCGGCTGGATGCGCTCGATCGCGACGAGACCGGCCAGGTCCCGCCGGCGGCGCTGGCGGAGATCGGCCGGCGCATGGGGGTCGCGCCTGGGGCCGGCGTCGGCGAGGTCCTGGCGCGACTGGGCGCCGTGCGGCCCCGTCTCGAACGGCTGGCGGCGGAGGGCGAGCCCTTCGAGGCGCGGCTGACAGGGCCCGGCGGCGCGGTGGCGTTGGAGGGTCGCGTCGAGGGCGGCGTCGCCTGGCTTCGTCTCGCGCCGGCGGGCCCGCCGTCGACCGCGAACGGCGCCGAGGGCGAGGCCGAGTCCAGCCTCGCCGGGCGGGCGGCGGTCCTGGCCCCGGCCCCGACCTGGACCGTGGATCCCGGCGGCCTTCTGACCTGGGCGAACGACGCCTGGCTGGAGGAGACCCGGCTGACCCTGGCGGAGGCGAGGGGGCGGCCCGGCGGCTTCGACCGGGGCGTCGACGCCATGGTCGCCGAGGCGGCGCGCAGCGGGGTGCGTCAGGAGGGCTTTCGCTGGACCGCCGGCGGCGGGCGCCGGCGGGCCTGGCGCATCGTCGCCGAGCCCCTGCCGCTAGAGGCGGGCGGCGGCGCCCTCGCCTGGGCGCTGGACGCCACCGAGGCGGAGGAGACGCGCGACACCCTGCGCCGCCACGTCGAGGCGCACGACGAGACCCTGAACCACCTGGGCGACGCGGTCGCCATCTTCGGCCCGTCCAAGCGGCTGGCCTTTCACAACACGGCCTTCCAGCAGGTGTTCGGCCTGGACCCGGCCTGGCTGGACGAGCGGCCCACCCACGCCGAGCTGCTGGATCGGCTGCGCCAGCGCCGTCAGCTGCCCGAGACCTCGGACTACGCCGCCTTCAAGGCCAAGGAGCTCGACTTCTACGGCGCGGCCGAGGCGTCGCCGGACGACAGCTGGTCCCTGCCCGACGGCCGCACCCTCCGCATCGTGCGCCAACCGCACCCGTTGGGCGGCCTGCTGGTGATCTTCAGCGACATGACCGACGAACTGAAGCTCAAGAGCCGCTACAACGCCCAGATCCAGGTCCAGCGCGCCACGCTCGACAAGCTGAACGACGCCGTGGCGGTGTTCGGCTCGGACGGGCGGCTTCGTCTGCACAACGAGGCGTTCGAGCGATTCTGGGGCGTGAGCGGCGACGCCCTGGCCGACGCCGGAGACTTCGACGCGGTGGCCGCGCTCTGCGTCGACGTCCTGCCCGATCCGACCCTGTGGCTGGGGCTGAAGGCGCGGGTCGCCGATCCCGATCCGGAGAGCCGCGTGCCCATCGCCGGCGAGAACCGCACCGCCGACGGCCGGCTGGCGGCCTGGCTGACGCGTCCCCTGCCCGACGGCGCCACGCTGGTCGCCTTCTCGGACGTCACCGCGCGCCACGAGCTGGAGCGCGCCCTGATGCAGCGCGAGGCGGCGCTGGCCGAAAGCCAGGCGCTGAAGCGCGAGTTCGTCGGCAGCGTCTCCTATGAGCTGCGCACGCCGCTCACCACCATCGTCGGCTATTCCGAGCTTCTGGAGCACACTCCCGATCTGCCCGAGCGCAGCCGCCAGCACGCGGGGGCGATCCGGGTGGCGGCGGCCCAGCTGGCCCGCTCGATCGACGACGTGCTGGACATGGCCCAGATCGACGCCGGGGAGATGGAGCTGGCCCGCGCCCCCGCTTCCCTCGCCGGTCTGATCGCCGCCGCCGCCGACAAGGCCCGGCCGAGGATCGAGGGGCGCGGCGCGACCTTGAAGGTTCAGGCCGACCGGGGGCTCGGCGACCTCGACATCGACGGACGCCGCATCGGCCAGGCGCTGGACCACCTGCTCGACAACGCCGCCTCGGCGGTGTCGGAGGGCGGCGAGGTGAGCCTGTCCGCGCGACGCGACGCGACGGGCGTCGCCATCACGGTCGAGGATACGGGGCGCGGCATCCCGTATCACCTGCAGCCCAACGTCTTCGATCGTTTCGTGCGGCGCGAGCGCGGCGGTCCCGGTGTCGGCCTGGCGTTGGTCAAGGCCATCGCCGAGCTGCACGGCGGTCGCGCCGAGGTGCGCTCGGAGCCCGGTCGCGGCGCCGCCTTCACCCTTCATCTGCCGGCGCGGGCGGCGGTCGAGGACGCGGCATGAAGGGTTAGGGCGTAGGTCTGGCGGAGGAACCGCGCTATGGCCTTCCCCGACGCCCCCAGCTCCGCGCCCCAAGCCAATGCTCAAGACCGCCCTGATCTACGACTTCGACGGCACCCTCGCCCGCGGCAACATGCAGGAGGTGACCTTCATCCCCTCGGTTGGGATGGGCGTCGGCGACTTCTGGGCCGAGGCGGACCGGCTGACCCGCGACGCCGACGGCGACAACATCCTGATGTACATGCAGCTGATGCTGCAAAGGGCGCGCGAGAACGGCGAGCCCGTCACGAAGAAGGCGCTGCGCGAGCACGGCGAGGACGTGAAGCTGTTCGACGGACTCAAGTCGGACCTGACCGGCCCGGGCTGGTTCGAGCGGATCGACGCCTTCGGCGCCCGCTACGGGTTGGAGATCGAGCACTACATCATCTCCGCCGGGCTGGAGGAGATGATCGACGGCTGCCCGATCCGGCCGGCGTTCCGGCACGTCTTCGCCAGCCACTACGCCTACGACCGCGACGGGGTGGCGGTATGGCCCGCGGTGGGGGTCAACTACACCACCAAGACCCAGTATCTGTTCCGCATCAACAAGGGCGTGCTGAACCACTGGGAGCATGACAAGATCAACCGCTTCATCCCCGACGACGTGCGGCCGGTGCCGTTCGAGCGGATGATCTTCCTGGGCGACGGCGACACCGACGTGCCGACCATGAAGATGATGCACACCAAGGGCGGCTTCTCGATCGCGGTCTACGACCCCAGGAACTCCGCCCGCGACCAGGCGAAGCTCTATTCGCTGATCTCGGAGGACCGGGTGAACTTCGTGGCCGCCGCCGACTACCGTGAGGGGTCGCCGCTGGACCTGATCGTCAAGGGGCTGATCGGCCGGATCGCGGTCAACGCCGGGCTGATGCCGGCCGGGGACTGACGCCTCAGATCGCGTTCAGCGGGGTCTTCAGGAAACGCTTGCCGCTCGCTTCGGGCTCCGGCAGGGCGCCCGCCCGGATGTTCACCTGCAGCGACGGCAGGATCAGCTGCGGCATGCCCAGGCTGGCGTCGCGCGCCTGGCGCATGGCCACGAAGTCGTCCTCGCCCCGTCCGCCGCCCACATGGATGTTTCCAGCCTTCTGGGCCGCCACCGTCGTCTCCCACCGGTAATCCGTCCGTCCAGCCGGCAGATAGTCGTGACCGACGAAGACGCGGGTCTCGTCCGGCAAGGCCAGGATGCGCTGGATCGAACGATAGAGCGTGCGCGCGTCCCCGCCGGGGAAGTCGCAGCGCGCGGTGCCGTAGTCCGGCATGAACAGGGTGTCGCCCACGAAGACCGCATCTCCGATCCGATAGCTGACGCACGCGGGGGTGTGGCCGGGCGTGTGCATCACCTCGACCTCCAGCTGGCCCAGGGGAAAGCGGTCTCCGTCGGCGTAGAGGCTGTCGAACACCGCCCCGCCCGGATCCGCGACGTCGAACAGTTGGGCGAAGGTGGTCTGCACGCGGTCGATGCGCGCGCCGATGCCGATCTGGACGCCCCGCGTCCGGCGGATCTCGTCGGCCGCGGTGAGGTGGTCGGCGTGGGCGTGGGTCTCGAGCACGCGCTCGAGCCTGAGACCCTTCCGGTCGATCAGCTCGAGGATCCGGTCCATGGACCGTGACGATGTCCGGCCGCTGGCGGGATCGAAGTCCAGCACGGGATCGATGATCAGGGCGGCGCCGGACTCCGCGTCGGCGACGACGTAGGTGACGGTGTGGGTCGCGGGGTCGAAGAGGCCCTCGACGGAGGGTGAGCGGGTCATGGAAGGCTCCTTTCCCCGCCGATTTAATTAGTAGTTGCTAATTTAGCAAGAGCGAATATATTCGGCTCATGATCGACCTCGCCGTCATGCCGCTAGAGCGTTTTCAGGCCAGCGCCGCCGAGGCCGCGCGCCTGCTCAAGGCGCTGTCCAACGACAAGCGGCTGATGATCCTGTGCCAGCTCGGCGGCGGCGAACGCGCCGTCGGCGAGCTGATCCCGCTCGTCGGCCTGTCCCAGTCGGCCCTGTCGCAGCACCTCGCGGTGCTGCGCGAGGAGGGGCTGGTGGCGACCCGCCGCGAGGGGGTGTCGATCCGCTACCGCATCGCCGATCCGGCCGTGGTGAAGATCATCGCCGCCCTCGCCGAGATTTACTGCCCGCCCGAAGCCTGAGGTTCCCCAATGACCACCCTCGCCCCCCTGCCGCCCGCCGCCGCCCTCGACCTCGTCCGTGAGGGCCGCGCGGTGATCGTCGATGTGCGCGAACCCGACGAGATCGCGCGCGAGGCCATTCCAGGCGCCCTCGCCGCGCCCCTGTCCGCGCTGGAGACCGCCGACCTCGCCGCCACAGCGGGCCGCACGGTGATCTTCACCTGCCGCTCCGGCGCCCGGACGCAGGCCCATTGCGCGCGGCTGGCGGCGCGGGTCTCCGGGCCGGCCCATGTGCTCGAGGGCGGCCTCATGGCCTGGAAGGCGGCGGGCCTGCCGACCCGCGTGAACGCCAAGGCCCCGATCGAGCTGATGCGCCAGGTTCAGATCGCGGCGGGCGGGCTGGTCCTGATCGGGGCTGCGCTCGGACTTCTGGTTCACCCGGCCGGCTGGGCCCTGTCGGTTTTCGTTGGCGCCGGACTGCTGACAGCGGGCATCACCGGGTTCTGCGGCATGGCCCGGTTGCTCGCGGTCATGCCCTGGAACCGCCAGGCGGCCTGAGGATGTCCCTGACGCTGCTCCAGCTCGCCCTCGCCGCTCTCAGCGGCGCAGCCGTGGCGCTTCTGCTCAGCGTCTTCGGCGGCGGGGGATCCGTGCTCGCCGTGCCGCTGCTGCTCTATGTGGTGGGGGTCCGGGATCCGCACGCGGCGGTCGGGGCCTCCGCCGCCGGCGTCGCGCTGAACGCGCTGACGGCGCTGGCCGGGCACGCCAGGGCGGGGCGGGTCCGGTGGGGCCCCGCCACCGCCTTCGCGCTGTTCGGCGTGGTGGGAGCCTGGGGCGGCGCGACCCTCGCCCAGCGGATCGACGGTCGATCCTTGCTCCTGGCCTTCGCGGCGGCGATGGCGGCGGTGGGGCTGGCGATGCTGAGACCGCAGACGGCGGCGGACGCGGGCGACATCCGGTTGAACCGTCGCTCGGCGCCTCGTCTCGTCGCGGCGGGCCTCGGCGTAGGCGCCGCGTCGGGCTTCTTCGGCATCGGCGGCGGCTTTCTGATCGTGCCCGGCCTGATGACGGCGACCGGCATGGGGCTGGCCCTGGCGCAGGCGTCGTCGTTGGTCAGCGTCTTCGCCTTCGGGACGACCACCGCCGTGACCTACGCCGCCTCCGGCTGGCTGCAGCCGGACCTGATCCTGGCCATGGCGGCGGGCGGGGTCGTCGGCGCGGCGGCGGGCCTGCCGCTGGCCGCGCGGTTGGGCCGCAACGCGACGCTCGGCCGGCGGCTGTTCGCCGGTCTGATCGTGCTGACGGCGATCTATGTCGCGTTACGGGCGCTCGCCGGCGGCTGATCAGCGCCCGCCGGCGCGCAGCCAGGCCTCGCGCGCGAGGGTCAGCCGGGCCGGCGTCAGGCCCCTGAGCGACGCCTTGGAGATGATGGTGAACCCCGCCTCCATGCCCTCGCGCCAGCGCACCTGGACATCATAGACGGCGGCCTCGACGACATCGACGACCATGGCCCGCTCCGGCGGGGCCGCCGCCCGGTCCAGCCGCACCCTAAGGCCCTTGTCCGACAGGTCGGTGATGACGCAGGCGACCTCATAGCCCGGCGCGCTGACCACGCCCCTGAGATTCACCGGCCGCCGCGGCTCGCCGCGACGGTCGTCGGTCCGTTTGAAGATCATGAGGACGTCGCTTCGACCATGGGGCCGGGAGCCTTACCCGTCCGCCGGGCGGTCGTCCACGCCGCGGCCGGTCGTGCGGGAGCCGCCTCGGCCGCGGCGCGAAAGGGCGCCGGACGCGACCCGACCTCCGAGACGAGCCGCGGCCTCAGGACAGGATCACGATCAGCGCGATCACCGGCGTGCCGACGATCAGTCCGACCGAGACCCCGATCCAGAACCGGTCGGGCTCCTTCGAGAACGTCATGGCGCAGACCCCTATGGTTTCGTCCGGAATCCTAGCGCCAGGCTCGGACGAAAAGAAGGGCGGGCCCGTCGCCGGACCCGCCCTCCGCGTTCAGTCTAAGCGGAGCGTCGGACTTAGAAGTCCATGTCGCCGCTGGATCGGCTTCGTGCCGATCCAGCCACGTCATGATGATGGGCGCTTATGGACTTCTTCTTAGAAGTCCATGTCGCCGCTGGATCGGCTTCGTGCCGATCCAGCCACGTCATGATGATGGGCGCTTATGGACTTCTGCTTAGAAGTCCATGTCGCCCATGCCGCCCATGCCCGGGCCGCCGGCCGGAGCGGCCGAGGGCTTCTTCGGGGCGTCGGCGACGGCGGCTTCCGTGGTGATCAGGATGCCGGCCACGGAGGCCGCGTCCTGCAGGGCGGTGCGCACGACCTTGGCCGGGTCGATGACGCCCATCTTCACCAGGTCGCCATACTCTTCCGTCTGGGCGTTGAAGCCGAAGTTGGCGTCGGCGTTCTCAAGCACCTTGCTCACGACGATCGAGCCCTCGACCCCGGCGTTCTCCGAGATCTGACGGATCGGCGCCTGCAGGGCGCGGCGGATGATGGCGATGCCGGCGTTCTGGTCGGCGTTGACGCCGGTCAGGCCGTCCAGCGCCTTCGACGCCTTCAGCAGCGCGATGCCGCCGCCCGGGACGATGCCTTCCTCGACCGCCGCACGGGTGGCGTTGAGGGCGTCGTCGACGCGGTCCTTCTTCTCCTTGACCTCGACCTCGGTCGAGCCGCCGACGCGGATCACCGCGACGCCGCCGGCCAGCTTGGCCAGACGCTCCTGCAGCTTCTCCTTGTCGTAGTCCGAGGTGGTGTCCTCGATCTGCTTCTTGATCTGCGAGATGCGGCCCTCGATGGCCTCCTTCTCACCGACGCCGTCCACGATGGTGGTGTCGTCCTTGGTGATGGTGACCTTCTTGGCCCGGCCCAGCATGTCGAGGGTGACGTTCTCGAGCTTGATGCCCAGGTCTTCGGAGATGACCTGGCCGCCGGTCAGGACGGCGATGTCCTCCAGCATGGCCTTGCGGCGGTCGCCGAAGCCCGGCGCCTTGACCGCCGCGACGCGCAGGCCGCCGCGCAGCTTGTTGACCACGAGGGTGGCCAGGGCCTCGCCCTCGATGTCCTCGGCGATGATCAGCAGCGGACGACCCGACTGCACCACCGCTTCCAGGATCGGCAGCATGGTCTGCAGCGACGACAGCTTCTTCTCGTGCAGCAGGATCAGCGGCTCGTCGAGCTCGGCCTGCATCTTGTCGGCGTTGGTGATGAAGTAGGGCGACAGGTAGCCGCGGTCGAACTGCATGCCTTCGACGACGTCCAGCTCGGTCTCGGCGGTCTTGGCCTCCTCGACGGTGATGACGCCCTCGTTGCCGACCTTCTCCATGGCCTTGGCGATCATCTCGCCGACCTCGGTGTCGCCGTTGGCCGAGATGGTGCCGACCTGGGCGATCTCGGAGTTGGCCGAGACCTTCTTGGAGTTGGCCTTGATCTCCTCGATGACCACGGTCACGGCCTTGTCGACGCCGCGCTTCAGGTCCATCGGGTTCATGCCGGCGGCCACGGCCTTCAGGCCTTCCTGGACGATCGACTGCGCCAGGACGGTGGCGGTGGTGGTGCCGTCGCCGGCCTTGTCATTGGTCTTGGACGCCACCTCGCGGATCATCTGGGCGCCCATGTTCTCGAAGGCGTCCTCCAGTTCGATCTCCTTGGCGACCGAGACGCCGTCCTTGGTCGACCGCGGGGCGCCGAAGGACTTCTGGATGACGACGTTGCGGCCCTTGGGGCCCAGGGTGACCTTCACCGCGTTGGCGAGGACGTTGACGCCGCGCAGCATCTTGTCGCGCGCGTCGGTGTTGAAGTTGACGACTTTAGCGGCCATCGGGCTGCTCCTTTGAATGAGTGCTATTGAAGAGTGAGCGAGGAGTGAGCAACGAGTGAGCAGGAAGTGAGCAATAGAAGCTCACTGGCACTGTTCACTTTTCACCAAGCCTCAGCTCAGGACGCCCAGGACGTCCGATTCCTTCATGATGATCAGGTCTTCACCGTCGATCTTGACCTCGGTGCCCGACCACTTGCCGAACAGGATGCGGTCGCCGGCCTTCAGCTCCAGCGGATTGACCTTGCCGGAGTCGTCACGCGCGCCGGGGCCGACGGAGACGACTTCGCCTTCCTGCGGCTTCTCCTTGGCGGTGTCGGGGATGATGATCCCGCCCTTGGTCTTGGATTCCTCTTCCACGCGCTTCACCAGCACGCGGTCTCCGAGAGGACGAAACGCCATCTGTGGTTCTCCCATTGGGGTCAGTCATTGAGGCCCTCCCGAGCAGGCTTAGCAGCCGCCCCCCGAGAGTGCTAACGGCGGGCAGATAGGGGCCTGTCCACGGGCCGTCAAGCGCCGCTGCGCCACGAAGATGAACCCGAGATGAACCGCCGCCGCCGGCCGTGTTCAGGACGCGGTCGCTACACTGCGGGAAAGACTTGAGAGGAGACCGCCATGACGAAGACGAACCTGCCGACCCGGCTGGCGCTCGCCGGCGTCGCCGCCGTCGCGATGTTCGCCGCCACGCCTGCGGCGGCCCAGTACTACGACCGTTATGATCGTTACGACCGCCATGATCGCGATGACGACGACGGCGAGGATGTGCTCGTGGGCGCCGCCGTGGGCGCGCTCGCGGGCGCCATCATCGGTCAGGGCGACGGCCGCTACGTCGCCGGCGGCGCCCTGGCCGGCGCGGCCATCGGCGCCGCGTCGAACGACGACGACCGCCGCTACCACAGCCGCTACGGCTACAGCTACGGCTACGACAACTATCGCCGGGGCGACTGCGGCTACTGGCGCGACGGCCGCTGCTGGCGCAACCAGGGCCATTGGGAGCGTGAGCACGGCATTAACAGCCGCGACGGCTACGACCGGTGGGAGCGCCGCCAGTACCGTCGCAGCGACCGCTGGGAGCGCCGCGACTACCGCCACGATCGCCGCTGGTGACACCCCGACATTCCTCCCCCACACGCTCCGCTATGGGGGAGGAATGTCGATCTAGTTCTGGATCAACCGGATCAGGCTGCCGTCGAGGTCGACCATGTAGCCGATGCGAAGGCCGGAGGGCTCGACCTTCGGCGGGTGCAGGCGCGGCCAGCCCTGGGTCGTTTCGGGAAGCCCGGCGGCGCGACAGGCTGCGTACAGCGTCTCCAGATCGTCGACCCTGAGGCAGCAGGAGAAGCTGCTCTGCGCCGGGTCGAGGTCCGGGTAGGGGAAGAACTCCAGCTTGAGGCCGCCGCGCTCCAGGATCATCCAGCCCGGGCCGCGATAGGTCGGCTCGAAGCCGATGGCGCCGTAGAAGCGCGCCGTCGCGTCCGGATCGCGCATCGGCAGGTTCGGCGTGGCGTGGTCGGCCATGGCGGGTCCCCTACAGCAGCCGGGTCAGCAGGTCGGCGGTGGACGGATCGAGGGCGTCCGACGGGGCGCCCGACGCCACGTCCTTCAGGATCGCCTTGGCCAGCACCTTGCCCAGCTCCACGCCCCACTGGTCGAAGCTGTTGATGTCCCAGATCACGCCCTCGACGAAGGTCTTGTGCTCATAGAGCGCGATCAGGGCGCCCAGCGCCTCCGGCGTCACCGCCTCCATCAGGATCGTGGTCGAGGGCCGGTCGCCGGGGAAGGTCTTGTGCGGCGCCAGCCGGTCGGCCTCCGCCTCCGTGGCGCCGGAGGCGATCAGTTCGGCGCGGGCGTCGGCCTGGCTCTTTCCGATCATCAGGGCCTGCGCTTGAGCCAGCGCATTGGCCCACAGCGGCGCCTCGGACCCATGCTCATGGCTACGCCGCGCCACCACGAACTCGGCGGGAACCACCATCGGGCCCTGGTGGATTTGCTGGAAGAAGGCGTGCTGGCCGTTGGTGCCGGGCTCGCCGAACACCACCGGACAGGTCTGGCGCGTCACGACGTCGCCGTCGCGGGTCACGCGCTTGCCGTTCGACTCCATCTCCAGCTGCTGCAGGAACGACGGCAGGCGGCGCAGCCCGTGGGCGTAGGGGGCGACCGTGCGCGCGGGGCGGCCCAGCGCGTCGACGTTGACGATCTGGGCCAACGCCATCAGCACCGGCGCGTTGGCCTGAAGGGGCGCCTCGACGAAGTGCCGGTCCATGGCCTCGGCGCCCTTCAGGAAGCGGTCGAACACCTCCGGCCCCAGGCCGATGACGCAGCTGAGCGACACCGCCGACCACAGCGAATAGCGCCCGCCGACCCAGTCCCGGAAGGCGAAGGTGCGCCCGCAGCCGAAAGCTTGCGCCCGCTCCGGCGCCGCCGTGACGCCGATGAAGTGCTTGTCGCGTCCGGCCTCGGGCAGGGCCGCCGCCAACCAGGCCTTGGCGATCTCGGCGTTGGCCAGGGTCTCCTGGGTGGTGAAGGTCTTGGACACGACGATCACCAGCGTCGTCTCGGGATCCAGCCCCGTCAGGGCCTCGGCCATCTCCCGCGGGTCGATGTTGGCGACGAAGCGGACGTCGATGGCCGGCTCCAGCGGCCGCAGCGCGTCCCACACCAGCCGAGGTCCCAGGTCCGACCCGCCGATGCCGACGTGGACCACGGCCGTGAACGCCTTGCCCGTGGCGCCGGTCTCGGCTCCGGAACGCACCGCCTCGGCATAGGCGGCCATGTCGGCGCGGGTCGCCTCGACCTCGGCCGACACCGGCTCTCCCAGCGCCCGGAAGTCCGCACCGGTCGAAGCCCGCAGCGCCGGATGCAGCACCGCCCGGCCTTCGGTCAGGTTCACCGCCTCCCCGCTGAACAGGCGTGCGCGGGCGCCCTCCACGTCCATGACGCCCGCCAGGTCGAAGGCGGTCTCCAGCGTGGCGCGGTCCCAGCTCTGCTTGGACAGGTCCAGATGCAGGCCGGCGGCCTCGAGAGTCAGGCGGGACAGGCGGTCGGGCTCCGCCTCGAACAGGCGGGCGATGGGGGTCTGGACCGCGCGCGCGGCCGCTTCGGTCAGCCGGGTCCAGGCGGCGTCGGCGTCGGATCGCATCGAAGGCTCCGGGCGAAAGGGTCAACGGCTCGTTTACGGGCTGGGCGTAAGCCGGTTCAACGGCGATTCGTCACCCTCGCCATCAAACATGGAGTCCGCCATGTCCTGCGGCGCCGTTCTCGCCCTCGCGCTCCTGACCTCCGACCCCGCCGTGGCCGCCTCGCTGGGAGTCGTCCCCGCCGCGCCGGACGCGCCGGTCGCGGTGGCCGAAGAGCCGCTGTTCCGCGACATCGTCGCGCGGGCCGGCGGGCTGAAGGCCCGGGTTGAGGCCTGGGCCGCCGACGGCGCGGCGCTGGCGGCCGACTTCCCGGCCGGTTCCGAGTTCCAGGCCTTCAAGGCCGATACCGCCGAGCTGGCCCGGCTCGACATGCAGGCGCATCTGGTTCTCGCCGAGCGGGACGTGGACGGCGACCTGAAGTGCATCCTGCGCGGCATCTCCGAGGACCTGCCGGTGCGGATCGCCGCGGTGGAGGCCTCGCAGGGACCGGAGCGGGCGGTCGCCCTTTCCGAGCTGGTCCACCTGCTGGACGACAACGTGGCCGTCATCACCGCCCCGCCCCCACCGGCGGCCTGACGCCGGAAAAAAGGGCCTCCCGCGAACGGAAGGCCCTGACATCGTCAAACGTGCGCGCGCCTTACATCGGCCGACGCGGCACCCGACCCGACAGGTTCTGGATCACCTCGCGCGCGTCGAAGGCGTTGGGGTCGCCCGCCGGCTTCGGGCCGCGCCCCATGATGATCTCGGCCGACGCCTCGTAGCGATCGATCTGGCGGTAGTCGATGTCCGGGCCCCAGGGATCGAACGGGCGCCAGTAGCCGCGATGGTAGTAGCGCCAGAAGGGCGACCAGTAGGGGCTGTAGCGGTCATAGGCGAACGGGTCGGGCCGGCCGACCAGACGGGTGTCGCGGTCGGTGGCGCGGTTCACGGTGGCGAACCAGTCGTAGCCGTCGCCGACGGTCAGCTCTGCGGCGCGAAGCAACAGCCCCATCTCCACCTGCTCGCGCGAGGTGACGGAGTTGCCGGCGAAGGTGACGCGATAGCGGTCGCTCTCCAGCCGGGTCTCGGAATAGCCGCCGACGCCGCGGCCTTGGGCCGGACCGTAGGCGGTGGGGGTGGCGCAGGCGCCGACGGCCAGAGCGGCGGCGGCGACGGCGGCCAGGGCGGTGGCACGCATGCGGAAGACTCCTCGAAAGACCCCTGTCGTCATGAGCTTAACATGGGCAACGCCGGCTCGTCGCGCATCGTTCCTCGACGTGGCGCCGGGTCACAGCCGCGTGAGGATCAGGAGCGAGGCCAGCAGCAGCAAGGCGCCCGTGACGACGTCGAACCCGCGCTGAAAGCCCGGCCGGCTCATCCACACGGCCAGCGCCGCGCCGCCCAGCCCGTAGGCGCTCATGCTCATGAGGTCCATGCCGATGGTCCCGGCGGCGAACAGTCCCAGCTGCGGCGCCGCCGCGCGCTCGAGGTCCAGGAACGGCGGCAGCACGGCGGTGAAGAAAAGCACCGCCTTCGGGTTCAGGATCTGCACCATGAACCCGTCCAGCAGCGCGCCGCGGTTCCGGCGCGGCGTCTCGGCGGCGATCTCGGCGCGCACGTCCCGGCCGGCCGGGCGCCTCGCCCGCCAGATCGCGCCGAGACCCAACCAGGCCACATAGGCCGCTCCCAGGACCGAGATGATCCGGAAGGCCGCCGGAAAGGCCGCGATCAGGGCCCCGAGCCCGAGGGCGGCGGCGGCGAACCAGACCAGGGTCGCCGCGTTCATCCCGACCACGGCGGCCAGCGCGGCGCGCGGTCCGCGCGACATGCCGGTGGCGACGGCGAAGATGTTGGCGGGGCCCGGCGTGATCGCCAGCACCGCCATGACGCCCAGAAACGTCAGATAGAGGCCGGGATCGACGGGCAGGGCGGACATGGCCGCGCTGTGGCGCTCGGCCGTCGCTCCGTCAAGCGAGGCGACCTATTCGGCGGCGCGCGCCTCCGCCCCGGCGGCGGCGAGCTCGGCCTGCATCTCGGGCTGAGCGACTTGCGTCTCGGCCTGAGCGGTCGCGATCTCGGCGGCGGCGGCCTGGAGCTCGGCTCGCATCTCGGCCATCGCGGCCTCCACCTCGGCGGCGATCTCCGGGTTGTCGAAGGCGACGCCCGCGAGCGCGTTCTCGACCATCGCCTCGATGTTCATGGTGGCCAGCATGTTCGCGGCGACGTTCACGCCCAACTCGCCGGCCCCGGCCGCATAGGCCTGGAGCTGGGGCTGGAACTCGGCCCAGGCCGCCTGCCAGCGCGCCTGGCGCTCCGCCTGCGGCAGGGAGTCGTCGACCAGGGACTGGGCCGCCTCGGCGAACGCCTCCGCCCGGCGCTCGAACGCCCCGTCCTCGGCGCTGTCGATGGCGCGCTCCATCGCGCTGGGCTGATAGCCCGGCAGGGTGTGGCGGGTCTCCACCGGCGCCTCCTGCGCCAGAACGGGCGTGGCGGCGAGGGCGGCGGCGATCAGGGCGGCGAGGGTGCGGCGCATGTCGGGGTCTCCGAGGGGGCCGGTCAGGAGGCCGGGGCGGCGGGGGCGTCGGGCGCGTCGGCGGCCTGTTCGACCTGGGCGCGCACCAGGGCGGGCACGCCCTGGATCTGGGTGACGGCGGCGCCGATGCCGGCCATGACCGCGTCCCGCTGCTCGGCGGGGATGGCGGCCGCCTGGCGGTCGACGAAGGCGCGCAGATCGGCGGCGAAGGCGTCGGCCTCGGGCTGGTAGCGGGCGACGATGGCGTCCAGTTCGGTGGCGCGGCGCGCGCGGTCTGGCCCGGCGGCCTCGACGGCGGCGTTCATCTCCTCGACCATCCGCTCGATCTGGCCCTCGAACGCTTCGGCCCGCGCCTCGAAGGCGGCCTCGGCGGCGGAGTCCGGCGCGGTGGGGGCGGCGGCTTCGGGAGCGGGCTGCGCGGCGGGCTCCTGGGCCAGCACGGGCGAGGCGGTCAGGGCCGCGGCGGCGGCGATCAGGATCAGGCGCATGGTCGAACTCCGTTCGTTGTCGAAGGCCAACCTGCGCCCGACGCCCCGCCAGGCCAAGTGAATACGCGGTAAGGTCAGCCGCGCCGGTCGCGGCGCGCCAACACCCGCAGACGCAGCGCGTTCAGCTTGATGAAGCCCTCGGCGTCGCGGTGGTCATAGGCCACGGCGCCTTCCTCGAAGGTCACCAGCTCCTGGTCGTACAGGCTCTGGGGGCTCTCGCGGCCGATCACGGCGACGTTGCCCTTGTAGAGCTTGACCCGGACCACGCCCTCGACCCGCTCCTGGCTCTTGTCGATGGCCGCCTGCAGCATCTCCCGCTCCGGCGCGAACCAGAAGCCGTTGTAGATCAGCTGGGCGTACTTGACCGCCAGCTCGTCCTTCAGGTGCATCGCCCCGCGATCCAGCGTGATCGACTCGATCCCCCGATGCGCGGCGAGCAGGATGGCGCCGCCCGGGGTCTCGTAGACGCCGCGCGACTTCATGCCGACGAAGCGGTTCTCGACCAGGTCCAGACGGCCGACGCCGTTGTCGTGGCCCAGCTGGTTGAGCCTGGTCAGCAGCGCCGCCGGCGACAGGCGCTCGCCGTCGATGGACACCGCGTCGCCCCGCTCGAAGCCGATCTCGATGACCGTCGCGGCGTCGGGCGCGTCCTCAGGGCTGATGGTGCGCTGGTGCACGAACTCCGGCGCCTCGACCGCCGGATCCTCCAGCACCTTACCCTCTGACGACGAGTGCAGAAGGTTGGCGTCCACGCTGAACGGGGCGTCGCCGCGCTTGTCCTTGGCGATCGGGATCTGGTGCTTCTCGGCGAAGTCGAGCAGGGCCTCGCGGCTCTTGAAATCCCACTCGCGCCACGGGGCGATCACCCGGATGTCGGGCTCCAGCGCATAGTAGCCGAGCTCGAAGCGGACCTGGTCGTTGCCCTTGCCGGTCGCGCCGTGACAGACGGCGTCGGCGCCGACCTGACGGGCGATCTCGATCTGGCGCTTGGCGATCAGCGGCCGGGCGATCGAGGTGCCGAGCAGGTACTGGCCCTCATAGACGGTGTTGGCCCGGAACATCGGGAAGACGAAGTCCCGCACGAACTCCTCGCGCAGGTCGTCGATGAAGATGTTCTCGGGCCTGATGCCCAGCTTCAGCGCCTTCTCGCGCGCCGGCCCCAGCTCCTCGCCCTGGCCCAGGTCGGCGGTGAAGGTCACGACCTCCGCGCCGTACTCGGTCTGCAGCCACTTCAGGATGATCGAGGTGTCCAGGCCGCCGGAATAGGCGAGCACGACTTTCTTGGGCGGCGACGGGGTCACGGGCGGTATCCTTCAGAGAACGCGGGCCATCGGGAGGGGCGGCGTCGCGCGCGCTTAAAGGACCAACGCCCGCCCGATGCAAGGGCGGGATTGGGGCGGGTCAGTCCTCGTCCGCGGGCTCGTCCGGGATTTCAGGCAGTTCGACGACCGGGGCGGTGATCCGCACCTCGCCGATCTGGGCGCCGGGGAAGGTCTGCAGGACCGCCTGGACGAACGGGTCGGCCTCGATCGCGGCGCGCTCGGCGGCCTTGGCCTTCTTCTCCTGCTCGATCAGGGTCTCGCCGCCGCCCGAGCCGTTGGCGGCGATCAGCCAGGTGCGGCCGGTCCACTCCTTCAGCCGCGACGACAGCCGCCGGGCCAGGTCCGCCGGGGCGCCGGGGGCGGGTTCGAACACGATCGCGCCGGGCTTGAACGACACCGGACGCACGAAGCGCTGCACGTCCAGCTGCAGCGAGATGTCCCGCCGCTCGCCGATCAGGGCGACCACGGCCTCGAAGCTCTGGGGGTCGGGCTGGGCCGGAGCGGCCGCGGGCCGGGGCTGAACGGCCTGGGCGGTCGCGCCGCCGCCGGAAGCGCTGGATCCGCCGCCGCCGCCGCGCGCGGGGCCGGAGCCGGAACCGCCCGGCAGGGGGCGGCCGTCCCTCAGCGCCTTCAGCGCCTCCTCCGGGCCGGGCAGGTCGGCGGCGTAGGCGAGCCGGATCAGCAGCATCTCCACCGCATCCGCCGGGTTGGGCGCGCGGCGCGTCTCGTCCAGCCCCTTCAGCAGCATCTGCCAGGCGCGCGACAGGGTGGCGGCCGACAGCGACGCGCCCAGCGCCGCCAGCGTCCGGGCCTGGTCGTTCGGCAGCCGGGTCGCCTGGGGCCCCAGCATCTTGGCGACCGAGGCGGCGTGGCAGTGCTCCAGCAGGTCGCCCACAACCTGAACCGGGTCGGCGCCGAAGCCGTACAGCTGGCGGAACCCGTCCAGCGCCTCGTTGGTGCGGCCGGCCATGACCGCCTCGAACAGGGCGATGGTCTGGGCCCGGTCGGCGAGGCCCAGCATGTCGCGCACGACGTCGGCCTTGACCGTCTCGCCGCGCTCGGCCTGGACCAGAGCCTGATCGAGCAGGGAAAGGCCGTCCCGCACCGATCCCTCGGCGGCGCGGGCGATCAGGGCCAGGGCCTCGGCCTCGATCCGCATGCCTTCCTTCTCGGCCACCCGGTTCAGGTGCTCGCTCAGCACCTCCGGCTCGACCCGACGCAGGTCAAAGCGCTGGCAGCGGCTGAGGATCGTCACCGGGACCTTGCGGATCTCGGTGGTGGCGAAGATGAACTTGGCGTGGGGCGGCGGCTCCTCCAGCGTCTTCAGCAGGGCGTTGAACGCCTGCGTCGACAGCATGTGGACCTCGTCCAGCACATAGACCTTGTAGCGGGCCTCGACCGGCGCGTAGCGCACGCTGTCCAGGATTTCGCGGATGTCGTTGACGCCGGTGTGGCTGGCGGCGTCCATCTCCATGACGTCCATGTGCTGGCCCGCCATGATGGCCGCGTCGTGCCGCCCGTCGGGCGTCAGGGCCAGGGACGGCCGGTCGATCACGTCCGTCTCGTTGTTCAGGGCGCGGGCCAGGAGCCGCGCCGTGGTCGTCTTGCCGACCCCCCGCACGCCCGTGAGCATGAAGGCGTGGGCGATGCGGCCGGTGGCGAAGGCGTTGGTCAGGGTGCGCACCATCGCCTCCTGCCCGATCAGGTCCTCGAAGGTGCGCGGCCGGTACTTGCGGGCCAGGACCTGATAGGCCGCGCCGTCGTCGGCGGGCGAGGCCGTGCTGGGGGCGCTCACGGGAAGGGGCGCTTCGGCGGTCGCCGCTTCGACCAAAGGGGGCGCCCCGAACATGTCGTCGGTGTTGGGATCGCGCTCCGCCTCGGACGACGCATCGTCCTCCGCCCAGGGCGGATCGCCGGAATCAAGATCGACGTGGCTCATGGGCGGACGTTAGCGCGGAGGGGGGCGCACGCGCGACTCCAAACAGGGCGGTCCGTCTCCTCCCCCGCACTGCGGGGGAGGGGGACCCTGCGCAGCAGGGTGGAGGGGGCGAGTTCAAGCGCCGGCGCTCGCGGTCGCCCCCTCCACCGCTTCGCGGTCCCCCCCCCCATACGCTGCGCTATGGGGGAGGAAACACGCCCTCAAGCAGCGAGGCGCCGCGCGCCGAGCGATAGGGCAAGCAAAATGTCAGGAAGGTGGAGACCGCGACCCGAAGGGGAATTCGTTGTGGCTGCTGCCTTCCGGCCCTGACCAGGTTGGCGAAGCCTTCGCCCGCGATCTCCGCTCGGGGATATGCGCCGCCGGCCCGGTGAAATCAAGCCGCTCCCCCTCGGCCCGCGGGCGCGGTATCAGGCGGCATGCTCGGCCAGGCCCACACCTTCTTTTCCGGCAACCCGCTCGATCGGGCGGGGGATCGCAGGAACGACCCGGAGTGGCTGGCGACGCAGGAAGACAACGCCGAGGCCCTGTCGCTGGTCCTGTGGCAGGGTCGGCCGCTGGTGGAGGCGACGGCGGACGGGCCCCGGCTGGCGTGGCTGGCCTATCCCCACGCGCGCGACGTGGCGCCCGATCGCCGGGCGTTCCTGGGCCTGTGGAAGGAGGCGCCGGTCTTCGCCGTCGAGGTGGAGGGGGCGGACGATCCGGCGTTCGGTCCGCTGGAGGGGCTGGGCGAGTTTCACGAGTTGCGCGCGGCGGCCTCGGTCCTGCCGGAGCGGGACCTGGCCATGGCGGGGATGGCCAGGAGCCTGTTCGACTGGCGTCGCCGACACGGCTTCTGCGCCAACTGCGGGGCGGCGACGGCCGACGCCTCGGGGGGCTGGAAACGGATCTGCCCCATCTGCGCCACGGAGCATTTCCCGCGCGTCGATCCGGTGACCATCATGCTGCCGGTGTTCTCGGGCGGACCGGAGCCGCTGTGTCTGCTCGGGCGGCAGGCCGCCTGGCCGCCCGGCCGGATGTCGGCCCTGGCGGGCTTTCTGGAGCCCGGCGAGTCCGTCGAGGAGGGCTGCGCCCGCGAGATCGCCGAGGAGGCCGGCCTGGCCGTCACCCGCGTGCGCTATCACTCCAGCCAGCCCTGGCCGTTCCCGTCCCAGCTGATGATCGGCCTGATCGCGGAGGTGTCGGACGATCAGGCCCGACCTGATCAGACCGAGCTGGAGGCGGTCGCCTGGTTGACGAGGGCCGAGGCGCGCGCGGCGCTGGAGGGGGCTCATCCGACGATCCTGGCGCCGCCGCCGTTCGCGATCGCGCATACCCTGCTAAGCGCCTGGGTCGAGGGTTTCGACATCTGAGCTTGCGCAGGCGCGCGTTCCGTTTATGTTCTGACGCAAGGGAAGGGAGCCCCGCATGTCCGACGAGATGGTCTTCTACACCCACCCGTGGTCGCGCGGCCGGATCGCGCGCTGGATGCTGGAGGAGGTCGGGGCCGACTATCGCGTCGAGACGCTGGAGTACGGCGGCTCCATGAAGGCGCCTGACTATCTGGCGATCAATCCGATGGGAAAGGTGCCGGCCATTGTCCATCGCGGCGTCGTCGTCACCGAGTGCGCCGCGATCTGCGCCTATCTCGCCGACGCCTTCCCGTCCGCCGGGCTGGCGCCGGCGGTGGGCGATCCAGCGCGTGGGACGTATCTGCGCTGGATGTTCTTCGCCGCCGGCCCCCTGGAGGCGGCGGTGACGGCCAAGAGCCTGGGCCTGCTCGCGCCGCCGGAGAAGGCTGGGCAGGCGGGCTACGGCAGCTATGAGGACACGGTGGCGGCGCTGGAGCAGGCGGTGTCCGGCGACGGCTTCATCTGCGGCGAACGGTTCACGGCGGCCGACGTCTATGTCGGCAGCCAGATCGGCTGGGGCCTGCAGTTCGGCACCGTGCCGGATCGGCCCGCGTTCGCCGCCTACTTCGACCGCATAAAGGACCGCCCGGCGCGGGTGAGGGCGGGGGAGCTGGACGACGCCCTGGCGGCGGCGCTGAAGGGGTGATTTCCCGCGCCCTCACGAGGGGGAGGACATCAACGCCTCAGATCCCGGCGTACCATTGATAGCCGCGGTCGGGCCAGTAGCCCCCGTTGCCGCCCTCGATATGGTCGAAGCTCTCCACCGCCTCGATGCGGCGGATGTATTTGGCGTGCTTGTAGCCGATCTGGCGCTCCACCCTGAGCCTGAGCGGCGCGCCGTGGGGCACGGGCAGGACCTGGTCGTTCATGTCGTAGGCCAGGATGGTCTGGGGATGGAAGGCGTCCACGAGGTCGATGCTCTCGTAGTAGCGCGGCCCGTCCTCCTGCTGGTTCAGGGCGTCGTAGCAGTAGAAGACGATGTACTTCGCCTCGGGCCTCAGGCCCGCCTCCTCGAGGATCGCCGACAGCTTGGCGCCCGTCCATTTGCCGATCGAGGTCCAGCCCTCGACGCAGTCGTGCTTGGTGATCTGGGTGCGGCTGGGGCGCGCCCGCAGCTCGGCGAGCGACAGGCTCAGGGGCCGCTCGACAAGCCCTCCGACCTCCAGCCGATAGTCCGCGAAGCCGCCGTCGCGCAGGGCGACGTAATCAGAGGCCATCGGGTTGGTGGAGCCGTTCGGCTTGAAGTCCGGCGAGATCTCATGCTCGGCGTATTCGGGCGCCAGGGCCTCGCGCGGCAGGATCAGCCGCTGAGCGCGATAGGTCAGGCCGTGCGCCATCCGCAGCGCCTGCTGGACGACCGGATTGTGGGTGACGCTGTCACAGGCGGCGACGAACGCCGACCCGGCCACCGCGAAGGCCCCGCTCAGCCACCGACGCCGGTTCAGCCCGGACTTCTCCACCACGTCTCTCATCGGTGATCCTTCGGTTCCGACGGCTCGATCACGAACCAGCCGGTGATCATCGCCCGCATGTTGTTGACGAAGCCGGTCCAGACCACGAGGCCGACGTGCACCACGATGAAGCCGACGATGAGCGCGCCGGCGATGAAGTGCAGGGTCCGCGCCGACTGCCGCCCGCCCATGAGGTCGAGCAGGACGCCGCCGATCGCGTTGAACCCCGGCGACATCGACAGGCCGGTGATCAGCATCATCGGCAGGACGACCACGATCATGAAGGCGTAGGTCATCTTCTGAAGCACGTTGTAGGTCCGCGCCTCGTCGTCCTTGGGGAAGTGGAAACGGGCGTGCTCCTTCACCGAGGGCCAGAAGTTCCCGAGGTCCTCGCGGGTCGGCCAGATGCGGGTCTGGAAGCGGCGCTTGGCCAGCGTCCAGATCAGATAGACCAGGCCGTTGATGACGAAGACCCAGGCGAAGAAGAAATGCCAGTCGCGGGCGCGGGCGAGGTCGCGTCCCTGGGGGATCATGGTCCAGGCGGGAATGGTTTCGAAGCTCACCCACGGATCGGCGAAGGTGGAGCGCAGGCCCCAGTACAGATGCGGATGGGCGGCCAGGATGTTCAGTCCGCTCATGATCAGGATCACGACGGCCGCGACGTTGATCCAGTGGGTGACCCGAACCAGCGGCGGGTGACGGTAGGTGTCGGTGCGGCCGCCCTCGAGCGGACGGTCGGCGTGGCGATCAGCCTCGCGCGGGGCTGCCGCGAGGTCATCGTCGGGAACGGGGGCTGCGGTCATCAGGCGTCTCCGGCCGGGGTCGCTACGCCACTTGCGCGAAGCGTCTCACGGTCCAGCTCGCCGATCAATCCAGGTGCGGCTCGAAGGCGATCTCGCCCCGGCCGAACCGCGCCGCCGCCGCCGCCTCCAGGCCGGTCCTGACCAGAAGGACGAGCCGCACGGGCTCCGGGACGTCGTCGATCAGGGCCGCGAACCCTTCGCCGCGCATCTCCAGCGGCCCGACCTCGTCGATCACCACGGCCTCCGCCCCGCTCGCCACGGCCTGGCGGACGCGCGCCTCGGCCCAGTCGAAGGCGGCCTTGCGGAAGCGGAAGCGACCGATCTCGACGGCGGGCTCGCCGTCGGCCACCGGCTCCTTGGGCGTCTCGTCGCCGGTCCACAGGTCGTGGAAGCGCCGCCCCTGCCGCGACTTCAGCGCCAGCACGCCGCCGACGCGGCGTCCCGCCTCGGCCTGGACGCGCGCCCATTCCCCGGCGAGGCGCGTCTTGCCGCCGCCGATCTCGCCGTGAAGGATCAGCGTGCCCCCCGCCACGCGGATCAGCCGCCGTTCTCAAGCGCCAGCCGGCCGACGCGGCACCGCTCCGTGTCGCCGCGACGACAGGCCTCCGAGACCTCGCGCCAGAGCGCCATCCGCCGCTGATGCTCAGCCTCGTGCCGCGCCAGCTCCGCCTCATAGGCCTGGCGGTCGGCCTCGGCCTTGGCTTCGGTCTCGGCGACGCTGCGCTGATAGGCCTCCAGTTCGGCCTCATAGGATTGCCGCTGATCGGTGGCGGCGGCCTTCTCGGCCTGGGCGGCCAGATCGTTCTGGGCGACGATCTCGGCGTTCAGGGCCGCCGTGGTGCGGAGCTCGGCCGGATCCTGCTCGGCATCGGCGGCGGGTGCGTCGGGCTCGCCGCGCAGAAGGTCGGCGACCGGGTCCTGGGCCGCGACCGGCGCGGCGATCAGGAGGGAAAGGGCGATCAGGCTGACGGTCTTCATCGTCGATCTCCTTGGTGGGCCATGCCGACCGAACGCGCGGACCGGCGTCGCGGCTGCTCAGTCCAGCTTGCGCGCCTCGTCGACCAGCATGATCGGGACGCCGTCGCGGATCGGATAGGCCAGCCGGGCCCCCTTCGACACCAGCTCCTGGCGCTGACGGTCGTAGGTCAGCGGGCCGCGCGACACCGGGCAGACCAGCACCTCGAGCAGGCGCGGATCGACGGCGGCGGGGGTCTGGAAGGTGTCGGACACGGCGGCTCTCCGAAGGCGTCTCGGAGACTTAGCAAATCCCGGCCGGTCCGCCACCGGCGTCCTTCGACGAATCTACATCTGGTTTCTGTGGACAGCCCAGGCGCCACATGTTGCGCCAATTTACGCCTGGTTTACGATTAGTTGTGGCTGGCGCGGCAGAGATCATCCGCCAGACGCAATATCTTGAATCCCTGTGGCGGAGGGCGGCATGTCTCTAGGTTGGACCGAGGAACGGGTCGGGGCGCTGAAGAAGCTCTGGCTCGAAGGGCAGTCGGCGAGCCAGATCGCCAAGGCGCTAGGCGGGGGCGTCACCCGCAACGCCGTGATCGGCAAGGTGCACCGCCTCGGCCTGTCCGGGCGCGCCGCGCCGTCGCAGCCCGTCCGGGCGACCTTCCGCACCCCGCGTCCCCGCCCGCAGCCGAGCGCCCAGCCGAGCGCGCCCCGCCGCATCGAGGCCGCGCAGCCGCGCCCGGCCGCGCCGGTGCAGCCGAGCCCCGTTCCGATGCCGGACCTGCCCGGCACCGCGACGGTGCTGACGCTGGGGGCCCATATGTGCAAGTGGCCGATCGGCGATCCCAGCTCGGACGGCTTCAGCTTCTGCGGCCGCCGCGCGGCCGAGGGCGTCTACTGCGTCGAGCACGCCCGCGTGGCCTACCAGCCCCAGGCCAAGAAGGGGAAGGACGGCGCCTCTGAGCTGGCCCGCTCGCTGCGCCGCTACATCTGAGCGTCGCGATCCCGTCATGAACGCCCTCTAGAGGGCTGCGCGCCACGCCGCCGCCTGTTCGCGGGCGGCGGCCTCCGGGCGGGGCTGCGGTTCTCCGGGTTGACGCAGCCCCTGCCTCGTTCCGCCGTCAGAAGGTCTTGCGGACACGCACCTGCAGGAAGGTGCGCGGGTCGATCTGGCGATCCTCGGTGAAGGCGATCGCCCGCACGGTCCGGTCGGCGTAGACGTCGCGGAAGGTGTCGAAGTCGTCCCAGATGTTCAGCTGCGCCCGGATCGCCCAGCTGGCGGTCGGCTTGTACTCCGCCCACAGCTCGAAATAGTCCCGCCCTCGGAAGCCCGAGGTCTGGTCCGGGTCGTATGTCGTCTCGCCCAGCTTGGGAATCCACGCCCCGCCCCACTGCAGCCGCCAGCTCTCGATGTCCTGCTGGACCGAGATCACGGCCTGGCTGCGGCGCAGGCCGGAGATGGGACGCGACTCGCCGGTCGTGGGGTCGGTCACCTCCGAGTGGTTCCAGGTGTTGCGGAAGCCGAACTGTCCGCCGGTGAAGCCGGCCCAGTCCATCGGCAGGATCACGTTCACCGCCAGCTGGTCCAGCGTGCCGTCGCCGATGTTGCCGACCGCCGACAGGCCGTTGGGCAGGGGGATGCGGTCGATGACGTCGCTGATCTCGTCGTGGCGATAGGTCAGGGAGACGATGCCGTCGTCCAGGAAGCGGCGCTCGAAGGCGACTTCGCTGATCCAGCGCTGGTCGGGCTCCAGATCGACGTTGCCGCCGAACACGTTCTCGTCCTCCAGTTCGGCCGAGGCGGCGAAGTCGCCGAAGTCCAGCTGGCCCACGTCGCGTTCGAAGCGCAGGCGGAACTGGGTGCGGTCCATCGGCGTCCAGGTCGCCACGATCCGCGGCTTGGCGTAGTAGAAGGTCTCCTCGGTGTCGGCGTCGCCCGACTGGCTGATGGTGGAGGCCTCCAGCCTCAGCCCGCCTTCCAGAGTCAGATTGGAGCGGGGACGCCAGGTCGTCTTGCCGAAGGCCTCGCCCCGCGTCTCCTCCACCTTGATCTGGTCCGACGGCAGCGGGATCGGCGTTCCGCCAACGGAGAAGGCCTGATCGACCTCCAGCATGTTGTAGGCCACTTCGCCGCCGAGCTCGAAGCTGAGGGTGGAGCTGCGCTCGTACTGCACGAGGGAGCGCAGGATCGTCTCGCTGAACTCGCCCTGCGACGCGAAGCGCTGCTCCGGCGACTGCACGCCGCCTTCGAGGTTGTTGTTCGTGGACTCGTTCTCGAAGTCGCCGAACTCGTGGATGAAGCGGGTCTCGCTGCTCAGGCCCTGACGCAGGTCGCGGGTGTAGACCGCGCCGAACTCGCCGGACGATCCGTCCTCGCCGTATTCGCTTTCGCGCAGGACCCCGTTGGAGCTGAGGCGGGTGTAGGAGTTCCAGTCGTTGACGCCGTAGCGCGCGGTCAGGTCGATCTTGCCGCCGAACAGCGGCCCGGCGTAGTTGCCGCGCACGCCCGAGCTGCCGCCGTAGTTCTGGTTGGTGAAGTCCTCCACCCGGGTGATCGCGCCGGTCCCGTCCCGCCGGATCGAGATCCCCGGCCCGTTGGCGTCGCTGATGCCCACGCCGTCCGACAGGGTCACGCCCCAGCTGCGGTCGCCCGAGCGCGCGGTGAACCGGTAGCTGCCGGCCGCCAGGTCCTGACCGTCGCCCTCGAACTGGAAGGTGGTGTACTCCAGCACCTGCTCGCGGCTGGCCTCGGTCTTGAGGATGACGTTCACCACGACGGCGTAGCCCTGCATGTCGATGCCGGGGGCGCCGCCGCGGATCAGCTCGATCCGCTCCACCTGGCGCGCCAAGGTGCGGCTGAGCACCGACGATCCGCTGTCGTTCTTGGAGGCCGGCCGGGCCCCGTTCACCAGCACGTTGCCGACCGCGCCCTCGAAGCCTCGGCTGCCGTCGCCGTCCTGGACCGAGAATCCGGGGATGCGCTGGACCATGTCCAGGGCGGTGTTCGGTCGCTGCGCCGCGAAGAAGTCGGGCGTGAAGGTCAGCACGCCCTGGCCGCCGTCGGCAGCCGCCGGGGCCGGCGCGGCGGCCTGGGCCAGCGCCTGGGGCGCGGCGAGCATCAGGGCGGCGGCGGCCGCGGTGGTGATCAGCGACGTCTTCGTCACGACGGGAACTCCCTCTCCTCTTGTGGAGGCAGAGGTGCCCGCCGCCGCTTGCCGGAACCAGTTACAAGCCGGACAGGTGGATTAAACTTCCGACAGCATTACAAGGCGGTAAGCCCGATCAGACCGCTGTCCCGCCGACCGTCAGCCCTCGGATCTTCAGGCTGGGCTGGCCGATGCCGACGGGCACGCCCTGGCCGGCCTTGCCGCAGACGCCGATCCCGGGGTCGAAGGCGAAGTCGTCGCCGATCATCTCCACGCCCTGAAGCGCGGTGGCGCCGTCGCCGATCAGGGTCGCCCCCTTGACCGGCGCGGTGATGCGCCCGTCCTCGATGAGGTAAGCCTCGGTGCATTGGAAGACGAACTTGCCCGACACGATGTCGACCTGGCCGCCGCCGAAGTTGACCGCGTAGAGCCCGCGCCTGGTGGAGGCGATCATGTCGGCCAGGCTGGCGTCGCCGCCCTCCATGAAGGTGTTGGTCATGCGCGGCATCGGCAGGTGGGCGTAGGACTGGCGCCGCCCGTTGCCGGTGGCGCGCTGGTCCAGCTGCCGCGCGCTCAGCCGGTCGTGCATCAGTCCGACCATGATCCCGTCCTCGATCAGCACGGTGCGCGAGGTGGGCGTGCCCTCGTCGTCGACGTTCAGCGAGCCGCGCCGACCGGCGATGGAGCCGTCATCGACGACCGTGACGCCGGGGGCGGCCACCCGCTTGCCCATCATGCCGGTGAAGGCCGAGGACCCCTTGCGGTGGAAGTCGCCCTCGAAGCCGTGGCCGATCGCCTCGTGAAGGAGCACGCCGGGCCAGCCCGGTCCCAGCACCACGTCCATCTCGCCGGCCGGGCAGTCGACGGCGTCCAGATTGGTGGTCGCCTGGCGCAGCGCCTCGTCCACCTGCGCGCGCCAGCGGTCCGGGGCGATCCAGGTCTCGAAGCCGGCGCGACCGCCGGCCCCGGCGCCCGCGCTCTCGCGGCGGCCGTCGCGCTCGACGGTGACGGAGACGTTCAGGCGCACCAGCGGGCGGGCGTCTCGCACATGGCGGCCGTCGGCCCGCAGGATCTCCACCTGGCGCCGCTCGCCGGCGATGGCGGCTGAGACCTGCACCACGCGCGGGTCTTTGCCCCGGGCGTAGGCGTCGATCTCCTGCAGCAGGGCGATCTTGTCCGAGAAGCTCGGCGCGGCGAGGGGATCGACCTCGTCATACAGTTTCTGATTGGTGGCGCGGGGCGCCTCAGCCTGGACGCCGGAGCGGCCCTGTTTGGCCAGGCCGGCGCCGTCGGCGGCGCGGCGGAGCGCCTGAAGGCTGATCTCGTTGGCGTGGGCGTAGCCGGCGGTCTCGCCCGACACGACCCGGAGGCCGAAGCCCTCGCCGGAATCATAGGCCGCCGACTTCAGCCGGCCGTCGTCGAAGAGGAGGGACTCGCTCTCGGTCCGCTCCAGGAACAGTTCGCCGTCGTCGGCGCCGTGCAGCGCGGTCCGGATGACGTCCAGGGCCTCGTCCCGGGAGACGTCGGCGGCGGCGAGGAGGTCGGGCGGGGCGGCGTGAAGGGTCATGAGCCTCATTTAGGCGCCCCGCCCGCGTTCGTCATCCGTCGATCCAGATGTCGCCCGAGCCGGAGACGCTGGAGTTCAGGCTCGCCGGCTGGCGGCGCAGGCGGATGTCGCCCGAGCCCGAGACGGCGGCGGCGACCTGGCCGGTGGGGGCCGCGTCGATGTCGCCGGAGCCGGAGATGCTGAGGTCGGCGTCGCGCGCCTCCAGACCCTCCAGTTCGGCCTCGCCGGAGCCGGCGATGTCGACCTCCAGCCGCTCGGTCCGACCCGTGGCGCGGACCTCGCCGGAGCCGGCGATGCGGAGGTCGAGCGAGGGCTGATCATAACCCTGGATGTCCAGGTCGGCTGAGCCGTTGATCTCCACGTCGCGGACCGCCGGCGCGGTGACGGTCACCTTGACCCCGTCCAGCGAGCTCCAGCCGGTGATGCCGTTCGGCCCCCAGCGCAGGGTGACGCTCTCGGGCGCGTCGTCGTCGAAGGAGATGCGGGCCCCGTCGATGCGGATTCGATCGACGACCGCCTGCGGACCCTCGATCCGGACCGTGGCCGCATCGCCCTGGACGTAGGTCACGTCGAAGGGAGCGTCGAGGATCAGGCGCTCGCCGCCGGTGAAGGCCTCGGTGCGGGTCACGGCCGGCCCGCGATCGACGGCCTCGCCCCGGCGGATGCGGACGCCGTCGTCCGAGGCGGTTTCGGTGAAGGTCCAGGTTCCGCCGTTGCGGGCCAGGTCGGAGCCCCCGAGGGCGGCGGCCCCCGCCAGGCTGCCGACGGCCAGGACGGTCGCGCCGCCGGCGATGATGAACAGGGTGCGGATCATGGATCAGGCCCTCCCTTGGGCTTGCGGCTCGATGGCCGGCTTCAAGAGGCGATAGTGGAGGCGGGCGAACCAGACGATGCCGTTCACCAGCCAGATGGTCACGATGGTCAGGAGCGCGCCCACGGCGGTCGCGCCGGCCATCAGGCCCAGGCCCGCGAGCAGGGCCGCGAAGGGACCGCCCGGCGGGGCGACGAAGGGACCGACCGCGAAGACGAAGCCGCCGGCGACGAAGGTGGCGATCACCGCGACCAGAACCCCGAACAGGGCCCCCAGCACGCCCATCAGGATGGGCAGCAGGATCAGGATGTCGATCGCGCCGAGCCCCAGCACCGCGAAGACGGCGGCGGCGGCGGCCGACGGATTCTTCTCGGTCTCCCACCGGCGCATGCCCGCCTCGGCGCGCAGTTCGCGGGCCAGCCGGTCGGGATCGCCCAGGGCGGCGGAGACCTCGGCCTCGCTGCGGCCCGCGGCCAGACCGTCCTCGAAGTGCGCCTCATAGTCGGCGGCGAGGTCGTTGATGGTGGCGGCGGGCAGGCCCGACAGGCCCGCGCGCAGCCGGTTCATGAAGTCGGATCGGGTCATTGGGCGTCTCCTGCGGGCACGGGGTCTTCGGACGTCGCGACGGGGGCTCCGCGGCCGGCCAGGATGTCCTCCACGGCGCGAGCGAAGCGGGTCCATTCGCGGGACTGGGCCTCGAGGCTGTCGCGGCCGGCGGCGGTCAGCCGATAGTATTTGCGCGAGGGCCCAGAGGGCGATTCGACCAGATAGGTCTCGACCAGGCCGTCGGCCTGCAGCCGCCGCATCAGCGGGTAGATGGTGCCCTCGCCCATGTCGATGTCGTGGGCGAGGCGGCTGGCGATCTCGTAGGCGTAGCTGTCGCCCCTGGCCAGGAAGGCCAGAACGCACAGGTTCAGCACGCCCTTCTTCAGTTGGATTTCAATGGTGTCAGGCACGGGGCCCTCCTTTCGGATGGCCATCGTCTACCGCAAGGTATCTTGCGTCACAAGGTATCTGGCGAAGCATGAAAGAGATTTAATGAAGCCGCACCGACATGCTGCGTCGCGGTGCGGCATCCCGCGACGCCGCCATCGCTTGGCAAGCGCAAGGCAAGCCGATATGGACCCGCCGAGCGTGGGGTCTTTCGCCCCGCCAGGCGTAGGTCGCGGCCCCCGCAGGGCGAAGCCGCAGAATGGAATGAGGACTTCGATGGGCATGGGCATGCGAGCGAAGGCGATGTTCGCCTCGGCCGCACTGGCGATCGGTTCGGCCTTCGCCGCCGCGCCGGCTTGGGCGCAGGACCTGGCCGGGCAGCCGACTCCGGGCGGGATCGGCCTGCAGTCCAGCTTCTCGCCGCTGAAGCACGACGCGACCTGGTTCCACAATGTCATCCTGATGCCGATCATCACGGTGATCTGCCTCCTGGTGCTCGGCCTGCTGATCTGGGTGGTGGTCCGCTACAACAAGCGCGCCAATCCGACGCCCGCCCGCTGGAGCCACAACACGGCCATCGAGATCGTCTGGACGGTCGTGCCGGTGCTGGTGCTGGTGTTCATCTCCCTGTTCTCGTTCCGGCTGCTGTTCGCCTACGACGACATGCCGGAGCCGGACCTGACCGTTAAGGCCGTCGGCAACCAGTGGAACTGGGGCTACGAGTATCCCGACCAGGGCATCAGCGAATACATCTCCAACATGCTGCCGGAAGACGAGGCGCGGGCGCGCAACGTTCCGTACCGCCTCGCCGCGGACGAGGCGATGGTCGTGCCGGTCGGCCAGACCGTGCGGGTGCTGGTGACGGCGTCCGACGTGATCCACTCGTTCGCCCTGCCGGCGTTCGGCCTGAAGACCGACGCCATCCCCGGCCGCATCAACGAGACCTGGTTCCGCGCCGAACGCGTCGGCACCTATTACGGTCAGTGCTCGGAGCTGTGCGGCGTCGACCACGCCTTCATGCCGATCGAGATCCGCGTGGTGACCCAGGCCGAGTTCGACGCCTGGGTGCTGTCGAAGGGCGGCTCCCTGACCCCGGCCTCCGCCGAGGCGGCCCCCGGCGGCACCGCGGCCCAGGTCGCGGCGGGCACGACCGGGGCGCCCACCGCCGCTGAAGCCGGCGCGCCGGCCGCCGCGACGGTCAGCCCGACCGAGGGCGCGACCCAGCCGCCCGCCGCCACCGCTCCCGCCGCGCCGGCGCCCGCCGCCGCGGCCGCCCAATAACGTTCGCCCAGTAACTTCCGCGAAGAGCCGAAAGACGACCATGGCCACCGCATCCGCGACCGCTGATCACGCCCACGCCGATCACGACCACAAGCCGGGCTTCTTCACCCGCTGGTTCCTGTCCACGAACCACAAGGACATCGGCACGCTCTATCTGATCTTCGCCATCATGGCCGGGATCGTGGGCGGCGCCCTGTCCGGCCTGATCCGCTGGGAGCTGGCCGAGCCGGGCATCCAGATCTTCCGCGAAGGCTCGATCATCCAGCAGCTGGGCATCGTCGAGGCGTCCAAGCACGGCTACAACGTCACCGTCACCGCCCACGCCCTGATCATGATCTTCTTCATGGTCATGCCGGCGATGATCGGCGGCTTCGGCAACTGGTTCGTGCCGATCATGATCGGGGCGCCGGACATGGCCTTCCCGCGCATGAACAACATCTCGTTCTGGCTCTTGGTGTCGGCCTGGGTGCTGCTGGTTCTGTCGATGTTCGTGGACGGCGGACCGGGCCAGGGCTTCGGCGGCGGCTGGACCATCTATCCGCCGCTCTCAACCAACGGACACACCGGGCCGGCGATGGACCTGGCGATCTTCTCGCTGCACGTGGCGGGCGCCTCGTCGATCCTGGGCGCCATCAACTTCATCACCACCATCTTCAACATGCGCGCGCCGGGCATGACGCTGCACCGCATGCCGCTTTTCGCCTGGTCGGTGCTGGTCACCGCCTTCCTGCTGCTGCTGTCGCTGCCGGTCCTGGCGGGCGCCATCACCATGCTGCTGACCGACCGCAACTTCGGCACCAGCTTCTTCGACCCCGCCGGCGGCGGCGACCCGGTGATGTTCCAGCACCTGTTCTGGTTCTTCGGCCACCCCGAGGTGTACATCCTGATCCTGCCGGGCTTCGGCATCATCAGCCACATCGTCTCGACCTTCTCCAAGAAGCCGGTGTTCGGCTACCTGGCGATGGCCTACGCCATGGTCGCGATCGGCTTCATCGGCTTCATCGTGTGGGCCCACCACATGTACACGGTCGGCATGCCCATCAATCTGCGCGCCTATTTCGTGGCCGCGACGATGATCATCGCCGTGCCGACGGGCGTGAAGATCTTCAGCTGGATCGCCACCATGTGGGGCGGCTCCATCGACTTCAAGACGCCCATGCTTTGGGCGATCGGCTTCATCTTCCTGTTCACCGTCGGCGGCGTGACCGGCGTGGTGCTGTCCAACGCGGGCATCGACTACAGCCTGCACGACACCTACTACGTGGTGGCGCACTTCCACTATGTGCTGTCGCTGGGCGCGGTGTTCGCCATCTTCGCGGGCTTCTACTACTGGTTCGAGAAGATGTTCGGCGTGAAGTACAACGAGTTTCTCGGCGCCGCCCACTTCTGGATCATGTTCATCGGCGTGAACGTGATCTTCTTCCCGCAGCACTTCCTGGGTCTGCAGGGGATGCCGCGCCGCTACATCGACTATCCGGAGGCCTACACCCTCTGGAACCAGGTCTCCTCGTGGGGCTACGCCATCACCATCGTGGGCGTGGTCGTCTTCCTGGTGGTGCTGATCGAGGCCGCGATCCGTCGTCGCGCCGGGGTGGCCAACCCCTGGGGCGAGGGCGCCACGACGCTGGAGTGGACGCTCAGCTCGCCGCCGCCGCACCACCAGTTCAACGAACTGCCCGTGGTGAAGGCCGACCGCCACTGACGGCCGGGCCCGCGACGCCGGGCCGCGATCGCCGGGGCCGCTCTTCGATGCGAAGGGCGGCCCCTTTTCCTTTCAGCCGTGGTATTGGCGCTCGCCCATGACCCCAGCCGACACCCCCGCCCTGTCGACGGCCCAGCCGGAAGACTTCTTCCAGCTGCTGAAGCCGCGCGTCATGTCGCTGGTGGTGTTCACGGCCGCGACTGGGCTGATCGCGGCGGGCGGCGATATTCACCCCGTCAACGCGGCGCTGGCGGTGCTGTGCATCGCGGTCGGCGCCGGCGCCGCCGGGGCGCTGAACATGGCCCTTGAGGGGTCGACCGACGCCCTGATGCGGCGCACGCGCGGGCGGCCGGTGGCGGCGGGCCGGGTTCGGTCGGGCGACGCCCTGGCGTTCGGGGTCGTGCTGTCGGTGTTCTCGATCATGCTTCTGGGCATGGCGACCAACTGGCTGGCGGGGGGGCTGCTCGGCCTGACCATCGTCTACTACGCCGGCCTCTACACCCTGATCCTGAAACGCCGTACGCCCCAGAACATCGTCATCGGCGGCGCGGCCGGGGCCTTTCCGCCGGTGATCGGCTGGGCCGCCGCGACTGGCGAGGCCCCGTGGCAGGCGTGGCTGCTGTTCCTGATCATCTTCCTCTGGACGCCGCCGCACAGCTGGGCGCTGGCGCTCTATTCGGCCGGCGACTATGCGCGGGCGGGCATCCCCATGATGCCGGTGGCGCGAGGCGCGGCCCACACCCGCCTTCTCGTGTGGATCTACAGCCTGGTCTTCGTTCCGGTCGCGGTCCTGCCGGGCGTCGTCGGGCCGGGGGGACTGGCCTATCTGATCGTCTCCGCCATCGGCGGCGCGGCCTTCCTCGCGCTGGCCTTCAGGCTGTGGCGTTCGCGCGCGGGCGATCAGCCGGACAAGGCCGAGGCGGTGGGGCGCGAGGCCGCATTGTATGACGTGCGCAAAGAGGCGAAACCGGCCCGTGACCTGTTCGCCTATTCGATCCTTTACCTGATGGTCCTGTTCGCGGTCCTTCTGATCGAATCCCTGCCCGCTTCTCCGATCGTGTGCCCCACATGCGCCTGACCCCCGACCAACTCGCCGCCCGCAAGCGCCGCAACCTGGCCATCGCGCTGGGGCTCGTGGCCTTCATGGTGCTGGTGTTCCTGACCACCGTCCTGCGCCTGCAGGCGAACGTCGCGGGCTGAGGGCCATGGCGAACAAGAATCTCATCGCCCTGATCTGCGCCGGGGTGGTCATGCTGATGACGGGCGCCGCCTTCGCCGCCGTGCCGCTCTATCAGCTGTTCTGTCAGGTCACCGGCTTCGACGGGACCACCATGCGCGCGGACAGGCCGTCGGACGTGGTGCTGGAGGACACGGTGCTGGTCCGGTTCGACACCAATGTGCGCGGCGGCCTGCCGATGGCGTTCCGCGCCGAGCAGACGACCCAGAGAGTGCGCATCGGCGAGACCGGCCTGGCCTATTTCGACGTCACCAACACGTCGGACCAGCCGATCGGGGCCACGGCCGCCTACAACGTCGTGCCCGAGAAGGCCGGGCCCTATTTCCAGAAGCTGCAGTGCTTCTGCTTCGAGGGCCAGGTGATCCAGCCCGGCGAAACGAAGCAGTTCCCGGTCCAGTACTTCGTGGCGCCCGAGCTGGCGACGGATCGAGAGGGGCGCGGCGTCAAGGAAATCACCCTCAGCTACACCTTCTATCCGACCCAGGACTTCGACGCCGCGACGGCGGGCGCCTGAGCCTCGTCCTGACCACTGGCGCGGCCGCAACGGCGGCGCTATAGCCTGCCCGACCACGCTTGTTCGACCTCGAGAGACGCTCCCGATGGCCCACGCCGCTCCGCACCACGACTACCACCTGGTCGATCCGTCGCCCTGGCCGCTGGTCGCCTCGATCGCGACGACGGTGATGATGATCGGCGCGGTGGTGTGGATGAAGGGGCTGTTCGGCCTGTCCGGTCCGGGCGTCTTCGCCGCCGGCTTCGCGGGCGTGCTCTATTCGATGTTCGGCTGGTGGGCCGACGTCATCAAGGAAAGCCGCAAGGGCGACCACACGCCGGTCGTGTCCATCGGCCTGCGCTACGGGATGGTGCTGTTCATCGCCTCGGAGGTGATGTTCTTCGCGGCATTCTTCTGGATGTTCTTCGAGATGTCCCTCTTCAACGAGGTGCGCACCCTGACGCCGGAGATCGGCAACTGGGCCGACACGGCCACGGCCTGGTCCAGCTGGCCGCCCCAAGGGGTGGAGACGCTGGACGCCTGGTCGCTGCCGCTTCTGAACACCTTCATCCTGCTGCTGTCCGGCACCACGGTGACCTGGGCCCACCACGCGCTCCAGGTCGGCGACCGCAAGGGCGCGCGCCTCGGGCTGATCCTCACGGTGGCGCTGGGCGCGCTGTTCACGGCGGTGCAAGCCTATGAATATTATCACATTATCCACGAAAACCTGTTCTTCAACGAAGAGGCGCTGAACTCGGGGCTGTACGGCTCGGTGTTCTTCATGGCGACCGGCTTCCACGGGTTCCACGTGCTGATCGGCACCCTCTTCCTGACGGTCTGCCTGTTCCGCCTGCTGGCGGGCCAGTTCACGCCCGAGAAGCACTTCGGCTTCGAGGCGGCGGCCTGGTACTGGCACTTCGTGGACGTGGTCTGGCTGTTCCTGTTCGCCTTCGTCTACGTCATCTTCGGCTGAGGCGGGGCGGCCCGGTGCGCCGCTTCCCGTGGGTCCTCACGGTCCTGACCGTCGCGGCGCTGGCGCTGCTGATCGCGCTGGGGACGTGGCAGGTGCGCCGCCTGGCCTGGAAGGAAGGGCTGATCGCGGCCGCGGACGCGGCCGCCGCGGCTCCCCCGGCCCCGCTCGCCGAGGTGCTCGCCGGGCCGGCGCCCGAGTTCCGACGCGTCGTCGCCGACTGTCCCGGACTGGCCTCGGCCCCCTATGTCGAACTTCAGTCCATCGATGAAGGCCGCGCCGGATCGCGGCTCGTCTCGCTCTGCGTGTTCGATCCCTCCCGACCGCCGATCCTCGTCGACCGGGGCTTCGTCGCGGACACGGTCTCGGCTCGCCCCCCGGTCGGGCGGGCCGAGGCGCCGACCCGGATCGAAGGCGTGCTCCGCGAGCCCGGGGGCCCGAGCCCCCTGACCCCGGGGCCCGCCGACGGACGCTTCTTCGCCCGGGACGCTGAGGCCATGGCCGAGGCGCTGGGGCGCGACGGTCCCGTCCAGCCCCTGACCCTGTTCGCCACCGTCTCGAGCAACCCGGACTGGGCGGCGCTGGAGCCCTCGGCCCCGCCGGCCGCCTTCTCGAACAATCACCTGGGCTATGCGATGACCTGGTTCGGACTGGCGATCGTGCTTCTGGGTTTCTACATCGCTCTGCTTCGACGCCGCCTGAAAGGCTGACCCTGACCGCCCCCATCCACACCCTGTCCAACGGCCTGCGGGTCGTGGCCGATCCGCTCCCGGGCGTGCGCACCTTCGCCCTGACCCTCGCCGTCGAGGGCGGCGCCCGGTTCGAGGACGAACGCCGCTCGGGCTGGTCGCACTTCCTCGAGCATCTGGTGTTCAAGGGCGCCGGCGACATGAGCGCCCGCGACATCGTCGAGCGGATCGAGGGCGAGGGCGGCACGATCAACGCCGCCACCGGCTATGAGCGCACCAGCTTCGAGGTTCGTGCGCTCGCCCACTCGCTGCCGCTCGCGGTGCGGGTGGTGGCCGAACTCGTCCGCCGCCCGACCCTGGACGAGGCGGAGATCGTCCGGGAGAAGGACGTCGTGGCCCAGGAGATCGCCGAGGCGTTCGACACGCCCGACGACCACGTCTTTGAAATGGCCCAGGCGCGCGCCTTCGAGGGCCAGGCGCTGGGGCGACCGATCCTCGGCTCGGTCGACAGCCTTCAGCCGATCGATCGCGCCGCGCTGGCGGCCTGGGCGGGGCGTCTGTACTCGCCCGACCGGATGGTGCTGGCGGCGTCCGGCGCGGTGGACCCCGATCAGCTCGTCGCCCTGGCCGAGGCGGCGTTCGGGGACGCGGTCAGCCAACCGACCGTGCGACCGGAACCGGCCCGCTTCCAGGGCGGCGCGGCGACCCTGTCGCGACGGATCGAGCAGGCCAACCTGGTGTTCCAGCTGCCCGCCGCCGACGCCCACGACCCGATCCTGCCGGCCCAGCGCCTGTTCGTGGAGATCCTGGGCGGCGGCATGGCCTCGCGCCTGTTCCAGAGCGCGCGTGAGGCGCGCGGCCTGGCCTACGCCATCGACGCCTACGGCGAGACCTATGAGGACGCCGGCGTGCTCGGCGTGTTCGCCGGGGCCTCGGCCGACCGCGCGGCCGAGCTGGCGGAGCTGACCGCCGCCGAGATCGTCGGCCTGGCCGAGCGGGGACCGACGGACGCCGAGCTGGCGCGCGCCAAGGCGGTGCTGTCGGCCGGGCTGTTCATGTCGGACGAGAGCCTGGCCGCCCGCGCCGGCCGGCTGGCGGTCCAGACCCTGATCTACGGCGCGCCCGTGGCCACGGAGACCACGGACGCGCGGCTGCGGGCCCCAGGCGCCTCCGAGGTGGCGGAGGCCGGTCGCCGGATGTTGTCGGCGGGCCGGGCGGCGGCTGCCGTGCTGGGGCCCCGCGCCGCCGGGCCCGCCGCGCGCGCCTTCGAGCGGGCCCTGTTCGCGGCCGCCTGAGACCGATAGGGTCACGCCATGGCCCTTCTGGACTGGATGCAGGAGCCCGCAGGTCCCGTGGTCCGCGCGGAGCGGATCACCCTGCGCCCGCCGCGCCTGTCCGATCACGCGGCGTGGGCTGAGCTGAGGGCGGAGTCACGCGACTATTTGCAGCCGTGGGAGCCCACCTGGCCGGCCGACGACCTGAGCCGCGCCGCCTTCCGCCGTCGGCTGGGCGTCTACGTCCGCGAGATGGAGCTGCAGAACGCCTTTCCCTTCTTCGTCTTCCCCACGGAGCCGGACGGCCGCGAGGGGCCGCTGGCGGGGGCGATCACCCTGTCCAACATCCGGCGCGGCGTCGCGGAGACCGGCCAGCTGGGCTACTGGATCGGCGAGCGCTTCGCCGGCCGGGGACTGGCGACGGCGGCGGTGCGGGCGATCGCGGGCTTCGCCTTCGGCCAGCTGAAGCTCCACCGGCTCGAGGCGGCCTGCGTGCCGGAGAACGACCGGTCGCGCCGGGTGCTGGAGAAGGCGGGCTTCACCCACGAGGGCCGGGCCCGCGCTTATCTCAAAATTAACGGCGGATGGGCAGATCATCTGCTGTTCGGCCTCGTCGAGGACGAATACGCAGCGGGCGGCCGACGTCCGTCCGGGGAAGGCGCGTAGTTCCAGTGACGGCAAGGTCCAGACCCCAGGCTTGGGACGCGGCGAGCGCCATCGAGGCCCTGGCCGCCGCCGACACCGCGCTGTGGGTCTGGGATCCCGCCGCGGACTCCCTGAGGTTCAACGGCGCCACCCGGCCGCTGGGGCTCAGCCCCCTGGCGCCCGAATGCTCCGCCGCCGCCTTCATCGCCGTGACCCTGCCCCAGGACCGATCCCTGGCGGAAACCCTGCTGAAGCCCCAGCCCGAGGGGACGCCGGTGTCCTGCCGCATCCGCATGCGCGGGGCGGAGGCCGGCGTGTGGCGCGGCGTCTGGCTGGAGGACGGGCTGCGCGCCGCCGGGGTGGTGGCGCTGGAGGCCGGCTTCGTCACCGCGGACCGAGATTCCTTGACCGGACTGTTCGATCGCCGCAGCTTCCTGACCAAGGTCGGCGAGGCCATGATCGAGGCGGGCGAGTACGACCTGGTCGTCGCCGACCTGGACCGCATGCGGCGTCTGAACGAGGCGCTGGGCCACGCCCGCGCCGACCTGGTGCTGTCGGCGCTGGGGTCGCGGCTGTCGGCCGCCTTCTCGAACCGCGCCATTCCCGCCCGCGTGGGCGAGGACGAGTTCGCGGTGCTGGTGCCGAACGGCGGCGTTTCGGCCACCCACCGCCTGAGGGAGGCGCTGGAGCAGCCCCTCTCCATCGCCGGCTTCGACATCTATCCGACCGTCTCCATCGGCGCGGTGCGCGCCGACGGCGGTCCGGACGCCGCGGACCCGTCGGAATTGCTGCGCCGCGCGGAACTGGCGGTCGAGCAGGCCAAGCGCGCCGGGCGCGGCGGGGCGGCGGCCTACGGCCGGGCGCTGGAGACCGACAGCCTGTCGCGGCTGGCGATGGAATCGGACCTGCGCAACGCCTTCGTGCGCGGCGAGATCGAGCCCTATTTCCAGCCGATCGTGAACCTGCACACGGGGGCGGTCGCGGGCTTCGAGGCCCTGGCCCGTTGGCGTCACCCGCGCCGAGGGCTGGTGCCCCCGGACGAGTTCCTGTCGCTGACGGCCGAGATGGGCCTGATGAACGACCTGGGGCTGCACATGATGCGGCGCTCGGCCAAGCAGCTGGCCGAATGGCTGGCGCGCCATCCGTCGGCCGGCCGCCTGTTCTGCAGCGTCAACCTGTCGGTCGGCGAGATCGAACGGGACCATCTGGTCGAGGACGTCGCCCGCATCATCACCGAGTCGAGGCTGCCGCGTGGCGCCCTGAAGCTGGAGGTGACCGAGGGCGACATCATGCGTGACACCACCCTGGCCGCCGACGTGCTCGGCCGGCTGAAGGAGGTGGGGGCGTCCCTGGCGCTCGACGACTTCGGCACCGGCTTCTCGTCCCTGTCCTACCTGGCGCGCCTGCCGTTCGACACCCTGAAGATCGACCGCTACTTCGTGCTGACGATGGACAAGGACGAGGGCTCCGAGAAGATCGTCAAGTCGGTGGTCAACCTGGGTCGCGACCTCTCGCTGGAGGTGGTCGCCGAAGGGGTCGAGAACGCCGACCTCGCCAAGCGCCTGCTTCAGGCCAGCTGCCATTACGGCCAGGGATTCGGCTATGCGCCCGCCCTGCCGGCGCAGGAGGCCGAGGTCTATCTGAACGAGTCGCTGGCCGACGGGGCCGCGCCGATCAAGGCGCGCTCGGCCTAGAGCTTCAAGCGCGTCCGGCGTCGCTGGACAGCCAGGCGGCGTCGACCCCGATCCGGGCCAGGGCGCGGGACCATTTGGTGTCGTGGTCCTCGTCGAAGATCAGGTCGAGGTCGGCGTCGGCGGTCAGCCAGACGTTCTCGGCCAGCTCCTCCTCGATCTGGCCGTCGCCCCAGCCCGCGTAGCCGAGCAGCAGCACCGCCCGGCGCGGCCGCTTCAGCGGATCGGTCATCGCGGCCAGGGCCTCGCGCGTCGCGGTGACCGCCAGGCCCTCGCCGAACGGGACCGAGGCGTCCTCGGCCATCCAGTCGTCGGTGTGCAGCACGAAGCCGCGCTCGCGCTCGACCGGCCCGCCCACCAGCACGTGCCGGTTCGCCGCACCGCCGCCGTCGGCGACGTCGAGCTTCTTCAGAACCTGGGCCAGATCGACCCCCGGGGCCGGGCGGTCGATCCGCAGACCCATGCCGTGGTCGGGGCCGTGCGCGCAGATCAGGATGACCGCGTGCTCGAAACGGGGGTCGCCGATCCCGGGCATGGCGACCAGCAGTCGACCGGCGAGGGAGGTGAACGTGCGATCGGACGGCTCGCTCATGCGCGGATGATCGGGATTGCCGCGGCGAAGCGCAAGCGCGACTTGGCCACATCGCGGGAAAAGCCTATCTGCGCTGCGAACCGGACCCGGCCGAACGGGTTCAGCAGATACCCCAGACGGAGCTCCCATGACCCTGAAGATCGGCGATCGCCTGCCCTCGGCCGTGTTCACCACCCCCACCGGGGACGGCCCCAAGCCCGTCAGCGTGGACGACGTCTTCAAGGGCAGGACGGTGGCCCTGTTCGCGGTGCCGGGCGCCTTCACCCCGACCTGCTCGGCGCGCCACCTGCCGGGGTTCAAGGAGCACGCCGCCGAACTGAAGTCGAAGGGCGTCGACGCCATCGCCTGCGTCTCGGTCAACGACGCCTTCGTCATGGGCGCCTGGGCCAAGGACCAGGGCGTGTCGAACGACGAGGTCATCATGCTGGCCGACGGCAACGGCGACTTCACCAGGAAGCTCGGCCTGTCGATGGACGCCTCGGGCTTCGGCATGGGCGAGCGCTCGCAGCGCTACTCGGCCCTGGTTCGCGACGGCGTGATCGAACAGCTGAACGTCGAGCAGGGCGGGGAGTTCAAGGTCTCGTCGGCCGAGCACCTTCTGACCCAGCTTTAACTCCGGCGCCGGGCGCGGAGCGCTCGCGGCCTGAACGCGAAGGGGGGTCGAAGCGGATGACCGACGTCTTCACCCCCGAAGAGCGCAGCGCCGTCATGCGGCGCGTACGCGGCCGCGACACCGGGCCCGAGCTGGCCGTGCGGCGCGCGCTGCGCCGGCTCGGGGTCGGTTATCGGCTGGGCGGCCGGGGCCTTCCGGGCCGGCCCGACGTGGTCATGCCGGGGCGCCGGCTGGCGATCTTCGTGCACGGCTGTTTCTGGCACGGGCACGACTGCCGGCGCGGCGCGCGGGCGCCCAAGGCCAACGCCGTCTACTGGGCCGCGAAGATCGCGCGCAACCGCGCCCGGGACGAGGCGGCCCTGGGCGCGCTCACGGCGCTGGGCTGGCGCGCCGAGGTGATCTGGGAGTGCGAGGTGAAGACGGACCTTCAGGCCCGGCTGGAGCGGCTTCTCAAAGCCTAGGCGGCGGCGCTCTCGGCGGACGCGGCGTCCTCGGCCTCCGTCAGCACGTGCTGCAGCGCCCCGAGCAGGGCCGGCGGCGTCAGGGGCTTGGAGACGAAGTAGTTCATCCCCGCCTTCATGCACGCCTCGATGTCTTCGGGGGCGGTGTCGGCGGTGACGGCGATGACCGGGGTGGCGCGGTTCAGCCCGTCCGAGGCGCGCAGGCGCCGGGTCGTCTCGCGCCCGTCGAGCTCGGGCATGCGGACGTCCATGAAGATGACGTCGAATCCCTGGCGCGCACAGGCGTCGAGCGCGGCCATGCCGTCGGCCGCCATCTCGATCTCGCAGTCGATCGCGCCGAGGATCAGCTGCACGGCGCGGCGGTTGATGTCGTGGTCGTCGACCACCAGGACCTTGAGCGGCGGCGGTTCGTCACCGGCGGGCGCGGCCTCGACGGCGTCCGCCGTCGCCTCGGGGCCGGACGCCTCTTCGGCGGGTGCGGACGTGGGGGCTTCGACGGGCGCCTGAGCGGGCGCGGGCGGCGATCCGGCGAGCGCGCGGGTGATCAGGCCCTGGCCGTTGTCGTCGGGACGGACGATCTCGACGGGCCGGCTCTCGGCGGGCTCGAGCCTCAGGGCCAGCGCGAAGGCGGCGCCCTCGCCCTTGGCGCTGCGCACCGTCAGGCGTCCGCCCATGAGTTCGACGAGGTCGCGGCTGATCGCCAGCCCCAGGCCCGTACCGCCGTGCCGGGCCGACACGCCGTCCTCGGTCTGGTCGAAGGGTTCGAACAGGCGCGCCAGCTGGGCGCCGTCCATGCCTGGGCCGGTGTCGGCGACCTCGATCACGATCGCATGGCCGCGCGGCTCCTCGGCCCAGCTGCGGATGCGCAGAGTGATGGACCCCTCGTCGGTGAACTTCACGGCGTTGGAGATCAGGTTGTTCAGGACCTGGCGCAGGCGGGTCTCGTCGCCGCGCACCCAGGCGGGCGCCTCGGCGGCGCCTTCGACGCGCAGCTTCAGCCCTTTCGCCGCCGCCGCCCGCTGCCAGAGCCGCAACGTCTTGGCCAGGCAGCTGCGCAGGTTGAAGTCGACCTCCGAGATGGTCATGCGGCCGGCGTCCAGCTTGGCGTGATCCAGCAGGTCGTCGAGCAGCGACTTCATCATCAGGCCGGCCTGGCCGATGAGGGCCGCGTTCGAACGCGATGAGGCGCTCTGGGCCTCGCGCTCCAGCTCCATGGCGCCGGTCAGGATGGCCGAGAGCGGGGTGCGCAGGTCGTGACCGACGGCGGCGAGGAAGGCGCCGCGGGCGTCCATCGCGCGCTCGGCCTCCTTGCGGCGGGCCTCGGCCTCCAGCCTCGCCGAGGCCTCGGCCTGGCTGGCGCGGTTCATGCGCGCCCAGGTGTTGAGGCAGTAGGCGGCGTAGATCATCAGGGCGATCGTCGTCGCCATGACGAACGTGCCGTCGGATCCCCACGCCGTCATCATCACGGGGATCGCCGCCATGTAGGCCATCTGCGGCGTCAGGGCGGCGGCGAGGATCAGCGGCGAGCGCGGTGAGGTGACGATGGCATAGACCGCGCCGGAGCACACGATGACGGCGGCGCAGATGCCGCCCATGGGCCCCCCGTACAGCCAAAGGGGAATGGACAGGCTGCTGAACGAGGCCGCGTTGAGCGCGACCGCCAGGGTCCCGAACGCCAGTCGCCAGCGGGGAAGACTGTTGCGGCCCTTGTCGGCCACCGGCCAGAAGGCCGTGAGCTCGAGCACCTGGACCAGCAGGTAGGCGGCGGCCCAGGCGAGGGTGAAGGTCCACCCCAGCACGGGCGAGAAGATCAGGGCGCAGGCGCAGCCCATGCCGACGCGTTGCAGCAGGGCCCGGCGGCGCTCGCGCACCGCGCCGACCCAGGGCTGTTCGGTCTGCAGATAGCTGGCGGCCATGCGCGGCGGGGTCTCCCACGGCCTGTCGTGCGACGCCGACGCAGACCTTGCGGACAGCCTAGCGGCGAGGCTCCTAACGTCCGGTCAACGCGACCGGATGGCCGCGCCGACGTCGTGCAGACCCGCCCGGTCGAGCGCCGCCAGCAGCTGGCGCTTGAGGCGCGCCACCAGTCCGGGTCCTTCGTAGACCAGCGCCGAATAGACCTGCACCGCCGACGCCCCCGCCCTCAGCCGCTCCAGCACGTCGTCCCCGGTCTCGACGCCCCCGGCCGAGATCAGCGTCAACCGTCCGGCCGAGGCCCGGGCGGCGATCCGCAGGGCGTCCACGGCCCTGGACCGGAGCGGCCGGCCGGACAGTCCGCCCGCCTCCCCGGCGTGGGGCGATCTCAGACTTTCGGGACGGTCGAGCGTGGTGTTCGACACGATCAGGCCGTCGAGACGATGGCGGACCCCCGCCTCCACGATCTGGGCGATCTCGTCCGGCGACAGGTCCGGGGCGATCTTCAGGAAAACGGGGGCCGGATCCGCGCCGCGCGCCGCCGCGACGCGGCCCAGCAGGTCGTCCAGAGCGGCCTCGCCCTGCAACGCGCGCAGACCGGGCGTATTGGGGGAGGAGACGTTGACGGTGAAGTAGTCGGCCAGGCCCCGGAGCCGGGCAAGCCCGGTCACATAGTCCGCCGCGCGGTCCTCGGACTCCTTGTTGGCCCCGAGGTTGGCGCCGACCACGAGCCCCCCCGGCCGACGCGACAGGTTGGCGGCGAACGCCTCCAGGCCGAGGTTGTTGAAGCCCATCCGGTTGATCACCGCCCGGTCCTCGCTCAGCCGGAAGAGGCGCGGCCTGGGGTTGCCGGGCTGGGGTCGCGGCGTGACGGAGCCGCACTCGACGAAGCCGAAACCGAGGCGCGCCAGGCCCTTCAGCGCCGCCGCGTTCTTGTCGAGCCCGGCGGCCAGTCCGATCGGGTTGGGCAGGGCCAGCCCCGCGACCGTGGTCGCCAGCCGGGGATCGTCGGGGGGCGAGGGCAGGGTCAGCCCCGCCTTCAGAGCCGCCAGGGCCAGATCGTGCGCGGTCTCGGCGTCCAGGCCCCGAAGCGCCGCGGTGGCGAGGTCCTCGAGCCTCACGCGACGGCCTCGCCGAGCGTCACGGCGCCGTCGGCGGCCACCGACAGGCCGCGATGGCCGACGACGGCCTTAAGCGTCAGCGGCGCGTACAGGTGCGGGAACAGCTCGCCGCCGCGCGAAGGCTCCCAGCGCAGCCCCTCGGCCCGGTCCAGCTCGACCTCGACCAGCACCAGGTCGTCCCGGCCGGCGTAATGGCGCCGCGCGGTCTCCGCCAGCTGCGCCTCGGTCGACAGGTGGATGTAGCCGTCGGCGAGGTCCACGGCCGATCCGGCGAAGGATCCCGTCGCGCGCCAGGCGGACCAGTCCCGGACGTCGAGAATCTTGAAGGCCGTGCGGCTCACCCCTCGGCCCCGCCCCCGAAGGCCTTGGGGGTGAAGAAACCATCGTAGGTCGCGCGGCCGGCCGCGTCCATCTGGAACACCGCCGCGGCGCCGGTCGGGAAGCCGCCTTCCAGCCGCTCGAGGATGGCGGGCGAGGCGGCGCTCTCGACCAGCAGGTCGCCCGCCAGCAGCTGGACCCCCGGGTTGTGGGCCAGCACCAGAAGCACGCCGGCGCTCTCCTCCAGCTCCTCGACGAAGGCGCGGATCGTCTCCGGCTCGGCGTTGTAGAGACGGGCCTCGATCCTGAGGTCGACGTCGCCGAACGCCTCGGCCATCTCGTCCCAGGTTTCGCGGGTCCGGGTGGAGGACGAGACCAGCACCACGTCGGGGCGAAGCCCGCGCTGGGCCAGTTCGCGCGCCATCAGCCGCGCATCGGCGCGCCCGCGGTCGGTCAGCGGCCGGTCGCGGTCCTGACCGGACTCGGCCTGTCGCTCGGCCTTGGCGTGCCGCATGAGGATGAGCTGGCGCATGGCTGGCCCTTTACGGCGCTTCGGGGCCCGCGTCCAAGGCCCGATGCTGTCGCGCCGCGGGCTGGGGGGCCAGCACGCCCGGGGTGCGGACCGTCTCCGCCGCGCCGCCGGGACGGACGCGGGCGTAGGCCTGTCGCGTCGCCTCCAGCAGGATCACGCCGGCCGCGCCGGGGATGACCCGTCGGCCGACCTGTTCGAAACCTTCGGCCCAGCCGAGCAGCGGCCGCCAGGGCGGCACATAGAGGGTCTGGGACCAGGCCGTGGGCTCGAGCCCGGCCTGGCGCACCAGGCGCTCGAGCTGGCGTCGCGTGAAGGGCCGCCCATGCCCGAACGGCGTCGACTCGACCCGCGACCAGAGCCCCCCGCGCGCCGCCGCCGCGACGATCAGCCGCCCGGCCGGCGCCAGGGTCCGGACCGCCTCGAGCAGCAGGCCGTCCGGGTCGCTCGCCTCCTCCAGCGCGTGCACGATCAGGATGCGGTCAAAGGCCCCGGCGGCGAAGGGCAGGCGGGTCTCGTCGACCAGCGCCGCGCGGTTGCGCTGCACGCCGGGCCAGGTCTCCACCCCCTGGCGGCCGGGCATGGCGGCGACCTGGCGGCGGGCCCCCACGAACAGGTCGAGCCAGGGCGTGGCGTAGCCCAGCCCCAGCACGTCGCAGCCGTTCGCCTCGCCCCAGGCGTCCTCCAGCCGCCGCGCCAGCAGACGCCGCACCAGCGCCCCGGTCGGCTCGCCGTAGAAGTCGCGAAGGTCTTCGACGCTGCGTCGCATGGCGCCAGCATAGGCCATTCACGCCCCGGCCGGTATGCTGCGTCCATGACCCTCGAGATCCGCCAGTTCCCCTGCCTGTCCGACAACTACGGCTTCCTGATCCGGGATGCGGAGACGGGCCTCGTCGCGGCGATCGACACGCCCGACGCCGACCGCATCTCGCTGGAGATTCAGGCGGCGGACTGGGACCGGCTGGACCTGATCCTGAACACCCACTGGCACCCGGACCACACCGGCGGCAACGCGGCGCTGAAGGCGCGCTGGGGCTGCGAGATCGTGGGCCCGGAGGAGGTCCGGAAGGCCGCGCCGCTGGACCGGGCGATCGGCGAGGGCGACCACGTCGATCTGGGCCGCACCCGTTTCGAGGTGATGGCGCTGCCGGGCCATACGCTCGGCCATATCGCCTATCTGGATCGCGCGGGCCTGAACCTGTTCAGCGGCGACGTGCTGTTCGCCCTGGGCTGCGGCCGCCTGTTCGAGGGCACGCCGGAGCAGATGTGGGAGAGCCTGTCGCGGCTGATCGACCTGCCGAACGAGACGATCGTGCACTGTGCGCACGAATACACGGAGTCGAACGCGCGCTTCGCCCTGACGCTGGACGATCGGCCCGAGATGAAGACGCATGCGGAGGCGATCTTCGCGGCCCGCGCCCGGGGCGAGCCGACCGTGCCCACGACGCTGGGCGTCGAGCGGCGGTTCAATCCGTTCCTGACGGCGGGGAACGCGGCGACCTTCGCCGAGAGACGCGCGGCGAAGGACTCCTTCTAGATCGTCAGGCGGCGGCGACGGCCCGCACGATCCGCGCCGAGGACGGGCGGCCCACCGGACCCCGCGCGGGCTGGATGACGATGCGCAGGGTCTGGCCCTGCATGCTGACGTCGGCGCGATCACCGATCAGGATCAGGATGCGGCGGATGCGCGAAGCGCGGCCCCTCAGGTTCTCGGCGCGGGCGACGCGGGCGATCGCCTCGACCGCCACCGCGGCGGTCTCGGCCACCTGGGCCTCGGAGCCCGGCACCACGTCGGGCGCGTCGATCACCACGGTGCGTCCCAGGGCGCGGCCGGCCAGGCCGCTCTGACGGATCAGGGCCCGGGCGAGATCCACCGGACTGATCGGCGTCGGCCGCAGCGGTTCGGCCGACCCGGCGGGCGAGACCGGCGTGCCCTGGGGCTGGCGGGTCGTGTAGAGGGTCATCCCCCCGTCAGGGGTGATGCGGAGCACCTCGTCGCCCGCGTCGGTGCGATAGATCACGTCGCCGCGCGGAGCGGGCGAGGGCTGGAGCGCCCAGGTCTCGGCGGAGTTGTCGAAGCGCAGCAGCGGCCGCGACCCCGCCGTCCGGTCCAGCACGAAGCCGACGCCCTGTTCCGACACATAGCGCCCGGTGGGCGGCAGGTTGCGGCCGAACACCCGGTCCCGCAGGGACTGCCGGTCCTGAAGGTTCGCCCCGGCTTGGGCCTCGGCGTGGGAGGCCGTCAGGATCGCGCCGACGACGAGCACGCACGCCAGGCCGTTCAGGCCCGGAGACGTCACCGTCCGGCTCAGCGCGTCGACTCCCATGCCCGCTGCAATGCTCTGGACGCGCGGCGGATTTTTGGCAGAGCGGCCTAGCCGACCAGATACTGACCGCCGTTCAGTGAAAGCGTGCAGCCTGTGACATATCCGGCACGGTCGCCCGCCAGCCAGGACACCATGTCGGCGATCTCCTCGCCCTTGCCGAGGCGGCCGACCGGCACCTGGGCGATGATGCCCTCCAGCACCTTGGGATCCATGGCGCCCACCATCTCGGTGTCGATATAGCCCGGGGCGATGCAGTTCACCGTGATGCCCTTCCTCGCGTTCTCCAGCGCCAGCGCCTTGGTGAAGCCGATCATCCCGGCCTTGGCCGCGGAATAGTTGGTCTGGCCCACCTGGCCCTTCTGGCCGTTGATCGAGGAGATGTTGATGATCCGTCCCCAGCCGCGGTCGCGCATGCCGACGATCACCTGCCGGGTCATGTTGAAGACCGAGTCCATGTTCACCCGGATCACGTCGGACCACTGGTCGTGGGTCATCTTGTGGAAGAAGCCGTCGCGGGTGATGCCGGCGTTGTTGACCAGCACGTCGACGGGGCCGAGCTGGGCCTCCACCTCCTGAACGGCGCGGGCGCAGTCGTCGAAGTTGCCGACGTTGCCCTTCACCACCATGACGCCGAGCTCCCTGGCCGTGGCCTCGGCCGCCTCGGTGTTGCCGGAATAGCCCGCCGCGACGCGGAAGCCGTCCTCGTGCAGGCGTTGCGCGATCGCCTTGCCGATGCCGCGCGTGCCGCCCGTCACCAGAGCCACCTTGGCCATGTCCGTCTCCGTCCCTGTTCGGCCCCGACTGGCGCGGGGTTCGCCGATGACGTTAGCCGTCCTCGCGCCGAAGGAGAACCCGGCTTCAGCCGCCCCAGGCGCGGAAATGCTTCGACAGCTTCAGGCCCTGGCGCTGATAGTGGCTGCCGCCCTCGCCGTAGAGCCGGTCCGGCCGTTCGGTCAGGGGCTCGTAGACCAGGCGGGCCACCGTCTGGCCGTGCTCCAGCAGGAAGGGCGTGTCATGGGTGCGAACCTCCAGCACCCCGCGCGAGCCCGCGCCGTGCGCCTCGTCCACGCCGAAGCCGGGATCGAAGAAGCCGGCGTAGTGCACCCGGAACTCGCCCACGGAGGGGTCGATCGGCGTCATCTCGGCGGCCTGATCGACGGGGATCTCCACCGCCTCGCGCGAGGCCAGGATGTAGAACTCGCCGGGGTCCAGCAGCAGCTCGCCGCGCGGGGCGTACAGCGGCTCCCAGAACAGGCGCGGGTCGTGGCCGTCGATGTGGTCCATGTCGACGACGCCCGCGTGGCGCCGGCCCCGGAAGCCGACGACGGCGCCCTCGCCGCCGTCCAGATCGACGCCGACGCTGCGGGTCTCCAGCTTCGGCGGCTCGCCGGTCTTGAGACGCAGCTGGTTCAGCCGGGTGCCCGGCCGCACCAGGATGGAGAAGGTCTGGGGCGCCACCTCGAGATAGAGCGGCCCCTCATAGCCCTCGGCCACGTCGTCGAAGCCCGCGCCGGCGTCGGTGAGCAGGCGCACGAAGACGTCGACCCGACCGGTCGAGCTCTTGGGATTGGCGCGGGCGTTCAGGCCCCTGGGCAGCCTCAGCCGCTCCTGCAGCCGCACGATGTAGACGCAGCCCTTCTCCAGCACCGCGCCGCCCGTGAGGTCGAGCTTGTGCATCACCACGTCGGCGATGCGGGTCTCGACGCGGCGGTCGCCCGGCAGGAAGGAGGCGCGCACCCGCCAGGCCTCGTCGGACAGCCGGAGATCCAGGCTGGCGGGCTGGACCTGGTCGGCGTCGAAGGGGCTTTCGCTCTGGATCGCGCCCTGGTCGAGAAGCGCCTGGATCGCCTGGCGGGGCAGGATGCCGGGGAAGGAGGTCATGAGGTCCGATCGAAGCGGAATGCGGCTGTCCCGCTTGCCACGGCGCGGGGCGATCCGTCAAAGCGGAGGCAGGAGCCCGCCATGCACCGAGACCCCCCCTATGTCGCCGAGACCCACGGCATCGTCGTGCGCGTGCGGCCCAGCTATCTGGCCGGCCAGTCCGATCCCGAGGCCGGACGCTGGGTCTGGGCCTATCAGGTGGAGATCGAGAGCCGCCGGCCTGACGTCGTCCAGCTGATGGCGCGGCGCTGGACCATCACCGACGCGCTCGGCCGGGTTCAGGAGGTGCGCGGGCCCGGCGTGGTGGGCGAGCAGCCGGTGCTGGGCCCGGGCGACCGGCACGCCTACGCCTCGGGCTGCCCGTTGGGCACGTCCTCGGGGATGATGTCGGGCGCCTACTATTTCGCCGACGGGGCGGGCCGGACCTTCGAGGTCGAGATCCCCGCCTTCAGCCTGGACACGCCCCAGGCGCGGGCCCGGCCGAACTGATCGCGGCCAAGAAAGGAAAGGGCGGCGCTTCCTTTCGGAAACGCCGCCCCCGGGTCGTGGCGTCTTCGGTCAGTGAACCCCGGCCATGCCCTTCTTCAGGATGGGCGAGATCAGCAGCAGCAGGGCCCCGACGGCCACGCCCGTCAGGCCGATGGTGCCGAACACCGAGCCGTAGGTGTCCAGCGCCAGCTGCGGATTGGTCACGACCCCGGCCACCGTGTCGGTCGCCGTGGCCTTGGCGATCAGACCGGCGACGATGTGGGCCACCGAGCTGGACAGGAACCAGACGCCCATCATCAGCCCGACGACGCGCTCGACCGACAGCTTGGTGATCATCGACAGCCCCACCGGCGACAGGCAGAGCTCGCCGATGGTGTGGAAGAAGTAGGTCAGGAAGAGGAACAGCAGCGGCACCCTGAAGTCGGTGTTCGCCGCATTGTCGGTGGCCCAGGTAAGTACCAGGAAGCCCAGGCCGACGAACACCAGGCCGAAGGAGAACTTGACCGGGGTGGAAGGCTCCATGTTGCGCTTCGCAAGCCAGACCCACAGAGCGGCGAAGATCGGGCCGAAGACGACGATGATCGCCGGGTTGAACAGCTGAGTCTGAGCCGCGTTGAACCACGAAGGCATGGCCGTGGACTGGTCCGCGAAGAGGCTGAGCGAGGAGCCCGCCTGCTCGAACAGCGCCCAGAACAGCACGGAGAAGAAGATCAGCACCTCGGCGACCAGCATACGGCTGCGCTCGGCCCCCTTCAGACGGAACAGGGTGTAACCGACCACGGCCACGAAGGTGGCCAGCGCCACCGGGATGAGGATCGCCTCGACGAGCGCGTGGCGCTGCATCAGCAGCCAGGTCGGGAACACCGCGACCAGGCCGGCGATCCAGAAGAAGGGCACCAGCGGAACACCCAGCAGCCTGCGCCCCTCGATCGGCCGGGCCGGTTCGCCCCGGCCCTCGAGCCAGCTCTGGCCCAGGATGAAGGTCAGCAGGCCGAAGGCCATGCCGATGCCGGCTAGGCCGAAGCCGTAGGCCCAGCCGTATTCGATACCGAGCCAAGCGCAGAGCGAGGTGGCGAGCACCGCGCCGAGGTTGATGCCGACGTAGAAGATGGTGAACCCGCCGTCGCGGCGCGGATCGTTCTTCTCATAAAGCGCCCCCACCACGGTGGAGATGTTCGCCTTCAGGAAGCCGACGCCGACGATGATCAGCGAGAGCGCCAGGAACAGGATCGGCTCGCCGCCCTCGTCGCGATCGACCCGCGTCGTGTAGCCGTCCGGCGCGATCTGGGCCGGGAAGCCCGCCGCCGCCGCCGCCTGGGCGCCCGAGCCCGCCGGCTGGCCCTCCACGTCAACGACGTTCACGCCTTCGGGGCGGATCGAGATTGGGACGCGGGTTTCGCCGTTGACCGCATAAATCTGGCGATCCGTGTCGCGGCCCTCGACCTGCAGCGCGTACTCTGTTCCGCCGACGGTCAGGTACTCGCGCCCGCCGGAGCCTTCGAAAGCCATTGTGAAGTGGCCCGCCACCAGGAGTACGGCCCCGATGATGACGGCGCGGCGCGAACCGAGATACTTGTCGGCGATCAATCCGCCGATGACGGGCATGAGATAAACCAGCGCGGCGTAGGCGGCGTAGATGCCCTGGGCCTCCGCCGGTCCGAACAGGAAGTGCTGCGTCAGATAGAAGATCAGCAGCGCCCGCATGCCGTAGTAGGAGAATCTCTCCCACATTTCGGTCAGGAACAGGATCACCAGGCCCCGGGGATGCCCCAGGAACTGCTTGCGGGGCGCGGCCCCTGCGTCGCTCGTGCTCAACGCGTCACTCCCTAACGGTGTCTCAGCGCCCACCCGTCGCTGCCGGCGCTATCGAGCATGACAGAACGATAACCACAAGGGCGCAGGATCGTCGCTCGGTTCACGCCCGCTCCACGCACAGCGCCACCCCCATGCCGCCGCCGATGCACAGGGTCGCCAGGCCCTTGCGCCCGCCGTTCCTCTTCAGCTCGTGCAGCAGAGTGGTCAGGATCCGCGCGCCCGAGGCCCCGATGGGGTGGCCGATGGCGATGGCTCCGCCGTTGACGTTGACCTTGTCCGGGTCGAGGCCCAGCTCCTTGACCACGCACAGGGCCTGGGCGGCGAAGGCCTCGTTGGACTCCACGAGGTCCAGATCCCCGACCGACCATCCGGCCTTCTTCAGCGCCTTCTGGGACGCCGGAATCGGACCCGTGCCCATGACGGCGGGATCGACGCCCGCGGTGGCCCAGGACGCGATGCGGGCGAGCGGCTCCAGCCTGCGCCGCGCGGCCTCCTCGGCGGTCATCAGCACCAGGGCGGCGGCGCCGTCGTTCAGGCCGGACGCGTTCGCGGCCGTCACCGTCCCGTCCTTGATGAAGGCGGGGCGCAGCTTCTCCATGGCCTCGAGCGTCGCGCCGTGGCGGATGTACTCGTCCTTGTCGACGACCACGTCGCCCTTCTTCGACGCGATCACGACCGGCACGATCTCCGCGTCGAAGCGACCGGACTTCTGGGCGGCCTCGGCGCGGTTCTGGCTGGTGACGGCGAAACGGTCCTGCGCGGCCCGGTCGATGCTCCACCTCGCGGCGATGTTCTCGGCCGTCTGGCCCATGTGGTAGCCGTTGAAGGCGTCCCACAGGCCGTCCTTGATCATGGTGTCCACCAGTTCGATCGCGCCCATCTTCTGGCCGTTGCGCAACGTCTGGGCGTGGGGCGCCTGGCTCATGCTCTCCTGGCCCCCGGCGACGACGATGGCCGCGTCGCCCAGCGCCACCTGCTGATAGCCCAGCGCCACCGCGCGCAGGCCCGAGCCGCAGATCTGGTTCAGGCTCCAGGCCGGGGTCTCCTTCGGCACGCCCGCGCCCATCGAGGCCTGGCGCGCCGGGCCCTGGCCGGCGGCGGCCTGGAGCACCTGGCCCAGGATCACCTCGTCCACCTCCTCCGGCGCGACGCCCGACCGCTCGAGCGCCGCCTTGATGGCGATCTCCCCCAGCTGGGCCCCGGACAGCGGCGACAGGGCGCCCATGAACGAGCCGACCGGCGTGCGCGCGGCCGAGACGATGACGACGTCGGGATGGGCCATGGGATCGCTCCTCGGGAATGACTGTTGCCCTTTAGCCGCATCCGGGCGGCTTCGTCACGGGCGAGGCGAAGATTCAGCCGATGGTCATCTGGTCGCGCCAAACTGGCGGGAACGAACACTCAGGTCCGCCTATTTGAAGGGCCATGCGGATGATGGTGAGGAAGTTTTTCGAGCGTATCTGGACGCCGGACGAGCTCGACATGATCGAGCACTACCGCAACCGGGCCGAATGGACCGCGGACCTCTGGGTCCACGTCGTCGGCCTGGCGATCGCGGGGGTCGGCGGGATCGTGCTGGCGGCGCTGGCGGCGATCTACGGCGGCGTCGGCATGGTGCTGGCCACCGCCATCTATGCGCTCTGTCTGGTCGCGATGCTGACGGCCTCGACCATCTACAACCTCACCCACCCCTGCGCGGTCCGTCCTGTCCTGAGGCGGCTGGACGAGGCGGCGATCTTCCTGATGATCGCCGGCAGCTACACGCCCTTCACGACCCAGCGCTTCGAGGGCGGCTGGTCGGCGGGCTTCACCCTGCTGGTCTGGCTGATGGCGGCGGCGGGGGTGATCGCCAAGCTGACGGCGCCCCGGCTCAACGACCGGTTCTGGAGCGCGATCTACGTCCTGTTCGGCTGGGTCGCGGTGCTGGCGCTGAAGCCGATGCTCGACACGGTCCACCCCATCGCGCTGGGCCTGCTGGTCGCGGGCGGGCTGATCTACACCGCGGGCGTGTTCGTCTTCATCTCCGAGAAGGCGCCGTTCCGGCGGGCGATCTGGCACGGCTTCGTGGTGGCCGGCGCCTCGACCCACTGGGCCGCGGTGCTGGTCGGGGTGGTGCTGGCGCCCGGTCTCAGCGCCTAGATTCGTGACGGACTGGTGAAAGTCGCTGCGGTGCGGGATAAGGGCTCCGAACGCCAACTCATCGCGAGACCCGCACGTGGCTGACAGCTCCTCCGACGACGCCCGCCCCAAGGGCGCGGACTCGGTCATCATCAAGAAGTACGCCAACCGCCGCCTCTACAACACCGCGACTTCGGCCTACGTCACCCTGGACGATCTGGCGCGGATGGTGCGCGACGGGGTCGACTTCCAGGTCTTCGACGCCAAGACCAACGAGGAGCTGACCCGCCAGGTCCTGACCCAGATCATCTTCGAGGAGGAGACGCGCGGGCAGGCGCTGTTGCCGGTGCAGTTCCTGCGCCAGCTGATCGGCTTCTACGGCGGCCAGATGCAGGGCGTGCTGCCCAGCTATCTGGAAATGTCGCTGGACGCCTTCGCCCGACAGCAGGAACAGTTCCAGAGCCAGATGACCCGGGCCCTGGCGGCGGCGCCGGGCGGGGCGATGCTGGAGGAGGCGGCCAAGCGCAACGCCGCCATGTTCCAGGAGGCGATGCGGATGTTCTCCCCCTTCGCCTACGGCAAGGCGGCGGAGTCGAAGCCGACGGAGGCGGCCGCGGCGGGCGGCGGCGACCAGACGCTGGCGGAGATGCGCCGCCAGATGGACGAGATGCGCGCCCAGCTGGACAAGCTCAGCCAGGACAAGGCCCGGTGACGAAGCCCGTTCCGCCGGTCGGGCCGGTGGAAGGACGCGGCGAGGATCGCCGCGAGGCCGAGCGTCGCGCGCGAGACCGGCGCGCGGAGCGGCGGGCGCTGGTTCCCGCCGCGCCGGCCGAACAGACGGGCTTCGCGCCCGAGCCTCCGCCGCCGGCCGCCACGGCGAAGGCGGGCCCGTCGGCCGGGGAGGCGGCGCTGGCGGCGCAGCTGATGGGGCAGACCGGCGCGCGCAAGGGCCTGAAGGGCGGACCGCCGGTTCTGGACGCGGCGCGGGCGACCTATCTCGGCGCCCAGTACGCCGGGCCGGGCGACCGTCGGCCCAAGGCCGGGTCGAGGGGCAAGACCGAGATCTAGACGGCCCTTTGTGGCGCGATCCTTGCAGGGACGCGCGGGCAACGCCCGGAGCCGTCCATGTCGTCCATCCTCAGCTTCGCCGCCCGCGCCTTCGACGTGACGGTCGTGGCGCTTATCTTCACCCTGTTCGCCTGAGGGTCTGAGCCGGCGTCAGTGTGCGCCGGGCGTCAGGTCGAGGTCGCGCCGCGCGGCGATGATGGTGACGATGAACCCGGCCAGCACGTCCAGCAGCACCATGGTGGTGATCAGGAAGAAGGTCGAGGTCGCGAACCCGCGCAGCAGCAGGAACTCCACCAGCACGACCACGAACAGGATCATCGACAGGGCGTGATTGACGATCGCCACCTTCTGGCTGGACGTCGATTTCAAGAGCTCGAAGAACAGGCAGATCAGGCCGATGAACAGGATCAGGTCGCCTGATCCGACGTCCCAGGCCGCGCCCGAGGCCATCGGGATGGAGAACATCGGCTCCCGCAGGATGGCGTCGGCGCCCGCCGCGCCGGAGCCGCCCCCCAGGCTGAACAGCACCACGACATTGTAGAGCGCCACCGGAATCAGCAGCAGCGGTATGGCGATCAGCATCGGGCTCTCCTCGGCGAGCGGCTCAGCTTGTTAACGATGCATAACGCGGATCGATCCGGGCCGCCATCGCGTGTTGACCAGAGCCTGATCGCCTCAAGCGTGAATCAGGCTCTCACTTGAAACTGGATCGAAATGTGAGCCCAGTCGGACGTGCGTCCAACTGAACCGATTTCGGTCTAGAGCTCGCTGACCGCGCCCGGTCGCCGCGCCCGGGTCTTCAGCCACATCACGCCCAGCAGATCCGACACCGAGGCCTTCAGTCGGCTCCAGTTGGTGTACTTCGACCGGCCGACGCCGCGCGGCCGGTGGCCGACGTCCAGATAGCGGTTCTCGAACCCCTCTCGGATCATCAGGGCCGGCAGGTAGCGGTGCATGTGATCGAAGTAGGGCAGGCGAAGATAGGCCTCGCGGCGGAAGGCCTTGAGCCCGCAGCCGGTGTCGTCGGCGTCGTCGTTCAGCAGCCGCTTCCGGATGCGGTTGGCCCAGCGCGAGGCCCAGCGCTTGGCCTCGGAGTCCTGGCGCTTGGCCCGACGGCCGCCGACCAGGGCCACCGCGGGCGGCAGGGATTGCAGCAGGTCGATCAGGGCGGGACCGTCGCCCGGCGGATTCTGCCCGTCGCCGTCGAGCGTCAGGATGATCTCGCCCCGGGCCGCCAGCACGCCGGTGCGCACCGCCCGGCTCTGGCCGGCGTTCGAGGCGTGCGACAGGACCCGCAGCTGGGGCAGCCCGGCCTTCGCCGCCAGCAGCTCGGCGCGCGTGCCGTCGCGGCTGGCGTCATCGACGAAGATCATCTCGAACGCCCGGCCCTTCAGCGCCTCCGCGATCTCGCGCGCCAGGGCGGCCGCGGCGCCTTCCTCGTCATGGACCGGCACGACGACCGAGATTTGCGGCGTGGCTTTGCTCATCCGCGCCCCATAGCCGCTTTCGACGCGCTGCGGGAGACGCATGACGGGCGCGAACGACGCGTGATAGGAAGGTCGGATGATCCGACCGGATTTCGACCGCCTGATCGCCGACTGGCGCGGCCCCGTGCTCGCGGCGCTGGTGGCGCTCCTCGCCGCCCTGCCCAGCCTGATGCTCCTGCCCCCGCTGGACCGGGACGAGAGCCGCTACGCCCAGGCGACGGCCCAGATGCTGGAGACCGGCGATCTGGTCGACATCCGTTTCCAGGACGAACCCCGCTACAAGAAGCCGGTGGGCATCCACTGGCTGCAGACGGCCTCGGTCGCCCTGGTGTCGGAGGTCGAGGCGCGGGACATCCGGCCCTATCGCATCCCGTCGGTGCTGGGGGCGATGATGGCGGCGGCCGCCTGCGCCTGGGCCGGCGCGGCCCTGTTCGGTCAGAGGGCGGGGTTCCTGGCCGGCGCCATGCTGGGGGCGACCTTCCTGCTCTCGACCGAGGCCGGGATCGCCAAGACCGACGCCATGCTGGCGGGGTCGACGACGCTCGCCATGGCCGCGCTCGCCCGGCTGTATCTCGCGGCGCGCGAGGGGCGGGCCCCGGTCCGGCTGCACAAGTTCCTGTTCTGGTTCGGGCTGGGCCTGTCGATCCTGATCAAGGGGCCGATCGGGCCGATGGTCGTCGCCTCCGCCCTGGTCATGCTGACGGTCTGGGACCGCAACGCCCGCTGGCTGACGCGGCTGGGGTGGGGCTGGGGCCTGCCGCTCCTGGCCCTGATGGTCGGGCCCTGGGCCATCGCCATCACCATCGCCAGCGACGGCGCCTTCTGGCGCGAGGCCGTGGGCGGCGATCTGGGCCAGAAGGTGGTGGGGGCCGACGAGAGCCACGGCGGCTTCCCCGGCTACTACCTGCTGCTGGCTCCGGTGCTGCTGTTCCCGGCGACGCTCTTGCTCCCGGCGGCACTGTCGACCGGCTGGAGCCGGCGGGTCGAGCCCGGCGTGCGCTTCGCCCTGTGCTGGCTGATCCCGACCTGGATCATCTTCGAGCTGACGCCGACCAAGCTGCCCCACTACACCCTGCCGACCTTCGGGGCCCTGGCCTGGCTGATGGCGGCCGCCATGACCCGGCCGATCGGCACGCTGTCGCGCCGTCTGGGCGCGGGGCTGATGCTGTTCGCCGCGGTGATCATCTCGGCGGTGGCGGTCTACGGGCTCACCGAGTTCGGCACCTCCACGGCCCAGACCTGGGCGACGATGACCATCGCCTTCAGCCTGATGGCGGCGGCGATCGGCGGGTTCCTGCTGCTGAACCGGGCCTCGACCACGGCGGTTCTCATCGCGCTCGGTTTCGGCGTCCTGGCGCACGCCGGCCTCGCCGGAGAGATTCGCCAGCTGCGCCCCCTGTCGATCTCGCCGCGCCTGGACGCGGCGCTCATGGACGCCGGCCTGCACCCCCGCCAGGGCCGCGTCGGCGCGCCGGTGGCGATCACCACCTTCCACGAGCCCAGCTTCGTCTTCCTGGCCGGCACGACGACTGAGCTGACCGACGCCGAGGGCGCGGCCCGCGCGCTGGTCGCCGGACGCCCCGCGATCGTCGAGGCCGGAGACGCCGACGCCTTCGCCGCGGCCCTGGCCGAGCTGGGCGCCGCCCCGCCCCGCCCCGTGGCCGAGGTGGCGGGCCACAACTACTCCAAGGGCGATGATCTGGTGCTGACGGTCTATGCCCCGGCGGAGGCGCCGGCCCGATGAGCCGCTTCATCGAGATCGTCGAGGTCGGCCCGCGCGACGGACTCCAGAACGAGGCGACGGTGCTGGACCCGGAGGCGCGCGCGACCTTCGTGCGCCGGCTGGAGGCGGCGGGCGCCCGGCGCATCGAGGCGGTCAGCTTCGTGCATCCCCGTCTGGTGCCGCAGATGGCGGGCGCCGAGGACGTCATGGCCCTGCTGCCGCCCGCGCCGGGGCGCCGCCGCATCGGCCTGGTGCTGAACGCCAAGGGCTATGAGCGGGCCGTCGCGACCGGGGTCGAGGAGGTCAACCTCTCCATCGCCGCCACGGACGGCTTCGGCCTGAAGAACCAGGGCATGGACCGCGCCCAGCAGGCGGCGATGGTCGAGGAGATCCTGTCGCGGCGACACAACGCCGGGCCCGCGGAGGCGGCGCCGTCGCTGTCGGTCACCCTGTCGTGCTGCTGGGGCTGCCCCTTCGACGGCGAGGTCGCGCCGGAACAGGTCGCCGAGATCGTCGGACGACTGGGCGAGGCGGGGGTGGATGAGATCGGGCTGGCCGACACCATCGGCGCGGGCGACCCCTGGGCGGTGACGAGGGTGGTGGAGGCCGCGCGCGCCGCCGCCCCGACCGCGCGTCTGCGGCTGCATTTTCACGACACCCGCAACACGGGGCTGGCCAACGCCTATGCGGGGGTGGAGGCGGGCGTCGAGGTGCTGGACGCCTCGGTCGGAGGGATCGGCGGCTGCCCCTTCGCGCCGGGGGCCACGGGCAATGTGGCGACCGAGGACCTGGTGCACATGCTGCACCGGGCGGGCTTCGAGACCGGCTACGACCTCGAAGCCCTGCTGGAGACCGGCCGCTGGATCGGCCAGAAGCTGGGCAAGCCGGTCCCGTCGGCGCTCAGCCGCGCGGGACCGTTCCGGCCCTGAGATTATTCGGCGGCGGGGCGCAGCGCCTCTACGTTGACCGCCGCGTCGGCGATCTTGGTCAGGTCCTCGTCGGTCTTGGATTCCTGCTGCAGGGTCTCGTCGAGCAGGCGGACCGCCTCGTCCATGCCCAGCACCTGGGCCCAGCGCTTCAGGGTGCCGTAGCGGGTGATCTCATAGTGCTCCACGGCCTGCGCGGCGGCGAGCAGGCCGGCGTCCAGGGCGATGTTGTCCTTGTACTCGTCCATGATCTCCTCGCCCTCGGCCAGGATGCCCTCGATGGCGTCGCAGGTCTTGCCGCGCGCGGGCTTGCCGATCAGCTCGAACACCTGCTGCAGGCGCTCGATCTGGCCCTCGGTCTCGTCCTTGTGCTTCTCGAACGCGGCCTTCAGCTCCGGCGACTGGGCCGCGCGCTGCATCTTCGGAAGGGATTTCAGGATCTTGCGCTCGGCGTAATAGATGTCCTTGAGCGTGTCGTGGAACAGGGTCTCAAGCGTCTTCTCGGCCATGGGGAGGCTCCTCGCTGGGTTGGAGCCCCTACAACCGCGCCCGTCGCCGCCGGTTCCCGCCGGCGAAGCCTGGAAGATCAACGTGTTATGGCGACGCTTGGCGGTTTCAGGCGGCGGCGGCGAGGTCGGTGGTCGTCGCCGCGAGGATTTCCAGCGAGCGCACCCGTGCGGCGTGATCCCAGATCTGGCTGGTGATCATCAGCTCGTCGGCGCCGGTCCGCTCGACGAAGGCCTGGACCTGATCGCGCACGGTCGCGGGGCCGCCGACGGCGGAACACGACAGCGCCTGGTCGATCATCGCCCTCGCGGCGGGATCGAGCCGCTCGGCATAGCCCTCGACCGGCGACGGCAGCTTGCCGGGCCGACCGGTCCTAAGGTTCACGAACGCCTGCTGGATCGAGGTGAACAGGAGCCGCGCCTCTTCGTCCGTCTCGGCGGCGAAGACGTTGAAGCCCAGCATGACATAGGGCCGATCGAGCCGCGCCGAGGGCCGGAAGGTCTCACGATAGATCCGGATCGCCGCTGTCATCTCCGTCGGCGCGAAATGGCTGGCGAAGGCGAAAGCCAGGCCGAGATGCGCCGCCAGCTGGGCGCCGAAGGTCGACGATCCCAGGATCCAGATCGGCACGTCCTGCCCCTCGCCCGGATTGGCGCGCAGCCGCTGGCCCTCCTCGGCCGGGGCGAACCAGTGCATCAGCTCGACCACATCCTGGGGGAAGCTGTCGGCGTCGCCGGCGAGGTTCCGCCTCAGCGCCCGCGCGGTCGCCATGTCCGACCCCGGCGCCCGGCCCAGCCCCAGGTCGATCCGCCCGGGATGCAGCGCCGCCAGCGTGCCGAACTGCTCGGCGATCACCAGGGGCGCATGGTTGGGCAGCATGATCCCGCCGGCCCCGACCCGGATCGTCTTCGTCGCCGCCGCCACGGCCCCGATCACGACCGACGTCGCCGCCGAGGCGATGCCCGGCATGTTGTGATGCTCCGCCAGCCAGTAGCGCCGATAGCCCAGACGCTCGGCGTGGCGGGCCAGGTCGAGGGTGTTGGCCAGCGCCCGGGAAACATCGGAGCCTTCCGGCACTGGGGCGAGGTCGAGGATGGAGAGGGCGGTCATGGAGTGGATATGGGAGGGGGCGGTGGGGGATTTAAGGAGCGGTTCGGCTTCCTAGATGACTCGGAAATGACTCGGTTCCGGCGTAATGCCACGTTGCCCACTACGCCGGTGCCGCCTAGAAAGTCTGGCGCTTAGGGGGCGGTAAAGGATCGGGAGCGCAAGGCATTAACTGTGAGTGGGCCGGCAAATCGATCTGAGGTGCATGTCAAAGCGGCGGTCATTGATCGTTTGCTGACAGGCGCACTGGTCGACGACGACGCTGTCCTTATCTCGGAAATGACGGTCGCAAACTGGACTAGGCGTGCCGATGTCGTGTTGGCGAACGGCAAGCTTTGGGCGTTTGAAATCAAGTCAGATGCCGACAGCCTGGCGCGTCTACCGGGCCAGATTGCCACCTTCTGCACATACTTCGAGAAGTTCACGGTCGTGGCGGCCGAACGATTTGAGGCCGCGATCCTCGCTATGGTCCCCGAAGGCGTGGGCGTGTGGATCGTAGATGCAGAGGGTGCGGTCAAACAGAAGGTTGCCCCTCGGCAGTCTCAACTCTCCAAGGCCGCCTACATTTCGCTCATGACCGCCGCCGAATTGCGGCGGCTACTCACAGCAAATGGGTTCCGGCTCGCTAAGGAAGCGCACCGAGCGGACTTGGAGCGAACGGCCGCTGAACTTCCAACTTCGGATCTGGCCAGCGCCGCTCGGGATGCCGTGAAACGACGTCATCGCTTGCGCCACCAGGACTTTATCGGTCAGCGGGGGCGCGTCGGCACACTGGCTGCCATGTCAGCGCTGCGCCGACCTCAGCAAAGCCGAGTGCTGTCGATGATTGAGTCCACGCCGCCGCCGACATTGAGCGACGTGAGCATTCCAGATGGCCATCCATTGCTCTTGCAGGCACCCGGCGGGCCTGTGCTGAAGCGTAAAGTCGGCTAGAGATCCCCTTCCCAGTCGTCTTCCATGCCGTCTGCCGCCCCAAGCGCGGCTTGCCGTTCAATATGCATATTCACGCGGGCAGCAATCCAGTTGCCTGGCGAACCGAAGCCGCCTTGAACCGCGCCAGACTGTGCTGTGCGGCGGATGATATCTGCACCCCAAGCGACATCTGCAAATGCAGGGTCCCAATCCGGTGAGTCCACCACCCGGCGAGCGCATTCGACGTATCCGCCAGCATCGTCCCGTCTGCGCTCATAGAGCCACGCATAGTCGAGGCAGTAGTCAACGCGAGGGACCCATCGGCTCATGGTCGGCTCAAAAGGCTCAGGGTAGATCGAGGCATGATCGCCATAGATCGCCACCTCGTCCCCGCCGATCTGCGCGTGTAGCTCGCGTTCCAAGATAGGGAGAGAGCCGCGTTGGTCTCCATACACTGAGATTACGCGCGGATAGCTGGAACTAATCACGGCTACTCGTGCCGCAGGGTCGGTGGACCTTAGAGCAGATATCACGCGTCGTGCCTCGGTCTCTTTCGGCTCGACTGCACCCCTCACGTAGCCGAGATCAAGTACAATCAGGACGCTGTTCACATCGTTCACAGCAGAAAGGGCAGCCTGTAAGGAGGGTAGGTCTTGAGCAGCCCGTCGCGTGCGGATGACGACAGCACCGAAGCGTTCCTCAATCATGAGAACCTGTCGGATGAATGGACGCTCAGTCGCTCCTTCCCGCAAAAGCGCGACCGGCGTGATACCCTCTTGGGTCTCAGCGAGCTGACGCCAAGCTTCGTAGTTGTTCGACGGATCGCAGAGCTCGTTCCATTGTCTGCACGCTTGGCCCGCGAAAGTGTTCAGATCGAGAAAACACGGCCCCACCTTCTCGCTGACTGTCTCCAGCACGCGTCGCGCATCATCGACACGCCCGAGCTTTCCGAGAGATACGATCGGATGCAGCACCTCTTTTGTTGGTTGTCGTAGTTCGCTGTATCCGCGCAACTCCGCCTGTCGGGAACGGATCGCGGGAAGATACCGGATGGCTTCGAGAAGCTCGGGGCCTTGCAGGTTCATTTCTGGATATCCGGTTCGGGGTCTTGAGCCGCCTGAGGTGGGGCTGGGGCGCGCCGCGGGGGCGGATTTGGAGCATCCGGGACCATGCGCAGCGCGGTCAGGCTAGCCTCCGAAACATTTTCGGAATAAGTAGATATGGGCTTGACGGGGATTCGCTGTTAGGCGAAGGTCTCTTCATTGGAGAGACCGATGAATCTGCTC